>NZ_JAVWDJ010000007.1:0-139087 GCF_036642255.1 Clostridium sp. | reverse complement strand
GGAAGTATGGAATTTTACAAAACTTGTATGGAGTGGTGTGAAGAAGCTGGAATACTTACTATTCAGGATTTAAGCAAACATGTAGTATCACCAGAGGAGCATGAAAAGCTTTGGATTAGTAGGTGTCAGGAATACTTTAGAAATCATTGATATTTTTAGGTATATAATTTATAAATAATAACCTTTAAGAATGCAAAGCTTATTACTCTAATGAATAAATATAAGAATTAGGGAGTTAGATTTAATATGGAAATGATAAATATTATTTTAAATATACTTATGTGGATTAGCATAGTGCAACTTACTACAATTGCACATGAACTTGGACATGCTATACCTGCACTTTTCTTTAGCAAGGATAAGGTTAGGATGTATCTTGGTATAGCTAAGAATAATGAGAAAAGTTATAGCATAGGAAGTTTGCAGGTGGTGTTCAGGGGGTTTCACCCATTTACAGGGTTTGTTAGGTGGAATAATAATAAGCTATCTAGAATTCAAGAAAGTATTGCAGTCATAGGTGGACCAATAACATCTTTACTAATAGCTATAAGTTTATTTTTATTTGGAAATAGCTTTGGAAGTGGAGTGTTAACTAACATGATTAAATTGACAGCTTATTATAATTTTTATCAATTTATTGTAACGGCAATTCCTATACAATACCCCAGCTGGTGGGGTGGATATGGTGGGTATAAAAGTGATGGGCTTAATGCATTAGAGATGTTAAAAATAGAAGTAAAGGAAAATTAAAATGATCACAAATATTTATTTAGTTAGACATGCCGATTCAACTTATACTCCGGAGGAATTAACTAGACCTTTATCTAATAAAGGCTTTAAAGATGCTGAAATAGTAACAAAGATATTATTAACAGAAAGTATAACTCATGTGGTGGCAAGTCCATACAAAAGAGCAGTACAAACAGTAGAAGGATTAGCTAATACTTTAGGTTTAAGTATTACCCTGTATGAAGAATTTAGAGAAAGAAAATTAGCAGAAGGTCCAGTAGAGGATTTTCAAGCTTCCGTAATGAAGGTTTGGCAAGATTTAGAGTTTTCTTTTAAAGGTGGAGAATCAGGAAATGAAGCACAACAAAGAGGTGTACAAGTTCTTCAGAGAATTTTAAAAGAACATGAAGGTGGCAACATTGTAATCGGAACTCATGGAAATATCATGGTGTTAATTATGAACTATTTTGATGAAAGTTATGATTATAACTCTTGGAGAGAGCTTCAAATGCCAGATATTTATAAGCTTTCCTTTGAAGAAGGGGCATTCATCAGAGCAGAACAGCTTTGGATAAAGTAATAATGATGAAAAGCTTAATAAAAAACGGTGCTAAAATATATAAAAGAAATCTACAACACTCAAAAAACCTTATTGAAACTTGTGGAATTTATAATAAGAGGTGATGGTAATGATAATATGGATAAATGGTGCCTTTGGCTCAGGGAAAACACAAACAGCCTTTGAACTACATAGAAGACTTCCTAACTCCTTTGTATATGATCCAGAAAATCCAGGATATTTTATTAGAAAGAATATACCAAAAGAATTAGGTAAGGGAGATTTTCAAGATTACGAAATGTGGAGAGAAATTAACTTTTCTATGCTTAAATATATTGATGAAAATTATAAGGGGATAATAGTTGTACCAATGACTATAGTGAGTCCTCAGTATTTTAAAGAAATTGTTGGTAAATTAAGAAGTAGTGGAATCGAAGTAAGACATTTTGCATTGAGTGCTACAAGAGAAATCCTACTTAAAAGATTGAAAACTCGAGGAGATGGAAAGGAATCTTGGCCAGCAAAGCAAATAGATAGATGCATAGAAGGGTTAAAAAACGAAGTGTTTAAGCAACACATAGAGACGGATAATCTATCAATTGAAGAAGTGGTGGAGAAGATTGCATTATTATCAGATATAAAATTACTTCCAGATGATAATAGTAAGATTAGAAAGGTACTTAATCGAGTTAGAATAAAACTAAAACATATTAGATGGTGACAGATAAATATGTCTTTAGCACAAAGTAGGAAGGTGAAGGATATGAATAAAGTTAATGTTAGTGAGAAACTAAGCCTTTTCCATGAGTATTGGAGTCCTAAAATTATAGGTGAAGTAAATGAATCTTATGTAAAGGTTGCTAAATTTAAGGGTGAATTTTTGTGGCACACTCATGACAATGAAGATGAAATGTTTTATGTTGTGAAAGGTCAATTGATTATTAAGTTTAGGGATAAGGATATAATTTTAAATCCTGGAGAGTTTCTTATAGTTCCAAAAGGTGTTGAACATATGCCTGTTGCAAAAGAAGAAGTTGAGGTAATGTTAATTGAAACAAAAACTACTTTGAATACTGGAGATGTAAAAAGTGAAAAAACCGTAGAGAATCTTGAGAGGATTTAGTGAAAGTATTCTTAAAATGACTCAGGTAAAAGTATTTGTTTCAGAAGGGTTAAGAAGAACATAGATGATATTTATGAAGCAGTAAGAAGTAATGGGAAATAATATATGAGGTAAAAATATCTTCAGTTTACATATGTTGGGTGAGGATGATACAATTTAATTAAGGAAGAGCATTGTTTTATTTAAAGATGAGAAAATAAATAATGAATTAAGAGATTCTTTGTGTAATATGGCTGGATTCCGAAATATTTTGGTGCACGATTATATGAAGTTCGATAGAAATATTGTTTATCACATAATAAATAATAATTTAAAAGATATAGAACTTTTTATAAAGAATATATCTGCATTTATATAGCAAGCATGTATTTAAAATCTGACTGATTGAGTAATTTGGATGTGAAAATATAACTTAATATATTTTATAAATCAATTTAAAATGCGGAGGTTTTATCATGATCGTAACAACTACAAATAACATTGAAGGTAAAAGAATTATTGAATACAAAGGAATTATCTGTGGAGAGGTTATCTCTGGGGTAGACTTTATTAAAGATTTTGCTGCAGGACTTACTAATTTCTTTGGAGGAAGATCAAAGTCTTATGAAGATGAATTAATTCAAGCAAGAGAAGGCGCTATAGAAGAATTAAAGCAAAGAGCATGGCAACTTGGTGCAAATGCAATTGTAGGGATAGATATAGACTACGAGGTGCTAGGTCAAGCAGGGAATATGCTTATGGTAACTGCTTCAGGAACTGCTGTTGTAGTAGAATAAGCAATCTAGATAACAAAATTACAAGAAAAACAGCAACAATATACGAATAGAAAAGATTAGATTATTTTGCTAATGTTTTATTAAAGCATTAAGCAGAATGGTCTTTTATTTTTACTATAATTTAAACCTTGAATATTAAAATACATTTTATTGAAATTATGTTATTATAAGTATATGATATAGAGTAATAAATGAGTGTTTGCAAGGTGTATAAAAAAAGTATTAAAGTTAGTGAAGGAGTGAGATAAATGATAATGCCAACACATATTGTTGCGGCAGCAGGGGTAGTTGAAAATGAGCAAGGGGAGATATTGTTGGTTAAAACTTATCATGGAGGATGGGTTTTTCCAGGTGGTCAAGTAGAGGTTGGAGAAAATCTTATTGATGCAGTTATTAGAGAAATAAAAGAAGAGAGTGGAATTCATGTGGAAGTAAAAAATCTCTTTGCAATTTCATCAAATACATCAATAAATAAAGGATATAACGGAGTTAAGCAAGTTCCCACGAAAGTAATGATGGATTTCATTTGCACTTTTATTCATGGTGAGTTATGCATTTCAGATGAAAATTCAGAATCCTGTTGGGTAAAAAGAGAAAAAGTATTGGATATGATTACAGCTCCAGCCATTCGTCAGCGATTTCAAGCATACTTAGATTATAATGGAGGAGTGCAATATCTATCCTATGTAACACAGCCAGAGTTCAACTTAAAAGTTAATAGAAAAATATAGTGATATGAACTTAAACTTCAGTATAGTTCATTCATAAATTATACAATATGCCAAGAGGTGCATGATGAATAAAGTTAAATTCGCTATATTTACTCACTTGCATTATGAACATATTGCGATGGTTATGAAAGAATTATAGTAAATGATAATGGGGGTTATATATTGATATTATTTAAAGAAATTACAAGAGAAAATTTTTGGGACTGCATTGAGCTTACGGTGGCAGAGCAGCAAGTTGATTTTGTTACATCAAATGCTGTTTCAATAGCGCAATCAAAGTTTCAGCCAGAATGTATACCATTAGCTATATTTGATGAGGACACAATGATTGGATTTTTAATGTACTGTATTGATGAAGATGACAGTGAATATTGGATTTATCGCATGATGATTGATAAAAAGTATCAATCAAAGGGCTATGGGAAAAAAGCTTTAGAAAAACTTTTAGAAATCATAAAACAAGACAATTCACGTAATAAGATTTTTCTAGGGGTACACAAAGAAAGCACTTTTGCTGTAAAACTGTATAAGAGCTTTGGATTTGAGTTTAATGGACAAGTATTTGGTTGTGAACATATCATGAGGTTGGATTATTAAATTAGAAATTTGAAATAAATTAAACGGATATTTACTATTTATTTAGTCAATAAATCTGTAGAGTTGGAAAGAGATTTTTCACAACTGAGTAATAGGAGCTAAAAACATAAGGAGCTATGTGTTTTTTTACTAAGATTATGGTTAATTATCTTTAAAATATTCATATACTGGTTATAAAATAAAGAGCTAAGGAAGTGTACTTATGTTATTTACTGTGGGAATCATTAATGCTGTTGTGGGAGTTATATTTAAAGTTTTTCCACCGAAGAAAATTAATAATATATATGGTCATAGAACAAGATTTTCAATGAAAAATCAGGATACCTGGAATGAAGCTCAAAGATATTCAGCTAATAGTTTTATGATATTAGGAGTTTTTTTTATTCTTTTAGGGGTACTGTGTAACTACTTCTTAAAAGAAATAAGAGAAGAAACTCAGTTTACAGTATTTATTCTTGGTACCATTGCCATGATTTGGTATGATGAAATACATTTAAGAAAAGTATTTAATGAGGATGGAACCAGAAAATAATAGTTTTTCAATTTCTAAAAAGTGAAAAATAAATTATGGGTATCGAGGCATTGTTAGGAGGTAATAAATTAGTATAATTACTAATTTATTACCTTTATTACATTAATATAATTTCATTGTTATGAAATATTTGGTACAATAAAACTTAAGTTCATAAAATACATTTTTGTTAAATATTTCATATATAAAGTTTATTTATACAGTGAGAGGAGAAAAATTATGATTAGTGATTTTTACTGTAATGAAGTTTTGAGTGGGAAGACTATGGTTAATAAAATTTCTGAAACAGAAAATGTACTAGCATACCATCATACTCGCCCAGCTTATGAGGTGCATATTGTTGTGATTCCTAAAAAGCATATATCATCTCTTATTACCATTGAGGAAGAGGATAATGATTTATTATTGGAATTATTGTCAGTGGTTAGACAAGTAGCATCAAGGGTTGTAGCAGAAAATGGAGCTTGCAGGGTAATCACTAATCTTGGGGAGTACCAGGATTCTAAGCATTTGCACTGGCATGTAGTGTATGGGAAACGTATATAAAAAAGATAAAAACATACATCTGGTGAAAATTAATTTTCATCGAGGATGAAGAATAAAAGATTAAGTATGAATTTTGGGGGAGAAAACATGAAGGGATTTAAAAGACTATTACTACCATATAAAAATTTACCAATGAGTGTTTATATTATTTTCTTTGCATCAATAATTAATAATCTAGGTAACTTTGTGGCGCCTTTTTTGACTATGTTTTTAACATATTCTATAGGTATGAATGTAGGAACAGTAGGGCTAATTGTTGCAATTAACAGCTTTGTTGGACTCATTGCCTCAGCTCATGGGGGGAAATTAATTGATGTTATAGGTAGAAAGAAAATATTCATTATTTTTAGAACTGCTTCAGCTATTGCAATACTATTATGTGCCTTTACAAAGGATCCAATTGTACTAACATCATTACTAATTTTATCAAACTTTCTTGGAGGATATCCAATGCCTGTTTACAGCACTATTATTACTGATATCACAGAAGGTGAGCAACGAAAGACCGCCTTTTCCATGCAGTATATGGCTATAAATATAGGTTTTTCTGTGGGACCTCTTTTAGCAGGATTTTTATATAACAACTATTTGATTTGGCTTTTCTTAGGGGATGCCATCACCACCTTTATTTCAGTTATATTAGTAGCAATGTTTATTCCAGAAACTATGCCTAAGAAGGAAGCTATATTAGCAACAAAGGGAAATAAATTTGAAAAAGCAGAAGAAGGAACTTTACTTCAAGCTTTAGTTAGAAGACCAACTTTACTTTTATTTTCTTTTATAATTGTTATATATTTTATAGTATTTTCTCAGTTCAACTTTGGCCTTTCCCTCCAAATTGGAGATGTATTTGGGGATAAGTCAGCAACTATATTTGGGAGTCTTATGGCAGTGAATGCAGTAATTTGCAGTATTATTCCAATGTTTCTCACTGCTATAGCTGGGAAACTTAAAGCATCCTTAAGCATAGCTCTTGGGGGAATACTCTATGCAGTAGGGTTTGGAATGATATTTTTCATCAACAGCTATTTTCTATTTATACTTTCAACTATAATTTGGACGTTGGGAGAAATATTAATTTCCACCAATACTAATGTATACATTGCAGACCATACCCCAGCTTCACATAGAGGAAGGTTTAATTCTATTTTCCCAATAATAAGAAAACTAGGATTTATGGTCGGGCCAATAATTGCAGGTTTGTATGTTAAATACACAAGCATCAGAAATCTATGGCTATTTATAGGTGGTCTTTCTATCCTAGGAGCTATAATGATGTACAGACTTTATTTAATGGACAATAAAACTGAAGAGATTTTGCAGGTTGAAAGTGTTTAGTTTAGGAATAATTACTTAAGATGATTTTTATTATTAAACAATGAACTAGTTCATTTTCTTCAACCATTTATGAAAGGTGATTTCACTCACTAAATTTCAATTTCTGACGATGATAACTCATCTAAAAAGGTGGAGAGACTTACCTTTCAATATGTAGTTAAGGGAAATTTATAAAAAGTAGAACTTCAAAAATCAGTTCTACTTTTTTTATTCTTTCATATAAGAGTAAATTATTAGTTATTTTATTAGTGTTTTTTATTTAACTGTGATGAAACCCTGACTATCATTTAGAATATTTTTCTGCCTCAGGATAATCCACTTTAAAGTAACCTTCAGGTAAGTCCCCTTTTAAAGAGGTATACAATTCATCACCAAAATATATAGCAACTTTATCTACACCTAAGTTATAGCCGTAAGTAGTTAATAACATGGTTAGAAGCCCACTTTCGGTGCTACTTCCTAAGGTCATGTGATCAACATAAGAATCTGAAAATACCACTGTAAGAAGTTTATTATCCTTATCTATTTTTGCAGATTTAACCTGTACTTTATTTGTTAGAGTTAAAAAATCCTTATTATAAGTTTGGTTTTGGAGCTCTTTAGTCAAGGCTGTGATTATCGCACTTTCTTCTACTGGTATTGTGGTGTCTATATAATAATGCTTTAAATTAGTCGTGTTAAAGAAGTACAATCTGCAGTTTGTATCTTTTGTTGAAGGCTTATCAGCACCTGGCTTTGCTTCTTCTGGATTTTCATTTGATGGCTTTTCAGTTTGGGTATCATTTGGATTATTAGCATTTGAATTATCAGTAGTTAATTTATTTTTGCAACCAAATGTGATAAAAATACACAACACTAATATAGCTACTACAAAAAATCTCTTTTTCATCTATATCTCTCCTAAACATAATACTTCTATTGCCATTATATTATTGTATAAGGTTATGTACCACATATTTCTAATTGTTTCCTCATTACCATTGAAATAAAAGGTCTTTCGTTTACAAGAATGAAGCTATTTTTATAGTTATATGTAAAAATATAACTTATAATATAATTAAAGGGTTTAACCACATTTTGGCAAGATAATTCTTCTATCCTCATCAGTGCTTAAACAAGTTTAAGGTGGGAGTTTTGTGCTAAAAATTAAATTTTGGTGGGAGTATAATCTCTTTCAAGGCGTTGAATAAAATGAACTTGTTCATTATTTAAAGGATCTATAAGGATTTTAAGGGGAAGAACTATAGTTTAATAGTTTAATAGGGAAGCAATCATTAAGTATAAAAGGGGGCAACTATAATGACAAAGCTTATACTCATAAGACATGGGGAGCCGGATTATAGCTTAGTAACAGAACGTCAATTTAAGGGACATGGTAGAGATCTGGCTCAACTTACACCAAAAGGAATAGAACAAGCAAAGGCTGTAGCTAAAGATGAAAGGTTGAAGGGAGCAAGCATTATTGTAACTTCACCCTACACAAGAACTATGCAAACAGCAGCAATTATATCGAAAGAAACATCCTTGGATATAAATATAGAACTTGATATTCATGAATGGCTACCAGATTTAACCTTCAACTACATAAATGATGATGAAGTTATGGTTGCTGCTAAGGAATGTACTCTTTGTAAAGGTAATTACACTGATGATAATAAAAAGAAGTGGGAAAAACTTAGCACTGTTGCTGAAAGAGCTTTTAAAGCCTTAGAGAAGTATTTACACTACGATAAGATAATTGTGGTAACTCATGGCGTGGTGATGAGACAATTTAAATTTCAACCTATTGTGTCTCATTGTGAGATTATGGAGATTGATTTCCATAAGGATTTTCAGTGGGGTGGCTGGGTTGAGCATGAAAAGAGGGTTTTAAATGAGTGATTATATAAAATGGATAAGAAGCAAAGTAGGTCATGATACTATAATACTAAATTTTTCTGCGGCTTGTATCACTAATGAAAAAGGTGAGATATTGCTTCAAAAGAGAAGTGATAAGGAAGAATTATGGGGTCTACCAGGTGGAGCAGTTGAAATTGGAGAGTCTATTGAAGATGCTGTAATTAGGGAAGTTAAAGAAGAGACAGGATTAAATGTTGCCGTAGAACATTTTATTGGAGTGTACTCAAAGTATTTTACTACATATCCAAATGGGGATAAAGCACAGTCAATTTGTTATCTTTTTAAATGCAATATACTCAGTGGAGATTTGAAAATTGATAACAAAGAAACCTTTGATTTACGTTTTTTTAATAGAAATAATATACCAAAATTGTTTTTACAACAGCATTCTGATATGTTAAATGATTTTTTAGAGAATAAAACTGGAGTATTTAAATAAATAAGAAAGTTATTAAAGAGTTTGTTAGTATGAAAAACATCACTAATAAACAACTTTAGATGAGGTATAAGAATAAAATGTGTACAAGCTTTATGATAAATTCACCAAAAACAATTATAGGAATGAATTATGATGGAACTGATGAAATAAAAATTATGTTAAAGGAAGATAATCAGTTTCTAATTCTTTTAAAGGTTCATGGACAATTTTTCCATTCCTTTGGAATAAATAAAAGTGGTATCTTTATGAATACACTTATGGTTACTCCAAATGAACAAGGAAAATATAGAAGAGGTAAAAATGTGATACATATGATGAAATTTTTTGAACATGTAATGGGGGAAACTGTTAAGTTTCAGGATTTAGAAGGATTCTTGCAGACTAATACTATTGTTAATGTACCTAACTTCAATGTGCACAGTATGATTGTTGGAAAAAGTGGAGACACATACATTGTGGAACCTGGAATAAGTAACTTTCATAATAGTTTATTTAGTGATGGTCCAGTTGTTCTAACAAATTTTCCAATGTGTCATAGTATTTGTGAAAACTATAAAGAAGCAAAGGGCACTGGTGAAGAGCGATATAAGAAAGCATATAGTATGATATTAGAAAAGAATGAAGCTTTTTCTATTGAGGATGGTTTTGCTGTGTTAAAGGAAACAATGCAACTTCATGGAGAGTATCCAACTAGATTTTCTATGGTTTCCATACTTGAGGATGAGGAAATTTATTTTGCAACAAATGGTGATTTTAGCAAAGTGTTTAAGTTTACTTTTGAAGATAAAAAGATAATCACACACATGGGGTTTGAAAAGAGTAATAGTAGTATTCTTTCTAAGAAAGGAATATTGGTAGCTGAGCTTGAAAACTTTTAAGGGAAGGATAATTTGTTTCTAAAAAATATAATTCACAGGGGGAGTGAGTATATGAATACAGTTAATACTTATGAAAATACTGCATGGTTATATGATTATGATAATAGGGATAATCTTACGGCAGACATAGAATTTTATAAGGAATATGCAGTGAAAACAGGGGGTACTGTACTGGAACTTGGATGTGGTACAGGGAGAGTAGCATTAAAACTTGCTGACATAGGGATTGAGGTTACTGGACTTGATTTATCAGAAACTATGCTTGAATCCTTTAGGGAAAAGCTAAGAAGTACTGATAAGGAAGTTACAGATAAAATAACCCTAGTACAGGGAAGTATGGCAGAGTTTAAATTGGATAAAAGCTTTGGACTTATCATTGCACCTTTTAGGGCTTTCCAAGCCTTAACTGAAGATGATGATATAAAAAGTTCTATAAAATGCATAAGAGAGCATTTAACTGAGGATGGATTATTCATCATAAATGTATTTAGACCATATAAGGTACTGGATGAGAGCTGGTGCTATGAGGAAATAATTCAATGGGAAAGAACTGATGAAAATACAGGTGCTAAAATCGTTAAAAAGCATTGGGGAGATAAAATCGATACCGAAAAACAAATTATTTATCCTCATTATGGCTTTGAGATTACTGATGCCAATGGAGATTTCCAAAGAATAGAGGATCACTTAAAACTGAAATATTATTATGCTAACCAATTGAAGGATTACCTTACAAAAGGTGGACTCACAATTGTAGAAAAGTTCGGTTGGTACGATAAAAGTGATGTTGAAAATGGCAGAGAATTAATATATGTGTGTAAGAAGTGTGGATAAAATAGCTAGTTAATATTCTCTAGCACCATATAAAATCATGGAGAAAATCAAATTATAAATATAATATAAATTCAGTAAATCCCTAGAGGTGTAATTACATCTCTAGGGATTTGTAATTACCTTGGAGGTAATTACAAAATGTGGAAATATATCCGAGGTGAGAAAAAAAGAAAAAATAAAATATTTTAAAGAAAAATTAAAAAATAGGTATACAATTAGCTGAAAAAAGAATATACTACATTATATCAGTAATGTACTAACTCACCTATAAATAAAGGAGGTGTTGGGGTGATTTTAGATAATGATAACTTAAAGCCCATTTATGTACAAATTGCTGATTGGTTAGAGAATGAAATACTTTGTGGCAACATAGGAAGTGATGAAAAGATATATTCTCAATATCAATTAGCGGAAATGTTTAATATAAATCCTGCCACTGCGGCTAAGGGGTTAAATATTTTAGCATCAGAAAATATTCTTTATAAAAAGAGGGGATTAGGAATGTTTGTAGCTCTAGATGCAAGAGAAGTAATAAGAGAAAAACGTAAAACACAAACCTTAAAAACACTTATTTTAAATTTAGTAATGGAAGCAAAAAGATTGGATCTTGGGGAAAAGGAAATTTTAGATATGGTATCAAAAGTAATTGAGGAAAGTAGGGAGGGATAAATTTGAAGGTTATTCAATGTGATAATGTTACTAAGGCTTATAAAAGCTTTAATGCTTTAAAAGACCTGAGCTTTTCTATTGAGGAAAACACTATTACTGGACTTATTGGCAGGAATGGTGCAGGAAAAACCACGCTATTAAAGTTATTGAGCGGATTCTTAAAACCTACAGGTGGTGAAATTAAAGTTTTTGATGAAAACCCCTTTAATAATTTAAGTGTGTCTAGTAACACAATATTTATTGATGAAAACATGAGCTTTTCAAGACAATTAACCCTAGATGAAATTTTATGCGCTGCAAAGAGTTTTTATCCAAACTTCGATGAAACAATGAGTAGAAAACTTCTTGAATACTTTTCTATAAATAAAAGCAGAAACCATAGTGAACTTTCTAAAGGAATGACAAGCACCTTTAATATGATTTTAGGTATTGCGAGTCATTGCAGCTTAACTATTATGGATGAAGCAACTACAGGGATGGATGCTGCTGTCAGAAAAGAAATCTATAAGATAATCCTTAAGGATTACATTGAGAATCCGCGTAGCATCCTTATCTCAAGTCACCACTTAGAAGAGCTAGAGGATATACTAGAAGACATATTATTATTGAAGGACGGTACAAAGTGTCTCCATATGCCTGTAGTAGATTTAAAGGAATATGCCATTGGACTTAGTGGAAAGGAAGCAGCAGTAAAGGAATTGATTAAAGATAGAAATGTGCTTTATGAAGAAAGCTTTGGAAAGGATAGTATCTATTTAGTGGTTGAAACTAGAAACTTTCAGGAAGATTTAAGGGCAGCTAAGACTGTAAATATTGATGCAAAACCAGTAAGCACTAATGATTTATGTATATATTTAACAAGTCCAAGAGAGGGGGGGATTAACTATGTCTTTAGCAAAAAGTGATTTTATATCAGTAGTAAAGAAACAGTATATTTATAAGCTTAATGGCTTTTCTAAGTTTTTTCTAATGATTATCTTTACTCAAATATTAGGGATGTTATTTGCACTTACTAATGCTGGTGGAAATATGGCAACTTCTACTAATATTTATAAGTTTAATATAGAAAGAAATACGACTATACAAGTTTATATATTTACAATTGCTTGTGTAGTGGGAGCTACAATACTTTTAAATCTTAAGGATTATAAGGATATGGATTTTACTTTTGTATCAAATCGTATTAGTAGCAATGTTTCAAATATAGGATTTTTGATTACTCTTTCACTGTTTGGATCGGTTACTTCAGCCTTATCAGGGATTTTGGTTAGAACAATAAAATATTTATCTATTGGAGGTTCAAGGATCATAGAAAGTGGTTTTTTCTTATCTCCAGGAGAAGTTATGTGTAGCATTGGGGCTAACTTCTTTTATATTTTAATCATTAGTTCAATAGTTTACTTCTGTACTGTGCTTACTGAAAGCTCCAAACTTTTTATAATTGTAATCTTGGCAGTGGTAGTTCTGCTTCCACAAACGCCTCTATTGGGGACTATAATAGAGTTTTATGGAAAAGAAAGTAGCTTACTGATTTTCATGATTAAAGCTATAATCACAGCAGCTATATTCTTCTGTGCTAGTGTTGTTGCTTCAAACAACCTGGAGGTGAGAAGATGAAAAATAAATATATAAAGCTTATTATAATAGCTTATATCGCTATTAATATCTTGGGAGTCATAGTTTATTATGCATTGCCAAAGGTGAGTTTTGCACAGGCTAAGCCAGGAGTAAAGTTAGAACAATCATTAAATATGGAAGAAGAAATAATGAATAATCCTAGGGTATTAGAGGAAAAAATTTTAGAAGATAAATACAACATTAAAAATTACAATTTCAATTATGAAGGTAAGGATTTAGAAATTCTCTTTGAAAAAGAAGAACAACAGATTTTCATAGATAGAAAAACTGTGGATGATAATAAAATAGAAATATATTGGTATTCTGGACCTATGCTAGTTAATGGTATTGATTTTGCCTATATGGTAAAGGGCCCTGATATAGAATTGAATGATAACAATCTCAATATACGATTTGAAAAGCAAAGTTATAGCTTTACACAGTTTTCTAAAGATTTAGGGATGAATCAGTTCTATAGCAATAAGGATGATGAGAATAAGGGTATTAATGGCAGATTCGGAAGCAGTGTTATTTATATAAAGATTCCACAAAATCTCAAGGTTTTAGGAGATGAAAGCTATCACTATATAAATAATTAATCACTATTTAAATTGGGATAAACAATAAGCAAATTAGTTATAGCAAAATCTCACCTCGGAGGCTCATCCAAAATATGGAAGAATCTCCAAGTTAAAAACAGCGATGTTATTATAAGCACCGCTGTTTTTTTGTGGAACTTATTTTATTACAATTTTTGTTGCAGTGATTTGAACTGGATAGCTTTCAGCTACAGTACCATTAAAAGTAATAATAAAATCACTTTTCACATCGTTAAGAGTAGCTTTTTCTCCATTTTCAAATACTATTATAGTTTTCTCTGTTACAGTGACATTGGCTGTATCAAAGGCAGTATAAGTGGGGCAACTTACAAGTAGTGAATTTTCACTACGTTGAATAAGGGTACAATTAAAAGTAGTGGAACTATCACCCTTATTGTCTACAGGTATTAAATTCTTAAGAAAATCATCCCCGGATTTTTCACAAATATCATTTTCATCAGCAAAGTTTATATATAGAAGTTTATTATCATCAACTACATATTGTAAAACATGGAGACCACTACCTATATCTTTTGTGGGACCAAGTAATTGTATTATTTCCTTATAGGTGATTCCAGGAGTTATTGATTTTACTTCAGATGAGGTTACTTTACCTGTGTTTATAACTCCATAATAATCAACAATTGACTGGTAGATTTCTTTTGCATTTTGTGGAACATTTTCAATTCCTAATTCATTGGCTTTAGCCATCAAAACAACCTTAGTGGTGTCGTATTTAAAGTTAGCAGATTCCATATCCTTATAAACTTTTATTGATTCAGTTTTTGATAAATTTGAAGTCTCAATACCAATATCACTTAAATAGCTTTGGGCTTTATCATATTCATCAGCGTTAACTTTGCCGTATGCACCAAAAGATATTATCATCACAAGGCTAACACTTGCTATTGTAACAATTAATTTATTTTTTATGAAGAATTTTGCCTCTCTTTCCTCAGCACTAATGGTGTTAATCACTCTTTTGCGAACGTCTTCTTTACTAACGGATTTACTGGATAAAATTTCTTTTATAAAATCTTTTTCTTTCATAAATTCTCACCACCTTCTTTGTAGATAGAACGAATTTTTTCAAGGGATCTATAAAGTTTATGTTTTACATTTGATTCACTAATTTTAAGTTCTTTAGCAATTTCTTTTAAGGACATATCACAGTAATAGTAAAGAAAAAATATCTTTTGCACATCTTGGGGGTTTAGACTTATGAATCTCCATATCTCATCAATGGTGTGTTTATTTATTAATGCCTCTTCTATATTTTGTTGATTTAAATCAACTTGAAGATCAACAATATTTATTTCTTCATGGGTCTCATTACTTGAAAGTATAGGAATTATCTTTTTTAATTTTTCAATTAAAGTATAATGTTTGTAAATTTTTGTTTTAGTAAGCCTCAAGATAAATCCTTGGGGATTATCAATGTAATTAGGACCTTTTTTTATCATAACTTTATATGCTTCTGTAAAAACCTCTTGCACAATGTCTGATACATCAGCAGTGTTTGAACACTTAAGGGTAACTAGTCTTAATACATTTAAGTAAGTTTCATCATATAGTTTATTAAAACTATTGATTAGTTCATTATTTACCATTTCATCACCGCCTTATAATATAAGTGTCATAAACATTGTAAAAAGTTCCATATTTTTTATTCTATCATTGATTTACAGAGTACAAACTTTTCAAACTTTTAAATTAAAAGGAGCAAATTTTTATGATTAAAGGAAAAAACAATGAATAGGTTTAAGATAACAGGTTTAAGTATTATAAGGTTTATACGAAATATAGTATAATTAGGTAATGAAATAATCTTAAATATATTTTATAAGTTGCAATAGAGTTTTTCTTATTTCATCCCTTGAAGCAACTATTTTACACAGGATACAAAGAAAAATTATAAATTAGTGCAGTTTCTACATTGCATTCTATAAAAAAACTTAAAATATTTGCCTTAAGAGGTTAGAAAAAGCACATAGAAAGGATATTAAAACATGGAAGTGAGAATCATTCATGATACCAGTATGGTTTATGAATTTTTAAAAAATAAAGAAAGATATGATTACGTTTATCAACTTAATAATTTGGAAGCAAGTCAATGGAAACAGGTGGTTTGTTATGGATTATTTTATGAGGAGGAGTTAAAGGCAATAGCTATGTTAAACATGAATTATGGTATTCCAGTTCTCTTGGCAGCTAGCTTTGATGATGTGGAATATAGCATAAAACTCATAAGAAAAATAAAACCATTTCTTCCTCCAAAATTTTATACCCATATTGATAAAGCCACACTAGCAGAAGTATTTCCAGAAGATAAGATTACTGGGTTAGAGGAGTATATGAATATGGGAATATGGGATTTTTATGTACTTAATAAAATGCAGGAAAATGAGGCCGTTCGTGTAGGTTTTAAGAGCATAAATGAAATCAAATATTTACTTTCAGTAGGTCACCCAGGAGCATGGCTTGATGAGGAGTTAGTTATGCTGAATGAAAACTTTGGTATGTATGTAAATAGAAAATTAGTAAGTTTTGCTGGAATACATGCTTACTCCAACAATTATGAAGTTGCTGCTATAGCACACGTTACAACCCATCCAGAGTACAGAAAAAGGGGATATGGTGAGCAAGTAGTATCAGCATTAGTGAACAGCCTAAAAGGAAAAATAAAGTTTATTGGGCTTAATGTAAAAACTGATAATGTTCCAGCTATAAATTGTTATAAAAAATTAGGATTTGAAGAGTTCGGAAGGTTTATGGCATGTGATATAGAAATTAAAATGGATTAGAAATCTAACGAATATAGTAGAATTTAAGAAATAAACTATTTTATAAATGTATAGGCTTAGATTTTCTTCTTAAACCGAAAATAATAAATAAAAACTTACAATAACAAAAAACAAAATATATGACTAATCTTTTCTGTATCAAGTGGTGAAAGGGATTATGGGGATTATGGTTAAAAAAATTAATGCAATGTACTTTAGTGCTACAGATACAACTAAAGCAATAGTATGTGAAATTTCAAAAAAACTTTCGGAAAATATTAATGGGGAAAGACCTATAAATAATATTGATTTTACCTTGTCAGATCATCGAAAAGAACCAGTGAGTTTTAAAGATGATGATGTGGTTATTATTGGAGTGCCAGTTTATGCAGGAAGGGTTCCAAATGTACTCCTAAAATATTTAAATTCTATTAAAGGTAATGGGGCATTGGCAATTCCTGTAGTTGTTTATGGAAACAGAAATTATGATGATGCATTAGTGGAATTAAAAGATATTCTTGAAGCAGATGGATTTAAAGTTATTGCAGGTGGTGCATTTATAGGAGAGCATTCATTTTCTAAAATTCTAGCTAAAAATAGACCTGATAAAAAAGATATGACTATAGTAAGTGATTTTGCTCAGGAAATATATAAAAAATTAACATCGCAAAATAAAGTTGAAACTGTAGTTGTAAATGGAAATATACCTTATAGAAAACATTATATGCCTAAAGATGAAAATGGCATGGCTGTTGATATTAGAAAGGTTACTCCAAAAACAAATTCAAATTGTAATGATTGTAAACTTTGTGTAAGGTGCTGTCCAATGGGTTCCATTGACTTAAGAGATGTATCAAAATTAAATGGAATTTGTATTAAGTGTGGCGCATGTATTAAAAAATGTCCTGTTAATGCAAAGTATTATGATGATGAAAATTATTTAAGACATAAACATGAATTGGAAATCGAATTTCAGCATAGAAAAGAACCAGAATTATTTATATAAAATTACCTAGAAGTAAATAAAACTGTTATGAAATCTTGTAATGAAGGTGAAAAAAATATTATTTATTGTCATATCCTTAAAGCTTATGACAATCTTTTCACTGCGCATTTAAATTTAGAAATAGTGAAAGAGATTAATAAGGGATTTGTGCATTAAATAAGACTAAAATCTCACAAACCCGCATAAATACTATATATTGTTATATTTTTTTATTGTAGTGTTCTTATAAATATGTATTTTTATATTTATAAGAATTTTGCAATATTTATTTTTATATTCAAGTATTAGGCAGCAAGAAGATTAACTATAACTGAAACTTACAAGGTTTAAATATTATTATTCATTAAGGGGGAAAATAATGATTAATATATATGGTGCAAATGTATGTGATTCTAAAGTTTTAACTAACTTAGCAATAAGATCTGAGGCATATTGGGGCTACGACTTTGAATTTATGGAGAATTTTAAAGCCATTTACAAAGTAAGTGAAGAATTTATAAGTAACAATCCAACTTTTATTATGAAAGAAGATGAAAATATAATTGGGTTTTATGGGCTTTTAATTGAAAAGTCAGGAATTGCTTTAGAATACTTTTTTATTGAACCCAAATATATAGGTAAAGGTTATGGAAAGGAATTATGGAAACATGTGATGAAAACCTGTGAAAGTCTAGATGTTGTGGAATTTGAAATAGTAACAAGTCCCCAAGCAAAAGATTTTTATATTAAATTAGGGGCAAAACTTCAGGGAGAAGTGGAATCACTTGTGGCTAAAGGACGTATAATTCCAAGGTTAATTTATAGAAAGTCAAATTGAAACTTTAACAAGAAATTTTCTAGTTAAAACTAATGAAAAAGAGAGAGTAGGTAATATTGCTGCTAAACTTAGGATTAATATAAATTTGTAATATACTAAATTGCTCCGTGAATTTAATTACACTATAAAAATAAAATTCTAAACAGGGCTTTTATATAATAGGGTATATAATATATGTATATATAATTAAGTTTTAATTGGGGGTATAAAAATGTACGAGTACAAATATGTAAAGTGTGCAATGGGTGGAATGTTTACTGGGGATAATCATCAGGAAGTTATTAATGAGAATGCAAAGTTAGGATGGAGATTTATTCAAATTGTACCTTTGTACTATTCCTTAGAGGGAAGAGCTAAAGATTTCGAAATTATATTTGAAAGAGAAATAAAATAGAAGTTTAAAAATTAAAAAAAGCTTAGTGAATTAACACTAGGCTTTTTTGTTTTTCTTTAACAACATTTATGACTTAATCATATATTAAATGATGAAGAACTTTATTTAACAACATTTTGGATGGGAATATTACGGCTACTTACCCTTTTCAGATGTAGTTTAAATATTTCGATGTAAAAGGAGATGAGCGAATGAGCAAAGTAGAAATACGGAGCATTTATATGAACTACCATTCACTAAAAGGAGAAACTTCTGCTCTTGAAGATATAAACCTTTCTGTAGAAACTGGAGATTTTGTTAGTATAGTTGGGCCTTCTGGTTGTGGTAAATCAACACTTTTAAATATAATTTCAGGGCTTATAACTCCGTCCACAGGAGAAATACTGGTAGATGGTGAAGTTATAAATAGCTATTCAGAAAAGCTTGGTTATATGTTTCAAAGAGATCATCTCTTTGAGTGGCTTACAGTTTGGGATAATGTTTCTTTAGGGCTTAAAATTAAGAATCGTTTAAATGATGAGAGTAAGGACAAGTTAGAAAAACTTCTTAAGAATTATGGCCTTTGGGAGTTTAAAAACCATTATCCAAAGGAATTATCTGGAGGAATGAGACAAAGGGTTGCTCTAATTAGAACCTTAGCCTTAGATCCAGAGGTACTTCTTTTAGATGAGCCTTTTTCAGCGCTAGATTATCAAAGTCGATTAAATGTAAGTGATGAGATATATGACATCATTAAAAAAGAGGGAAAAACAGCTATTATGGTTACCCATGATATTTCTGAAGCTGTATCCATGTCCTCTAGAGTGGTTGTTCTTTCTAAACGTCCAGCAAGAATAAAGAAAGAAGTAAAAATAGTTTTTGCTTGTGAGTGTAGGACACCATTAAAGTGCAGAGAAGAAGCAGAATTTAGGGCTTACTTCAATGAAATATGGAAGGAGATGGACTTTAATGATGACTCAAAGGGATAAAAAATTAGAAACTAATGTTCATCAGCAAGTTGTTGTGAATAAGCAAAGTGATGAGCATAAGAATTATATAAAAAAAGTTAAAAGAAGAAAGAATGAAATTCTAATCACTAGGATTCTAATTCTTGTAGTATTTTTTGCATTATGGGAAGTACTTGGACGCTTAAAAATTATTGATCCTTTCCTAACTAGTACCCCATCAAGAATGTTACAAAGCGCAATCAATATCTATAATGAGGGTACTTTGCTTAAGCATATTTGGGTTACTTGCTTTGAAACCATTGTGGGATTTACCTTAGGTACGGTGCTTGGAACCTTAATTGCAGTGATTTTATGGTGGTCAGACTTTTTATGTAAAGTATTAGACCCTTACCTAGTAGTATTAAATGCTCTTCCTAAGGTTGCATTAGGACCTATAATTATATTTTGGGTTGGTAATGGTATGAAGGCTATTATAGTTATGGCTCTTTTGATATCAATTATTGTTACTATAATCAGTGTACTTGCAGGGTTCAAAGAAGTTGATGAAGATAAGATTAAGCTTTTAAAAACCTTCGGAGCTACAAAGTTCCAAACCTTAAGGCATCTTATAATCCCATCTACAGTTCCAACTTTAGTATCAGCATTAAAAATCAATGTAGGTCTTTCTTGGGTTGGAGTTATCATGGGAGAATTCCTTGTAGCAAAAGATGGTCTGGGATTCTTAATAGTATATGGAGGCCAAGTAGCACAGCTAGATATGGTAATGATGAGCATAATTGTGCTTTCAATTATTGCTTATGCAATGTATGAGATAGTACATTACTTTGAGAAAAAATATAAAATATAACATGAAAATGAGCCCATAGGTAGTAATTATCTATGGGCTTATTCTTAATTATTTAGCTTTGAACCATAAGAAGCTCAGTTACAGACCTTCTTCAGATAATCTAAGAAATATTGAACGTTTAACAATAAGAATCATTATAATTACAATGAAATTTATCATACTTTTATGTATTAACTTAATGTGATTTTCTTTAAATAACTTCATAGTGTATGTCTGCGAAATTATTTTTATGATATTAGAAAAAATTGTCAATAATATTAAAAGTAGCTATAATATATTATTAAGATATTTTTAGGAGTAAACAGTTAAGCTGATACTTTTTAGACACCTATGAAGATACAAAGGGGGTAGGGTATGGTGGAAAACATAATATTCGCAGCAAAAGTAATTATTGCTATTGCTCTTATAGTTCTTATCTTTGCAGGAAATTATTTTTATAATTTTGGAGTCCTTCGCAGGAAAAAAGAATTTTTAAAGGGAAATCCAGATTTAGAAAATGATGACTATGCTAAGGATTGGGCAGATAGTAGAGTTTGGTTTGACGGAAAAACATGGGAGGACATAACAATGAAATCCTATGATAACTTAACTCTTTTTGCAAAGTACCTGAAAGCGCCAAAGGACACTGATAAAATAGCGATTTTAGTTCATGGCTATTCAGGAAAAGGAAGTGGAATGGCTTTTATAGCACAGCATTATCATGAAACTCTAGGATATAATGTGTTAATGCCAGATCTTCGTGGACATGGACAAAGTGAAGGAAATTATATAGGGTTTGGTTGGCATGATAGAAAGGACTTAATTAAGTGGATTAATTATGTTATAGAAAGTCATGGAGAAAATTCACAGATAATATTGCATGGTATATCCATGGGAGCTGCAACAGTATTAATGACAAGTGGAGAAGAGCTACCTAGTAATGTTATGTGCAGCATTTCTGACTGCGCCTACACTTCTGCCAAGGACATTTTAATTTTTCAAATGAAAAAGATGTTTAAGATACCTTCCTTTCCATTAATTCAAGTAACTAGCTTAATATGTAAGCTTCGAGCAGGATACTGTTTTGGAGAAGCTTCTGCAGTGAAGCAAGTTGAAAAGACCAAAAAACCAATACTTTTTATTCATGGAAGTGAAGATAAATTTGTTCCAACAAAAATGGTTTATCCACTATACGAAGCTTCAACAATGGAAAAAGAATTATTCATAGTTCCAAAGGCTGGGCATGGTTATGCTTATTGGGTAGACAAAAAAGGTTATGAAAGTGAAATGATGAAGTTTATGAGTAGATATATCAAGTAGGAACTAAATACTGTTAAAATAAGTAGGGGACAATTAGACTAGAGAAAAAAGTAGCAGTATAAGAAGCATTTAAAGTGTAATAACATAATTAAATTTCATGTGGTATCCTTGCAAAGAAACAGATATGTTTAAGCTTATTAATAGAAGGGTTATGGACTTGAGCTTCAATATGCATATACTCTTCTAAGTATTATAAGGTTATTAATGATGCGTTAAGAGGGGTTTTCAAATTAAAATATATGGTGAATACTACTAGAATTAAATCATTAATATTAAAAGCACTAAGAATTTCATTGAAACTCATAGTGCTTTATATATTATAATAAAATACTAAAAATTTTAAGAAAATACATTTGAAAAACCACTTATCTTTCACTGATTTTTAAGTCAGGTTTGTATTGTTGAAAGTGTTTATTCTTATACATAAAAGCGTTATTAGGGCATCTATGTAAGCAGCGTTGGCAACTGATACAACTTTTATTAAAAGAGATGTTATTATTAAGCATCTTAATATTATGAGTAGGACAATTCACCACACATTTATTACATCTAGTGCATAACTTAGCATCTATGTTAAGCTTTCTTCTTGCCCAGCTATAAGAGTAGGATTTATAGATTGGATAAGCTAATTTAGCTATAATAATATTTATATTTTTGATGGAATCAAAGGATCTTCTGCCATCATTAAAGTCCATTACTATAGTGGGAACTCTTTTAGAGGCTTCTCTTATACAATTTACAGCTTGTTCCTCTGGTGTTTTTGGGAACATGGTTAAGTAATAGTTATTAGGCATATTAAAACCAAATTCTCCATAGATTTTAAATCCTAACTTTTTCAACTTTTCTCCTAGAAGTTTTGGGCCAGCTCCTTCAGTACCAGTCTGGGTAGAAAACAGCATTACTTTTCTACCTTTTCCAAGTCGTAAATGTTTAACAATATAATCTACAAAATAATCGGGATAGGCATCACAATAGATTGGCGCCCCTAATACAAATATATCGAAATCATCTTTAAACTTGGGAGTTTTATCAATTTCTACAAGTTCACTTGTAATGTTATATTTTAATAATTCCTTTTTAAATAATCTTGCAACATAATCAGTGTTTCCAGTGGCAGAAAAATACAGAATTCCACACCTCATAACAATCCTCCAATAAAATATATGACAATATATTTATATTTTCAAAAACATAAAAACATGAAAGAACTTTGAGTTTATTTAAAAATTTTTAGGAAATTAAGGTTATTTTGTTAGGAGTTAAGCTTCCCTTAAAAGTGTTTATGTAAAATTAACTTGTTCATTAGCTAATAATATTGCTTATAATAAAATTATAGCGTATTCTGTGTAACAGCATTTGAAATATGCTATAATATGAATATTTGATAAAATATTTTACATCTAGGGAATTTTCACATTTATGTTATTGAAGTTTAAGTAATAATAAAAAGTTCGTAAACTTAAACTGTTTTTCTAGGGAAGAAAAGAGTAAAGAAAAATTTTGTCGTAATTTAGTAAAAATATTTAAGAGAAGATGAAATTTACATAAGTAAAATTATAAATAAAAGGAGATGAATTTATATGGAAGAACTAGTTTATACATATTATAAATCACCTATTGGAGTTATAAGATTAGAGGGAAATGAAGAAGGGGTTTCCTTTGTGGATTTTATAGATGAAGAGGTAGAGGAGTATCACAATGAAAATCTGCCAAAACCAGTAGAGGAAGCATTGACTCAATTAGATGAATATTTTCAAGGTAAGAGAAGAGACCTTAACATTAAAATAATGTATAAAAGAGGAACAGAATTTCAAAAGACAGTTTGGAAGGCTCTTCAGAACATTCCTTATGGAAAAACTGCTTCATATAAAGATGTAGCCATTGCAATAGATAATCCTAAAGCTGTAAGAGCAGTAGGGGGAGCTAATAATAAGAATCCTCACAGCCTATTTGTTCCATGACATAGGGTTATTGGTGCTAACGGTTCGTTAGTAGGTTTTGGCGGAGGTCTTTGGAGAAAAGAATGGCTTTTAGATTTTGAAAAAAAGAATTATGAAAAGTAGCCATAAAATTTTATAAAAAGATAATAGCCATAAGCAACTTGATTTAATTTTCATCAATAAAATTAAAAAATTAAAAGTAGAAATATGGATGAAAAGTATATTAAAATTAAACTGATAAATATAGATAAAAAATTTATGAGATGATTATTTAAATGTACTTATCATATTAAGTTCTAATGATTTAATGTGGTAAGTATATGTAAACTATAAGATAAAGAAGGGATTGGGGATATGGGTAAAACAAAAACCTTAGCATATATAGCACTTATAGGTACAATTATAGTGTGGGGAATCTCTTTTATTAGTATGAAAATATTATTAGAAGTTTTTTCACCAGTAGCACTTGCCTTCGTAAGATATATGATTGCTACAACTATACTGATCATAGCTAAAGTTAAAACTACTAAGGAAAAGGTTAAAAAAGAAGACTTAAAATTGTTGGCCATAACAGGATTACTATGCACTACTTTGTATTTTTGGTGTGAAAATAATGGTGTGATGAGGATTTCAGCTAATTCTGCATCTATTATTATTGCAACCTTACCAATAGGTGCGCTAATCGCTGATTCCATAGCCTATAAAAATAAGATTAGTTTAAAAAGTATAATAAGTATAATAATTTCTATTATTGGAGTATATTTTGTAGTCGGAAATGATACTATAAGTGGTTCAGCACTAGGATACCTATTCATGTTTGGAAGTATTACAGCTTGGAGCTTGTACATGACCTTTACAAAACCACTTTTTAAAAAGTATTCAGATATAACTATAACCACCTATCAGGCAATTTTTGGAACTCTTGGATTTATACCTTTTATGCCTTTTGAAACAATAAAGTTTGAAATGATTAACGGTACAATAATATTTAATTTATTATTTTTAGCAGTAATTTGTTCTTCTGTAGCAAACTTTGCTTACACCTTCTCACTAAAGGAACTTGGGGTAGAGATAGCTTCATTATTTATGAATCTGATGCCTGTGGTAACTTTTTTATTCAGCTTCCTTATACTAGGAGAAGAGTTGAATTTTCTCCAACTATTTGGAGCAGCTCTAATTATATATTCAGTTTATGTAATTAGTAAACCACAGAAGAACCTACAAGAAGAAGTCCTTGAAGAAGGAAAGCTAGAAGCATAAGCTTATAGTGGAAATAACTATATACTTTATAAATGTAAAAGTGATAAAATATTGTTACATCAAGAAAAAAGACTCTCATTGATTGAAAGTCTTTTTTCTTGTTTTAAGGGCATTTTACAAATACACCACCAACCTCTTTGGAGAATAAATAGGAATAAGAGTTTAAACAACTTTAAGTGCTTAAAGAACTTTAAGTGCTTAAAGAACTTTAAGTGTTTAAACAAGTTTAAGGTGCAGTGAAATATCCTTTAAGAAGTGGTTGAACAAAATGAATTTGTTCATTATTTAATGAAATTTTGCTTTGTGAAATATCTTTAGGATTATCTTTAATTATTATTAACTAGAGAATTGGTTTGAAGTGGAAAGCTATAATACGGTATTAAGCATATTATGGTTATAGTGAGATTAATTTTTATTGGTTTTATAAAACTAATAAAATATGTTAAAATAACTCTTATATCAGTATAATTTTATGCAAATTATACCATCAACTAAAGGTTAAGAAGAAAATCACGATGTAATATGTAATGGTCCAAGAAAGCTGAAGTAAGTTCTCTAGTAAAACTATTGAGCAATAGAAATTTCAAGACCTTTAGTGCTTAAATAAGATAGAAACAATAAATTGCAAAATAAATTTCTATGATAGTTATCTACTGTTATAGGTGTTGATTCAAAAATCAAGTTACTACAACTGTCATAATAGGATGTGAAAATATATGAAAAAAGTTGTGTCTGCAATTATGCTTGTAATCAGTGTAAGTTTGTTTATTGGAGCATTCATGTTCTATCAATTTCAAAATGAGAAGGTTCTAGCATTAAAGCAACACATGAATCTTCTAGCTTTTCAAGGCAAGGTAGAATATGTGGACTCAGATGAAGAAGCAAAACGATTAAAAGAAGAGAAAAAGAGATTAGAAGCAGAAGAAAAGGCTAGAATAAAAGCAGAGCAAAAGGCAAAAGAACTTGAGGAAAAAAGAATAAAGGAAGAAGCGGAAAAGGCCGCAGCTGAACAAAAGAGACAAGAACTTTTAAAGAAAAAGGAAGAGGCAGAAAAAAAGAAAAATCCTCCTAAATCTGTTTTAATAGATGTACCAATTATCTCTCAATTACCAGAGCTAAAAAATGGTTGTGAAATAACTTCTCTAGCCATGATGCTGAACTACTCCGGAATTGCAGTGGACAAGTTAACCTTGGCCAATAGTGTAAAAAAGGACAGTACCCCGCTAACTTACAGTGGAGGGACTATTGCAACATGGGGAAATCCAAAGATTGGATTTGTGGGAGATATAACAGGAAAAACTCCAGGATACTCTATATATCCAGAAGCCTTAAAACCATTAGTTGAACAATATATGCCAGGAAAGTCATTAAACCTAACTGGAGCAAACTATGAGGATATTGAAAAAGCTTTAGTTGATAACAGGCCGGTACTTGTATGGATCACTAATGACTTTAAACCACCTACAAGACCAGCTCAATGGATTAGTAATGGTGAATCAATAAGTGTTAACTTCTCACAACATGCAGTACTAGTAACAGGCTATGATGAAAAGAATGTTTATTATAATGACCCACTAAGTAATACAAAAAACAAATCCGTATCAAAAGAAGTGTTTAAAAGCATATGGGAAACCATGGGGAAAAAAGCACTATCATATTATAAATAAAATTATTAAGAAAGCTATAGAATTTAAGATTTTGAAAAAGCTAAAAATTCTATAGTTTTTTTATTGGAAATGCAAATATTTTTTTCTTTGGAAAAATGATTAGGCGATATTGATATAACTAATTATAGTTATGATAAAGATAATAGGCCTACAAGTGATATTTATAATTAAAATTAGTAGATAATTTATATATTGTTATTAAGGGCATGTGAATATATGCTCTTTCTTTATAAAAAATTTAAAAATTATTTTTAATAGTGACGTTTATGTAATTTTTGCAATTATCCTTCGTATATATAGTAACAATAAATTGCTAAAGAAATAGTTGAGTATGGCTTATTAAGTTATTACTTTTCTAGAATATAAACATACTTAGAACGTCGATGTATTTTGAATCCTCAATTTAAAAGCACATGGCTAAAAAATTACCTTAATAGAAAGAAAAACTCTTTTATAGAAGTAGATGAACAAAGGGAAGATTGGTTATTTAATATGTAAAGTAAAGGAGAGAAAGTTATGAGAAGTAAAAGGTTTAGTTTTCAACTCATCACCATAGTAATGCTTTTTATGTTCCTTTTTACAGCTTGTGGTAGCAAGAAAGATGGAGGAAAGGTAGCTGAATCATCTACTGGTTCTGCACCACAAATGGATGTTGCCTATGATAATAGCAAAGGATTTGGAGGAATTAATCAAGAAGCAAAACCAGAAGAGAAACCAGCTGCCCAAACAGAAAAGACTAACACTACAAACAAAAACGCTGTGCTCAGTAGCGAGAGAAAAATTATTAAAAGTGGAGGTGCCACTTTAGAAACACTAAAGTTTGAAGAGAGCTTAGATGCTTTAATGAAAGAAATCGAAGCCTTAGGTGGATATATTGAATCCTCAAATATATCAGGTAAGAGAAGCGTTAGTGAAAGTTATGTGCAAAATAGAAGCGCAAATATAGTTGCTAGAGTTCCTAAGGAAAGCTTTGATAACTTCTTAAATAATATGAGTAACTTTGGAAATATGGTGGTAAAAAATATTAGTGGAGAGGATGTTACTGCTCAATACTTTGATACTGAAGCTAGGCTAAAATCTTTAACTGTACAAGAGGAGAGGATTTTAGAACTTTTGAAAAAAGCTACAGAACTTAAAGATGTAGTGGAGCTTGAAAAACATTTATCAGAGCTAAGATATGAGATAGAATCTCTTACTGGCACTTTAAAGAGATGGGATAACATGGTTAGTTATTCTCAAGTTAGTATTAATCTAATAGAAGTAGGACAGTTAACCTCAGAAGATAAGATACCAGTAACTTTAGGAGACAAAATCCTATTAGCTTTTAAAAACTCAACAAAGAGTTTAGTGAATTTAGGTAAAAACTTTATAGTATTATTAGCAACTATATTGCCTTATGTAGCTATTTTAGCTGTTATATTACTTGTTTTAAGACTGTTTGGTAAGAAGTTAAGTTTAAAATCAATTAAAACAAAATTCTTTGGAAATAAAGATAAAAAAGAATAGCACAGTAAAAGTTAGAAAGTCATGAAATTGGGAAAGTCCCTAATTTCATGGCTTTTCTTTAGGATTCTTTTTTGCTTTTTTGGGAGGTGGTGATATGAATGAAGTTAGTTATTTTTACATCGCCATAATCATTAAGCAAGGTCACACGCTCTACGCCATAAGGACCTTCACCATTTGGCTCAGAAGTAGTTATTTGTAGTATCACTTCATAGGAACGATTTTGTTCACTAAGGGATTTAAAATCAATGACTTTCAAATTTTCAAAATCCACAAATCTATTTCTTCCATAGTAGGAATTTACTCCTTGGTTAATATATGGAGCTATATTTTCAACCACATTAAATTTATTTTCATGGGAAATATCAGGGTAATCATTAACTTCACCCTTTCCGAAGTTAAAAGTTGATAAAACTTCATTGGTTGAGTTTATCACCATAATATTATTTATTGGTAAGATAAAAAGTCCGAGTAGTAATAAAGTTATAAGTTTTTTCATAAGTATTCCTCCAGTTTGAAATTAAGGTTTATAAGTAAAGTTTTAATGCATTCTATTCATAATACTTAAAGCTACCAAAGCACATTGCATAGTAAAGCTATGTTTGGATTATTTTCCCTATAAATAGAACTTACTTTATTTTGTTTATTTCATTGGATTTTTATGTATAATTTATATGAGAGATTAGGTAAGCTGATATTAGCATAGAAACTAACTTAAGGATTTTCCACGGACAAGTGTTACATTGGGGCTATTAGGAATCTATAAAATAACACCTTATAAAATAAGACCTTATAAAATAAAGCTTTATTTTATAAAGGAATATATTTTTTCTTAAGATCTACTAAGGTAAAATCTTTAAGGTTAGCTTTTTATAAAACATAAAAAGAAGAGCTTGCTCCATAGATAATTAATTAGTAATTGTTGAGAGGATGATAAAAATGAGATACGAAGGAACAGTATATAGACCACCCAGTGAGGCTTATAGTTTAATAATCCAGGCCACCATTGGCTGTTCTCATAATAGGTGCAGCTTTTGCAGCATGTACAAGGATAAAAAATTCAGGATAAGGGATTTAGAGCATATTATAGAGGACTTAAATAGTGCAAGAAAAAGATATCCTAGGGTAGAGAAGCTATTCTTAGCTGACGGGGACGCTCTAATTATGAAAACTGAGGATTTGATAACTATACTAAAGGTAGTTAGAGAGTTGTTCCCAGAATGTAAAAGACTAGGAGTCTATGGTTCTCCAAAATCCATACTAAGAAAAAGTCACGAGGACCTTAATATATTAAAGGAACATGGGTTAGGAATAATCTATCTTGGTATTGAAAGTGGAAGTGACAAAATCTTAGAGGATATAAATAAAGGGGTAACCGCAAAGGAAATAATTGAGGCAGGGAAGAAAGTAAGAGATTCTAAAATTGCTCTTTCAGTGACTTTAATCTCTGGAATTGGTGGAAAAGAAAATACTGAGAAACATGCACTAGAAAGTGCAAAAGTTATCAATGATATAAACCCAGATTATTTAGGTATATTAACTTTAATGGTGGAAGAGGGAACAGAGCTACAAGGCAAAATAAATTCAGGGGAATTTTCACTGTTAACTCCAAGAGAAGTTATGGAAGAAATGAAGTTATTTATTGAGAAAATTCAAGTTCAAGGCACTGTGTTTAGAAGTAACCATGCTTCAAATTATATAAATCTTGGAGGAGTTTTAAGCGTGGATAAAAACAAAATCCTACAAGAAATTCATTATATTCTAGAAAATAACAGCGCATATAAGGATGAAAAATTTAGAGGGTTATAAAGAAAAAATAGGATATCCATATGGATATCCTATTTTTATTATAGTTCTTTAGTTTGAATTTCTTTTAATACTCTTTCAATGAAGCTGTCTAATGCTAATGCACCTTCGTCGCCATTTTTACGGCTTCTTACAGCAACTTCTCTGTTTTCAGCTTCCTTTTCACCTACAACTAGGATATATGGAGCTCTTTCATTACGAGCTTCTCTAATTTTGTATCCAATTTTTTCAGCTCTGTAATCTGTTTCAACTCTTATACCACTGTTTTTGAAGGCCTTAGAAACTTCCTCAGCATAATCATGATATTTTTCAGAGATTGGAAGAACTTTAACTTGAACTGGTGCAAGCCAAACTGGGAAAGCTCCAGCATATTTTTCAATAAGCATTGCAAGAGTTCTTTCATAACATCCAATAGAAGTTCTATGGATGATGAATGGATATTTTTCTTTTCCATCCTTATCTATATAAGTCATTCCAAATCTTTCAGCTAGTGAGAAGTCTATTTGAACTGTAATTATTGTATCTTCTTTTCCATGAACGTTCTTAAACTGTAAGTCTAGTTTTGGTCCATAGAAAGCAGCTTCTCCGATAGCTTCTTTGTAATTGATACCAAGATTATTTAAGATTTGTCTCATCTTATCTTGAGTATCATACCAAGCATCTGGTCTATCTATATATTTATCTTTTCTAGCTTCATCCCATAAGGAGAATTGATAAGTGATATCTTCCTTGATTCCTAAAGTTTCCATCATGTAGTCAATTAAATCAACTACTCCTCTGAATTCTTCTTCAAGTTGATCTGGAGTACAAACTAAGTGTCCTTCAGAAATTGTGAACTGTCTTACACGAATTAATCCGTGCATTTCTCCAGAAGCTTCATTTCTAAATAGTGTAGAAGTTTCACCATATCTTATTGGTAAATCTCTATAACTCTTCTTATCATTTTTATAAATCATGAATTGGAATGGGCAAGTCATTGGACGAAGAGCAAATACTTCATCATCAGTTTCTTCATTTCCAAGAACGAACATTCCATCTTTATAGTGATCCCAGTGTCCAGAAATTTTATAAAGATCACTCTTAGCCATTAGAGGAGTTTTAGTTAAAACATAGCCTCTTCTTTCTTCTTCATCTTCAACAAATCTTTGAAGAAGTTGAACTACCTTAGCACCTTTTGGCATTAATAGTGGAAGTCCTTGGCCAATTGGTTCTGCAGTTGTAAATAATTTAAGCTCTCTTCCAAGCTTGTTATGGTCACGTTTTTTAGCTTCTTCAACTGCTTCAAGATAAGCATCTAAATCAGATTTCTTAGTGTAGGAAGTTCCATAGATACGAGATAACATTTTGTTCTTCTCGTTACCTCTCCAATATGCTCCTGCAAGCTTTGTTAATTTGAAAGCTTTAACATATTTTGTAGACATAAGGTGTGGACCTGCACAAAGGTCTACAAACTCACCTTGTCTATAGAAAGTTATTATTGAATCCTCAGGTAGGTCTTTTATAAGCTCAACCTTATAAGGTTCTTGTTTTTCTTCCATGAAAGCTATAGCTTCTGCTCTTGGAAGTTCAAACATTTCTATTTTAAAATCTTCCTTAACTATTTTCTTCATTTCTGCTTCGATGTGATCAATATCCTCGAAAGTAAATGGTCTTTCAGTATCGAAGTCATAGTAGTAACCATCATCTATAGCTGGTCCGATAGCAAGTTTAGCAGTTGGGAAAAGTCTACTTACTGCTTGAGCTAAAATGTGTGCTGATGTATGTCTAAAAGCTTTTCTACCTTCCTCATCATCAAAGGTTAATATACTAAGCTCGCAATCATTACTAACTATAAAACGTAAATCTACTGTTTTTCCATTAACAGTTCCTGCAGTTGCTGCTCTAGCTAGGCCTTCTGAAATGTCTTTTGCAATATCAAAAACTGATATTGGATTTTCGTATTCTTTTAATGATCCATTTTTAAGTGTTACTTTTATCATTTTATATTCTCCTTTCGATTTGTGTTTATAGAGGTTTACTTTTAAGTTGCTTCTCTATAAAATAAAAAAACTCGTCTCTTTTCAAAACTGAAAAGGGACGAGATATCCTCGCGGTTCCACCCAATTTGCATAGAAAAATCCTATGCCAACTTTTAAAAAACTATAACGTAGTCAACGGACTTTATTAAAGTCACTCAGAGGTGGTCTTCGGCAACTGTTCATTTAAGAATACTTTCAGCTATTGTACTCTCTCTCTGTAAATGGATAAGAAGCTTACTCTTCTCTTCACTGTGTTAAAATATATAACTTTATTGTATGATTATTATATTATGATTATTACACAAAAGTAAATAAATTTCAAATAGTTATCTTTACCAATACTTGTATAATAAACAACTTCATAAACTTAAAACTAAATTTATGAAATATTGAATAATTTATATTATTATAACACGTATAAACCCTCAGTCAAGAGTTTTTATGGATTGAAATAAATTATTTTGATATAATCATGATATGATATTTGTGTAAAAAGTTGAATACTTTAACATAATTTGTTCAATTATTATAGTAGGGCATCCTAGAAGATGAATAGTAAGGAAAATTACTTATATTAGTATAATATTTTGCTGGCAGAATCCACTAATACCTTAGTTAGGTGGATAAACTGTGTCCTCGGGTTATGCAAAATATTATTTAAAGTTTTCACTTAGTATTCCTTTTTAAGGCCCTAATGAAAGGTGATTAAATGAGTAATATATCTAGAGATTCAGTTATAGGAGAAAATGCTTTTAGTATAGATGGAGTGATATCTATTCCTGAAGGAGTAGAGGAAGAAAGTTTTTTTGAGGATCTTATAAAATATTTACAAAGTAAAGGTGCCTTTTTCTTTGGTTTCACTGAAACTCTTCAGGGAGAAGCAATGAAGGAAGGCAGACTTAGGGAACTTTTATCTGTTAATGGAATAGAGGAATTTAAGGAAGAGGAATTTTAAAGCACACACTGATTATTAATCATAGTAAGGAGAATCAAATGGAAAAAATTAAGGTAATGTCCATATTTGGAACTAGACCAGAAGCAATTAAAATGGCACCTCTTGTGAAAGAATTAGAGGATTGTCCTCATATTGAAAGTAAGGTTTGTGTAACAGCCCAACATAGAGAAATGCTTGATCAAGTGCTGGAGTACTTCAAAATACAAACAGACTTTGATTTAAATATAATGAAAAATAAACAAAGCTTAACAGGAATAACAAACAACATATTAAGTGGTATGGAGGAGATCTTTAGTACATATACTCCAGACCTAATATTAGTTCATGGAGATACTACAACTACTTTTTCTGCAAGTTTAGCAGCTTTTTACAAGCAAATTAAAATAGGTCATGTAGAAGCTGGTTTAAGATCTTTTGATAAATACTTTCCTTATCCAGAGGAAATGAATAGAAAGCTAACAGGAGCTCTTGCGGATATGCACTTTGCTCCAACAGTTAATTCGAAGGAGAACCTTTTAAAGGAAGGTGTAAAAGAAGAAGATATATTTATTACAGGAAACACCGTAATAGATGCTATGAACCATACCGTAGAAGAAAACTATAAATTTAAATATAATGAATTAAATTCCGTAGATTTTAATAAAAAGATAATCACTGTCACAGCTCATAGAAGAGAAAACTGGGGAGAGGGAATTAAAAATATTTGTAATGGGTTAAAGGAAATTGTTAGAAGTAACAAAGATGTGGAAGTAATTTATCTAGTGCATCTTAACCCTATTGTTAAAGATATGGTAGAGGAAATTCTAGGTAAAGAAGAAAGAATACATCTATTACCACCACTTGATACTAGCGATACTCACAACCTTATGAATAAAAGCTTCATGATAATGACAGACTCTGGTGGACTGCAAGAAGAAGCTCCTCATCTTGGAAAACCAGTAATTGTACTAAGAGAGGTAACAGAAAGACCAGAAGCTGTAGCAGCAGGTACAGTAAAGCTTGTGGGTACAGATTACAATAAAATAGTGCAAGAAGCTAATAAACTTCTTAATAACAAAGAAGTTTATGAAGAAATGAGTAAAGCTATAAATCCTTATGGTGACGGTAAAGCTTCTAAGAGAATTGTAGAGAGCATTTTATATAAATTTAACATAAAAGAGGAAAGACCAAAGGAATTTATATGGACTTAATCTTGGTAAAATAATACAATATTATTAAAAGCAATATTTCTTTCTGTAGGAAATATTGCTTTTTTAGCTAAAGGGGGAGGGGTATATATGGCTCAATATAATCAATACATTTCTAAAGTCCCAAAGGTTAATAAGGAAATGTGTCAAAGTGATTTTTGGATAAACAAGGATAAAAATTCTAAAAAGCCTATAATGACTAAGGAGGAAATAGAAAAGTATAATAAAAAAAATATAAGTAGTGAAGCCATTGTAGACATTTTTTCTATGGAGGAAAAGCTTCACAGTGAAGAAGTTATAGAGCTTATAAAAGCTCTTAGCAAAGAGCCATCAGTGACGAGATACAAAGATGGAAAACCTCTTACTAGTGAGTATTATGAAAAGCTTAAAAAGAATTTAGGAATCCATGATTTGAAGGATAAAATTGAAATAAAGTATGGCCTAGTTATAAGAAGAAGTAACATGAAAACTTTTCCCACAGAAGATAGAGTGTTTAAGAGTCCTGAGGACTATGATTTAGATAGATTTATGGAAACCACCGCATATCCTTGCGAACCTTGTGCTATTTACTGCAGTAGCAGTGACCACAAATGGTACTTAGCTAGAATATATAATTATTTAGCTTGGATTAAAGCAGAGGATGTAGCAGTTGGAAGTAAAGAAAAAATTATGGAATATGTTAATGACAAGGACTTTATAGTGGTGACAGGAAAGCAAGTTTATACTGGATTCAATCCACATAATAAGGAAATTTCATTGCTTCCATTAGATATGGGAGTAAAATTACCTTTAGCCAAGGAAGAGGAAATAGAGGACTTGGTTTTCGATATGTATCCATGTGGTTCCTATGTAGTAAAGTTTCCTTTGAGGAATGAAGAAGGGAAACTAAGATTTACTATGCTGCTCATGTCATTCACTGAGGATATAAGTTTAGGATATTTACCTTATAATACAAAAAATATACTCAAACAAGCTTTTAAGTTCCAAGGGGAACGATATGGTTGGGGCGGTGAATTCTTTGGAAGGGACTGCTCTGGTCTTGTACTAGATGTTTATAGGACCTTTGGCTTCACTCTTCCAAGAAATGCTGGAGAGCAGTTAAAAAAGGGTGAAGGTATAAAAAAAGAGTTTGGAGATACTTCCTCCAATGAGTATAAAAAAACAGTGTTTGATAAACTCGTTATTGGGTCTGCGATATTCTTAGATGGTCATGTGGGGATTTATCTTGGACGTGATGAAAAGGAACACTATATGATTCATGACACTGTAGGATTTTATGTAGAGGAAGGCTCCACAAAAAAATATTTATCCACAAAAGGAGTAGTAGTATCCCCTATAAGTTGCATCTATACTTCATCAGGAACTGAATACTTAAAAGCTATAATAGGAGTTAAAACTTTTAAGTTATAGAAAACTATTGAAATGGAGATTTAATATGGTCGATTTTTTACACGGAATTGATAAATCCATTGTAGATTTTGTTCATTATGGATTACAAAATGTTATCTTTGACTTTTCAATGCCTAAGATTACCTTTTTAGGGGATTCAGGGATGATTTGGATAATAATTAGCTTAATACTTATAGGTACAAAAAAGTATAGAAAAATAGGATATACCTGTGCACTAGCTTTAATTTTCAGCTTATTATTTACTGATTTGTCTATAAAGCAGTGGATTCAAAGACCAAGACCCATAACTATGTATCCTATAGAAAATTCTTTGATTAAAATACCCACTAGCTTTTCTTTCCCTTCAGGTCATACAAGTTCATCTTTTGCTGCTGCCTGGGTACTTTATAGAACTATGGATAAATACAAAGTGGGCTATTTATTATTAGCTGGGCTGATAGCTTTTTCTAGGATGTATTTATATGTTCATTATTTATCAGATATAGTAGGGGGATTAGTAGTAGGAATCATAAGCGCCACTTTAGCCATGATTATAGTAAACAAAATAGCTAATAGAAATAAAAATAAAAAAGAAACTAACATGGAAATTTAACAACACTACACCACTTTTAAGATAAACAATTACGAATATATAATAAAACAGGAGCATACCAAAACTAAATTTGATATGCTCCCTTTTTTATTATAAAATATATTAATTTACTTCAATAAATTGTGCTTTAGGTGAATCATGGGTTAACACATCAAACAGAAACCCTTGATTTTTTAAACCTTCAATTATTTCAGGAAGTGCTTCTACAGTAGTATCCTTTGGATCTAAGTCATGCATTAAAATATTTGCATGCTTAACATATTGACAGTCTTCTAGAATTCTAGAAACAATAATATGTTTTTGCTGCCTAAAGGTGGACGCATCAGTAGAGTCAACATTCCAATCAAAGAAGGTGTAACCCATGTTTGTGAGTTCCTGAGCAAGATTAGGCATAAATTGAGAAGATCTACTATAATTCCAACTTATTGTATTGTTTGATCCACCAGGAAATCTAAATATTTTAGATGGTTTTTCACCGGTTATTCTTTCTAATTCATCATCTAGCTTTTTCACATCAGCGAAAAAGTTTTCTTTTGAAGCATAGATTTTTGAATAATCATGACTATAGGTATGGTTTGCAAGAACATGTCCACGTTTTGAAATCTCTTTATACATATCTTCACGACCTGCTCTATAGTTAACAAAGAAGGTGGCTTTTACATTATATTTATCTAAAGTATCCAATATTTTACCTGTGTGAGATGAAGGTCCATCATCAAAGGTCAAATAAGCAAACTTTAAGTGTTTAATAGCTTCATGATATACTTTTTCCTTGTCTGTAATTTCAGATTCTAAAACAGTATTTTGCTGAGATAAGCTTTCAATAGAGGCTTTAACCTGTTGAAGTTCCACTTCAAGCTTTTTATTTTCTGATTTAGCTTGTATTACTCTACCTTGAAAAAATACTGTACCAAGGATGCACACGGACACTATAAGGAAAAAGGCAATCTTCCCAATAAGCGACAGAACATTGTTAGATTTAAAATGACTCATAATTTCCCTTTACCCCCATATCAAACGAATTATTGAGATGACTTTGGTAGAGAATTAATTTTATTCTCTAGTTCAGTTTTTGACTTTGTCAGTGAGTTATTTTTATCATTTAACTCATCATTTTGCTTTTTCAAGGTTTCCACTTGATTCTTTAGATCTTCATTAAGAAGTTTATACTCAGAAAACTTTGAGTTTACATAAGGTATTAGTGCTAGTACAGCAATACATAATATGCTGATAACAGTATATTTATTAAAGAATTTATTCTTTCTTTTCTTTGTGTTTGAAGAAACCTCTAACATAAATGATTTTCCCCCTAGTTTAGTTATAAAAATTTTCTTTATAATTTAATTTATTAAGTATATAAGAAAAAAGTTACAATAATAAAAAGACATATTTTGACCAATTTTACTAATAACACTCTCATAGATATTATATTATAAATTCAGGGGGTATTCAATGACATTATTCATTTAAAACGCTGAATTTACGACCTTCAAATAACTACAAATTATTTCACAAAGACATCTACGAAAATTAAATCCAAAAGGCAACATACATTTAAAAAAATTAAAAAACATAGCACTAAAATAAGTGCTATGTTTTTTAATTTTTTTAGGAAGATAATAAGTTATTGACCTAATTCAAAGCTACCACAATCTGTACATTCAACTTTGTCTGCATGACCTTCATGTTTTGTAACTTTAATTTGAGATAGTGTACAATAGTCGTCATCTTTACAATGATATTTACATTCGCTAACTATGCATCCTATGCTTTCATTGTGTTTCATATTAAATCATCTCCCATTTTTTTATTTGTAGTGAAAATAACTTTGAGATTATAACTAAATTTTATGAAGAAAGCATTTTAATCATCACTGATTTTATCCATGGACATTATATTTTTACGGGTACTAATTATACTAATAACAACTAATTATATTAATAAGCACAAATATGGTTAGTAAGCACTAATGTGATTAGTAAACACTAATACAGTTAGTGAACACTAATATAATTAGTAAATATTAAATAATTTAGTCACCATTATTTTTCTAATGTACATTGATAAATTAATGCAAATTAATGAATTAATAAGCATCAAAGTAGTGAGAATTAATAAATACTCCTCATAAAAAATAGTTATCTCAAAGTATTTACCAAACACCATATAACTGATATCCAGTAAATAATGAAAACTCACATACAGTAATTTTCATTACGAGTTTATTTTCTGCAAAAGGAAAGTTTTTATACTTTGTAAATTTTGATAAAAACCCAACTTAAAGGATTAAAATTAAATCGTTGTAAAAAATTTTAAAATGATTTTAAAAGGAAGGGACTTTGAGCCTCATTGGGAGCTAAAAATTTTAAGAGGCTATTACAGTGGATGGAGATGTTTTTTTAGGAACTAAGTTTATTTTGAAAATCGGGGAATAAAATTAATCTATTTATGATTTAACAAAGCAAAAAACACTGACCATAAAGATCAGTGTTTGTATTAGGAAAAATAATTACATTCTACCTACATTTTCAGGAATTATTAAATCTGCAAGAGTAGCATTTTTAACATCCTCAATAGTTGATTCTGGTCCTAGTTCTCTTAAAACTAAACCTTCTGGAGTAACTTCCATTACAGCCATTTCGGTAACAATTAAGTTAACTTGCTTTGCTGCAGTTAGTGGAAGGGAACATCTTTTTAATATCTTTGGAGCTCCTTTTGCAGTATGTTCCATAGCTACAATAACTTTTTTAGCTCCTACAACTAGGTCCATTGCTCCGCCCATTCCTGGAACTTTTTTACCAGGAATCATCCAGTTAGCAAGGTTTCCTTCTTGGTCAACTTCTAGAGCACCTAGAACTGTAGCATCTACATGTCCACCTCTTATGATTCCGAAAGATACTGAAGAATCGAAGAAAGCAGCACCAGGAACTACTGTAACATGTAAGCCACCAGCGTTAACTAAATCTTTATCTTCTTCTCCTTCAGCAGGAGCTGGTCCAATACCAACAAATCCGTTTTCGGATTGTAGTGTAACGTCTACTCCTTCAGGTATGTAATTAGCAACTAAAGTTGGAAGACCTATTCCAAGATTAACTACGTCTCCATCTTTTAATTCTTTTGCAACTCTTTTTGCAATAACTTCTCTAACCATATTCTTATCCATGTTATTTATCCCCCTTTGCAATGTAATCTACAAATATTGAAGGTGTCATAACTACATTTGGATTTATTTCTCCAACTTCAACTAACTCTTCAGCCTCAACGATAACTAAATCTGCAGCAGTAGCTATTATTGGGTTAAAGTTTCTAGTTGCATTATTGTAATAGACATTTCCTTTTTTATCAACTTTTGAACCAAACACTAGAGCAACATCAGCTCTTAATGGTGTTTCTAATAGGTACTCTTTTCCATCTACAGTGATTTTTTCTTTTCCTTCTTCAACTATAGTACCAATACCAGTTGGAGTTAAGAAACCACCTAGACCATTACCACCACATCTAATTCTTTCAATTAAAGTACCTTGTGGTACAAGAACTACTTCCATTTCATTTGCATTCATTTGACGTCCAGTTTCTGCATTTGTTCCAATGTGAGAAGCTATAGTCTTTTTAACTTGCTTATTAACAATTAATTTACCAACACCTCTATCAACAAATCCACTATCGTTAGCGATGATAGTTAGATCTTTAACACCACTTTCTATTAAAGCATCTATAAGCTTATCAGGTGATCCAGCAGCTAAAAATCCGCCAACCATAATTGTCATGCCGTCTTTAATGTGAGATACAGCTTCTTCAATAGTTATAACCTTATTCATAAATGTCCCTCCATACTTATAATTTTAAACATTTTCATTATACACCATATTAAAAAAAAATTCATTCAAAATTGGAACAATTTATTGGATAAATTAATAGCAATGATTTTACTTAAGGAATCAATAAATGAAAAACATGAATCAATTATTAGCAAAATTAAGGAGAAGCCACATGGGAATGTAAAATATCTTTCTTGTTACAGGAAAGTAAAACTAACTAATAACCTTAATAATTTCGCAAAAAAGGTGAATGTAAAAGCTAAAATAGTTATCTTTGAAGCTTTTACTAATATATCAGTAAAATATCCTTGATTATTATATTATTTAAATGAAATAATTATAATATAAGTTTATTCATGATACTTTCAAGCTACAAATGCTTTACAATAGAATATATAAAATTTTAGGATGTGAATTTATATGGGTGTTAGATTTATATATGGTAGGTCTGGTACGGGGAAGAGTTATACCTGTATTGAGGAAATTTATCAAAAGGCTATGGCAAAAGTGAATTATCCCTTAATTCTTTTAGTTCCGGAGCAACTTTCTTTTAGAGCAGAAAAGTCCTTAATTCAAAGAATAGGAGCTACAGGGATAAATAATGTTCATGTACTTAGTTTTAAGAGATTAGCCTTTACTGTGTTTAATGAAGTGGGAGGTATAACTCGTAAACACATGGATTCCACAGGAAAGGTTATGGTAATAAATAAGATTTTAAATGAAATAAGAGATGATTTGAGTATATTTGGACAGGTGTCAAAGCAAAGAGGTTTTGTGGATACGGTGTCTGAGGTAATTACTGAAATGAAAAGACATAATGTTACCCCAGAAACTTTAAGTGATTTAAAGGATAAGGTTTCTGATAATCCTCTTTTAGTTCATAAACTTACAGATATAGCACTTATTTATGGTAGTTTTCAAAATAAGCTTAATGAAGGGTATTTTGATCCAGAGGATGACTTAAGTATTCTATATGAAAAAATAGAAGAAAGTGAATTTTTGAAGGGGTCAGAAATTTGGATAGATGAGTTCAGTGGCTTTACACCACAGCAGTATAACATTATTGGCAAGCTATTTAAGTTATGCAAAGAAGTAAATATTACCTTGCCTTATAGTGGAAGAGAAGTAGTTAGTAAAGAAGATGTGACAAATCCTTTTTATCCTATATTTACTACAGAAAGTATAATTACTAAGGTGGCACAGGATTATGGTTATTATCCTAAAAATAATACTTATCTAAAAATAAATCACAGATTTAAGGATTCAGTGGAGCTTGGATTTTTAGAGAAGAATTACTTTAACGTGGGGATAAAGCCTTATGAAGGTGCAACAGAGGATATTAAAATATTCAAAGCACAAAATGCCTATGGAGAAATGGAGTATATTGCAAAGGATATTTTAAGATTAGTTAGAGAACAGGGGTTAAGATTTAATGATATTTCTGTGGTAACTAGAGATTTAGAGTCCTATGAAGAGATAACCAGGGTTATTTTCAATGAGTATGAAATACCACATTTTATTGATAAGAAGAAAGACATTTCTGGTAACCCTTTAGTAATTTATATCACTTCCTTATTAGAAATTTTTACGAAGAATTGGAGTGATGTTGCAGTATTAAGATATATTAAATCAGGGTTTAATAGTCTTTGTGCAAATGAAGTGGATTTTCTTGAAAACTATGTACTTCAATATGGAATAAAAAGTAGGAAACGATGGTTAGAAGATAGCTATTGGAAGGAAAATGAGAAATATCCAAACATCCTAGAAATCAGGGATAAAGTGATAACTCCAATAATCAACCTTCAAAAGAGCTTAAAGGGTAAAAAAACTGTTAGGGAAACTGCCACCAGTGTTTATAATTTTCTAACTCAATGTAACATATATGAAAGAATTCAAGGCTATATAGAAGTATTTAACAAAGAAGGAAACCTACTTTTAGTGGAAGAATATAGTGCAATTTGGAATTTGATAATGGAACTTTTAAATCAAATGGTAGAAGTTTTAGGAGAAGAAGTTGTAACTCTTGAGGAGTTTAATAGCATTTTTTCTACAGGGATTATGGAACATCAAATGGGATTAATTCCACCAGCTTTAGATGGAGTTATTGTAGGTAGTGCAGAGCGTATAAGAACTCACGAAATTAAAGCCCTTTATGTAGTTGGAGTTAATGATGGAGTTTTTCCAAGAGCAAGTAATGATGAGGGACTTTTCAATGATTCAGACAGATTTGCCTTTGCTGCAAACAATGTTAGTGTAGCAGATAACACTCTTCAACAAGCCTTTGCAGAGCAGTTTTTGATTTACAACACTCTTACTCTGCCAAGTGAGTACCTTTGCATATCCTATCCCATAGCAGATTCAGAGGGAAGAGCAAAACGTTATTCTATGATAATACCAAGAGTAAAGTCCACATTTAAAAATATTAAGGAAGAAAGTAATATAATTGAAAAATCCAGCGGGGATGTAAACTATGAGGACATAGTATCTAAAATACCTACTTTTAACAGGCTAATAACTGAAGTTAGAAGATATATGGAAGAGGATAAAATTCATCCAATTTGGAGTGAAGCTTATAAATACTTTATGGACCAAAGGGAATATGAGGATTTAGGAAAGAAGATTTTCAGTGGATTCACTTATGATAATACTGTGGAACAAATTAAAAAGGAAAAAATTCGAGAACTTTATGGTAATAGTTTTAGTGTTTCTAAGATAGAAAGATATGCTCATTGTCCTTTTGCTTATTTTGTTGAGTATGGACTAAGAGCTAGGGAAAGAAAGATATATACCTTTGCACCACCGGATCTTGGAAACTTCCTTCATAATGGTCTGGAAAAGTTTTCTGAAATAGTAGAGAAAGAAGGAGAAACTTGGGGAGCTTTGGAGGAGGAATTTTGCAAAGAAGCCATTGAGCAAGTGGTGGAATATCTAATTTCCATGGATGAAAACTCTATTTTAGTCAGTTCTAAAAGGCATGAATATGTAATAAAAAGACTTACAAGAGTGCTTTTGAGAATGGTATTAATCATTGATGAGCAAATGGAGAGAGGAAGCTTTAAGCCCCTTGGGTATGAAATTTCCTTTGGCTCAAGAGCTGATGATGATTATCCACCAATTGAAATCATTTTATCTAGTGGAGAAAAGTTAACTCTTGAAGGAAAAATAGATAGAGTTGATAAGGCAGAAATAGATGGAATTAATTATTATAGGGTGGTGGACTATAAATCAGGGAATACAGAGTTAAAGTTAAATGAAGTGTACACAGGACTTCAAATTCAGCTACTTACCTATCTTGATGCTATTTTAACTCTAGAAAAAACCTTAAATAAGGAAAATACAAATCCAGCAGCCATGCTATATCTTTCCATAGATGATCCTTTAATTCAACCAAAGAAGGAACTGTCGGAAGAAGCTCTTAAGGAAGAAATGTTAAAGAGCCTTAAAATGCATGGACTTATTATAAAGGACTTAAAGGTTGTTAAAGAGATGGATAAAACCATTGAAGAAGGAGGCGCATCCTCTGTAATTCCTGTAACTCTTAAAAAAGCTAAAAAGGGTGAGGATGAACCTGAGTTTTCAGATAGAGGTACTTCAGTAATAACCTATGAAGGCTTCAAGGTGCTAAAAAGGCATATGAAGGAAAATGTAGTTAAGATATGTGAGGATATGCTTAGTGGAATCATTGATATTGAACCTTGCAAAAAAACAAATAGTACTCAATGTGATTATTGTAGCTATTTATCTATATGTCAATTTGATAACACTTTAGGGCTGAATAAATACAACACTCAAAGAACTAAAAATAAAAAGGAAGTACTTGCACTAATTGAAGAGGAAGCTAAAGGGGAAGGAGATGAAAGAAGTGGAGAATAAAGAGGACAAAATCCAAAACTCAGAGGTTAAGTGGACGGAAGATCAACAAAAGGCTATTGATACAAGATATTGTGATATATTGGTTTCCGCAGCGGCAGGGTCAGGGAAAACAGCGGTATTAGTAGAGAGAATTATAAAAATCATAACGGATACCAACAATCCAGTGGATATTGATAAGCTTCTAATCGTAACCTTTACCAATGCAGCAGCAGCTGAGATGAGGGAAAGAATAGGAGAAGCTATATCGAAAAAGCTTGAGGAAAATCCAAACAGCCCAAACCTTCAAAAGCAACTTACTCTACTGAATAAATCTAATATTTCAACTCTACATTCCTTTTGCTTAAATCTTATAAGGAATAACTTTCATGTAATCAACTTGGACCCTAGCTTTAGAGTGGGAGACAACACAGAAATTGCCCTACTTAAAGGGGAAGCTTTAGATGAAGTTTTTGAGGAAAAATACAATGAAGAAAATGAAAGTTTTCATCATTTAATTGAGAGTTATTGTGATAATAAAAGCGATAAAATATTATATGAGTTAATTTTAAGGTTATATAGCTTCTCAATGAGTACTCCAAGTCCAAAGAAATGGCTTTTGGAAAAAGCAGAAGATTTTCAGGGGAAAGAAGGCTTTCAAGGGTTTTCTTTTAAAGATGATTTTGTAGAGGAAATAAAAGAAGAGTTAAATTTAGGAGAAAAGATTCTTAGTAGAGCTTTAAAACTTATTAACGAAAATAGTTTTTTAGAAAAATACAGAGGAAATATTGAAGCTGATTTAGATATCATCAATCAGTGCCAAAATCTTGTTGAAACTTCCATGGAGGAACTTTCAGACTGCGTCATGGGTAAAAGCTTTGGCAGATTGGCTAGTGTGAAATTTTCTAATGATGAGGAAAAAATTCTTGGAGAAGAAGTAAAAAGCTATAGGGAAAAAGCTAAGGGAATCTATAATTCAGTAAAAGAGAAAGTGCTTTCCTTTACTTCTCCACATAATGTAGAAAAAATGAGAGAGTTATACCCTCTTGTTCTTGAGCTTTCAAATTTGGTTATTCAATTTAAGGAGAAATTTGACAAGAAGAAAAGAGAAAGAGGAATAGTGGACTTCAATGATCAAGAGCATTTTGCACTAGAAATATTAAAGACCCTAGATGAAGAAGGAAGAGAAGTTCCTTCAGAAGTGGCCTTAGGGTTAAGACAAAAATTTGAAGAAATATTAGTAGATGAATATCAGGATTCAAATGATGTTCAGGAAGAAATAGTTAACCTAATTTCAAGAAAAAAAGCTGGGTCAAGAAATAGATTTATGGTGGGAGATTTAAAACAAAGTATCTATAGATTTAGAATGGCTAAACCAGAACTCTTCAAAACTAAAAAGGATACCTATAGTAAAGAAGAAGGTAAGGACAATAGAGTAATAACTCTTCATAAAAACTTTAGAAGTAGAGAAGAAGTTATAAATGGCATCAATTATATTTTCAACCTTATTATGAGCGAAAAGGTTGGAGAGCTTCATTACGATGAAGAGGAAGAGCTAAAACTTGGAGCAAGCTTTAAGCCTCTTGAAGGTCAAGGAGTTGTGGGTGGCCCTGTGGAGCTTCATCTTATATCATTAGATGATGAAGTTGAAAATGAAGATAATAAAGAAACAGAAGAAAAAGATGAAAGCGTTCACAAGGAAAATGAAGTTGCTAGCAAAGAAGAACAGCTTACGGATAATCTATCTGAAGATGAAAAAAGTGATGAGGATTTAGAAGAAGAAGAGCTTGATGCCATGCAAATCGAAGCTAGAGCCGTAGCAGAGAGAATAAAGGAATTAATGGAGAATAGGGGAGAGGAAACCTTTAAGGTCTTTGATAAACACCTTAAGGATTATAGACCTCTTGAATTCAAGGATATTATTATACTTCTTCGTTCTGGAAATAAATTTGCACCAGTATTTGTAGAGGAGTTTAAAAGACTAAATGTGCCATTATATGCTGAAGGGGGCTCAGGGTACTTTGATACAATTGAAGTGAAAACAATCATAAGTCTACTTCAAATCATTGATAACCCAATTCAGGATATTCCTCTTATTGCAGTACTTCGTTCACCTATAGGAGGGTTTTCTTCTCAGGAACTTACAGACATCAGATTAGTAGATAGAAAAATTAGCTTTTACGAAGCTATGGGTAAGTATGTAATTAAGGATAATATCATAAAAGATAAAGAAGCCTTGGACTTAGAAACAAAGAATATGGAAACTAAAGCTATGGAGGACATAAGTGACTCTAATGATAGTAAGTATCACCATGAAAAAGTTGGAAATCTTAAGGTTAAAATTAGGAGCTTTTTTGAAAGGCTACAGATGTGGAGAAATAGGGGAAGATATACTCCTATAAATAATTTGATTTGGGAACTGTCCATGGAAACTGGATACTATGGTTATGTGGGAGCCATGCCAGGAGGAACTCAAAGACAAGCAAACTTAAGAATCTTATTCCAAAGGGCAAAGGACTTTGAAAGAACAAGTTATAAGGGTTTATATAACTTTGTGAACTTTATCAATAATCTTCAAAAGACCAGTGAAGATTTAGGAGCTGCAAAAATTATTGGGGAAAATGAAAATGTGGTTAGAATAATGAGTATCCATAAAAGTAAGGGCCTAGAATTTCCTGTGGTGTTTTTATGTGGAATGGGTAAGCAATTTAACCAAAGTGATTTAAAAAATAAGATATTATTTCACCATGGGCTTGGGTATGGTCCTATGTACGTGGATTTAAATAAAAGAATCACTACCACCACAGCACAAAGGGATTATATTGCAAAAAAAATTCAAAGTGAAAATAAATCAGAGGAAATGAGACTTCTCTATGTATCCTTAACAAGGTCTAAGGAAAAGTTAATATTGGTTTCATCCCACAAAAAATTGGCTAAGAAGATTGAAACCTGGGGAGAAGCTGCAGGAGAGGAAGAAACTCTAATATCACAGCATTATGTCTCTTCTCAAAAAAGCTATATAGATTGGGTTGCACCAGCTATTATGAAACACGTAGAAGGTGAAATGCTAAGAACTTTCAATGAAAATATCAACATTGTGGATTTAAATGAAGACAATTCAAAATGGGCTATTTATTTTCATAATAAGAGTAAGTTTTCTAAAGTTGTTGAAGAGGCAGAACAGGAAGCCACTGTGGAAGAAAAGTTAAAAGAATTAGAAAGTACTTCAAATCAAGAAGAATACAGAAAAGTTATAGAAGATAGGTTAAATTATAGGTATAAATATGAGAAATCCACGGAACTACCAACAGTAATCACAGTTTCGAAACTAAAAAATATAACTTCTGTGGATAACAATTCAGATTATACTGAAAAATCAACCAACAACGAAGAATTAGATAAGGCTATTCTAGAAAGTGGTTCTCCTGCTAGCAATGATGGTAAACTGAGTTTTATAGAAGAAAGTTGCCAACATAATTATGATAATGATGAAACTTTTATAGTTGATAAACATCATAAGGTAAGCATGGAGAAAAATCTAAGTAGGGTTAAAGAAAATCAACAACATGATTTAAATGATATAGAAGCAATCCATAAAGAATATGGATTAAATTCCATTGATAAAGAAGTGGAGTTTGAAGATATATTTAATATAGGGGAAGAAGAAGCTTATATTGAAGAAAGATTACAAGACGATTATAACAGAACCTACACCAAGGCACTTATCAAAACTCCAGCCTTTTTAGAAGAGAAAAAGGGATTAACTCCAGCAGAGGTAGGTACTGCCCTTCATGGTGTTATGCAAAGATTAGATTTAACTAAGGTTTCTACAGTAGAAGAAGTACAAAATCAAATTAATGTGATGGTAATGAAAGAATTATTAACAGAAGAACAAGGGAAAGCAGTTAGAGCAGAAAAGATTTATAAGTTTTTTAGAAGTAACTTAGGCATAAGAGTATTAGATGCTTATAAAAATAATACTCTAAAAAGAGAGCTTCCTTTCCGTATGGAAATCAGTAGCACTTTCTTAGATAATTCTCTTCCTAAAGAAATCTATGAGGATGAAAAAATAGTTCTCAGAGGAATTATTGACTGCTATTTTGAAGAAGCAGGAGAGGCAATAATTTTAGATTATAAAACAGATTATGTACCTCATGGAGATGTTTCTATAGTAGTTGAAAGATACAAAACCCAATTAGACTTTTATGGGGAAGCAGTGGAAAAACTCTTAGGGAAAAAGGTGTCTCAGAAGTATTTATACTTATTCTCAATGGATAAAGAAGTGGAGATTGATTAAATCTAATAACCATCAATAATCAAATATCAAATGAAAAATTAGATTATCAAAATTATTTTATATAGTAAATAGTGAAGGATAGGTGAGAACTTTTACTCTTTCCTTTAGATTTTAAAGTGGTTTTGCAAAATTATTATCTGATTGTTTAATATCATTAAAGGTTTTCAAAGAAAAATGTAGAATAATTAGATTCAAGAAATGGTCATTAGGAGTTGAATTTCTATGAATGATGAAGAGAAATTATTAACTTCACTTTATGATAATATCAGAGACTACAGCGAGGTTTCAGAGCTTTTAGAAAATCTAATTAAGATTTTTGAAAGTCTTTTTGGAAGAGAAGAAAGTGAAGGCGATATTCTAAAGGGAATACAGCATATAGTAGAGCATAAAACCTATGAATTTTATGATTTTAAAGAGAAGTTTCTTGAATTATTTCATAATGCTTTAATATCTATGGAAAAAACAAAAGAATATCATATTGACTTATGTAAGGATGAGTTTTTTCATATAAGTCACAGTATTAAAACAATTTTAGAAGATACCTTATTTTTATATCAACATGAATTTTTGTTGGAAATAACAAGCTTTATAAATGCTAAAGAAGGATCTTTTGAATTGAAAGAGGATTTAAAAAATCTAACTAAGGAAAACTTCACTGACAACTTACAAGGGTATTACAAAGAGATAGATTACTGTGCAGAGAAGGTTCAACTCTTGGTGGAAGATAAAGTGTATGATTATGAAGGGTTTCTGTGGAGCATTAAGAAATTTCTTTTAGACACCACCAAAAATAAAACTAACCTGGGTGAAAAGTTGTATGTTGATAATCTATTAAAAAAAAGAGAAACATTTATTAATACCACCGATGTTATAAAGGACGAATTTAGTGAGGATATAATTTTTATTGTAGCCAGCTCTTTTATAAGAAATATTAGAAACACATTGTTAGTTGCAATGGACAAAAAATTGCTTAATTACAAAGAGAGCCTTAACAAATACTTAGAACTTCAAAAAAGCTATGAGCATAAAGAAAAAAGTATCAAAGTAAATTATAAAAGTATTCTTCCAGATAAAATTGAGTTAGAAGTTTATAATATTTGCAGAGAACTTTTCATATCTCAATATAACTATCTACAGAGAATGTTCAACTTTTGTAATACTAAATTTGAAACTCTTACCTCAGAGGTGAAATATAAGTTAGATACTATATTTAATAATGAATTTCAGTTACCTATTTACTTTATTAACTGTGAGGAAGATTTCCTAATGATATGTGATATTTTAGATGAAAAATTACAATTTATTTTATATACGTTCATCATAAATGCATTTAATGATTTTAAGAGTGATTATTATGATTACATTATGGAAAAGTTATGGAATAAAAAACAGCATCTGGAGAATATGTATTGTGAAAAACTCATATTAAATTCCATTAAGTATGTAAATTCCTTTAGTGATTCTACAAAATTTAAGTTATATGATAAGTTAGAGGAATTATATAAAGGGTATGATAGTGAGGAGATACTTCAAGGTAATTGTGCACCTATGATGTTGAACTTTTATAATATCGAGGATGATATACCAAAACTTTTCTTTAAAGACTTTATTTATAATGATATAGATTACCAAAATCTATTTTCTAAAGAAAAGTTTCATAAATATTGTACCTTGGAAGAAAAAAAGAATGCCTTATATAAGGAAATTTCAGCTTTTAGGAAAAAACTATGGGATAAGTTATATAATGAATTAATACTATACTTTGATTATATTCTTCCTAATATAGGAAGACATATGGATTATGCTAAGAAGCAAGCAGATTACTATAAGAATAAAACAGAAGAAACAATTCTATAAATTAAACCTATTAGAGTTAAAGCACTTAATGGATATTTTCATTAGGTGCTTAATTTTATAATATAAGAAATTTATACATGCATATTTAGGTATTAAAGTAATTTGAAGCTTACTAGGATGAATATTCGTTGATGAAATATATATAAATGAATTTTAAGGCTTTGATTTTTAGTTGGAAAAATCTTATAATAAAACTATACTTGTTTGAAAATTTTAACAACTTCAATATTTAACATATTTTGGAAGGATAATTCTCCCATCTTCGTTAGTAATTAAACAAGTTTAAGGTGGGAGTGCTCAGCATAAATTTAAACTTTGGTGTAACAAAGTACCCTTGTTCAAGTTAAATCTCCTTCCAAAGTAACTTATTAAAATGAATTTGTTCATTATTTAATAATCTTTGAAGAATTTCAAAGAGGAATATGATTGATTACTTTTTTACTTTTAAGGGATGGAAATGGTGAAAGGTGGTAAAAATCAAGTAAATAGCAGATAATAAAGCTTAAATGCTTATCAAAATATTAAAGGGGGATGGCACAGTGGAAGAAAAGGAATTATTAAAAATTCTTTGTGAAGGTCATGGTCCAAGTGGTAGAGAGCATTGGTTGTATAATGAGGTTTATGATGTTTTTTCTGAGTTTGGACAAGTATCCATGGATAATTTAAATAACATTATTACTCATAAAAAGGGAAAAGGTAAAGGGAAAATAATGCTTATGGCTCACCTTGATGAAATATTTATGGTGATTACAGCGATAAGAGAAAATGGATTTTTAGAGTTTAGAGCTAGTGGGATAGATGTGAAAAGCCTTGTATCTCAAGAAGTAGTTGTTCATGGTGAGAAAGATATATTAGGAATTATAGGAATAAAACCACCACATTTAATGAAAGAAGATGAAAGAACAAAGGCTGTAACTGCAGATTCCTTGCTTATTGATACTGGATATTCAAAGGAAGCTCTAGAGAAGCTTGTGAAGGTTGGAGATTTTGTAACAGTTAAAAGAACCTTTAAAGAACTTCTTAATGATAATGTTACTTGTAAGGCTCTAGATGATAGAGCAGGAGTTGCAGCTCTTTATTCCTGTGCAAAGGAACTTAAGGATATAAACCATGATCTAGATGTATACTTTGTTTGTTCTGCTCAAGAAGAAGTTGGATGTAGAGGCGCTAAAACTGCCACCAATGCGATAAACCCAGATATAGGCATAGCAATAGATGTAACCTTTGATAGCGGAAAAATGGGAGCACAAGATAGAGAAAATTACTTAGGCTCAGGTCCAGTAATTTGCATAGGGCCAAACATTCATCCAAAGGTTAGAGAAAAGCTTGTGGAAGTGGCAAAGGAATATAATATTCCATATCAAGTGGAGGTGGAACCTGGAAGCACTGGTACAGATGCCTGGAATATTCAAATAGCAGGAGAAGGAATTCCAACTTTATTGATTTCTATACCACTTAAATACATGCATACTTCTGTAGAAATAGTTAATATGAAGGATGTTAAAAATACAGGACGGATTATGGCTAAGCTTATAGAAAAACTTAAAGGTGAAGAATTGGAGGGATTACTATGCTTTTAGACAACCTATTGGATAAAGGTGGATTATTAGATAAACTTTGTTCTCACCCAGGTCCATCAGGGTTTGAAGGAGAAGTAAGAGAGCTTATTAAAAGCGAAGTTGCTCCCTATGTGGATGAAATAAAAGTAGATAGATTAGGAAATATCATAGTTCACAAAAAGGGTAATGGGAAAAAGGTTTTGATAGATGCCCACATGGACGAAGTAGGTTTTATTGTTACAGGGTTTAATGAAGATGGAACTTTAAACTTTAGAGCTCTTGGGGGAATTAATGAAAAGATAATTCCATCTAAAGTAGTTTTAATAGGTAAAAATAAAATTCCTGGAGTTATAGGGGGAAAGCCTATACATCTTCAAGGAAAAGATGAAAGAGAAAAGGGATTAACTTATAAAGACTGCTGTATTGATATTGGAGCAAATTCTAAAGAAGAGGCTAAAAAACTTATTGATTTAGGAGAGTATGTGGTCTTTGATACAGAGTATGATACTTTTGGAGAAGGCCTAATTAAAGGAAAAGCCTTCGATGATAGAATCGGATGTCTGGTTCTTATGGAAATCCTAAAAGATAACTACGATATAGATTTATATGGAACCTTTAATATACAAGAAGAAGTGGGAGAAAGAGGAACCTTTATCTCAGCTTTAAATGTTAAAGCAGACTTAGGCATTGCTCTTGAAGGAACAATTTGTGCAGATATGCCTACAGTTCCAAAACATTTAAGTGCCACTGAAATAGGAAAAGGGCCAGCTATATCTATCATGGATTTAACTAGTATTTTTGATCAAGATATTGCAAGAGACATCATGACCTTAGGAGATGAAATGAATATTCCATATCAAAGAAGAAAAGCTATAGCAGGTGGAAATGATGCTGGGGCAATCCACACTGTTGGAGAGGGAGCAAAAATAGCTACAGTTTCAGTACCTTGTAGATATATTCACTCTTCAGTGTCTGTAGCATCTAAGGAAGATTTTAAAAATACAGTGCTGCTTTTAAAAGAATATTTAAAGAGTTTATAAAAGAGGGGGAAGAAAGAATGGATAAATTATTAGAATCTCTACTGAGTGCCTTTGGAGTAAGTGGGCATGAAGAAGAAGTTCGTGAGGTTATCATAGAAGAGTTAAATAGATTAGAGGCTCATCATGAAATAGATAAAATGGGCAATGTAATTGTAAAAATGGGAAAGAAAAGTGAAGTGGAAGAAGAAAGACTTATGATCACTGCACACATGGATACCATGGGAGTAATTGTAACTTATATTGATGATAAGGGATTTGTAAGAGTAGGGAAAGTTGGGGACTTTAAAGAAGCTGCAATGATTAATACTATTGTAGAATTTGAAAATGGAAATAGTGGAAGAGTTTGTGCCACTAAAGATGATCCAAAGATTGATGATTTATATATTGATTTAGGGGTGTCAACTAGAGAAGAAGCTCTTGAGCTTATTGAAGAGGGAGATGTAGCTGTTTTTACTTCTAACATCATTGAAGAAAGAAATAATATCATTGCTCCTTTCTTAGAGAATAGAGTTGGTTGTTATATGATGTTGGAGGTTATAGAAAACCTAGCTAATAATAGAGGAATATTAAATGATTTGGATAAGGAATTATTCTTTGTATTCTCCACTCAAAACAAGGTGGGAAGCAGAGGTGTTAGAGCCGCTGCATACAGCATAAATCCAATGTACTCCATAGTTATAGATGGAGAAGAAGCTAGCGATAATTTAGGGGGTAAAGGAAACTTTAAACTTGGTGGGGGACTTGGTATTAAGTTCATGGATAGAACCCTAATCATGCACCATGAAGTGAAAGAAATGTTAGAAGAAGCTTTCTCAAAAACAGATAAAAAACCTCACTATATTTTCAGTGAAAAAGGTGGAGATGGAGCTACCATTCACAAAGAAGGAAATGGAATTAAAACAGGAACAATAGTGTATCCTGTAAGATATAAGGATACAAATTTAGAAATGGTAAGTGCAAAGGATATTGAAGAAGGCATAGAAATTTTAAATAAAGTAATCCTATAATTAAAAGAAAGAGGATAAAATGGGAAGGATACAAAGAAGAAGAGCAAAGAGGAAAAAACTAATTTATAAATATTCAATAATTGCTGGGCTAGTTTTTTTAGTTATGTTTGCAGGTTATAAAATTGTTAATTATACAATGGACAGCAAAGTAGATAGTAAAAATAACTACACAAACATTCCAGGAACTGTTGAGGAAAAACCAAAAGAGGACATCGTTGAAGTTGAGCCAATTACTCCAGAACCAGAAGTGAAAAAAGCTGAAATTGTAATTACTAGTACTGGAGATAGCCTTTTAGGCAGCGACCAAACCTATGGATACAATCAGAGTTTACCACATGTGCTGGAAAAGAATAATAATGATTTAAGTTACTTTTATAGCAATGTAAGTCACATCTTTAAGGCTGATGACATAACTACTACAAACTTAGAAACACCTCTTACTAAGGCTAATGCTAAAGCAGAAAAGCAATTTGCTTTCAAAGGAAATCCTGAATATGCCAAGGCACTAGGCTTAGGGGGAATAGAGGCTGTTAATCTTTCCAATAATCATATGTATGACTATTTTCAAAAGGGTTTCGATGATACTATAGTAGCCCTAAAGGCTGCGGAGTCTGGTTATTTTGGTGAGGGAAATACATGGATAAAGGAAGTTAAAGGGGTTAAAGTGGGGTTTCTTGGTTACCTTGGATATTATTATGATAAAGCTTTTCTAGGGAAAGTGAAAAAAGACATACAGGACATGAAGACTAAGTCTGATTTTGTTGTGATAAACTTTCATTGGGGTGAGGAACGGATGTATAGCCCAAATGAAACCCAAAAATACATCGCTCATTATGCAATAGATCAAGGAGCAGATCTTATTGTTGGTCATCATCCTCATGTAATTCAAGGTTTAGAAAATTATAAGGGTAAGATTATTGCCTACAGTTTAGGTAACTTTGCTTTTGGAGGAAATAGAAATCCTTCAGATAAAGACACCTTTATTCTTCAGATAAAGCTTAACTTTGTAGATAATAAAGTAGAAAACTATGGTGTAAAGGTAATTCCAGCTAGTATTTCTTCAATAACTACATCTAATGATTATAGGCCAACACCGTTAACTGGAGCTAAGAGGGATGAGTTATTGGCTAAAATAAATAAACTATCTTTCAATCTAGGGTTTAAAATTAATGACGAATTCATAAGTGTACTTAAAGAGGAAAGCATTAAATAATTTAATATAACAATTAATAACCCATACAATTTATAAATAGTAATTTGTATGGGTTTGCCAATAAAATGAAAGTATATTTTAATAGTGGTATAATTTGTTTCATAAAAGTTGAGGTGAGATTATGAGTATAGCTGAACTAAAAGAAATAATTAATAAGTATGATAATATTGTTTTCTTTGGTGGAGCAGGGGTATCTACAGAAAGCAATATTCCTGATTTTAGAAGTGCCAATGGACTTTATAACGAAAGCACCAAAAGCCATTATTCTCCAGAGGAAATATTGTCACATAGCTTTTTTATAAATCATACTAAAGCTTTTTATGAGTTTTATAGGGATAAGATGATTTACAAGGATGCAGAGCCTAATGCTGCACACTTAGTTTTGGCAGAACTTGAAAGAAGAAAAAAATTAAAAGCTGTAATAACTCAAAATATAGATGGGTTACATCAAAAGGCAGGTAATGAAGAGGTTGTAGAACTGCATGGGTCTATTCATAGGAACTATTGTATGGAATGTAATAAATTCTTCCCTTTAGATTATATTATAAGTTCTACAGATATACCTAGATGTGATGTTTGTGGCCACATTGTAAAACCAGATGTGGTGCTATATGAAGAAGAACTAGATTCAAATGTACTGCGTAGAGCAATTTCATTTATTGAGAAAGCAGAGGTGCTAATAGTTGGTGGCACTTCATTGACTGTTTATCCAGCAGCAGGTTTATTAAGGTATTATAGTGGAGAAAAGTTAATTTTAATTAATAAATCTGCAACCCAGTACGACAGTAGAGCAGATTTAGTAATATATGATAAAATTGGCGAGACATTAAAGCAGGTTTTATAAATGAGTAAAGTTTATATTTTTTTTAGTGAAAATTGATATTAAATTTTGTGGTTAACTTTTATGAAAAGTACAATATATGGCTTTATTTAAGTAAAAAATATAATTATGAATTCTCTCAAAAAAAGAAAATTTAAAATAGAGATATATAATAAATTTCATTTTTAATCATATAATTAATGGAGATTATACATAGAAAGCTGTAAGGAGTTATTATGAAAGAGGTTAAAATAGCGGTAGCTATAGCAAACATTCCAATATTTATTATCCTTGCTTTATATGTGATTAGCAAGGACTTTAGAGATACAATAAAACATGGTCTAGAAAATAGAACTAAGAGGTATGTCTCCCTTAATAAAACTTCCATGCCAGGGGTAAACATGAATATTAATGTGAATGGTATCGGTTATACTATTGGGGAAAATGAAGATTAAGTAAGCTTTTCACAGGGGCAAATTGCTCATTGGAAATCATAGATTTGTGCAAAAAAGTTGGTAAAAAAATAAAATTTAATAAAAAAGCTAGAGTTGTAATTTGTAAAATTAAACTCTAGCTTTTTTATTCACTTGGAAACATTATTTTATTCCCCATTAGATAACCTGATAGGGAGATATTTCCATAAATATATTAATATTTTTAAGTTCAATTAGTGAATACTTTCTAGGATATCTTTATTAAGTTCAGTATATAAGTTTTCTCGTCTATCATTTTTTAAAGGGAATTTTTCTCGTAGGGATTTAACTAAATCTAAATCCAGTTCCCCAATAATCAATCCTTCCATTCCATCTAAGGCACTACTTACAACATTCCCCATAGGATCAATAATTAAGGAGTTTCCACTGTAGTCAAGTCCATCTCCAGAACCAACTCTGTTAATCCCTGCGATATAACATTGATTTTCAATAGCCCTTGCTTTTAAAAGAGTAATCCAATGTTCTTTCCTTGAACTAGGCCAATTAGCTGCCACTGTAATTAATTCAGCTTTTTTAGAAGCAATTTGAAATATTTCAGGAAATCTTAAATCGTAGCAGATAAAAGTGCATATATTAAATTCATTTATCCAAGCAGTTTTAATTGTATCTCCACCGCTGTAGTGGCTACTTTCTTTCCCGAAAGTAAAGGGATGGATTTTACTATAATTACTCAAGATAGCACCAGTTTTTGATATAAGGACATAATTATTTTTGCCCTTTAAGCTTTCTAATTGTTTTTCAATGTATCCAATACCAATATTTATAGAGAATTTTACAGCTAATGCTTTAACTTTATTAATAGTATTAATGTTATTATTAGCACTAATATTACTATTTCCTAGAGTAGAATTATTACCTTCACACTCTAATTTTAAATTTGAAGTGATAGACTCATTATCTAAAGAGTTTAAAACTGAAGGTTCTCCGCATTTTTCCACCTCGGTGGTAAAGCCAGTAAGACTCATTTCAGGAAATAAGATTAAGTCAACTTTTTCCTTTGAGGCTTGCTTTATAAAGGCTTCAACAATATTTAAATTAGATTTTTTATCTTCCCAAATAATATTACTTTGAGCTAATGCAATTTTCATAAAATCACCTTCCTAAATAATTTAATGATATTTAATGATATTTAATGGATGTGTTTCTACCTTGAGATTTTGGATTCTTATTATGTAAAGAAAAATTTAATTAAATATAATATTATTCTAACTCTTGTTAAACAAAGTAAAATAGTCACAAATTAACAGTATATACTATAGGTTAAAGCTAGAACGAAGCTATCTATACTTTTGTTTATAGAATAATTTTAATTTAAATAAATACAATATAATATGTAGCAATTTTAGTTTGAATCCTTTAATAGAAATATATTAGATAATGAACAATTTCATTTAGATAAGCCCACTTCGGATGAAGATTTGCAATTACTACTTAATATTATATCCTATTAAATATTGTTAGGAGAAATATATATGCGTTTAACTCAATATATAATTAAAATTATTTTAAGATATAAACATCATAATATAGGTGCATTGGCATCTCAAATGGCTTTTGATTTAGTGTTTGCTTTCTTTCCTTTTTTAATATTTTTACTTACTATGGTTGGATTTATTAATGTAGATCCTACTGATGTGCTATTTGCTCTTGAATCATTAATGCCATCGGATTTATATAACTCAGTTTCAACTTTAGCTCTTCAATTATTTCAAACTAGAAACACAAATTTATTGTCACTATCCTTGATTTTCACTCTTTATACGGCATCTAGAGGGTTTAGGGCGATAATGTATGGACTTAATGAAGCCTATGAAGAGAAAGAAACAAGGGGTTTTTTCAAGGTTATAATTATTTCTATAATATTCATGATTGGTGTTTCCTTGATAGTTGTGTTTTTACTTTTATTTTTGGTATTTGGAGAAATGCTCGGGCAAAGCTTAATTAAATGGTTTGGGCTCGATAATCAAATAGTTAATTATATTGCTTACATTAGATATCCCGTTGGATTTATTGGAATGATAGTGGTATTTTCCGGATTGTATTACTTTATACCTTGCAAGAGACTTAAGGTTACAGAAGTTTTGCCAGGTGCAATTTTCACAAGTATACTTTGGACTGTTTTATCAATTTTATTTGCTTATTATGTAAACAATTATGGAAATTATACTGTTATTTATGGAAGCATTGGATTCATAATAGTATTAATGCTGTGGCTCCAAATAACTTCCACTACTATTTTATTAGGTGGAGAACTCAATGCACTTTTGGCTCATGATAGAGAATTAAGATTTAAATTAAGCGAAAACATTAGGTAACACAAAATAGGTTTATAAATACTATATATTAATAAAACAAAGATAACTATCAAAGTACCTATTGATAGTTATTTTTGCTTAGTAATATTAATAGGTGATAAGGTGTATCCATTAAAGTTTATACCCATATATTTTGAAAAGATTTGGGGTGGAAGAGGATTAAAAGCGTTGAAGAGTTTTTTGCCAAAAGGTAATATTGGAGAATCTTGGGAAGTGAGTAGTCATAAAAACGGGCCTAGTGTGATTACTAATGGAAATTATGCAGGACTTACTTTAAAGGAACTTATAGATTTAGATAAGAATAAAGTTTTAGGAGCTGATTTTGAAGAAGAGGATTTTCCATTACTTTTAAAATTTATAAGTGCCAACAAAAAATTATCTGTTCAGGTACATCCAGGTGATGACTACGCAAGAAAAGAAGAGAATGAAAAAGGAAAAACAGAAGCGTGGTATGTTATCGAAGCAGCAGAAGGAGCAAACTTAATTATAGGTACAGAAAATTGTACAAAAAATGAATTTATTAAAGGTATAAAAGAAGGTAGATTAGATAAACACTTGAAGAAAGTATTCGTTAATAAGGGCGATGTATTCTTTATAGAAAGTGGTCTGATTCATGCCATCGGTCCAGGAGTGGTTCTCTTGGAAATCCAACAAAGCAGTGATGTTACCTATAGAGTTTATGATTACAATAGGGGAAGGGAACTTCATGTTAAGAAGGCACTTGATGTAATAAATTTAGGACTTACAAGTAAAAGTATTGAAGGAAAAAGAACCTTAAATGAGAAGTATGAAAAGATAGAATATATCAACTGTAAATATTTCGCATTAGAGGAGTATGATATTTTTGAAAGTATGGAAGATGACACTAGGGGAAAAGAGTTTTTTATATATAGTTGTATAGAAGGTAAAGGAAAAATTGTATATTCAAAGGGAGAAGAGTCAATAATGAAAGGTGAGAGTATACTGATACCATCCTCCCTTGGTGGAGTAAGTGTTTTAGGACGATTAAAGGTAATAAAAACTTACGTACCTAGTCCATGAACCAAACTATCCTCCTAAAAAAGATAGCGGATTTTACGCTATCTTTTACTTTTTACTAAACTTTATGTTAGAATATTTGTGTATGTACATGATGTGATGGAAGCATATTAATTTTCTTACATAGTTAGTTATTGAATTCTTAATATGGACAAAATACTTATTAATAAGTACTTAAGAAAAAATTTAATTTAAGTGAATTATGGAAATCTAAAGTTTACTCCAGAAGCATTATAAATGCTAGTTTAAAATAGTTTTGGTAAATTTAAGTGTTACGGCTAATGTCAGTGAACAAAATAAATATGTTTAGCGTTTTATTTATTCCTTGATAATAAGTAATAATATCAATAGTAATTTGTGATATTATATATATTATATAGAATTTTTTATGAGGTGAGTTATATGAAAGTTAAAAAGGCTATTATTCCAGCGGCAGGACTCGGTACTAGATTCTTACCTGCAACAAAAGCAATGCCAAAGGAAATGTTACCAATAGTAGACAAACCAACAATTCAATACATAATTGAAGAAGCTGTGGCTTCAGGGATAGAAGAAATTCTCATAATTACTGGAAGAAATAAAAAATCTATAGAAGATCATTTTGATAAGGCTATAGAATTAGAGTTGAATTTACAAAAGGGCGGAAAGCAGGACTTACTGGATATAGTTAACCAAAGTACTGATATGGCAAATATACATTATATAAGACAAAAGGAACCAAAAGGTCTTGGTCATGCTATTAGCTGTGCTAAAGCTTTTGTAGGAAATGAACCTTTTGCAGTTATGCTTGGTGACGATATAGTTGACAGTGAAACACCTTGTTTAAAACAGCTAATTGATGCTTTCGAAGAGAAGCAAGCAAGTATATTAGGGGTGCAAGAAGTAAAAAGAGAAAATGTTAATAAATATGGAATAGTTAAAGGTGCACAAATTTCAGATAGAGTTTATAAGGTAGAAGACTTAGTAGAGAAACCTAAAGTAGAAGAAGCTCCATCTAATGTTGCTATCTTAGGAAGATACATTATAACTCCAGAAATCTTCAACATATTAGAGAATACACAACCTGGAAAAGGTGGAGAAATCCAACTTACAGATGCATTAAAAACTTTAATATCGAAAGAAGAAATGTATGCATATGTGTTTGAAGGAAGAAGACATGATGTAGGAGATAAACTAGGATTTTTACAAGCGACAGTAGAATATGCATTAAAAAGAGATGATTTGAAGGATGACTTTAAAGAGTATCTTCAATCAATTATAAAATAATAGTAATAAAATCCTCCCATTTATAATAATATTTAGTGAAGTAAATATTTTAACCACATTTTGTAAGAATAAGTTTTTTCACCTTTAAGGTAGAAGAGCTTTTTTATAAAGTAGATTTAAGTGAAAACTTAATTTCATTATAAAGTGGTTTAATAAAATGAGTTAATTTATTTTAACTTTTTTAAAGCTGATAATATTTTATTTTTAGCTTTAAGTGCACTAAATAAATGTAAAGTGGGGGGATTTTTTATGTCAAAACAAAACAGAGGTAAAGCATTATGGAACTTACCAACTAGAGGAAGAGGAACATGTCCTGTGTGTAAGGTTGAGAGAATTAAAGTTTTGTATGATAAAACTTTAGGTGATGGTACTAAATTAAAGGTATGTAAAAGATGTAGAAATAAAAAAATAGAATCAATAGTAAAATAATTTTAGAGATTTAAGGAGAATTAAAAGTTAGCTTAACAAATTACTTTTTAATTCTCCTTTTATTTATTAGAGTAAATCCTATATTAAATAGTTAAAGGAAATATTTCTAAAGAATTAGAATTTAAATTAGTTCTGTTATTTATAAAATTTGAACTAATTTATTGATAACTTAGATTTCAGATTTGAATTTTAACTAAATTTTTATTTTTGGTGTAATACATAAGCAGCTAAACTTTACTTTAATGCAATAAAGCGAAGTATGACTCATAAAAGCAATGTGGAACATTTTACTATATAATTAAAATATTTTTGAATTTTATAAAATCCACATGAAAAAAACTTTATTAATCGACAAAAAATGTAGAATTATAAGGAAATTTAATGGAATTTTAGTGTAAACGATTTGTAAATTATAGTGTAAAATATAAACTGTTGATAAATTTGTAGAATATATGAAAGTTTAATTTCTTGCACAGGAGGGTATCAATGATTTCAATTACTAAAGTAGATGTTGAATTTTATGATATTCTTTCAGACCCTGTAATAATTATTGGCGAGGGTAACGAAATCTTGTATTGCAATGAAAGAGGAATAAGATTTTTAAGACTCTCAAATATGATGGATGTAAAAGACCTACCATTGAACAATTTTATAAAGTTTATAGGCGATGAAGATATAAAGTTTGATTATGAGTTTTTAAAACGAAGGAAGACATTAAATAGAATTAACACAAGGATAAGCACAGGATTTTTAGAAGATGTTAGTGTACAAGTAGTTGGAAAAGAAGTTGTTTTTCAAGGTATGGAAGGAATACTTCTTTTATTTAAGTTAGAAGAATTAATACATGAACAGGAAAGGCTTATCACAAATTATTTTACAAATATTGCAACTGGAGCCTGTAATAGTCTAGAAACTTCTATTAATTTGAGTAAAACTAGCACCTTAAATGATGGATTAAATCAGTTAAGTGAAGCAACGCTGAAAACTATAATTACTCAGACACCAAGTGCAGTTATTTTACTAAAGGATGGAAAAATAGTTTTTGTAAATAAGTCAGGGGTAGAACTTTTAGGAAAAAAAGATCCCCAAGAAGTATTAGGTGAAAAACTATTCAACTTAGTACATTTTGATTTTGATGGAAAAGAAAGTATTATAAGTGATGCAAAAAAACTTCTTGTTAGTGATACTATGTTACCCATAGTAGAGAGAAAACTTACAAGAGCTGATGGCAGTCAAGTGTACGCAGAACTAACTGCTATGTGTTTTAAAGAAAAAGAAGATATTTTAACCTTATTCATTGGAAAGAACATAACTAAAAGAGCAACTATGGAACAAAGCCTACAACGTAGCCAAGCTGATTATTCAAAACTTCTTAAATTTATTCCCTTTGGTATAGGGATTTATAGTGACAGTAAAGTTACCTTTTGCAATGATGCATTGTTTGAAACTTTAGGGGTTCAATCTATAAATGAAATTAATAAAAAAGCTATAAGAAGTTTTATTCACAAAGATAGTTTGGAACAAGTTCAGGAAATTTATAAATTGGCGTTGGATAGCATGCAACAATCTGAGTTTAAAGAAGTGCTTTTGAAAAGAAAAAATGGAACTAAAGTTCAAGTGGAAGTTGGAGCCGTTCCAATGTTTTTTGATAACAAAATGTCAGTGGTTTTTGTAATACATGATATTACTGAACGTAAAAAGGCTGAAAAGGATAAATTTAAGTTAGAACAGGCATTAAAGTATGACAAGCTAAAAACGGAGTTCATTTCTAATGTGTCTCACGAACTGAAAACTCCGCTAAATATAATATTAAGTATAGTTCAGGTTTTGGAGCTTAAGCAACAACAAGAGGATGAAAATCTTTCTAAAGTACAAAGAGATAAATATATTGGGGTAATGAAACAAAATTGCTACAGACTACTCCGTCTTATAAATAACTTGATTGATACAACTCGTATCGAAGTAGGTTATTTAAAAATGGATTTTGGAAATTATAATATAGTTAAGATTATTGAAGATATAACTTTATCTACAGTAGAATACATTGAAAGTAAGGGAATGTCCATCATTTTTGACACTGACGTAGAAGAAAAAATCATCGGTGTAGATAGAGAGAACATGGAAAGAGTAATGCTAAATTTACTTTCTAATGCAGTTAAGTTTTCTAAGGAAAATGGGGAAATACATGTATCAATATCTGATTTAGGTGATAAGGTTAGGATAAGTGTTAAAGATAATGGTATTGGCATACCTAAAAAGATGCAAGGAAAAGTCTTTGAAAGGTTTGTACAAGGCGAATCTCTATTTACTAGGGCCCATGAAGGTAGTGGAATTGGTCTTTCTTTAGTTAAATCAATTATAGAAGCTCATAGTGGAAAAGTTTATGTGAAGAGCAAGGAAAATAGAGGTAGCGAATTTATAGTAGATCTTCCTAATATAATATCTAAAAAAGAGGCAACTGCTCTGGCAAAAAAAAGTGTTAATGCTGGGAATGTTCAAAAAATAGAACTAGAATTTTCCGATATATATAATTAAAATATACCTGAATTATAACTAATATCATTTAGAAGGATAAACCTCCAGACTTAAAGAGCTTTAATGAGCCTAGTAACAATGAGGGAAAATATCCTTCTATTATTTTTGCAAAGAATTGGGTGTTAACTAAAATTCATAAAATAATAAATATATAAATTTATAAATAAATAATATTTATATTACACAAGTAGATATTTTTAACTTCTATAAAAGAAAATTTTTAGATAAGTATCACTACCTTAGTGAAACAAAGATATTATTCTTTTATATCATAAAAAAGTTTATTGTAGGATAAATATCACTAAATAAACTTTTTAATAATCTGAGTTTAAACTACATTCATAAAATTTTAACAATAATTTACATAAAAATTTTCTTATTTTGATTATAAAATTCTTTCATGGATAAAATTTTAGAAAAGAATATATCAATGGAGGTATACCATGAATAGAATTGTTTTAGTTGGAAGATTAACTCGAGATCCAGAAATGAAAGTTCTGGAAGATAACAACAAGGTGTTAACTAGAATTATGTTGGCGGTTGACAGACCTTATAAGACCCCATCAGGAGAAAAACAAGTGGATTTTATACCAGTAGTATTGTGGGGCAAAAAAGCAGAGATTGTCAGTGAATATTTAGTTAAAGGCAGTACGATTAGTGTCACTGGAAGATTACAAACTAAGGTTTATGTCAATGCAGAAGGACAAAGAAAATTCATTTCTGAAGTAATTGCTGATGAATTTCAATTTATGAACAATAAAAAAGCAAACGAGAAAATAGTTTAATAATAATTATGAAGCTTCAAGTCTGTAAGCTTGTATAAGGGGTAGTTGCTTTGGTAGTAGTGTTAATCTGCATCCTAAGTTGTTATACCTAAGCAGTTTGCTGCGAATCAAAATAAATCAGAAAAAATCAATTTTTTAAATTTAAATTTTTTACATGGATTTAAGAAAGCCTAACTGTATCAACTCAAATTTAAACTAAACTTTAAATTTTAAAAAACACTAAAAATAAAAGTTAATATTTTCAAAATTATTTGAAGATGCTATAAAATTATCCTCCAAACTTGGTATAATATATTTATACTGTTAGGAGGTTTTTTTATGGAAATTAATAAGTTTATACAGTTTAGAGAAAAGTCAAAAGCAAATATTGGAAAAGTTATAATTGGAAAAGAACAAAATATAGATAAAATAATTGTAGCATTTATAACATCAGGACATGTACTTCTTGAAGATGTACCTGGTCTTGGAAAAACTAAGCTAGCGAGAAGTTTAGCGAAGACCATGAATTGCAGCTTTAAAAGAATTCAATTTACCCCAGATTTACTTCCATCAGATTTAACAGGAATTTATTTTTACAATCAACGTAGTCAAGAGTTTGAATTTAGAGAGGGTCCATTACTAAGTCAAATTGTTCTTGCAGACGAGATAAATAGAGCTACTCCAAGAACCCAATCAGCATTACTTGAGTGCATGGAGGAAAGACAAATAACGGTGGAAGGACATACAATTCCATTAAAAAAACCTTTCTTTGTAATAGCAACACAAAATCCAGTGGAGCAGTTTGGAACCTTTCCACTACCTGAAGCTCAGTTAGATAGATTTTTTATTAAACTTTCTATGGGGTATCCAGATTATAATGAAGAAAAGCAGATGTTAGATAGATTTATGGATTCAGATCCATTAGAAACACTGGATGCAGCCATAACCTTAGAGGAAATTGAATATGTTCAGAATAATTATAGTAAGGTACATGTAAGCGAAGAAATCAAAAGTTATATTTTAGATATTGTTAAGGCTACCAGAGTTCATAAGGATGTAGAACTTGGATGCAGTCCTAGAGCTTCTCTAAATATGATGAAAGGGTGTCAAGCTTTAGCAGCTATAAGGGGAAGAGATTATGTGATTCCAGAAGATGTTAAGGAGCTTGCAATACCAATTATGGTACATAGAATTATTGTAAGAAATGAAATTAATGTTGGAAATAATAAAGCTGAAAAAGTGATAAATGATATATTAAACACAGTGCAAACACCATTAGAAAAAATATAGAGGTGGTAAAATGCTAATTCAGTATTTATTTCTAATACTTCTTATAGCTTTAATTATAATATTTGCAGAGTTTATAAGAAGAAAAGGGTTTGATAACTTAAAAATATATAGAGAAGTTGAAAATAATAAAGTCATTGAGGGTGAAACTTTCAAAATAACTATGGTTTTAGAGAATAATAAAAGATTACCCTTATTTTTTCTTGCTATATCAGAGCAAATTCCTTTTGGGCTCCAATATGCCACAGAAGTTACTGCATATATGGAGGGGAAGGATATATGGCACGTGAGTAAGTATTCCATAAAGTGGTATGAAAGAAGAAAGAGGACATATACCTTAGTGGGAGCAGCTAGAGGTACTTATCTCATAAAAAATATGAATATAACAGTAGGAGATATCTTTGGGCTTTCAGCTAACAGCAAAGAGCAAGAGGATTATATAGAAGTAATAGTGTATCCTAAAATTCATGGCATTAATAAATATGAGTTTGATATTACCAGCTTTCAGGGAGAAGATGCAGTTAGAAGATGGATACATAAGGATCCTTTATTTATCAAAGGAATAAGAGAGTACAATGTGGAAGATAGGATGAAGGATATCCACTGGAAATCAAGTCTTAAGATGAATAAACTAATGGTTAAGGACTATGATTATACCTCTGAAAGAGAACTAGTAATAATACTAAATGTTCAATGTGGTGATCCTCATTGGTCTAATATCCAAAAAGAAGCTATAGAAGCTGGAATTAGAATAGCAGCTTCTTTAGGGGCAAAGGCTATTAAAGAGGGAATGCCTACAGGAATGTGGACTAATGCTCAACTTATTACTTACGATACAACAGTGGCTAATGAAATTAAGCCCACCATGGGTAGCTTCAAAGCTATTATGGAAATGTGTGCTAGGGCAGATATAGCAACAAAATGGGACTTTAACGAATATTTACAAAAGAGAGCACAAAGCTTTAATAGTAATTGTACTTATGTTATTGTAACACCATATCTAAATGAAAAAGATATCAATGTTATAAGTAAACTAAGAAGAAGTGGTCATAAAATTAAAATTATAGATGTATCTCTAAAATCAAGTGTACCGGCTATTGATGGAATAGAAAAAATAATATACAAAGGGGGTATAGTATAATGAGTTGGTTTAGACAAATTAAAACTCTTTATTCTGCTACTTACCTATTGCTGCTATTCATTATTTGGACACTTTTAAGCTCCATATTTTTGTCAAATGAATTATCATTTAATAATTATTTGATAATATTAGGCACAATATTTTTAATGGAATATTTATATTGTAAGGAGTACAAAAAGCATACAATTCTCGCTATACCATTAGTGTTAGGTGGAGTAGCTTTATGGATCAGTGAAAGTTTGTATTTAGCTATTTTAAATTATTTATTCTTAGTGGCTTGTGTGATTGTTATATACAAAGATGAAGGATCTCAAATAAATTATGAAGAGTATAGAAGGAAATGGATTACTGGAGCATATCTTATATTGGCCTTGACCATTGTTGCTGTGTTATATGCACCAACATTGTTAGCCCCCATATTTAGACTATATATTATGTTCTTCATATTAGTAGTAATAAGTCTAAGAGAAAGTTTAAGATATAATTACAGTATTAGAAGTAAGTATTCTAAATATATAAACTTAGGAATAATACTTCTTAATATAATCATATTTCAAGAATATACCTATAAAATTTTCTCTATTATTATGAGTAAAGTGTTTTTTGGGGCAAATCTAGCTTTAGAATATACCGTTACGGCAATAGTAAAGGTGCTAAGTTACCCTATAAGTTATGGAATTCAACTTATTAGAAAGATATTTTCTAGGTCAGATATGGATACAACCGGGTTGTTCCATCGTTTTGAAATGTTGGTTAGGGAAGAAAATAAGAATATCTTTGCTAATGATAATTTTAGGGACGAAGCTTCCATGGTTTTTGTTATGACACTTTTAAAGGTAATGTTAGCTATTGCAATTTTTATTATTATAGTAAGAACATTAGCTGTATTAAGTAAGGTAGAAAAGAAAGAAGTTGGATATGAGGAATTCAAAGAAAAACTAGAAGATAATAAAAGAAATAAACAAGGATTTGTGGCTAACACCTTAAAGAATATATTTAGGAAAAAAGGCTCTGTCAAAGAAGAAATACTATATAATTACAGTGAGTTTGAGAAAGTCACAGAAAAGGTTGAAATTTTCAAACCCTACATGACAGCGTCACAACTTAATAATGTTACAAAAATTAAGGTAGATAATGTAGAAAATTTAGATGCAATGACAAGGATTTACAACGAGGCAAAATTCTCCAAACATGAGGCAAATGATGAAAGTTTAGTAGTTGTTAAGAAGGCAGTCGACAATATAAAATCACAGTTAAAGTAGAATCTTACAAAAAGGTAGATGAATTTGAAGCTTAATATAGGGGTTTTACAAAAAGGTAAAGGTGAAAAACATACTATTTTTACAAAAAGGCATAGACAAATCTACAAAAAGGATTCAACAAATTAAGATAATTTCGACAATTTTACTAGTTTATTGACGGATAAATGGAATTAATAGGAAATGACAGTACAAGATTATATCAATTGTGTGATAATTGTGTCAATTTAAAGGGATAAGATCTAATAAACCCCTACATTAATTGACACAATTTTCTTTTTGTTCGTGTTACAATTTATCCATAGATATGAGTTAGTAATAACGAGGGGGTTGTCAAAGTGATAGTTGAAACTTTAACGAACAAAGTTGTGGAAGAAGGAAGAGAGTTTACATATGTGTATAAACTTTTGAAAAGTGATTTTCTTATGGAAGTTGAAGGTAACCAAAAAAGCATACAAGCATATGGTATTGAAGTGGAAACACAAGACGTGATTAACGGTGAGATGACAACGATGTTCTCTGATTGCGAAAAATATATAAGTCCACAAAGACATAAAGTACAAGCATTACTAAAATTATTAAACGATAATTCAGTTTCACCAATTCACTTTATTGATATAATTGGAGAATATATAGATGAATATATAGGGGATTTTGATGAAGAATTTAGAGGGATAGCAAACTGTTAAGGGAGATTTATACTCCCTTATTTTTATATAACTCAATATAAGATGTGTGAAAAATCTTAATCTTGTGGTAAAATATAAAAAAAGACCTATAATATTATAATGAATAAGCAGTAGACTTAAATATTTTATTTATAGGGGATCAATAAGCTCTTAAGTTTTAAAGGGGGGTGGCACTGTGATTATAGGTGTAGGAGTAGATATAATCGAAATTAGAAGAATAAAGGCTGCGCTAGAAAAAAGTAATGCTTTTCTTCAAAAGGTTTTTACTAGTTCAGAAATAGAGTATCTTAAAGGAAGAAATTTAAGACCTGAGTATGTAGCAGGTAGATTTGCAGCTAAGGAAGCTGTATCGAAGGCGTTAGGGACAGGCTTTAGAGGATTTGAGTTTAAAGATATTATAATTGAAAGTACTACTCTAGGAAAACCTATAGTTGTGTTAAAAGGAAAAGCAAAACTAATAGCAAAAAAAGAAGGTGAATATAACATACATCTTAGCATTTCTCATGGAGAAGATAATGCAATAGCTTATGCAGTTTTGGAGGTGAATCCTAATGGGAAAAGCCTTGGATATACTGAAGAATAATAAGATGAGCGCTCTAATTTTTAATAATAAGGAAGTAAGAGTAGATGAAGATGTTGTTAGAAACACATTAATACCAAGAGATAAAGAGGGGTATAAGGGAGATTTCGGAAGAGTTTTAGTGATTGCAGGCTCAAGGGGATATTCAGGAGCAGCTTTTCTTACTACTGAGGGGGTAGTGAGAAGTGGTGCGGGACTTGTAACTCTATGCATTCCAAAGGAACTACAAGATATTATGAGCATTAAGCTTACAGAGGCTATGACCATCAATTATGAGGAAACAGAAAAGATAAATAGTATCGTAGCAAAAAGTGATGTGATAGCCATAGGACCTGGGATGACTAATAGCAGATTAACCTACAACATACTTAGTGAAACTATTTTAAAAAGTGAATGTCCAATTGTTATTGATGCTGATGGATTAAATGTGCTTCAAAGTAATCTTGAACTTCTACAAATGAAGAATAATCAGATTATTCTTACTCCTCACTATGGGGAGATGGCAAGACTTACAAGAATGACTATAGATGAAATAAAGGAAGACAAAATTAGAATTGCAAAGAAGTTTGCAAAAGAACATGAAGTAATTCTACTACTAAAGGGACATCGAACTATAATTACTGATGGTAGTGATGTTTTTATAAACACCACAGGAAATAGTGCTATGGCTTCAGGGGGAATGGGTGATGTTCTTACCGGTATTATTGCATCCTTTATTGCTCAAGGCTATGAACCTTTAGAAGCAACTTATTTAGCTACCTACATTCATGGATATTGTGGGGACAAGCTAGCTGAAACTATGTTTTGTGTTAATGCTTCTCATATAATTGAAGAATTACCCTTTATAATTAAAGAGATTTTTGATAGGAAATAATGAAATTAAAGAGAAACAAAAGTGTTCATTGTCAAATTAAACATAGCTTAGAAAATAAAAAACCAATTGTACTTAAGGTGTTTTAAAAAAATACCTAATGGGATGTTAATCTATTTTAACCATACTTAATCATAAAAGTTTTATTAGAACAAATACCAAAGTTATCTAGAATTTTGCAAGATAAATAGTTAACAGATACTTCATTAAGTATTCATATTATTTCAAATATTAAAAACTACTAGTTATAGAATCCTTGAGGTCGTAATAAATATAGTAGTGTATTAATTAATTGGAGGAGTATATGAATAAAAAGGTTATTTTTTCACTGGTAGGAGTATTCACTGCTTTTATATTATTGATTATTGGTGTTATGGTTTTTACAGTAATGTCAAAACCAAAGGATGTAAACGATATAGTTAGTGATTTAAGGGAAATAAAGCAATATAAAAGTGATGTAAATTTTGAAATTGTAAATGATATGCAGACACTTTTATATAAGGGGCATCAAACTTACAAGAAAGACCTAGGTTATAAATTAGACCTAGGTGAGGGAAGAACCTTTATCTTTAAAGGTGATGAAATAACAGTGATAGATAAGGAAAATCAAAAAGACTATAAGGTTGATAAAACCTTTGATGAAGTATTTAAGTACAGTTTTATTGGAGAATACATAGAATTAATAAACACAAATGAGGAACTTAATTTTAAGAAAGAAACAATTGATGAAGAAGAATTCTTACTTATAGATCTTTTGATTCCTGGAAGTAACAGAAACATGTTCAAAGGAGTTTTGTATGTAAGTGTTAAGGAAAATTTACCTAAGAAGCTAGTAATTTACGATTCAAATGATAAAGAAAGAATAAGATGTACTTATGAGAACTTTGATTACGGTGAGAAAGTCGAAGTTGAGGAGTTTTAAGTCAAATCTATAGATGACAATTGATAAGAGATGAGAGGATAACTCATCTAATAAACTAGTGAGGTGAATAAGTTGTTCAAAGAATTAAGACCTGTTTGGGCAGAAATAGATTTAGATGCAATTGCAAATAATATGAGGGAAATTAGGCGAATATCAACCTCTAAGGAAATTATAGCAATAATTAAAGCAGATGGATATGGTCATGGAGCAATTGATATTGCACCAGTACTTTTAGAAAATGGTGCAGATAGATTTGGAGTGGCTGTGATAACTGAAGCTATAGAGCTTAGAAATAATGGTATTAATGTTCCTATTATGGTTTTAGGTTTTACACCACCAACCTTATATGAAAGAATATTAGAACATAATATTGAACAAACTATTTATAATTATAATGATGCAGAAGAACTATCAAAAATTGCCCTTGAGAGAAATAAAGTTGCAAGGATTCACATAGCAATAGATACGGGCATGGGACGTATTGGATTTTTGCCTAATGAAGAAAGTGCTCAAGAGGTTTTAAAGATCAGTGAACTTCCCAATGTAGAAATAATAGGTTTATTTACTCATTTTTCTTCTTCAGATGATCTTGATAAGACTTATTCTATGTTGCAAATTAAGAAATACAATGAATTTAATGAGAAACTAATAGATTTAGGTATAGATATACCATTAAAGCATTTAAGTAATAGTGCAGCTACTATGGACTTACCAATAGCTCATTACAACGCTGTAAGACCTGGAATAATTCTTTACGGTTGCTATCCTTCAGAGGAAGTAATGAAAGAAAAAGTTAATGTGCAACCCGTAATGTCAATAAAGGCAAATATTGTACACATAAAGACTCTTACTGAAGGTGAATATATAAGTTATGGAAGAACCTTCAAAACAGAAAGAGAAAGTGTAATAGCTACACTACCTATAGGTTATGCAGATGGTTTTACTAGATTGCTCTTTGGAAAAGCAAAAGTTATTATAAATGGAAAATTTGCTCCTGTGGTTGGAAGAATCTGTATGGATCAGTGTATGATAGATATTACTGATATTGATGGTGTAAAAATTGGAGATGAGGTTATACTTATAGGTGCAGATGAGTTTAACAACGTTATTACCGCAGATGATATTGCAAAACAAGTGGGAACTATAAACTATGAGGTTGTTTGTGCAGTAAGTAAAAGGGTGCCAAGAGTTTACAAAAAAGGTGGCAAAATCATTAATATAAGAAATTATGTATAATATGGTTTTAATATTTGAAGAATCTCGTTAGAAATTTGTTGCAAAAAGTAGAAAAATGAGAGAATTTCTTTGACATAATGACAGTTGTTGAATTATAATTAATCTGTACATATAGTTGTTATTGTTAACAGGAGGTATTAAATTTCCATGTCTAACTCAAAGAAATTGGTCGCAGACCTCTCAAAAACTTTCTGCCAAGAATTTAATGAAGCTTTTCAAAAAGAATGCAAAAAAAGTAGTGAATTTATTGACGATGGTTTAATAGTATATATAGAAGAGAGAAAAACTTCAAGTTTTCTAGAAGAGATGAAGCAGGGCTATTTAGCTATGGCAGAATTGAATCTAGAAGTTTCAGAATTCGGCTTAGAAAAAGATATTTATGATTTAATTGAATATGAAGCTAGGCTTTAGGAGAGTGAATGCCTCATGACGACTGTTGTGAAGAGGGGAGATATTTTTTATGCTGACCTGAGCCCTGTAGTCGGTTCAGAGCAAGGTGGGATTAGACCAGTTATCATTATTCAAAATGATATTGGAAATAGATATAGTCCTACAGTGATAGTAGCAGCAATAACTTCTCAGATAAATAAGGCAAAACTCCCTACTCACGTTGAGATTTCTTCAGAAGAGTATGGTTTGAATAAAGATTCAGTAGTTTTGCTTGAACAAGTAAGAACATTAGATAAAAGAAGACTTAAGGAGAAAATTGGTCATATGACTGATGATGACATGGATAAAGTAGATGTTGCATTAATGATCAGTTTAGATTTGAAAGTTAAGAATAAAAATTAATAGATTTAAATTATGGACTGTTAACTCATAAGTTGACAGTCCTTTTAATGGAAATCAGATAATTTAATGATATTTTTTAAGAATAACCCTATGATCCTCATAGGAACTTAAATAAATTAAAAGAGGGGGTTAAACTTATTTCCACGAGTGAATAGACAAAACAAAGTAAAATGTTGTTTAATTTAGTTTAATTCCAGTAATTTTATAAGAATTAAATTTTTCAAAGGATTACAAAAAATATTTACTATTATATAACAAATTTATTGAAAATTATAATAAATTTGAAAATCTTTGTAATAAAAAGGGCAATAATAAAAAGGTAAATATATATTGCATAGGATCTTTTTAAAATTATAATAAACTGTTGTTAAACATAAGAAAATTGTTATAATAAACATAGAACTAAATCTAGGAGGTATACCATGGAAAAATCACTAGAGTCATTAAAGCAGATTACCAAAGCTGTAAGAGAAGACATAATAAGAATGTTAACTGAGTCAGGTTCAGGTCACCCAGGTGGATCATTATCTGCAGTAGAGATTATGACTACATTATATTTTAATGAAATGAATGTAGATATTAAAAATCCGAAAGATCCTAACAGAGATAGATTTGTACTTTCAAAAGGCCACGCAGCGCCAGTATTATACAGTGTTCTATCAGAAAAAGGCTTCTTCAATAAAGAAGAACTTATGAAGCTAAGAAAAATGGGAGCTATGTTACAAGGTCATCCAAATATGACATACATACCAGGAGTGGATATGTCTACTGGTTCTTTAGGACATGGAATTTCAGCTGCAGTAGGAATGGCTCTTGCAGGAAAATTAGATAAAAAAGATTATAGAGTATATTCTTTACTAGGAGATGGAGAGCTTGAAGAAGGCCAAGTTTGGGAAGCAGCTATGGCAGCAGCTCACTATAATCTAGACAACTTAACAGCTTTTGTTGACTTCAATGGTCTTCAAATTGATGGAGATTGTTCAGATGTAATGAATCCTAATCCAATCGCTGACAAATTTGTGGCATTTGGATGGAACGTAATTTCTCTTGAAGATGGTCACGATTTAGTAGCTATAAAAAATGCCATCGAAGAAGGTAAAAAAGTAAAAGATAAACCTACCATGATAGTTTGTAAAACAATAAAAGGTAAAGGTGTATCATTTATGGAGAATGAAGCTGGTTGGCATGGTTCTACTCCTAATAAAGAACAATGTGATATAGCACTAAGTGAGATTGGAGGAGAAGCATAATGAGTAAAATAGCAACTAGAGAAGCTTATGGAAAAGCACTTGCAAGAATAGGTGCAGAAAATGAAAATATTGTAGTTCTTGATGCTGATTTATCAAAATCTACTAAAACTGCAGATTTTAAAAAGGTTTGTCCAGAAAGATTTATAAATATGGGAATTGCTGAAGCAAACATGATGACTGTAGCTGCAGGTCTTGCTACTTGTGGAAAGATTCCTTTCGCTTCAACCTTTGCGATGTTTGCAGCAGGAAGAGCTTTTGAGCAAATCAGAAACTCAATATGTTACCCTAAATTAAATGTAAAAGTTTGTGCAACTCATGCTGGTATTACAGTAGGAGAAGATGGTGCATCTCACCAATCAGTAGAAGATATTTCTCTTATGAGAAGTATTCCCAATATGGTTGTTATCAGTCCAAGTGATGCTGTTGAAACAGAAGCAGCTATTGAGGCTATTGTTAATTACAATGGACCATGCTACGTAAGACTTGGAAGAAGCGCTGTTTCAGTTGTTAATGACAATAAAGATTATAAATTTGAAATTGGAAAAGGAATAACTCTAAGAGAAGGTAAAGATGTTGCTATTATAGCTACTGGAATTATGGTAGAAGCTGCTCTTGAAGCTGCTAATCTTTTAGCTGAAGAAGGAATAAAAGCAAGAGTTATTAACATCCACACAATTAAACCTATAGATGAGAATTTAATTGCTAAAGCTGCAAGGGAAACTGGTCTTATTGTTACTGCTGAAGAACACAGCATTATAGGTGGACTTGGTTCTGCAGTAGCAGAAGTTGTAACTTCCCTTCATCCAGTTCCAGTAATGAGAGTTGGAATTAAGGATACTTTTGGTGAGAGCGGAAAACCAGCTGAGCTATTAAAAGCATATGGATTAACTGCAGAAGATATAGTTGGTGCGGTTAAAAAGGGTTTACAAATAAAATAATTATTTAAGGGTGGATGTTATAATCCACCTTTAATTTTATTTGGGAATATTTGGAGGCGTTTTATGGATAAGGATATTTTGTTAAACATGGACCCATATATGGCATTAAGTATAATAAATATGAAGCTAAGAGATGAATTCAATTCTTTAGAAGATTTTTCTTCTTATTATAATATGAAAAGAGAAGACATTGAGGAGAAATTAAAGGTAATAGAATATCACTATGATATTGTATCCAATAGCTTTGTAGCATTCTCTTAGGAATCAAGAATCAAGAATTGAGATCAAAGAACTAAGAATCAAAATTGTATTTTAATAATAAAGAATTTAAAAGTTAGAATTAAAAATTAAAAGTAAAAATATAAATTAACAATAAAGAAGTAAGGATCAAAATCGTAATTTAATAATAGATAATTTAAAAATTAGAATTAAGATAAAGATAAAACGAATGAAAAACTATCATAACCTAGTTAATAAATAGAAAAAATAATTTTAATGATTTTTCAGACAAATTATGATATAATTTTTGCATTAGTTTTTCTTGTGAGAAACTTTAGAACTATTTATATATTCAATCAAACATGGGTGGTTTATTTTTAGGCAAAGTGTAGCAGTCTATGCAGAATAACTCTCTTTAACTTGAACAAGTTTAAGGAGGAGTGCTTTGTAAACGAATATACTTTAGTAGGAAGCTAAATATCTTTCTAAAGCTCCTTACAAAAATGGACTTGTTCATTAAATAGCTATGATTTGAATTGAAGAAATTTATATACTAGAGGAGATGAGTATAATGAGAACAGCAGTATCTAAATTTTTCGAGGATTTTTTATACTGTATAAAACTTTCATTAAAAATAACACTAATTCCAGTATTGTTAGGTTTAGTAATTACAACTATATATTCCTTAATAACTAAAAATCCTATAACTATCTATTCTTTACTTATGGGAGTTAGAAACACTGGAATAATAGCATCTTGCTTTGGATTGTTTATATGTGCTGCAGCATTTTTAAAACCAGATACCCTTGGCCCCTTAAACTATCAAAAGCAATGGAGAATGTATTTTGTTCAGTTCAATTTAATTGGGGCAATATTATGTATCTGCTCATTAGTATTATTCTACTTTTTAATGTATGATATTATACTATGGAACTTTTTGCAAAGTGGAGCGTAATAAAGTCTAAGCTTCTATAACCATACTAGTTTTTATTATACTTAGAATGAAATAAAGAAATTGCATAAATATCTAGTTCTATTTTGCTCTTTTTTAATATAAACAAAAGTTTATATTTGAAAATGATGTTTAAGAGGAAAGTTTAATGCATTGAAGCAATAAATCTTAAAAAATTATCTTAAATTTTGGTGAGTAAGCGTTGGAGTTAATATCCAATATTTATGTATTTATCAGTGAATATTTGTCGAAAATGGAAATGTTGTATCAACATTTCCATTAATTTTTATACAAATTAACTAAATTTTAAACAAATTTATTGTTATTTCATTATTTATATTAGAACTTTTATGTTATAATGGACATATATTTTTTTACAATTAATTGAGCATACACATTGTAGGCAACTTTTCTAAAATAGTTAGTAGATATACTAGCTTAGCTTAAGGTATATCATCTCAATTGAACCTATTCATGGCATAGCTGTGGACAGAATCTTCTTTTGTTTTGTACAAGCTTCCTTAAGCAGAGAATAAGGGTGGATTAGTTTACTTGTTATTTAATTTAAGATACATAAAAAAGGATAAACATAAGAAAAATTATAAGTTTAAAATATTTACTTGAAGACAATGTTATATTTTAAACAAGGATTAAGTTTAAAATATAACATTTGCTTTTATAGATGAAATTTACAATAGATTAAGGTTTAATTTGGAAAGAAAAAATATGTTTAAGGAGAGTGGGAGTTTACATGATAGAATTTAAGAATGTTACTAAAGTATATAATAACAATGTTCTTGCATTATCAAATTTAAATATAGAAATAGATAAGGGTGAATTTGTTTTCCTTGTTGGTCCGAGTGGAGCAGGAAAATCTACGTTCATAAAAATGCTTTTAAAAGAAGTAGACCCAACAGCAGGAAATGTTTTAGTTGCGGGAAGTGATTTAACTAAATTAACTTCTAAGGAAATTCCCTATTACAGAAGAAAAATTGGGGTAGTATTTCAAGACTTTAGATTAATACCTACTTTGAATGTGTTTGAAAACATAGCTTTTGCTTTAAGAGTAATAGGTGCAAGTGAAAAGGAAATTCAAAAGAAAGTGCCATCAGTTTTATCGTTGGTAGGATTATCTAAAAAAAGAAATGCCTTTCCACATGAGTTATCAGGTGGAGAGCAACAAAGGGTATCTATTGCTAGATCTATCGTAAATAGTCCATCTCTTTTGATTGCGGACGAGCCTACAGGTAACCTTGACCCAGAAACTTCATTGGAGATAATGGATATTATTAGTGATATAAATAGGGCAGGAACCACAATTGTAATGGCAACTCATGCTAAAGACATAGTTGATACCATGAAAAAAAGAGTTATTGCCATTGAAAAAGGTACAGTAGCTAGAGATGAGGAAAGGGGTAAATACGGATATGAAATTTGATTCAGTTAAATATTTTATAAAAGACGCTTTAAAAAGTATTACGAGAAACAAAACTTTAAGTATTGCTTCTATTGCCACAGTAGCAGCTACATTATTTATTTTAGGGGTAATAACCTTGACTATGGTAAATGTAAATAAAGGGGTAGCTCAGTTAGGATCTAAGGTTGAAGTAAAGGTATTTCTAAAAGATGAAATAACTGATGAGCAAAAAGATAGTCTTAAGCTTACACTTGAAGCTATTGATGGAGTAAAGGAAGTAAATATAGAAACAAAGGAACAAGCTTTAGAGAAGGTTAAAGAACAGTTAAAGGATAACGCAGAAGTGTTAACTGCTGGTTTCCAAGAAAAGAATCCTTTTCCAGGGTCATTCACAGTAAAAGTAGATAAACCAGAAGTGGTTGATGCTATTGTTGCTGGTGTAAAAGATACAGAAGGAATTGAAAGCATAAAAGATGCTAGGGATATAATAGAAAAAATTTCTAAATTAACTAGTTCTGTAAAAGTAGTTGGAGCGATTTCTTTTGCTGTGTTTATTTTAGTTTCTCTTTTCTTAATTGGTAATACAATTAAAATTACTGTTTATTCAAGAAAACGTGAAATTGGAATAATGAAGTACGTTGGAGCTACCGACTGGTTTATCAGATGGCCATTTATTATTGAAGGTGTATTTCTTGGTATAGTTGGAGGAATAATATCAGCAATTGTATTAAGTTTTGCCTATGGTGCAATAGTTAATAAAATGTCTGCAGACGTGTTAATGGGATTTTCATTAGTTGGAGTTTCTTATGTGTGGACAGTTGTTATTTGGGAATTTATTTTAGCAGGTATATTTATAGGTACTGTGGGAAGTATTGTATCTATGAGAAAGTTCTTAAAAGTTTAATTGGATTTTACAATTATCTTCTAGGGAAGTTTTATATCTTGTTTAGAAGAGATTGTTTAGCTACAGTGTAAATTTAGTTAGAGTTAAAATACCTGAAGAAATGTTGAAATAAAAAATCAGGAAACATTTAAAAAGTTTATGCTTTAATCTCAAATAAATAATACAAATGAGACTAAGAAGAATTTTTTCTTAGTCTTTCTTTCATAAAATCATTTAGTAAGGTTATATTACATACAAAAAAATCAGTTTTATACTATGTAGTAGGGATAAATATTGAATTCGAAATAATTATTAAAAATTGCCTAAAAGTGTTATAATTATTTAGTATTTACATAAATAATATATAGGGACTATATAGAGAGGGTGAATTTCATGGATAATGGGAATATGAATAGTACAAAAAGAAAATGGATAACCAGAACTGTAATAGTAGTTATAATTACTAATATCCTTACTTTTGGTATATCTAATTTAATTTCTTTTCAAATGCCAAATGGTAAAGTTTTGGTTAGTAGAAAAACCTATGAAAACATAATTGCTTTTGAAAAGCTATTTACCATAAAAGATAAAATAGATAAATACTATATTGGTGAAATAAATAATGACCAATTAGTAGAAGGTGCAGCTAAGGGAATGGCATCAGCATTAAAGGATCCCTACACTGTATATATGAATCAAGCTGAATTTGCAGATTTTGCATCCCAAACTGGGGGAACTTATGTTGGGTTAGGAATACAAATTGGTGTAAAAGATGATAAAATAGTAGTTATATCAACCTTTGAAAATTCTCCGGCTCAAAAGGTGGGAATCCTTGCAGGAGATATAATTGAAAGTGTTGATAATACTGTAGTTACTGGTCAGGATATGGAAAAGGCCGTTTCAATGATGAAGGGCAAAGCTGGAGAGGAAGTAAAATTAACTGTTTCAAGACAAACTAGAGGAAGCTTTGAAGTTACACCAATAAGAGAAGAAATAAATATGGTAACTGTTAAAAGCGAAATGCTTGATGGTCAAGTAGGATATATTCAAGTTTCAATGTTTGATGAACATACAGCAACTAATTTTGAAAATGCTTTAAACACTTTAACCTCAAAAGGAATGAAGAGCTTAGTATTAGATCTAAGAGAAAATCCAGGTGGATTATTGGATCAAACAGTAAAAATGACTTCCCATTTTGTTCAAAAAGGAAAGAATATAGTATATACAGAAGATAAAGAAAAGAATAGAAAAAACTATGATTCATTAGGTGGAGTTGCAGAGGGCTTGCCGCTTACAATACTAATCGATGGTGGTTCAGCTAGTGCATCAGAAATTTTTATTGGGGCAATTAAAGATTATGGATTAGGAACCTTAGTTGGTGAAAAAAGCTTTGGAAAGGGTGTTGTTCAAACTACTTTCTACAGAGATAAAGATGGTTTCGAAGACGGTACTGCATTGAAAGTTACCATTTCTAAATACTTTACACCTAATGGTCAAAACATTCATGGTCTAGGAATAGCACCAGATGTAGAGGTAATTTATCCAGCTGAATTAAAAGAAAAGCCTTATAGTAGGGACACAGATCCTCAATTTATAAAAGCATTAGAAATTGCTAAAGGAAAAATAAAATAAACTTTAATTAAGTATCTGCTTAGGGCGGATACTTAATTTATACATAAGGTACCTTTAAATAGTAACTAATCAATATGAAGCAATTTTTAAACGACAAGAATTATTAGGGAAATACAATCTATTGAGTGAATGAAATTCACTGATGGTACATCTATTTATAAGATAGATTTTTATGCGTGATGGAAAATTGAACTGGTACTTTTAACTTGTTATTTAGATGCTTAAGTGAAGTTTTAGCATAATGTGAAAGGAGACATTGAAAGATGGAGCTTATTATATACACCTTAACACAAGTGTCTTATGCTATTGTTGAGCCATCCTATGCTTTTATACTTGTAATGATGGCAATATTATTCTATTCAAAAAATAAAAAAACTACTACCTTAGAGAAATTAATTATGGGAGAAAATTCAACATCTGCCTTTGAACTTACAATTTCTCAAATAGTTATGGGGATATTTGGCGGAGTTTTAGCAAGTCTCATTTTCACCCATTTAGGTATAGTATTTTATATGAACTCAAACATTTACATAATTTTTATGCTTTCTATATTACTGATGCTTTTTAATCCTAGATTTGTTTGCTTATCATATTCAGGGGCAATATTAGGGATTACATCAGTTATATTACATATGGTATCGATACTATCAAATGATCCTACTATAGATTTATTAAAAGTGGATGTTACATCCATTTTGATTTTAATCGGAGTCATGCATATTGTAGAAGGTATATTAGTAATTTTCGATGGAAGTAGAGGCGCCATTCCTGTTTTTGGAGGGCGAGATAAAAAAATTGTAGGTGGTTTTGCCTTTAAAAGACAGTGGATTTTACCAATAGCTGTATTATTAATGATGCAAGCTACCAGCGGTAATTTTGTCTCTGGTGAAGCAGTAAACACACCAACTTGGTGGCCAATAGTTAATCATGATATAAATAAAGCATTATTTGAAACTATGATAATTGGGGCAATGCCATTATTTGCAGGAGTTGGTTATTCCGCTGTAACCTTCACGAAAACTAAGAGAGAAAAAACTCTTTTTTCAGGAGGATTAATTATTGCTTTTGGAATTTTTGTCTCTTTGATAGCATTATTAGGTAGATTTAACTCAATTGTACAACTTATAATATTAGTTTTGACACCAGTAGCACATGAATTAATGATTACCTATGAAAAGTATATGGAAAAAAGCAATGAACCTATTTATACTAGTAATGATGAGGGTGTAAGAATTCTTGAAGTAGCACCGAAGTCTATTGCTAGTGTCATGGGATTACAATCAGGGGATTTAATTTTAGAAATTAACGACATAAAAATAACCACGGATGAAATGATGTTTAACTTCCTAGAAACTCTTCCGAACTATCTTTGGATGAAAGTAAGAAAGATAAACGGAGAAATAAAGGAAATCAGTCATAAAGGTAAAGAAGCAGCGCAGCGAATAGGTATTGTTATTGTACCAAGAAATATTCCTTCTAAATCTAGAATTATGAAGACTGAGGAAGGGAACTTTGGAGATATTTTAAATAAACTTAGAAAAAAAGATAAAGATGATGAAAATAACGATAAAGAATAACGAGGTGAATAAATGGAACAGTTTAAAATTCACTCAAAGTTTAAACCAACAGGTGATCAACCACAGGCAATAGATAGTATAGTAAATGGCATAATAGAAGACAAAAAATTTCAAACTCTTCTTGGAGTCACAGGCTCAGGAAAAACCTTTACTATGGCTAATATTATAGAAAGAGTACAGAGACCAACCCTAGTATTAGCACATAATAAAACTTTAGCAGCTCAGCTATGCTCTGAGTTTAAAGAGTTTTTTCCTGAAAATGCAGTAGAATATTTTGTTTCTTACTACGATTATTATCAACCAGAAGCATATGTTGCCCAAACAGATACATTCATAGAAAAGGATGCATCAATAAATGATGAAATAGAAAAGCTACGTCACTCCGCCACTTCTGCACTTATTGAAAGAAGAGACGTAATAGTAGTAGCATCTGTATCTTGCATTTATGGATTAGGAAATCCAGAAGAATATAAAAAACTTACTGTATCCTTAAGGGAGGGTATGGAGAAAGACAGAAATGAAGTTATAAGACAACTTATAGATATACAGTATGAAAGAAATGATATTAACTTTGTTAGAGGAACCTTTAGAGTTAGAGGCGATGTGTTAGACATTTTCCCCGCATCTTCTACTAATAAGGGAATAAGAGTTGAGTTTTTTGGCGATGAAATAGATAGAATAAGAGATTTTGATGTACTTACAGGGGAAATCATCAGTGGAAGAAAACACGTATCTATATTTCCGGCCTCTCACTTTGCTACCTCAAAGGACAGGTTGGAAGTTGCTATTACGCAAATTGAAACTGAACTTGAAAAAAGGTTAGAAGAGCTAAAAAATCAAGATAAACTATTAGAAGCTCAGAGGTTAAGACAAAGAACAAATTTTGATATAGAAATGATGAGAGAAGTTGGTTATTGTTCTGGTATAGAAAACTATTCTAGAATTTTAGATGGTAGACCTGCAGGAACGCCACCGCAAACCTTAATTGACTATTTTCCAAAGGATTTTCTGCTTTTTATAGATGAAAGTCACGTAACACTTCCTCAGATAAGAGCCATGTATGGGGGAGATAGATCAAGGAAAAATTCCTTAGTAGATTATGGATTTAGACTTCCATCAGCTTATGACAATAGACCACTTCAGTTTGATGAATTTGAAGGTAAATTAAATCAAGTTTTATTTGTCAGCGCTACACCTAGTAAATATGAAGGTGAACATACTGAAAATGTGGCAGAACAAATTATAAGACCAACTGGACTTTTGGATCCAGAAATCAGCATTCGTCCAATTAAAGGGCAAATCGATGACTTATATGCAGAAATTAAAAATACCATTGAAAAGGGCTTTAGAATTCTTGTAACTACTCTTACAAAAAAGATGTCAGAGGATTTAACTAAGTATTTTAAGGAAATGGGAATTAGAACTACATATTTACATTCAGATATAGATACCATGGAGAGAATGAAGATTATTAGAGATTTAAGAAAAGGTGAATTTGATGTGTTAGTTGGAATAAACCTTTTAAGAGAAGGTCTTGATATACCAGAAGTAGCATTGGTTGCTATTTTAGATGCGGATAAGGAAGGGTTTTTAAGAAGTGAAACTTCCCTTATTCAAACAATTGGTAGAGCTGCAAGAAATTCAGAAAGTAAGGTTATAATGTACGCAGATAATATAACTAGATCTATGGATATGGCTATATCAGAAACTAACAGAAGAAGAAAGATACAGATGGAGTATAATGAAGTAAATGAAATTACGCCTACAACTATAATGAAAGATATTAGAGAAATAATTGAAGTATCTACAGTGGCAGAAGATAGTGTGGCTGTAGAATATGGCAGCATGGAAGAAGCATTAGAAGCTGATAAGATAGATTTAGGAAAACATATAGAAAAATTAGAAAAGGAAATGAAACAAGCTGCAAAAGATTTACAGTTTGAAAGAGCTGGGCAGTTTAGAGATGAAATTCTTCGTATTAAAAAACGATATAAGTTATAGAAGATTTTACTGCTGAACAAGAGCATAAATAAGTTTCGCTTGTTTTTAAATCAATGAAAATAAAAAGGAGTAAACTATGAGAGATAAGATATTTATAAAAGGAGCAAAGGTACATAATCTAAAAAATGTAGATTTAGAGATACCACGTGATAAATTAGTTGTTTTTACTGGACTTTCAGGATCTGGTAAATCATCTTTAGCCTTTGATACCCTTTATGCGGAAGGTCAAAGAAGATATGTAGAATCTCTTTCGGCCTATGCAAGACAATTCTTAGGACAAATGAATAAGCCAGAAGTTGAATATATAGAAGGCTTATCACCAGCTATATCTATAGATCAAAAGACTACTAGTAGAAACCCACGTTCTACTGTAGGTACGGTAACAGAAATATATGACTACCTAAGACTTTTATATGCTAGAATTGGAGTTCCTCATTGTCCGAAATGTGGCAAGGAAATCACGCAACAGACAGTGGATCAAATGGTAGATAGAATTTTAGAATTACCTGAAAGAACTAAACTTCAAGTGTTAGCCCCAGTTATTAGAGGGAAAAAGGGTGAACATGTAAAGATTCTTGAGAACATTAAAAAGAATGGATATGTAAGAGCTAGAATTGATGGGAATTTAGTAGATCTAATAGAAGATGAAGTAAAATTAGAAAAAACTAAAAAACATACAATTGAAATAGTAATAGATAGAATTGCTGTTAAAAAAGGAATTGAAGCAAGGCTTGCGGATTCTCTTGAAGCTGCTTTAAAACTCGGGGAAGGCCTAGTTATTGCGAATGTTATTGACGGTGAAGATATATTGTTTAGTGAGCAATTTGCTTGCGTTGAGTGCGGAATAAGTATTGGTGAACTTGCACCGAGAATGTTTTCCTTTAACTCTCCTTTTGGAAAGTGCGATAAATGTGATGGACTGGGTACTCTTATGGAAATTGATGAGGATTTAATTGTTCCTGATAAGAGTAAGAGTATTAGTGATGGGGCCATTGTAACCTTTGGGGAGTCCAGCTTAAAAGATGACTCTTGGACTTTCTCAGTATTAACTGCTCTTTCAAAACATTATAACTTTAGTTTAGATACACCTTATGAAGAATTAGATCCTAAAGCAATAGAAATAATATTATATGGAACTAATGGTGAGAGAATTAAAGTAGAGTACACAAAGGAATTTAAAACTGGGATATATAATCATGCTTTTGAAGGTGTAATAAATAATTTAAAAAGGAGATATTTTGAAACTTCATCAGATTACATAAAAAGAGAAGTAGAAGAATATATGAGTGATAATCCATGCCCTAAATGTAACGGTGACAGGCTTTCTAAAGAAGCACTTTCTGTAACAGTAGGTGGAAAAAATATTTCTCAGCTTTGTGGATTATCTATTTCGGATGAATATGATTTTGTTGATAGTTTAAAACTATCTGAAAAAAATACAATTATAGCAGCACAAATCTTAAAAGAAATAAAGAGTAGATTGAATTTCTTAAAAGATGTAGGTCTAGATTATTTGAATTTAACTCGTGCCGCAGGAACTTTATCTGGTGGAGAGGCACAAAGAATACGACTTGCCACCCAAATAGGTTCTAGTTTAATGGGAGTTTTATATATTTTAGATGAACCAAGTATTGGACTTCATCAAAGGGACAATGATAAATTAATTGGTACCTTAAAACATTTAAGGGATATAGGAAATACTTTAGTTGTGGTAGAACATGATGAAGATACCATGAAGGCTGCAGATTTTATAGTGGATATTGGACCTAAAGCTGGTGAGCATGGTGGAGAAATTATAGTTGCTGGAACCATTGACGAAGTTATGAATTGTGAAAAATCTATAACTGGTCAATACTTAAGCGGAAAGAAAAAAGTTGAAATTCCAGAGGATTATAGAAAAGCTGATATGACTAGAGTAATTACCGTAGAGGGGGCAAAAGAAAATAATTTAAAAAATGTAACAACTTCTTTTCCACTTGGACTATTTACTTCAGTTACAGGAGTTTCGGGTTCAGGAAAAAGCACCTTAGTAAATGAAATACTTTATAAGGGCTTAAACAAAAAAATTAATGGTTCAAAGAAACTTCCAGGAAAACATATAGATATTCTAGGAAGTGAAAATATAGATAAAATTATTAATATTGATCAAAGTCCTATTGGTAGAACTCCAAGAAGTAATCCAGCTACCTATACTGGAGTATTTGATCTAATTAGAGATATTTTCTCCACTACCTCAGAGGCTAAAATGAGAGGCTATAAGCCAGGAAGATTTAGTTTCAACGTAAAAGGTGGAAGATGTGAAGCCTGCAAAGGTGATGGAATAATCAAGATAGAAATGCAATTCTTATCTGATGTCTATGTACCTTGTGAAATTTGTAAGGGAAAGAGATACAATAGAGAAACTCTTGAGGTAAAATATAAAGGTAAAAATATAGATGAAATATTAGAAATGACAGTGGAAGAGGCAGTTAAGTTTTTTGAAAATCTACCAAGAATAAGCGGTAAATTGCAGACCTTGATGGATGTAGGACTTGGATATATCAGATTAGGTCAACCATCTACTACTTTATCTGGTGGAGAAGCACAAAGAATAAAATTAGCTTTTGAGTTGTCAAAAAGAAGTACAGGAAAAACTTTATATATCTTAGATGAACCAACTACAGGACTTCATATAGATGATGTTAATAAGTTAATATCAATACTTCAACGACTTGTGGAAGGTGGAAATACAGTAATAGTTATTGAGCACAATCTTGATGTAATAAAATGTTCAGATTACATTATAGATTTAGGACCTGAGGGTGGAGATAAAGGTGGAACTATTTTATGTACTGGAACACCTTTAGATATTTGCAAATGTGAAATGTCTTACACGGGACACTATTTAAAAAAAGTGTTATAATAACAATGACTAGTACTTTAAGGTACTAGTCAATGTTATATTGAATTCAAAGGAGTTTGTATTATGAATAGTTTAAAATTCATATTTAATTTAGTAATAATAGCAATTATTTACTTCATAATAATTTATGCATTAAAGATAATGTATAACGATACTAAGTCTGAGGGAAAGAAGAAAAGAAAAAAAACAGTGGACTTTGGATTAGAAGTAGTGGATAAGGGTGATAACCATGAGCTTAGAAGTGGTGGTGTCATACCAGTGAATGAGATTTTAACCATGGGTAGAAACGAAGATAATATGGTAGTTTTAGAAGATAGGTATGTATCTTCACACCATTTAAAAATATACTTTAGAAATACAGACTATATTCTAGAAGATTTAAATAGCACTAATGGAACTTTTGTTAATGATGAAAGAGTAAAAAGTAAAATTACATTAAACAAAGGGGATAAGATTAAAGTTGGAACTTCAGTGTTTAAAGTGCTTTAAGATTTAAAGTACTTTAATGTTTTAACGCTTAAATTGCATTGTTATTAAAGTACTTTAGTGTTAAGGCACCTTAAAAATAAGTTTGTTGTTGCAATGCGAAAGGATGAATTTATGGATACTTTAAGAGAAGAAAAGAGAGTACTTTGGCTTACTTATCTGCTGGTATGTATTGTGTTCTTAAATGTTGCTTTTTTGTCGCCTGCTTTTGATAGAGGTGCAGCAATCATGGGAGTGATAATCTGTGGACTTTTAGCCTACTCTCATTTTATAATTAGAAGATTTTTTCCAGATGGTGATAAGTACATTTTAATATTCTCTAACATATTGGCAGTTATTGGACTTGCCATGTTATATAGACTAGATTTGCCAGTAGCAGGAGGCACATATATTACTGATGGTTCAAGTATAAGAACCTTTTTAGCTACAAAACAAATAATATTTTTCACTTTGGGAGTTGCAGCTTTTATATTGGTAGTAGTTATACTTCCTGACTTAAAAAGCTTTGATAAATATAAATATTTTTATCTCGTTGTTACTCTAATTTTTATGTCATTGGGTACTTTTTTAGGAAAGGAAATATATGGAGCTAAGAACTGGGTAACCATAGCAGGATTTTCCTTTCAACCCTCTGAGTTTGGAAAGGTGTCCTTAGTTGCCTATCTAGCATCAGCTTTAAAAGATTATGGAAAGCCATCAAAGTTTTCGAAAAAGATTGGCAGTAAAGTAATTAAGGAAAATAGTAAATTAGATGACATTGTTAGTTTGATTGAACCAGCCATGGTAGTAATGGTTTCATTAGCATTTATGCTGCTTCAAACAGATTTAGGCTCTGCGCTTATTTTCTTTTCAATCTCTCTTGCTATGCTATATATTGCTACTTCAAAGGGGAAATATGTTATCATTGCTCTAGTTTTATTCATTTTTGGAGCCGTGGCAGGTTATTTTCTGTTTGGCCATGTGAGAACAAGGGTAATGATTTGGCAAGACCCCTGGAAGTATGGATATGATGCTGGACACCAAGTAGTACAATCACTAATTGCCATTGCTAATGGTGGTTTTTTTGGTACTGGATTAGGTAATGGATATCCGAAGTTCATACCAGTTATTGAAAGCGATTTTATTTTCTCAGGGATATGTGAGGAATTGGGATTATTAACAGGGCTAGCAATAATTATTTTATACTTTTTACTTTTTTATAGATGTATAAGAGCAGCTATTTATGCCAAAGATAACTTTTCAAGGTTACTGGCAGTAGGATATAGTACAATGATTGTTTCACAAGTATTAGTAATCATAGGTGGAGTTACAGGAGCAATTCCACTTACGGGAATTACTCTTCCCTTGGTGAGTTATGGAGGAAGTTCAATACTTATAACCTATATCTCCTTAGGAATAGTACAAAAGATTTCGGAGGATGGAAACAGTTATGAATAATCTTTCAAATAATGTAAAAAAGGTAATGCTGGTATTTTTATTACTATTTGTAGCCTTAATAACCTATATAAATTATACAGTGTTATTTAGAAGTGAGGCAGCTATAGAAAGTGTTTTTAATAAAAGAAATGCAGCAGAAAGTAGTAAGGTATTAAGAGGCAGTATATTTGATAGAGATAATAATTTAATAGTAAAGGGAGAAAAAACTGGAGAATTCACTCAAGCAAGAGATTATGTTGGGGGAGTGCCCTTTGCTCATGTTATTGGATATTATGATGAAGTCTATGGAATGAGTGGAATTGAGAAGAAATTTGATAAGGAACTCAGTGGAAAAGCAGTGAATGGAATAAAGGATATTTTCGGATTTTTGAATTTTTCAAAAGACGAATCTAAGGGTGGGGATAATTTAGTCACTACTTTAAATTCTACACTTCAAAAAAAGGCTTATGAGCTATTAGGAAATAAAAGAGGCTCTGTGGTAGCATTGGATCCTAAAACAGGGGAGGTATTAGCAATGGTATCTAAACCAGGTTTTAATCCTAATACGTTAAAAGAGGATTGGGAAAAGCTATCAAAGGATGTTAATACACCATTTTTAAATAGAGCAGTATCAGGGCTTTATCCTCCAGGATCAACTTTTAAGGCTGTAACAGCAATTAGTGCCTTAGAAAATATTGATGGTATTGCTAATAAAACCTTTAAAGATGAGGGAAAAATACAGTTTAATAAAACACAGTATTTAGAAAACTACAAGGGAAAGGCCATGGGGAACATTGGCCTAGAAGAAGCTTTTTACAGATCAAGTAATGTTGTATTTGGTTCCTTGGCAATGGATTTAGGAAATGATTCCTTAAGAGCTACAGCTGAAAAATTCCTCTTTAATAAGGATATACCATCTAGAACTTTGACTATAGACAATAGTAAGTTTCCTACCTATAAAAAAGAGGAAGTTGGAAATATTGCACAAAGTGGAATAGGGCAAAGTGGAGTTTTAGCAAGCCCCATAGAAATGGCACTAGTTGCAAGCACCATTGCTAACAATGGTGTTATGATGGAACCTAATATAATAAAGCAAGTGGTTGATATTAATGGAGAGGTTGTAAAAACTTATGAACCAAAAGAAATAGGTACTATAACTTCCACAGAGAATGCTACCTTGTTAAGAAAATATATGAGATCAGTGGTGACAAAGGGTACAGGTAAAGATAGTGAAGTTTACGGAGTACAAGTTAGTGGCAAAACTGGTACTGCAGATCAAGACACGGGAAAGAAAATCCCTCATTCTTGGTACATAGGCTTTGCGCCTTATGAAAACCCTCAAGTTGCTTTTGCAATTATTGTAGAAGAAGGTGGAAATGATTCCTACAATGCTACAGATTTAGCAGGAGATTTAATGAAAATTTATTTTGGTAAATAGATTAAATTTCCATAACTAAAAACAATATAATTAATATACTTTTACTTAATAAAACCCTTGGCAAACCAAGGGTTTTAATTCTATGTGAAAGTATCAGTGGAATATTTCATAGTTATTTTATTAAAATATAGACCCAATTTTATTTGAATCCTATGAGAACTTTTTCTTTTCAACGGCATTTTGGAAAGATGATTCTCCCATACTTTTCAGACGAGAGAGTGTTGAGCAAAAATTAAATTTTAATACAGCAAAGTGTCTTTATTCAAGTAAAATCTTCTTCCAAAGCCATTTACCAAAGTGAACTGGATATTATTTAATAATGGATACTTTGGCATGAAACTTAGAACCTATGAAAAAGGCATTTAATATATAAAGTAATATGTTATAATAAGTTAAGTAAAATTAAATTAAATATTAAAATTTTCATATTACAATATATGAAGATGTATCAGATATTCAATAAAAAAGGAGTTAAAATGAAAGGTAGAACTCATGTAGCAGTTGGAACATCAGTTTTTGTTTTTTTATGTAGCATATTACCCGGGAAATTCGGACTAATTAATTTGATTTTCGCCATAATTGGTTCAATACTGCCAGATATTGACCATCCTAAAAGTTTTGTAAATAAATATTTGTTGCCTTTTAGAAATCAAGCAACTAAGGTAACTTTATTTTGCTCGTTGGGCATATTAATGTTATATATTGATAGTATTTATGAGGGCGCAGCTGTAATCAAAGTTATAGGAATATCCTTAATTTTAATTGGGTTGTCTACACATAGAATGGGTTTTACCCATAGTTTACTAGGATTAATTATTTTTACCATAGTCCTTAGTTTTCTTGCAGCTCTTTACGAATTAATATATGTTGAGCTTTATTTTTTAGGAGGATTTTTACTTCATTTAATTTGTGATATGTGCACTAAACGAGGAGTTCCATTGCTTTACCCCTTTAGTAATAAAAAAATCAGGTTCCCATTAGCATTCACCACTGGTGGATTTATAGGTAACTTTATAGAAGGAGCTCTAATTGTACTATCCATAGCTTATGCTGTTTATACTTTACCCAAGATTTTTCAACTGTAATTTAACTACATTTTGGATGTATAAGTCTCACAGCTTTTTTAGAGCTTAAATAAGTCTAAGTGCTTAAACAAGTTCAAGGTGGGAGTACTGAGCTGAAAGTAAAATTTTGCAACAAAGGATAATTTGAAACAAAGGATACTTTGTTATAAAAAAGGGCCTTTTGTGTTAGTGAAATCTCCACCCAAAAGGAATTGGATAAAATGAACTTGTTCAATATTTAACCTGTAAACGTTAGAACCTGTGTAGGTAATTCAAATAATCTGGAATTCCCTCGCAAAGAGAAGCTTTCCGACAAAGTTAAGTATATTTATAGACATGAGTTAGATTAAATCAACTTGTTTTAAGGATGAGGTGAGAATTATGTTTGATTTTGAATATCATTTAAAGAATTTACCTGAAAATCCAGGTGTGTATCTTATGAGGAATTCTTTAGGTGAAATTATATATGTAGGAAAAGCTAAGAATCTTAAAAATAGAGTGAGACAATATTTTCAAAGTTCCAAAAATCATAGTGAAAAAGTAAAGGCTATGGTAAAGAACATTGCTGAGTTTGAATACATAGTTACGGATTCTGAAATAGAAGCTCTAATATTAGAATGTAATCTTATAAAAAAATATAGTCCTAGATATAACATATTGTTAAAGGATGATAAGTATTTTCCTTTTATAAAGGTTATAGTAAATGAGGAATTTCCAAGAGTCATTGTTACAAGGAATCATGCTAATGATGGAGCGAAATATTTTGGACCTTATACAGATGCAAATGCAGTGTACATAGTGTATGACCTAATCAAAAAAGTGTTTCCCCTCAGAACTTGTAGGAGAGTTATCAAGGAGGAGGGTCCAAGAAGTAGACCTTGCTTAAACTACCATATAAATCTGTGCAAAGCTCCTTGTGATGGGTTAATTTCAAGAGAAGAGTATGGGAAAATAGTTGAGGAAATTGTAGAACTTTTAACTGGAAAAGATAAAATTATCACAGATAAGTTAAAAAAGGAAATGGAAGAAGCATCAGAGAATCTAGAGTTTGAAAGGGCAGCTTCCCTTAGAGATAAGTTACTTGCAATTGAGAAGATTAACGAAAAGCAAAAGATTATTAGTGGAAACTTTGAAAATGAAGATTTTATTGCTATATCTCAAGATGAGAAGGATAGCTGTATACAAATCTTCTTCCTAAGAGATGGAAAGATGGTAGGAAGAGAGGACTTCATTTTAGATGATACTGGTAGTGAAGAACCTGCACTTGTGATTTCCAATTTTATTAAGAGCTTTTACGGTGGCACGGCTTTTATACCTAAACATATCTATGTAACTCACTGTGAGGATGTTGAAGTTCTTGAACAGTGGCTTACTATGAAAAAAGATTATAAAGTTCTAATTAAGACTCCTCAAAAGGGAGAAAAGCGTAGAGTGTTAGATATGGTGGAAAAAAATGCTAACCATGCTTTAGAAATGTTTAAAATAAAGCACAAAGTAGATAAAGAACTCAAAAATGTAGCACTAAATGAACTTGTAGAAGTGCTTAACTTGGATGAAATTCCAAGCAGAATTGAGGCTTATGATATTTCCAATATAATGGGGATGGACTCCGTAGGTACCATGGTAGTATTTCAAGATGGAGTAAGTAAAAATAGCGATTATAGAAGATTTAAAATTAAAACTGTACAAGGTGCTAACGATTACGACTCTATGAGGGAGATTCTCTATAGAAGATTTAGACATGGACTTGAAGAGATTGAAAAGATAAAGGAAAATCAAATACAACTAAGTGCTGGAAAGTTTTCTTTTTTCCCGGACTTAATCATGATGGATGGTGGAAGAGGACAAGTAAATGTAGCCCTTGAAGTTCTTAGGGATTTAAATATCAATATTCCAGTTTGTGGAATGGTTAAAGATGACAAGCACAAAACTAGAGGTTTAATATATGATAATATTGAAGTGCCTATAAGGCCTGGTTCTCAGTGTATGCATCTTATAACTAGAATTCAGGATGAAGTTCATCGTTTTGCTATTACTTATCATAGAACTTTAAGGGATAAGAGAACACTTTACTCTATCCTTGAGGAAATACCAAAAGTTGGTGAAAAGAGAAGAAGGGAATTACTTAAGAAGTTTGGAAGCATTGAAAATATAAGAAATGCTACTTATGATGAACTTCTAGCTACTCCTTCTATGGATAGCAAGGCATCAGAAAGCATCATAGATTATTTTAAGAAAAACAACTAGGAGGTAAAGGATGAATAATGTTATAGATGTTCATACTCATACTATAGCCAGTGGTCATGCTTATACAACTCTATTAGAGAATGCTAAAGAAGCAGCTAATAAAGGAATTAAAGTTCTAGGAGTTTCAGATCATGGACCTAAAATGCCAGGAGGACCACATATTTTTTATTTTGGAAACATAAAAGTAATTCCAAGGGAATTATTTGGAATAAAAATATTAAGAGGCTGTGAGGCAAACATCATTGACTTTGATGGAAGTATCGATATCCCAGAAAGAATCCAAAATAGTTTAGATTATATAATTGCAAGCCTTCATGATGTTTGTATAGAACCAGGAACTTCAGAGGAACATACTAATGCTTATTTAAAGGTTATGGATAATCCAAATGTAATGATAATTGGTCATTCGGGGAATCCAAGCTTTCCCATGGATCATGTGGCCTTTGTAAAAAAAGCTAAAGAAAAAGATATTATTATTGAAATAAACAATAGCTCTTTTAAAGGTGCAAGAAGAGGTTGCGAGGATACTTGCTACGAAATTGCAAGATTGTGTAGAGACTATGGTGTGAAAGTAATTTTTGGAAGTGATGCACATACTTGTTTTCAAATTGGAGAATTTGATGATGCACTTGCTCTCATTAAAGATTTAAACATACCAGAAGAGTTAATAATGAACAGTGATGAACATAAGTTTATTAATCATTTAAGAGAAAAAGGGAAAAATATATAATAATTCTTGATAAGGGAATAGAAAGTAATTTATACTAAATATATAATAATTAAAAAGAAGAGGTATATGATGAGTTTAGAAATTAGTTTTATTAACAAGTTGAAAGAAATTGTAGGATTGGAAAATGTTGCATTAGATGAGCCAATGAAAAATCATACTTCTTTTAAAGTTGGTGGACCAGTAGATGTTATGGTATATCCAACAAATTATGAGATGGTAAGGAATGTTATTTCACTTTGTAATAAGGATAATATTAATTACTTTATATTAGGAAATGGTTCCAATCTTTTAGTTAAAGATGGAGGCATAAGAGGTGTTGTTATAAAGTTTTCGAAGTTAAATAAAGTTGTAGTAGAAGGTAACAAAGTTATGGCTGAGAGCGGTGCTAAGCTCAGTGATGTTTCTACAGCTGCATTAAATGCAAGTCTCACAGGCTTTGAATTTGCTTGTGGAATACCAGGAAGCATTGGAGGAGCTACAACAATGAATGCTGGCGCCTATGATGGGGAAATGTCAAGAGCAATTCATAGTGCACTAGTAATAGATAACCATGGAGAAATAAGAAATCTTTCTAAGGAAGAATTAGAACTTTCATATAGAACTAGTGCTATTTTAAAATATGGATATACAGTACTTCAAGCAACATTAGAACTTGCTATTGGGGAGCAAGAAAAAATTAAAGCTAGAATTGATCAACTTACCGAAAGAAGATGTGAAAGGCAACCACTAGAATATGCTTCAGCAGGAAGTACCTTCAAAAGACCAGAAGGTTATTTTGCTGGGAAGTTAATCCAGGATGCTGGACTTAAAGGAGTTCATGTGGGAGATGCCGAAGTATCTGAAAAACATTCTGGATTTATAATAAATAAAGGCGGAGCTAGTGCAAAGGACATTTTAGAACTAATTGCATTGGTACAATCTAAGGTTCATGAAGCCTTTGGGGTAGATTTACACACTGAAGTTAGAATCATTGGGGAAGATAGCTAATTATAAAACCAAGGGGAAATTTATTTCGGGGTTTTGTAATTTAGAAATTACATTGTTTAGTTTAAAGTGGGATTATAAGTATAAAGCATAATTATCTAAGTTAATTACAAATATATTATGATTAACTTAGATAAACTTTCTAAAGAAAATTCATAATCTTTAAACTTTTCACACTGTAATTATAGATAAATTAAATAGGGGGGCAAATGAAATGGGATATGCTATTAGAGCAGAAATTCTTGACCTTGGGGTATATAAGGCTGGTAAGCCTATTGATGAGGTTAAGAGAGAACTAGGTCTTGAGGAGGTTATTAAGCTTGCATCCAATGAAAATCCATTAGGATCTTCACCAAAGGTAAAGGAGGCACTTAATAATATTATCAGTGAGGCTCATATGTATCCAGATGCATCTAATTATGAGCTTAAAGAAGCTATAGGCAAGAAATTAGGGGTAGAGCCAAATCAAGTATTTTGCGGCACAGGTTCAGATTCTCTTATAAGAGTTATTTGCAATACCTTTATTAATGCTGGAGATGAAAGTATCGTGGCTGAAATTTCTTTTCCAAGATATGAAGCTTCAGTAAAATTAATGGGTGGAAAAGTAATATCAATTCCAATGAAGAATAATGGGTTAGATTTAGAAGCAATGGTGGATGCAATTACTCCTAAAACAAAAATCATATGGTTTTGTAATCCTAATAATCCAACAGGAACTATTTTTACTAAACAAGAACTAGATAAGGTATTAGGTAAAATTCCACCAAATGTTGTTATAATAATGGATGAAGCTTATATTGAATATGTTACTGATAAAGACTTTCCAGATTCCTTAGAACTTCTTCCAAAGTATCCAAACATGGTTGTTTTGAGAACGTTTTCAAAGGCTTATGGATTAGCATCCTTAAGATGTGGATATGGAATTGTTCATAAAGAATTAGGAGAATATTTCAATAGAATCATAGGACCTTTTGATGTGAATTTATTTGCACAGAAGGCAGCCTTAGCAGCTTTAGAAGATGAAGAATTTTTAAAGTTAGTTTATGACACTAATGTAGCTGGAAGAGAGTACTTATATGATGAACTTGATAAAATGGGTTTACCATATGCTAAAACCAATGCTAACTTCATTATGTTAAACACCTTAGTTGATGATAAAGTAGTTTTTGATAGATTGCTTAGAGCAGGTATTATAATAAGACCAGGACATCTACTTGGTATGCCTGGATGGATGAGAGTAACTATAGGTACAGAAATACAAAATCATAAGTTTATCAAAGCATTAAAAGAGATTTTAGCTACTATCTAACTATACTTTTCTAGTTATGGTCCTTAAAGTAGTTATTTTATATAATGAAATGTTTGAATCTTTACAAAATACACACTATTATGGTGTGTATTTTTATTCTATATAAACTACAACTTTTTTTCCTGAATAAGTCATTAGTGAACATTGTTATAACGCAGTTTAAGATTATATCTAGGAAAGTAGAAGAATATAAAAATATAACAATATATAGTTTTCATGCCACTTTCCTTGTTTTCTAGAGGTTATTAGTTATAACATTTAGTGTTTAAGATGAAAATATCCCTTCTATAAGATAAGCATATTATATGTTATAATGTTTAGTATATAAAAGATATTTTATAATATATTTATATTTAAGAAAGTTAATGGATTTTTTTCCCGTACTTATAAAAAGTAACTTTCCTATTATTTAAAATATAAAGAATTCATTTGAGTTATTTTAAGAAAAACTCTTTAATCCTCAATATAAATAGTGAAAATATAAGTTTGTAAAGGGGTGTATACCATGAGATTTGTAATAGTTACAGGAATGTCTGGAGCCGGAAAGACTCAAGCTATAAGAAGTTTAGAGGATTTGGGATATTTTTGTGTAGATAATCTACCTCCTACATTAATACCTAAGTTTGCAGAAGCATGTTTTCAAACTGAAGGTAAGATAGATAAAATAGCAATTGTAGTTGATATAAGAGGAAGAAGATTCTTTGATGACTTGTTTGGAAGTTTAACTCGTCTAAATGAAGAAGGATATGTATATGAGGTATTGTTTTTAGAAGCTACAGATGAAGTGCTTGTGAAGAGATATAAGGAAACTAGAAGAAAGCACCCGTTAGCACCAGAGGGAAGAGTTATAAATGGAATTAGCATAGAAAGAAAAAAACTAAAGGCTATTAGAGAAAAGGCTAATAAAATAATAAATACCACGAAACTTTCAAATAAGGAGTTAAATGAAGAGATTGTAAACTACTTTGGAGAACAAGGTCAAATTGAAACTCAACTTCTTATAAATGTAGTTTCCTTTGGGTTTAAATATGGTATACCTTTGGACTCGGATTTGGTTTTCGACGTTAGATTCTTACCTAATCCTTACTATATACCAGAACTTAAGCCTTTTTCGGGGATGGAAAAACCAGTAAAGGATTACGTGCTTACAAAAACAGAAACTAAGGATTTTTTAGATAAGCTAATCGATATGTTACTATTCCTAATACCTAGTTATAAAATTGAAGGAAAAAGACAATTAATTATTTCTATAGGTTGTACTGGAGGAAGACATCGTTCAGTAGCCATTGCTAATAAGGTTTATGAATTACTTGGGCATAATGGCCATAATGTAACTATTGACCATAGAGACATTAATGAAGATGTAAATCGGGGAGCAGGGAAGATATGAAGCTTAAATACTGGCTCAGACCAGGAATTGGAATTAAGCGTTGGCTGGCCAAAGCAGTTTTTGGAATTATCCTTATAGTTTATGCTGTAATGGAAATGATAAATAAATTTTATTTCGGCATGGAATATATTTTATTTTGGATTGTAATTATTTTTATTGGATGTTTCGCTGTATACTATGGCTTAAGCAACTATACAGAAAGAATGTTTTCTCTTATTAATCTTGATGTGCTTAATTTATCATTAAATAAGAGGAGCTTAGGAGAGTTAATCTACGACAAAAAAATTTTGGTTAGAGGACCAAAGGTTGTAGTAATTGGTGGAGGTACAGGACTTTCTAATATGCTAAGCGGTCTTAAAAAGTTTACAAGTAATATTACAGCTATTGTTACAGTTGCAGATGATGGTGGTGGCTCAGGAATATTAAGACAAGATCTTGGAATACTTCCACCAGGAGATATCCGAAACTGTATAATAGCCCTTGCAGATACAGAACCTATTATGGAAGAATTATTTCGATATAGGTTTAAGGATGGCAGACTAGAAAATCAAAGCTTTGGTAATTTGTTTCTAGCTGCTATGGATGGAATATCAGATAACTTCTTAGAAGCTATAAAAAAAACTTGCTCAGTGCTGGCGGTTACAGGTAGAGTTTTACCTGTAACCCTAGAGAATCTTCAATTATTTGCAAAGCTTCAAAACGGTTCTTTAGTAAGAGGGGAATCAGTGATACCCAAGGAATCAGTTAAGAGAAATTCACCAATTGAAGAGGTTTTTATAGAACCTAAGGATGCAAAGCCTATAAAAGAAGCTATTGATGCAATCTTAGAAGCGGATGCAGTGATTTTGGGACCTGGGAGTCTTTACACTAGTATAATACCTAATTTGTTAGTGAGAGATATTAGTGAGACGTTGAATAAAACTGATGCTATAAAAATTTATGTATCCAATATCATGACACAACAAGGTGAAAGTGATGGATATTCAGTTCAAGATCATATTAGGGCTATACATAACCATTGTGGAGCACCCATAATAGATTATGCTATAGTAAATTCACAGTCTATTAGTGAAGAATTAACGGAAAGATATTTAGAAGAAGGAGCAAGTGCTGTAGTTCTTGAGGATGATAAAACTGACGATTTAAATATTGAATATATAAAAAGCAATATTGTTAAAATAAAAAATGGATACGTAAGACACGATGAAAATAAACTAGCAGAAATATTAATTGAAACTGTGATGAGGAAGAAGTTATTTTATGATGAAAAAAGAATTTTAGAGTTCTTCTATTTATCACAAAAGTTAAAGGAAGCTAAAAAGAATAGGGAGTAAAAGAAATGTCATTTTCACTAAAGGTTAAGAATGAAGTTTGTAGATACACTAATTTATCAAAAAAAGAGGCAATAGCAGAGTTATCCGCAATTATGAAGGCCAGTGGTACTTTAGGTCTTGGCTCTAATAAATCCATTACCTTTAAGGTGATAACAGAGAATCCTGCCATTGCTAGATTAATTTTTAAAATACTAAAAGAATATTTTAATATTCACGCAAGAATTTTAGTTAAGAGAAGCAATTCCTTAAAAAAGAATAATGTATATATGGTTATTATACCTGAAGAAGCAAATGTAAGAGGACATTTAGAAGAAGTGGGAATACTAGAAAAAGAAGATTTGTTTACAATTAATTATGGAATACCATCATATATAGTGGATGAAGAAGAAAGTAAACGAGCATATATAAGAGGAGCATTTTTAGGTGGAGGAAGTATAAGTAATCCTGAAAAAACCTACCATCTTGAATTTGTAACTCATAATTCTGATTATGCATATGAGCTTAGTGGACTAATAAACACCTATGGACTTTCCTCTAAGGTAATTAGTAGGAAAAACACCTTCGTTATATATATAAAAGAAGGAGAACAAATTGTTGATTTATTAAATATTATTGGTGCACATAGTTCTCTTCTTGAACTAGAAAATATAAGAATCATGAAGGAAATGAGAAACAATGTAAATAGATTAGTAAATTGTGAAACTGCTAATTTAAGTAAGACAGTAAATGCAGCAGTTCGTCAGGTGGAGAGTATTAAATTAATTCAAAATGAGATTGGATTAGATAGACTTCATAAGAATTTAAGAGAAGTGGCAGAACTACGATTAGAGTTTCCTGATGAATCATTAAAGGAATTAGGAGCAATGCTTGAACCACCAGTGGGAAAATCAGGAATAAATCACAGATTAAGAAGAATAGAGAAAATTGCAGAGGAGCTACGAAAAGAAGGTAGGTAGGAGTATGTCAAAGCACGAGGATATTATAAAATATATACTTTCACTAGACATTGGAACAAAAATATCTGTTAGAGGAGTAAGTAATGACTTAGGAGTTAGTGAGGGAACAGCTTATAGAGCCATTAAAGAATCTGAATCTATAGGCATTGTAAACACAATTCCAAGAGTTGGAACTGTAAGAGTAGAGAAACTAGAGAAAAGAAATATAGATAAACTTACTTTTGAAGAGGTTGTTAACATAGTAGATGGAACTCTTTTAGGGGGAAAGAACGGAGTACACAAAACTCTAGAAAAGTTTGTTATAGGTGCTATGGAGGTTGAAACCATCACAAAGTACATTTATCCAGGCGCACTTTTAATTGTAGGAAATAGGGAGGAAGCTCAAAGACTTGCTCTTGAAAATGGATGCTCTGTATTAATTACAGGAGGCTTTGGTTGTAGTGAAGATATAGAAAAACTAGCAAATGAAATTGAACTACCAGTAATTTCATGCACATATGATACCTTTACCGTAGCCAGCTTAATAAATAAGGCGATTTTTGAAAATAACGTTAAGAAAGATATTATATTAGTAGAAGATATAATGGAAAGTAATCCAGAGTATTTGACCACCTCTGATACTGTAAAAAAATTAAAAGAATTAGTATATAGTACAAAGCATGAAAGATATCCAGTAATAGATGAAGAACAAAAAGTAGTGGGAATAGTAACCATAAAGGATATTAGAGATAATAAAGAGGATGAACTTATTACAAAAATAATGGTGAAGGAACCTATTGTTGTAATGCCTACAACTACAGTAGCCTATGCTGCTCATATTATGGCTTGGGAAGGGATAAAGCTTTGTCCAGTTGTGATAAAAAAGAAACTAGTAGGGATAGTTTCTAGGGAAGATGTTATGAAGGCTATGCAATTAGTATTCAGACAGCCTCATGTAGGAGAAACCATGGAAGACTTGATACTTAAAAACTTTGAGTTTGAATCTAATAAGGATACTATGCATTTTTGGGGAGAAATCATTCCAGAAATGTTAGATTCCATAGGAACAGCATCTTGGAGTGCTCTCAATATGCTATTATCAACTATGGGAACTATTATACTTAGACAAAATAGTAATACTAATGTAGCAATTGATAGCTTTACTTCAACTTTTATGAAACCAGTGCAAATGGGCAGGGTAATTGATATTTACTCTGAGGTAATAGATAGAGGAAGATATTATTCAAAGGTAGAAGTATCAATGTATAATATAAATAAGGAACTTATTGCAAAGGCACTACTTTCTGCAAAAGTACTAAAGAGATAAAAGGGAGGAATAAGATGTTTACTCATATTGTATTATTTAAGTTAAAAGAATCTACTAGTGAAAATATTAAAAAGGTAGAAAACATACTAAAGGCAATGGAGGGAAATATCCCTGAGCTTAAAGAAATAGAGGTTGGGGTAGATGAACTACATACAGAACGTTCCTTTGACGTAGTTCTAATTACAAGATTTGATTCCCTTGCGGATATGGATGCATATCAAGTTCATCCTTATCATGTAAACGAAGTATTAGCACATTTGAGACCTATGCTAGAGGCATCAAAAGTAGTGGATTATAATTCTTAAAAAACTACAATAAAAATTACGACAAGAAAACAAATAAAACCTCATTATGTTACAAAATAAACCTTTAGAGAAGTAATTTTCTAAAGGTTTTTATTTATTTTAAACCTAAAAAAAAAACCATGAATTATATTAACTATGTTATTTAAATAACAAAAAAGTCAGCGAAATATGACGGAAAAATCTAGTGAAAACCTTGCTACTATGCAGTGTTTTAAAGTTTAAGTTTCAGGAAGATAGTGGTATAATTTGTATTGTCTACAAGATTTCGAAGATTTGAAATTTTGTAAAAAAATAATATTGGGGGGAAATATATGTTTAAATTCTTAAAGCCTAAGAGATATGCTGCGCTTATTGTAGTATTTGCTATGATTATTCAGTTAATATCTCCAGTAAGTTTAAGAACCGCATTTGCAGCAACCGGTGAGAAAACTATTCAGATTCTTGCTACATCAGATTTGCATGGCAGATTTATGGCATATGAATATGCATCGAATACTGTTAGTGCAGGCGGGCAAACAAAGGTTGCAACTTTAGCAAAAGAACTAAAGAAAAGCAATCCAAATCTTATCATCGTTGACAATGGTGATACAATTCAAGACAATTCATCAATGTTATTCCTAGAGGATGAAATTCATCCAATGATTTTAGGAATGAATGAAATAGGATATGATACGTACACATTAGGAAACCATGAGTTCAATTATGGAGTTCCAGCTCTAAAAAAAGTTTTAGATGGATTAACAAATACTACAGCATTATGTGGAAATGTATTTGATAAAACTACTGGAAAGCCACTTGGAGAACCTTACAAAATAGTTGAAAGAGATGGAGTAAGAATTGCAATCATAGGTATGGTAACACCTCATATAACTAAATGGGATGGGCCAAAACTTGAGGCATATGATGTAACTAACCCAGCTGAAGAGACAAGAAAAGTAATAGATGGATTAAAAGCTGAAAATAAGGCTGATGTATTCATAGCTTCACTTCATATGGGTGAAGATGCTGAATATGGAATGGGAGATAGTGCTAAGGAAGTAGCAGCAAAGTGCCCAGAACTATCAGTGATAATAGCTGGACATGCTCACTCTAAAATAGAGGGAAATATTCATAATGGAGTGTTAATTACAGAGCCGTCAAAAAATGGTGAACTTGCTTCTGTAATCGATTTAAAAGTTACTAACAATGGTGGTAAATATGAAGTTACAAGTGCAACTTCAAAATTGAATGATATGAAGCCACTTGCAGAAGACACAGATTTAGTTACTAAATTTAAACCTTACCATGATAGAGCATTAGTAGATGGTGCACAAGTTATTGGTAAATTAGAAGGTGGAGAGCTTGCTCCCAAACAAGAATTTAATGGAATAACTCAAGCTCAATTAGAAGATTCAGCAGTTATAGATTTAATATTAAACACCCAAGTGTATTATGCTGAGAAAAGTGGAAAAATACCTTCAGGAGTACATCATGTATCAGGTGCAGGAATATTTGAAGGAAATGCAAATATTGTACCAGGAGAAATAAAAAAATCAGACACAGTTAAAGTTTATAAATATGATAATACATTAAAAACTTTAAAAATTAACGGAGCTCAATTAAAGAAATATATGGAATGGTCAGCAGGTTATTATAACACTTTTAAAACAGGTGATTTAACAGTTTCCTTTAATGAAAAAATAAGAATGTACAACTATGATATGTTTGGTGGAGTTAAATATGAAGTTAACATATCTAAAGAGCCAGGTCAAAGAATTGAAAAATTAACTTATAATGATGGAACTGCAGTTAGGGATACAGACGAGATTTACTTAACTGTAAATAACTATAGAGCTGATACTCAGTTATTAAATAAGGATACTGGATTATATAAGGGCGAAGGTGTTCAAATTGTATATGATTCAACTTCAGATCCAGTTGCAGCAGTAAGGGATTTAGTAGGATTATATATTCAAGATGTTAAGGGTGGAGTTATTAAGCCAGAACTTGACAACAACTGGAAGATAACAGGAACTAGCATAGATACTGATAAGAAAGCTATGGCTGCTAAGCTTGTAAATGAAGGAAAAATAACTATTCCAACATCTGCAGATGGAAGAACTCCAAATGTTAGAAGCTTAACTGAATTCGATCTTATTAAAGCATTAGGAAAAAATGTTAACTTAATAAGTTTTAACGATTTCCATGGAACAGTGGATAGTAAATCAAGTAGTAAAAATCCAGGAATGGCAAAATTTGCTGCTGCAATAAAGAAATATCTAGCTTTAGAAAATGAAAATAATGGCTATGCTGTTTTATCAGCAGGGGACAACTACCAAGGTAGTGCTATGTCCAACTTAACTTATGGAAGTGTTATTACTGAAATGCTTAAAGAAATAAAGGTTGAAGCATCTGCTCTTGGAAACCATGAGTTTGACTGGGGAATAAATAAAATAGAGAAATGGGCTAAAGATGGCGGCTTCGACTTCTTAGCTTCAAATGTTTACGACAAAACTACTGGAAAACCAGTAGAATTTGCTAAGCCATATAAGGTTATTACTGAGGCAGGAAAGAAAATCGGTTTAATTGGTATTGCGACACCAGAAACTGCATTTAAAACATTAGCTGCTAACGTTAAAAACATTGAATTCAGAGACCCAGTAGCTGCAGCTAATGAATGGGCAGCTTATTTAAGAAATACTGAAAAAGTTGATGCAGTAGTAGTTTTATCTCACTTAGGAACTTTCCAAGATAAGACTACAAAAGTAATTACAGGGGAAGGTGCTGATTTTGCTAAGGCTGTAAAAGGTGTTGATGCAATAATCACTGCACACTCACATCAAAGTGTAAATGGTACAGTTAACGGAATACCAGTTGTACAAGGATATTACAATGGTAGAGCTATAGCACAAATATCTTTAACTTTCTATGAAGGTAAAGTATATGCTAAATCTTCATTAGAAGATTTAACTGCAAATGTTAAAGAGTTACCAGAAGATCCAGCTGTTAAAGCTATCTATGATAAATATAGCAAACAGTTAAGCCCTATACTTGATGAAGTTGTTACAGTACTAGAAAAAGATTTAGATCATGATAAAACTCTTGGAGTTACAACACTTGGACAATTTAACGCTAAATTGATGATGGATATTACAGGAGTACAAATTGGATTAACTAATGGTGGTGGAATTAGAGCACCACTTGAAAAAGGTGATCTAACTATGGGTGATATGTACACAGTATTCCCATTTGATAACACATTAGTTACAATGGAGCTTACTGGTGCTGATCTTAAGAAAAATTTAGAGCATGGTATAAACCCTGATAATGGTGTAGGTTGGATTCAATACTATGGAATCAAAGTGTTCTATGATGAAACTAAACCAGTAGGTGAAAAAATATCCTCTATCAGATTAATGGATGGAACTAAGATTGAAGCTGATAAGTACTACACAGTAGTTACTAACGACTTCATGGCTACAAATGGAGATGGATACAACTTCACAGGAGCTAAAAACTTAGTTGACACGAACATTGTTATGAGAGATGCTATGGTTACTGAACTTAAAAAGGTCAAATCAGTTTCTTTTGAGAGACAAGATTTACTTGTTAAGGGAGAGGACACAACTGTAGATACAGTGGCTCCAGGAACTATTCCTCAAGCTGGTGCATCTGTAGGAACAACTCAAGTTATGACTTTAGGTTTCTTAGTCTCTATATTAGGAGTTGCAATGTTTGTTGCTTCAAGAAAGAAAGAGGAAAATGCTGCTTAGTTTATAATGAAATTTCTTAGTAAAAATAGTTATTGATTTCTAAAGGAGTGTGGTTTTTCACACTCCTTTTTTGATTTTCATTATGGTATTATATAAGCATGGGGGTGGGGACTACATGAGAAACAATATAGTTAGGGCTATTAGTATCGTATTAATATTAGTTGGCTTAGGAGCTATTAGCTACGGCATTTATTATAAGAGAGAAACAGCAATAGCACAGGAGAGTTTATTTAAGGATTTTAACAATGTACTAAAGAAAATAGAAAATGGGGAAATAAAAGAACCAGAGGATGTGGAAGTGTCAGAAGTGAAGGTAGATGCTATTGCACTTTTAGAAATTCCCAAAATTGGATTAAAAGTTGCAGTGGCAGAAGGAACAAGTGATGATATAATTAGTCATGCAGTAGGTCACTTTGTAGAAACTGCGCATCCAGGACAGGTGGGAAACTGTGCACTAGTAGGACACAGAAACTTTACCACTGGAGAGTTTTTCTTGAAAATAAATAAATTAGAACTTGGAGATGAAGTGAAAGTAACAACTTATAACAATACTTATGTATATAAAGTAACTGGACAACAAGTTGTGAATCCCGAAGATATTCAGGTGCTAAGTCCAACACCTACTCCAACAATTACGCTAGTAACCTGTACATGGGATGGCGATAAAAGATTAATTGTTAAAGGAGAGTTAGTAAAATAGGAGGTGATACTAAAAAATGGATACGACTAAAGAGGAAAAAGAGAATCAAGGGAATTTTGTTCACCTGCACGTTCACACAGAATATAGTCTTTTGGACGGATCAGGTAAAATATCTAAGCTTGTTGAAAGAACAAAAGAACTTGGAATGAAGAGTATTGCAATTACTGACCATGGGACTATGTACGGAGCTGTGGATTTTTATAGAGCCTGTGTAGATGCTGGAATTAAGCCTATTATAGGTTGTGAAATATATGTAGCGGCAAAGTCCATGTATATTAAGGAACCTGATTTAGATAATGAAACCCATCACTTAGTTTTATTAGTTAAAGACAATACTGGCTATGAAAATTTGATGAAGATTGTGTCTACCGCTTCAATTGAAGGTTTTTACTATAAACCTAGGGTGGATCATGAATTTTTAAGAGCGCACAGTGAAGGAATTATAGCTACAAGTGCTTGTCTTGGTGGGGAAGTTCAATCCAATCTTTTAAGAGGTAATAAGGAAAAGGCTAAAAGAATTGCTCTAATGTATAAGGAAATATTCAAAGATGAGTTTTATTTAGAACTACAATACCATGGGATGACGGAGCAGTTAACTGTCAATGAACTTATAATTGAACTTGCTAAAGAATGTGATATACCTCTTATCTGTACAAATGATATTCATTACATAAATAAAAAGGATAGTCACTCTCATGAAATACTATTATGTATTCAAACAGGGAAGACCATGGAAGATGAAAAAAGAATGAGATATCCTTCTGATGAGTTTTACTTAAAATCACCTGAAGAGATGGAAAAAATCTTTTCTTATGTTCCAGAAGCTCTAGAAAATACAGTGAAGGTTGCTGAAAAGTGTAATTTTGATTATGAGTTTCATGTATCAAAGCTACCTAAATTTCCACTACCTGAGGGGGCAGATCCTTATGAGTATCTTAAAGAAACCTGCTACATGGGACTTTTTGAAAGATATGATTTTTTTCAAGAACTAAGAGGAAAAAAGTTAGATTTAGATAGAATTAAGGAACTCTGTAGTGTGAATCATGAAGTTAAAGAACTTTGTGATAGGTTGGAATTTGAACTTAACATCATAAAGCAAATGGGATATATAGATTACTTTTTAATTGTTTGGGATTTTATAAAGTTTGCAAATGATAATGGAATACCAACTGGACCAGGAAGAGGCTCAGCCGCTGGGTCCTTAGTAGCATTTACTTTGGGAATAACAAAAATAGATCCAATAAAATATAGCTTAATCTTTGAAAGATTTTTAAATCCCGAGAGAGTAAGTATGCCTGACATAGATTCAGATTTTTGCTATGAAAGAAGACAAGAAATAATTGATTATGTTGTTGATAAATATGGGGTAAACAATGTATCACAAATAATAACCTTTGGAACCATGGCAGCAAGAGCATGTATAAGGGATGTGGGAAGAGCTATGAATTACCCATATTCAGAAGTTGATAGAATAGCAAAGATGATTCCAACGGTACTAGGAATTACCATTGATAAAGCTTTAGATATGAATCCAGAATTAAAAGTAGCTTACGATGATGATGAAAGAGTAAAAGAATTAATTGATGTTGCTAGAGACTTAGAGGGGTTACCTCGTCACAGCTCAACTCATGCCGCAGGGGTGGTTATAGCGTCACAACCCTTGGTGGAATATGTTCCTCTTCAGAAAAATGAAGAAATGATTGTTACTCAATTTACCATGGGAACCTTAGAAGAACTTGGGCTTCTAAAAATGGATTTCCTAGGTCTGCGAACATTAACAGTTATGCAAGATACCTTAATAAATATCAAGGAAAACAGAGGAATAGAAATAGACCTTGATAAAATAGACTTTGATGATGAAAAGGTCTATAAAATGATTGGGGAAGGAAAAACTGTTGGAGTATTCCAATTAGAATCTGATGGGATGACTTCTTTCATGAAGGAATTAAAACCAGACAATCTAGAGGATATAATAGCAGGAATAAGTCTTTACAGGCCAGGTCCAATGGCGGAAATTCCAAGATATATAGAAAGTAAGAATAATATTGATAAGGTTCAATATGTTACACCAGAACTTGAACCAATACTAGGTGTGTCTTATGGGGTAATGGTTTACCAAGAACAGGTTATGGAAATTGTAAGGGAGTTAGGTGGATACTCCCTAGGACGTTCAGACCTAGTTAGACGTGCAATGTCTAAGAAAAAGCACAAGGTTATGGAAGAAGAAAGACGTAACTTTATACATGGAATAGTTGATGAAAATGGCAATGTAGAAGTTCCAGGTTGTTTGAGAAACGGAATAAGTGAAGAAGCTGCAAACAAGATATTTGACCAGATGATGGACTTCGCAAGTTATGCTTTTAATAAGAGTCACGCAGCAGCCTACGCAGTTGTAGGCTATCAAACAGCTTATTTAATGTATTATTATCCATCAGAATATATTGCAGCAATGCTAAATAGTATCATGGGTAGTAATGAAAAGGTTTCTTACTATATAAGGTTTGCTGAACAACTTGGCATAGAAGTATTACCACCAGATATCAATGAAAGTAACTCTAGATTTACTGTTAAAGGAAGTACCATTAGATTTGGACTTTCTGCAATAAAAAATGTAGGTGTAAATGTAATTCATTCTATTGTTAAAGATAGAGAGGAAAAGGGGAAGTTTAGTAATTTCAATGATTTCTGTAATAAAATAGATACTTCTAATGTGAATAAAAGAGCAGTTGAAAGCTTAATTAAAGCAGGTGCCTTTGATTCCCTAGGAATTTATCGTTCAAGACTTATTGCTGTATTTGAAAAAATCTTAGATAGCATAAATAATGAAAGAAAGAGAAATGTAGTAGGGCAAATTAATTTATTTCAGGATTTAGTTACAGAACAAAATAATCTTGAAATTCAATATCCAAGCATTGAGGAATTTAATAAAAAATATATTTTAGCCATGGAAAAAGAAATGACAGGAATATATTTATCAGGTCATCCATTAGATGATTATGAAAAATCTCTCAAGATGTTAACTAGCCATAAGATTTCAGAGCTTCTTCAAAGTGATATGTTAGAAGAAGGCGTTGCATTAGCTGACAATAGCGTTAAAGTTAAGGATGGAGCTAAAGTCATTGTTGGTGGACTTATAACCTCTGTAACGAGAAAGATTACGAAGAATAATGCCATGATGGCATTCATAACCCTAGAAGATTTGTTTGGTTCCATAGAAGTTATTGTGTTCCCTAAGACTTATGATGCCTACAAAAATTTCATTGAAGAAGATGAAATGGTGGTAATAAGTGGTAGAGTTAGTGTAAGGGAAGAAGAGCAAACTAAGATACTATCCGAAGAAATTTCCCCACTTGTAAATGTAAGTAATGAAAAGATATTTATCTTAGTAAAAGATAAAACTATGATTAATCCTACAATGAAGGAAATAAAAATAACATACAAAAATAATCTAGGAACCACTCCAGTTTATCTTTGCACTGCTGATGATAGAAAGAGATATCTATTAGACAGACAGGCATGGTTAAATAATGATTATGATACAATTTCTCTTTTAAAAGAAATGTTTGGAGAGAACAATGTAAAGGTTATGTAAGTTTGTTAAATAATAAAAATAAGCTTTTATAAGGCTTATGAAATTATACAAAGTAAGCTACAAATCAGAAAACACTATGAAGTTAAAAACTTCATAGTGTTTTTATATTGCTGTGAATATTGAAAGGTAATTCTTAAAAATATAAGTCAAATCTCTAATATTATATTTTGTGAACATAGAGGATTTTACAAATAATTTGGAGTAATTGAATTAATATATAACCATAAGGAAATTCTATAAATGGCTATGTAGCCACTGCAAACCATTACATAAAAAAGTATGTTAAAAGCTATTTAAATATTAGGTAAATCCATTGATATTATTACAAGTAAAGATTAAAATTGATATATATTACCAATTTTTAAGGGGGCATTAAAATGAAGACAATAGCGGTTTTAACAAGTGGTGGGGACTCACCAGCAATGAATGCGGCAATAAGAGCGGTGGTAAGAATGGGAAATGATAAGGGACTTAGAGTTCTAGGAGTTCATAGGGGATATAATGGACTAATTAATGGTGAAGTTGTGGAAATGGATAGAAGCTCTGTATCGGATATAATACATAGAGGTGGAACAATACTTAGAACTGCACGTAGTGAAGAATTTAAAACTCCCCAAGGAAGAGAAAGAGCTTTAAATGTAATAAAAGTGTTAAAAATAGATGCGGTAGTAGTTATAGGAGGAGATGGTTCCTTTAGAGGAGCTAAGTTACTTTCTGAACTTGGGGTGCCAACGGTTGGAATTCCAGGAACTATAGATAATGATTTAGCTTATACTGATTATACTGTAGGCTTTGATACAGCCCTTAACACAGCCTTAGATGCAATCAACAAAATAAGAGATACATCAAGTTCACATGAAAGAGTTAGTGTTATTGAAGTTATGGGCAGAAACTGCGGAGACATTGCACTATTTGCGGGAATAGCAGGTGGAGCAGAAAATGTTGTAGTACCAGAAAGAGAATTTAGTTTTGAAGATATATGTAGAAGTATATTTGAAGGAAAAGGAAGAGGTAAACTTCATAATATAATAATTCTATCTGAAGGTGTTGGAGGAGCTCATAAGTTAGTTAAAAAAATTGAAGAAGTTACAGGGATTGAATCTAGAGCAACAGTGCTTGGTTATATTCAAAGAGGTGGTATTCCAAGTGCTTTCGATAGAATTCTTGCATCTCGTTTAGGAGCTAAAGCTGTAGAAGTACTACTAGAAGGAAAATCTGCAAGAGTAGTAGGAATGAAGAATGGCGAAATTATAGATATGGATATAACAGAGGCATTAAGTTTAGAGAAGGTATTTAATGAAAAACTATATGAAATATCAAGAGCCCTATCAAATTAAAAATGTTTTTAGGGAATAATAAATAATTAGATTAGCCATTATTAATTAAGAGAATTTTAACAGGAATTTCATGATGATATGAAGTTAGTTTTTATATAATATCAATAAATTTAGCAAACATATGGAGGAAAAATATGAAAAAAACGAAAATAATATGTACAATTGGACCCACTACCGATGATAAGGAAATTGTAAAGAAACTCATGGAAAATGGGATGAATGCTGCAAGATTAAACTTTTCTCATGGTAGCCACGAAGAACATAAAAAAAGAATAGATATGGTTAAAGAAACAAGAAAAGAATTAAATAAACATATTGCCATTATTTTAGATACAAAGGGACCTGAGATAAGAACTGGGAACTTTGAGGGTGGTACTGTTGAACTTAAAGAAGGTACAACATTTACTATAATATGTGGCGAACAAGTTATTGGCGATGAAACTAAGTGTTCTGTAACTTATAATAATCTTCATGAAGATGTAGAGCCAAAGGATATAATTTTAATTAACGATGGATTAGTAGCTTTAGAGGTTGAAAGTATAGAAGGAAATAAAATACATACCCTTGTTAAAAACACTGGAGTAATAGGAAATCATAAAGGTGTTAATGTACCAGGAGTAGCAATAAACCTTCCATCCCTTACCGACAAGGATATTGCAGATTTAAAATTTGGTATAGAAAGTGAAGTAGATATTGTTGCTGCATCCTTTATAAGAAAAGCATCAGATGTGCTTGATATAAGAAAGATCCTAACTAGAAATGGTGGAAAGGATATTCAAATTTTCTCGAAAATTGAGAATAGACAGGGTGTAAATAACATTGATGAAATCATAAAATACTCTGATGGAATAATGGTGGCAAGGGGAGACCTAGGGGTTGAAATACCTCCAGAAGAAGTGCCAGTGGTACAAAAAATAATTATTGAAAAATGTAACGAATCAGGAAAGCCAGTAATTACTGCAACTCAAATGTTAGACTCAATGATAAGAAATCCAAGGCCAACAAGAGCTGAAGCATCTGACGTTGCTAATGCTATATTTGACGGTACTGATGCTATAATGCTTAGTGGAGAAACTGCAAATGGTAAATATCCCGTTGAAGTAGTTAGTACAATGGCTCAAATTGCAATTACTGCAGAGCAATATATTAACTATGAAGCTAATTTAAAAAAGAAAAGAAAATCTCATATACCGAACGTTCCAAACGCTATAAGCCTTGCAACTTGTAATACTGCTATGGATCTTAAGGCTTCAGCTATAATTACTGCAACTCAAAGCGGTCAAACAGCAAGACAGGTTTCTAAATATAGACCTGAGTGTAACATTATAGCTTGTACTCCATATGAAAAGGTTGCAAGAAGCCTTGCTTTAAACTGGGGAGTATATCCAATACTTACACCTAGAACAGAAGCTACAGATGAGTTGATTCAAAAATCAGCCGAAATATCTTTAGCAGCAGGGTATGTAAAAAAGGGTGACTTAGTTGTTATAGCTGCTGGCATTCCAGTGAATTATGTAGGAAGTACCAACATGATGAAGGTTCACATTATTGGAGATATACTTCTTCAAGGAAAGGGAACTAGTGATGTATCAGCTTATGGAACAGCTTTAAATGTTACCGATGTAAAGGATGCTATAAATAACCTGGATGATGGGGAAATTATAGTAGTTAAAAGATTAGGAAGAGAGTTCATAGATGTTCTTGATAAGATTTCAGGAATCATTGTAGAAGAAGATGAAATGAGCTCAAGTGTAGTAATAGAATGTGCAGCAAAAGACATTCCAATTATTTATAATGCGGCAGGAGCATCTTCAATAATTAAGTCAGGATGCTTTATAACAATGGACCCTAAGCGTGGAATTGTGTATAGTGGAAAAGCAAATATAAGCTATTAATTAATTTTTGTATAAAATTGGAATAAAACACTTGAGTTATTCATGATATTTATGTATAATATTGGAACAAGTGGACAAAAATTAAAAAGATAACATATGGCAACTGATTTTATTATTGGCACCCTAGGGGGTGTCTTTTTTTGTTTAATTCTAGTATAAAAAAATCAATGATTCCATACACTAACCTTAAAAGTATGAAAGGAAGTGTAAATTATGACTAATGGACCATTAACCTGCAGCGCACAAAGCTGTATACACAATATGTCTGGATTATGTTCTGCTAACGTTATTCATGTGAACGGTGCTGGTGCACATACTAGTGAATATACAAACTGTGGAACTTTTGCAGAGAAAGGCTTAAGAAATGCAGTTCATATGTTAAACATGAACGTTCCAGGAGAAGTAAGACAATTATTCAATAGTACATCAATACAAATGAGTCCAAAGATTAAATGTGATGCAGTATTATGCAGATATAACAACAATAGAGATTGTAATGCAAACTTTGTTCAAATCCAAGGACCTGGCGCATTAACAAGCTCAAATACAGAGTGTGAAACATTTATAGAATAGTTTTAGCAAGCGTAAAGTTATAGGATAATATGATATATTGCATACTACATTTGTAGTATGCATTTTTGTTATTTCATAGTTTTAGATGAAGGCTGAAGTTGGGTATAATCATTTCTAATATACCGGTAAGCAAAGTGATATTTTTATTATAATCTATTAATATTGTTAAAAACATTATGTTTATTTTTAAAATCCATATTAATTAAACTTTCCTCTTCTTTTTAAGAAGTTAAAATGGTGATTAAGAAGAATATAGGCATCCTTGAAAGGAATTAGTGGTTAAGTAGTGATATATTTGGTAAAATACTAAAGTATGTATGTTTTAAAAGATTATCTAGAACTAATAGAGCTAACAGTGATGACTTGAAGTGCGTTTCTATGATTTATCCAATATTACATATATATATTAATATTTTAGAAGGTGAAAAGATGAACAAGGAAATAAGTAAGAAGACAATTAACGCAGTTAATATAGAAAAAAATAAAGATTATATTTTAAGTATTGAAAGCTATGGGCATGAAGGAGAGGGAGTAGGAAAATTAGAAGGCTATACTGTTTTTGTTCCTGGTGCACTAAAGGGAGAAACTGTAAAAGTAAAATTAATAAAGGTTAATAAAAACTACGGCATAGGAAAATTATTAGAAGTTCTTGAGTCTTCAAAAAAAAGAGTGGAACCTATATGTAGTACCTACAAGAGATGTGGAGGGTGCAACATTCAACATTATTCTTATGATGAACAGCTAAACTTTAAAACTGAAAGAGTTAAAGAGGTAATAGGTAGGATTGGCAAGCTAGAAGATGTAACTATACATAACACTTTAGGAATGGATAATCCCTATAATTATAGAAATAAAGTTCAATTACCAGTGGGAGCTTCAGGTGAAGAAATCTTAGTAGGTTTTTATGCACCAAGATCTCATGAAATTATCAATATGGAAAAGTGTCATATACAAGATGAAATAGGTGATAAAGTAATAGAGTATACAAAGCAATGGATGAAAAAGTTTAATGTAGCACCATATAGTGAAGGTATTCATAGTGGCACAGTGAGACACGTAATGGTGAGAAAAGGATTTAAGACTAAGGAAGTCATGGTGGTTTTAGTAACTCGCAGTGAAGAACTACCATATAAAGATGAGTTTATAAAAGCAATAAGGGAAAATATCCAAGGGATAGTTTCTATAATTCAAAATGTAAATAGTAACAAAACCAATGTAATCCTTGGGGAGAATTCCATAACACTTTGGGGAGAAGATCATATAAGTGATTACATAGGGGAATTTAAGTTTAACATTTCACCTTTATCATTTTTCCAAGTTAATCCTGTGCAAACAGAAGTATTATACAATAAGGCCTTAGAATATGCGAACTTAACAGGAGAAGAAACAGTATTTGATGCTTATTGTGGCACAGGAACAATTTCACTATTTCTATCAAAAAAAGCAAAAGTTGTTTATGGAGTGGAGATAATTCCACAAGCTATTGAAAATGCCAAAGAGAATGCTAGGGCAAATGGGGTAACTAATGCTGAATTCATTGTTGGAAAATCAGAAGAAGAAATTCCAACACTAATAAAGCGAGGGATAAAAGCTGATGTAGTTGTAGTTGACCCACCAAGAAAGGGCTGCGAAGAATCCTTATTAAAAGCTTTAGCTGAGATTAAACCCAAAAGAATAGTATACGTATCTTGCGATCCAGCTACTTTAGCTAGAGATTTAGCAGTGCTAGATAACCTAGGATATAAAACTATGGAGATACAGCCAGTAGATATGTTTCCACAAGGACATCACGTGGAGACGGTTTGTCTGATTGAGCGAAAATAACTAGTAAAATCAAGGGTTTCAGAGTAATATAATCAGGCAGTTACGTGTGTTTGTAATCTTGGGTAACAGAAGTACCCAATTTAGAAACCGAATTATAGGGTTATGTTTTGCTGGAACAATTTAATTATTTAATAAAGGAGCCTATAACCACATGATACACTCACATAGGTTATAGGCTCTATGTCTTTACACTATTATCTTATGCTTTTCTTAATAATTCACAAAGAGCAGCAAGAAAATATAAATTAGTTTTTATCTTTTCAGAACCGGAGTCCAAACTTCACTATAAGCGCAATCTTTTCTATGTTTATCCATTTTGTAAAAGAAAAATACGTGGAAATACTGAATTTTCAGCACTTTTCGCCATATAATACTTTCACTACGGATAGCGAAGATTACAGGAATAAGGCTCTGAAAAATAAAATTGATGTTCAGGTTGTAGTGGACATGTGGCGAGTGCGTAAAGATATACTAGGGCTGTCTATGAAAGTATTGCATTTCATATGGCAGTCCCTTATATTAGTATGGGAAATAGATTAAAGCCCATATTAATATGATATAGATTTTTGCTTTGCATTACTATAAAAATCAGTGTTTAAGCAGGAAGAAGGGATAGAACTCATGAGTATCAATATTTTAGTTGTAGACGATGAACAGTCCATAGCGGACTTAATTGAAGTTTATTTAAAAAATGAAGGTTTTAGAATATACAAATTTTATAACGGTGAAGATGCGCTCAGGTGTGTTGAGTCGGAACAGTTAGAGCTTGCCATACTTGATGTCATGCTACCGGATATTGATGGTTTTACTCTCTGCCAGAGAATTAGGGAAAAACATAACTTTCCGGTTATCATGCTCACAGCCAAAGAAGAAGAAATCGATAAGATTACCGGGCTGACATTAGGTGCGGACGACTATATCACTAAACCATTTCGCCCTTTGGAACTTGTTGCCCGTGTAAAGGCACAGCTCCGAAGATTTACCAAATATAATTCTGCTGAGCCAAAACATGAAGAAAACTTGATTGCCTTTTCCGGCTTGGTACTGGACATGGATACCCATGAATGTACGCTGAATGAGAAAAAGCTATCTCTCACTCCAACAGAGTTTTCCATTCTTTGGGTCCTTTGCTCAAATCGCGGACGGGTGGTAAGTTCGGAAGAATTGTTTCATGAGGTATGGGGAGATAAGTATTTCACTAACAGCAATAATACGGTAATGGTTCATATCCGACATCTAAGAGAAAAAATGCACGACAGCGCAGAGCGCCCTAAATATATCAACACCGTATGGGGGGTCGGCTATAAAATTGAAAGATAAAAGTGATAAAAGAAGTAATGATTATACAAAAATAAAAAGAAAAGTATTTTTTCCATTGCTACTAATTATTTTTGCCACGGTTGCAACTGTTTACTTCCTACGTTTTTTCATTCAAAAAAACTTTAGTGTTGGTGATAGTATTGTACAGTTTTTAATGAATACGTTACATTTGCGTGAAAACCTTGCTGTATTAATTTACCGGTTTATATTTTACAATAATATGGAAGGTATTACACTAATTGTGATTATAGTATTCTTGGTTATTTTACTTAACGTTTCAATTTCTTGGTTTACTAAATATTTCGATGAAGTAAGTAGCGGCATGGATAGACTTGCTGAGGAGTCCGATGAAGAAATTACACTATCACCGGAATTGGATTTTATGGAAAATAAGCTTAATAAAATAAAAAATAACTTGGAAAAACAAAGGAAAGCTACACTTGATGCCGAGCAGCGCAAAAATGATTTGGTAGTTTACTTGGCTCATGATATAAAGACACCTTTGACCTCTGTTATAGGATACTTAAGTCTTCTGGATGAAGCTTCTGACATGCCTCCTGAACAGAAGGCAAAATATATCGGTATTACCTTGGAAAAAGCTTATCGGCTAGAGCAGCTTATAAATGAGTTTTTTGAGATCACAAGATTTAATATACAAGCTATTGTTTTGAATAAAGAAAAAATAAATTTACTTTTCATGTTCCAACAGATAGCAGATGAATTTTATCCAATGCTCACTCCACAGGAAAAGCAGGTGTCCGTCAATGTACCTGACGGCCTCACTCTATGGGGAGATGCAGACAAACTGGCGCGTGTGTTCAATAACATTCTAAAAAATGCCATAGTCTATAGCTATGAAAACAGCGTCATTGACATTTCTGCTAAACAGAAGGACAAAAATATTATTATAACTTTTACTAATCAGGGAAATCCAATCCCCGAGGCAAAGCTTGAAACTATTTTTGAAAAGTTTTATCGCTTAGATTCTGCGCGTTCCACAAACACTGGTGGAGCAGGGTTAGGTTTGGCAATTGCACAAGAAATTGTCACGGCTCACCATGGAACTATCTCTGTGGAAAGTAACCCTGAAAATACTACATTTAAAGTAGAGCTTCCGTCATAAGATAACCTTAAGAATTTCATAAGATGAAATTTGAACATATTTCTTTGTTCTGTGTTTAAATAATATCAGTACAGGATGCGAGATAACTTTTTACAGCACCATGTATGAATAACTCAATAAACTAAACATAGTTGTTGGGGAAATTTTAGGAGTGAAAACTCGATATACCCATGAGGCTGGTCTATGTCTTGCAAATTTCGCCAAAGTGGGTAGACAAGAATATATTCTGATTTCAGTTGGTGCGAAAGGGAATCACCATTATAAGCAGTATAATATTACTGATGCACTAGCTGTATACAACAGTATAGAAAATAATAAGTTCTCCTTAAGCATTTCTTAAGGCTTTCATAAGAAAAAATTCCAACATCGCCTGCCTGATTTCGGTAAGATGAAATTACCGAATCGGATAAACTTTTATATAAATATTAGTAAGACAAGGTGTTTAATCTGCGCCTTGCTGCGGAGCCTGCATAGTGCATATCAATATGCACTGGTGACACAGATGATGCTACTACTGCTCAATTTAAGATATCATAATAGTGAATACTTGTATTAAAGTGTGAACTGAAGATTATTTATAAACTGAACATCAGAGAATAAGCAGTGATGGTATGAAAAATGGAGGTATTATGAATAAACGAGAGAAAATTAAAATAGTGTTTTTATATGGTGTTTTCATTTGTTACATACTTTTGTTAATTAAAATATTGTTGGTATCAAGAATTCCGTATTCGGAGCCTAGGTCAATCAATCTCATTCCTTTTTATAGTATAAAGGAATATATATATAGCAACTCTGCAACTATAAAAAGGTTCGCTTTTGGTAATGTGATTGGCAATATAGTTATCTTTATTCCTCTTGGTGCATATTTGTCATTATTTAAAAATAATAAAAGAGTAATAATCAATTTGTTATTTATATTTATAGTGAGTTTGTTGGTTGAAATTATTCAAGGGCTTTTATGCATAGGAGCATCAGACATTGATGATATAATCCTAAATTGTTTGGGTGGATTCATTGGCATTTTAGGATATAAGTTTTTATTGTTTATATTACGAGAAGAGAAAAAAGCACATACTGCAATCACAATACTATCTGCTATGGGATTACCTTTTATATTATATTATTTATTCATGGTGAGAATGCGATTCTAATATCTTTATTGCAGTTCAAGAATATACCTATACAAAAGGAACGTAGAAATTAAACATAATGGGAAGTATAGATTAGCTCGCTATTTTCTTATTTTGTACCCTACCGATAAAAGGATTTTCACAATTATTGTTGCGTAAAAGTATATATTGTAGCATTTATCAATTATAAAATGATAAGTTGGGATAGGCTAGATTTTTGAAAAGTATTATTTTAAATAGTCATTGTACTTATGATATGTATGAGATAAAGGAATATTTAATAAATATTATTGATACAATTTAATAAAAAGAAATTTAAATAGGAGGAATTACTTATAAAATCCTTAATTATATATTGTTCAAACTATAAGAATAACACTGAAAAAATTGCAAGAACATTTGCTGAAAAAACTCATTCTGAGCTAATAAATATAAAAGATGTTCATGATGTTAACATAGAAAGTTACGATCTCATTGGATTTGGTTCTGGGGTTTATAAGGAGAGCATGTCACCAAAGATATTTAAATTGGTTGATAATTTGAATTTAGCAGGTAAAAATGTTTTTGTATTTTCAACCAGTGGGGTTGGGATGAAGTTCTATAACACTAAGCTAACTAAGCTCCTAGCATCAAAGGGAGCAATAAATAAAGGGAGCTTTGCATGTAAAGGTAGCTTTGTAGCGCAGGAATTTACTAAAAATAAGATTTTTGATATTGTAGGCAGATTATCACAGGGACATCCAAATGATAAAGATTTCAATGAAGCAGAAAGATTTATCAAAAGGTTAGTGGAATCACTTTAAATTTGTGACTCATAATAGGTATTTATGTAATCACATACAAAGAAATTAATGAAACTTTAATTCAGTAGATACATTCCTTGGTGTCTAACAATAAAAATTTTCGTAACTTCATTATTGAATAATAAATTTCTAATTGCCTAGAATCTTTTCATTTAAATAAAGTAATCCAGTTGGGCTGCCTACAACTGGATTACTTCATTTATTTCAATATAGTTTTTCATATATTAATTTATGTTCTTTTTTAAAAGCTTCTAAATCTGCTAAATATTCTTTAGCTACCTTACCTGTAATTAACAGTTTTTCATTTATAGTTTCAACTAACACCTCATCACATTTTCCATCTAAAAATCTCTTATATCCATGATTAAACATATGCATCCGTACCACAAATCTTATTCTTTGCTAGCAGTTACTATTATTGAATTTATTTGAGTTTTAGCTAAGTTTCTTAAAGATATTAATAAGTTTGCTTTAAAGATAATTAAACCAATTATCACGTATTGACCCCTTCTTAATATTTCCTGTTTAAAAAAACAAGGAATCAAAAACAAGATAAAATTTTCAAGGAGAGGTAAGAGGCATTAAGTTAATTTTAAAAGTTAGATATTATGATTTTGGGCAGACTAGTTTAAGAGGAAAAATATTATGGAACTCATATAGCATGATGAAGGATGAGATAAATATGTGGCTAAAAAAAATTAGATGCCCTTTGTTGTTTCAAGGGAATAATAAAAACAAAGAATATTTTGAAGGATGGTATTATAAGCAAGTTTCAAAGGATGAGAAAAGAGTTATCTGCTTTATCCCTGGTGTTAGCTTATTTAGTAATGATGTTCATAGTTTTCTACAATATATATTTGTAAGCTTTGATGAAAATAATAAAAAGTCTATAAAAACAGGATATATAAGATATGCTGCGGAAGATTTTAAATTTAGCAATAACCCCTTTATGGTACAGGTAGGGAATAATATTTTCACAGAATCCAAAGCAGTAATTAAAATACAAGATGACAAAATAAGTATTGAGGGAATATTAAAGTTAGGTTCATTCACTCCAATTGAAAAGTCTATTTTGACTCCTAATATCATGGGTTGTTTTGCTTATATTCCAAAACTGGAGTGTTACCATGGTATTATTAGCATGAATCATGAAGTGAATGGAATAGTTACGATTAATGATAAAGAAATAGATTTCAATAGTGGAAAAGGATATATTGAAAAGGATTGGGGAACTTCTTTTCCTAAAAAATATATTTGGATTCAAAGTAACAATTTTAGAAATAATAATACAAGTATTTTTTGCTCTATAGCGGATATACCATTTATGAAGAAAAGCTTCTTAGGATATATATGTAACTTAGTAGTTGGTGGAAAAGAATATAGATTTGCAACGTATAACAATAGTAAATTGGAGGTTGAAAGTGTAACTAGCGAAAAGGTAACAATATTATTAGAAAATAGCAAAGCGAGGCTTAAAATAGAGGGAAATCTGAAAGAAACGGGAGAATTAATTGCTCCAAAACTTGGAAAGATGCAACAAGTAATTAAAGAAGAATCTTCTGGAGAAGTTATAATTCATTTATACGATAAAGAAAATGGAATTGTTTATGAAGATATTGGGTGTATGGCTGGTATTGAAATTGTTGAATTTAAATAATTTTAATCATAGTGATTATGAGGATTTTTATGGAAGATAATAATAAGTAAGTACTTTAGATGTGAGGGTATTAAATCTATATGCTAGGACCTCTTAGGGTACAGAAAAAGCATAAAGGATTTTAGGCAACAGTGTTAGTGCATTGTAATAACTATGTAATTTAAGAAACATTAAAGATTATTAATGTAACAGGAAGTTGCCACAAGCTACTTCCTGTTCTAGATTTTTAATTATATGTGAATAATATTTATTTATTTATTTATCAATACACTTAAATTGCGGGAGAGTATTTTTTCTTTGTGATAGTCAGTTAGATCCAACTTTTCAAGAGTATTTTTTGTTTTCTCAGGAAGGATATTTATGTCAGTATTATTAAGTATTAAGGATATCTCATCTTCTGAAAACACATCGTTGATTTCTATAGTCTTGATATATCCTGCATTCGCAGGACAAATAGTTTGACAACGCATGCATCCAACTAATGAGTTATGAGAGTTATTGTTAAGCCAGGAAGGAAATTCACCGCCATATTCATTAAAATAGGTAATACATTTATTAATATGGATTATAAACCTTTTAGAATCGATAGCTGAGGTAGGGCAATTTTTTAAGCAAGCATTACAGTTATCACATGTTGGCATTGTTTTTACATCCTGCCAGCTATCTTCAATGAAAGGCATATCTGTTATAAAGGCAATTAGTTTGTTAAAACTTCCTAATCCAGGTATATAAGAAATGTTGTTTTTGCCATACATGCTAAGGCCACTTTTAACAGCTAGAAGCTTTAATGGTAGTGTTGCTTTTAAGAATTTAAAGCCTTCTGGATTTAATAAAGCTTCCATTATACTTCTTACCTGTTTATCTGTTTCAGAGGTATAAACCGGTGGGATCAGTACTTCATGTACTTTTTCCGACCAATTAAAAGATAACTTTCTTATAGGTTGTGGCATTCCTATAACTATAATGGATTTTGCTCCAGATAGTTCATTTAAGTAGTTGTAGTTAATTGATTTAAGTTCTTTTTCATATAGTTCCTTATCAACTACTCCAGAATCAAATAAATTCTCCAGTTCACTTTTCAAGTCCTCAAGGTGTTCAATGGATACAATTCTTGCTTTAAACCCCTTATTATCTAACTCAGATAGAAGTTTGTGTTGTAATATCCCCATAATTATCCTCCTTTTTCTGTAACCATCATTTTTGACTAATGGTGGTTACGGTGTTATACTAAATATAACATCGGTAGTGGTAACTGTCAATATAAGTATAGGGGGTTACGAAATGTTTAATTTATCTTTGGATTTCGTAAACAGTAGCTGGTATGCTACACATAAAACCAATGAAGAAATACTAACTAATGTAGAGCTTCTCATGGAATTTTTTAAAAAGAGAAATATTCAAATAGATATGATGCCAGACAAAGATGTAATGAGTAATTTATTGAAACTTCGCCGTTTACTTTCAAAGGCTTTTGATGACATAACAAATAATAAAGCTATTCCTAAGGATATAATAATAAAAATCAATACATATCTAACATTAGCACATTATGAAAGAGAAATTTATGAAGGTGATGGAAAGTATAAATTAAAGTTACAACCAATACACAGGGATTGGAACTGGATTATGTCAGAAATAGTAGCTTCTTTTATTGAACTTTTAAGTGATAATGATATGTCGAGAGTGAAAGTTTGCCAAAATCCCGATTGTAGATGGTTTTTTTATGATGAAACTAAAAGCCACACAAAGCGATGGTGTGATGAAACCTGTGGGAACTTGATGAAGGTAAGAAAGTTTCGTGCAAAGCAAAAAGCTATACAACCTTCAAAGGAGGAATTGTAAATGGTGATTGAATGGATAGTTTTATGCCTATTGGGTTGCTTTATTGCAGTTTCCTATTTTAAAGGTTATAAACTTAAAATAAGAATATTATTTGTATTGGTACTTATGCTAATATCTCTAATCTTAGTATTACCGATGTTTTCATTTTCTCTATTTACACTTGCTGGTTTGTTTCTCTTTGAAAGTCTGTGGATTTTACTGGGGGTAGTTCTAATTATTGAAGCTTTTATTAATAGGAACAACAGGATAATAAGAGCGATTTTTGCAGGTATTTCTATTGCTGTGTATTTTTTTCTTCGTAGATTTATTTAGTGCTCACGAAGAAAAATAAATAATAATAAATTAAAGAAGTTCTTCACAAAACCCTCAGTTTATAGAGGGTTTTATTTTTGTGAAAGTGAAAAAGTAATTATATAAACTTTATTTATATAAACTTTATTTATATAGGGCAAAATTAGTGTAGAAGTTTTTATGTATTATTATATAAATGAAATATTGGTTTTACAAAAAAGTACTCAAATCTTAGGTTTTTAGGTGCAAAAATAATGCTGCATATGAAGAAATTGAAGGTAACATTACAAGTATTTAGAAATATAGGGTATAATGAAAGCTGTTAAATTGAAATGAAGAGGTGATCAAATGAATGAGATAAATTATACAAATTTAATAGAGGAACTAAAGACTTCAGATGATAAGCAGAGAGCTAGAATAATAGATAAACTTTCTCGAGATTATAACAATACAATGCCAATATTGTGGTTAGAGGCATTAAAAGAGGAAAATCCAAGAGCAATACTTTCTGTAATAAGAGATATTATAAAAAAGGAAAAACCTAGAGGAATATTTAAAAGAGCTGTGGGCAGCTCAAAGGAAAAACTTAAGAATTTCCTTAGGCATCCAGATCCGAAAGTGAGAAAAAATGTATGTGGCATTATTGGTGAAATTGGTGATTCAGAATATTTAGAGGCCTTATATAGTGCTTATAATTCTGAGGAACAGCTATTTGTAAAGTCTTCCTACATACTTGCAATTGGGAATTGTGGTGGAGTGTCGGATTCAGAAAGACTTACTAAGATGCTTGAGAGTTTAATAGAAGAAGAAAAAGTTTCTCAGAATAACAGTGAATCTACAAAAGATGAGAAGCATACAAATGAAGAAAAACTTGCCCTTTCTAGAGCTATAGCTAAATTATCTCCTCGTGTACGTCATGAATTTACGGGTTTCAAAAATCCTGTGTCAATGATATTAACAACTATGAATGATCGTTTTCAAGTTACGTTAGGTGATCTTGAAGAAAAATCAATCAAGGGTAACCTTGTGACTGAAGGTATACATATTAAGGAGAAGGATATTAAGAAGGTTTATAGCTGTAGATCATTTTATGAACTTCTTTTTCCAATAGACACCTGCAATAACTTAGAGCTTAACTATAAGGTAATAGCAGCTGCAATTGTAAAAGCAGATATTGTTAGCTTTTTGAATCAGTGTCACGCAGATGAGGGTAATACTCCATTTTGGTATAGGATTGAATTTAAAACTACTGATAATAGAGAAAGGTCAGAGTTTGTAAAAAACTTATCGAGAGAATTAGATGAAGTTTCAGGTGGAAACTTAAAGAATAGTCCTTCTTCCTATGAAGTTGAAATTAGAATAGTTGAGAAAAATAATTTATGCAGTGTGTTTATAAAGCTATATACTTTAAAAGATAATAGATTTTCTTATAGAGAGAAAGATGTTCCTGCATCCATAAACCCTGTAACTGCTGCTATTGTAATGAAGTCTATAGCAAAATGGTTAAAACCTAATGCTAAAGTTATAGATCCTTTTTGTGGGTCTGGTACCATGTTAATAGAAAGGGCTAAAGTTAAGGAATATAGAAGCTTAACAGGAGTTGATATATTTAACTCAGCTATTACTGCTGCAACAACAAATTCTAAGTTAGCTAATGTAAAAGTACAATTAATATCTAGAGATATATTAGAATATTCACCCATGGACCCTTTCGATGAGATGATATCAAATATGCCTTTTGAAAGTAAGGCAGGAGTTCGTGATTTTAGCACGAAATTATATAGTGAATTTGTAAATAAAATTCCTAGTCTTATAAGGCCAGGGGGAATGGCATTCCTTTATACAGTAGAAAAAAACTTACTAAATGAAAATTTAATAGGCAATCAGTATCTTGAAGTTATTGATACCATAAAGATTGAAAGTGGTGGATTAACTCCTAATGTATTCGTAATCAAAGTAAAATAATATAACTTATAAGTACTGGCCTCAATATATGATTGTTTTCAAGAAAGAGTAACTTTTGGATACTGAGGCAGTATCTTTATAAGGATGATTTTGAACGCTAAAAAGGATATATAAAGAAAAATTTTTGGAAACTGTTGATTTGGGGATATTTCAACACAAAAGGTAGGAAAAGCATAGGGGGGTATCATAATGATTAATACAATTGAAATAATTAGAAAAGAAGAGCAGAAGACAACTACTTGGACAGGGGGAACAACCACGGAGTTAGCTATTTACCCGAAGGACACTGCTTATAGTGAGCGCAATTTTATGTGGAGATTAAGCTCAGCAAGAGTGGAGGTAGAAAAGTCTACTTTTACTTCTCTTTCAGGTATTTGGAGGCTTATAATGGTAGTTGAGGGTGAAATGGCCCTAGAGCATGAAAATCAACATAGTACTTTCCTTAAGCCTTTTGAACAAGATTGCTTCAGTGGAGAATGGGTAACAAAAAGTACTGGAAAAGTGAAAGATTTTAATCTAATGCTAGCTAGAGGATGCAAAGGTAAACTAGAGGCAATTAAGATTGAAAAGGAAGAGCTGTTTGAAATAAATGAAGAAAGCTTCAATTTTAGCGATGAATTTATTTCTCTAACAGAAGTTTTTTACTGTGTAAAAGGTAACATTGCTGTTGTAATTAATAAAACTGAAAAGTTTAATCTAAATGAAGGGGATTTACTTCTTATTGATATGGATAGAAAATCAAATGATTTATATATAAAAATTAATGCTGAACACGAGCAAGGTGCAAGTATTATAAGAGCCAGTATCTTATATTAAAACACAAAGAGTATAGGAGGAGAGATGAATGGCGGATATAAAATTTGAAATAATAGAAACTGCAGGATTACTTTCAGAGTCAACAAAAGGATGGACCAAGGAGTTAAATCTTATAAGTTGGAATGACAAAGAAGCTAAATATGACATTAGGGATTGGGATTCTGAACATAAGAAGATGGGTAAAGGGGTTACATTAAGTATTGAAGAGCTAAAAAAACTTAAAGATATCTTGAATGGAATGGAATCATTATAATAATTGTAAATGGATTAATAAGGAGGAAAACAAATGTATAGTTTTAAGAATGACTATAGTGAAGGAGCACACCCAAAGATATTAAGTGCTTTGATGGAGTCAAATATGGAGCAGCTTGAAGGATACGGAGAGGACAAGTATACAGAAAAAGCTGTTGAACTATTAAAAGGAAAAATGAAAAGAGAAGATGTAGATATTCATCTTTTTCCTGGTGGAACCCAAACGAATTTAACTGCTATTTCAGCCTTTTTAAGACCTCATGAAGCAGCTATTGCAGCAAATACTGGACATATCCTTGTTCATGAAACAGGAGCTATTGAGGCTACAGGGCACAAAGTTGTATCTATAGAAGTAAATGATGGAAAACTAAACTGTGAACATATTAAATCAGCTCTCGTTGCACATACTGATGAGCATATGGTGAAGCCAAAGCTAGTTTACATCTCCAATCCTACAGAAATTGGATCTATTTATACTAAGAAGGAACTTGAACAGTTAAGCAAGTTTTGTAGAGATAATAGACTTTTCTTATATGTTGATGGAGCAAGGCTTGGCTCAGCTTTGTGCTCAGAGGAAAATGATATAGAGCTTTCAGACTTAGCAAATCTTGTGGATGCTTTCTACATAGGAGGAACTAAAAATGGTGCTTTAATGGGTGAAGCTCTTGTAATTTGCAGAGATTCTCTTAAAGAAGATTTTAGGTTTCATATTAAACAGAAGGGGGCGCTACTTGCTAAAGGTAGACTTCTAGGAATACAGTTTTTAGAACTTTTTAGAGATGATCTGTTCTTTGAATTAGCAAAGCATGCAAATGACATGGCTAAGCTACTGAAGGATGGAATTAGTGGAGAGAGATATTTATTTTTGACTAATTCACCTTCAAATCAGATATTTCCAATTTTACCTAATGAGATAATTGAAAAACTTCAAGAGAAATATTCATTTTATGTTTGGCAAAAAGTGGATGAAGAAAACTCAGCTATTCGCCTTGTGACATCCTGGGCAACTAAAGAGGAAAAGGTCTTAGAGTTTATTCAAGATATGATAAATTTAAAATAAGATGTGAAAATATGCGCCTCCTTATAAGGATATAAAGATAAGTCCTTATAAGGAGGTGTATTTTACTTCAAGTAAAAAATTTAATGAAAGTCACTCTAACTTTGACAATGTAAGTATGCTAATATATAATTGAGTTGAACGATGTTCAAGAGGTGATTCAAAGGATGGATAGTATTAATTTAAATTATAGAGAGATCATTTTATGTGCAGCTAAAAGCATAGCGGAAAATGAAGGTATCACAAAAATCAATATTCGTGCTGTGGCAAAAGGTAGTGGCATTGCTATTGGCACAGTGTATAATTACTTTCCTTCAAAGGGAGACCTGTTAGTAGCAGTTATTGAGGACTTTTGGGATGGTGCTTTTGCAAATGTTGATTGGAAAAGCTTATCACAGAATAATTTTTATGATAACCTAGAGAAGATTTATAATATCCTATACGAGTATCTTAATAAATTCAGAGAAAATTGGTTAGAACAACTCTCTATACTAAAGACACAGGAAAAACAACTTGGAAAACAAAGACAAAACGAGTATTTTGCAAGGATCTGTGAAAAGATTAAAGTCTTAATTGATATGGACAGTGAGTTAAGGCAATATTCTTGGGATCACGTTATTTCAAAAGAAAAAATGGCAGAATATATATTTGAGAATATGATAATGATGCTAAGAAAAAATGAAAAGGAGTTAAGCTTTTTTATAGCAATTTTAAAAAAAATACTATCAAAATAAATGCTATGAAGACTATATAATTTTTATATAAACTAAAGTAAACAATGAATTTAAATAACATGAACTCATCAAATTATGATGGGTTTTTTATTTTTTGAAATATATTAGTAGGAAATATTTAAAGTAAAATTAAGGTTTTCTTAAGTGTTTCTTTACCTAATCTTAAGTTCTATGTTTCATAATGAGTATGTGAAATAAACTTCAGAGTCACTTTATCTGAAAGGATTCTTTTTATATGAAGACATTACAGTAAAGATTAGTACAAGTGGTAAGGGGATTCAACTGGGTGGATTTTTAGGTGAAATGGCTTAGTGAGTTTGAATGTAAGAAGAATTACAAGGCAGCCTTAAGGCTGTTGAGGCTCAAAGTACCCATTAAAATATAAATAAAAATTAGAGAGTTGAGTGTTATTAATGTGTAAACATAGTAATAAACTAAAAAGTTATCTTATGTTAGTAGTAACCATTGTAGGATTCATTGGAATATTTATGTATATGAAATCACAAGGTATCTTAGAGCATATGGCTTCTGCTGAAGCCTTTAAGAATTACATAGAGAGTTATGGTAAGAATGCTTATATAATATTTTTTATTATTCAATTTATATCTGTTATTGTTGCACCCATACCTAGCAATATAAGCGCTGTAGTTGGGGGAACAATATTTGGTATGTGGGAATCATTTTTTATTAGCATGGTGGCCATAATAAGTGGCTCTGTTGTAGTATTTATCCTTGCTAGAAAATTAGGAAGACCTTTTACAGAACGGTTTGTAAGTCCTAAGGTGTCAAGTAAGTATGAAGAACATATCTCATCAAAAAAGGGAGAAATACTACTGGTGTTATTATTATTCCTCCCATTTTTTCCAGATGATGCTGTTGGTTTCTTAGTAGGACTTAGTAAAATGAAATTGGGGAAATACTTTATAATAATGCTGCTAACAAGACCATGGGAAATCCTAGCTGCATCAGCATTGGGCTCCTCCAATATCGTGATACCTTTATGGGGATGGGGAATAATCACTTTATTAATCATTTATATCATAAAAAATAGCACTAAAATAGAAGAGAAGTTGCTTAGTGTTGTGAAAGGTTAGTAATAGGGATCTCAACCTAAGAAAGGAAAAATCACAACTAGAAGTTAAGGTTAACTTAAAGGTAGAAGAAGGCGGCTAATTAACAACTGTCGCTTTCTTCTATTTTATTTTCTTTTAAATCCATAATAGCCATGAAGTGTAATATAGAATGATATTTGTAGCTATGGTATTATTAACTGGAGTTCTTGGAGTATTTCTCTGAGAAGCAACAGGTTTAAATGTTGAGGGTATACCTTTCAACTTTCTTTCTGATATATAAGAAAATAGTGGAGATAGGATAGAATTAGAAAATTTGGATAAACCTTTAGCATGAAGTGCAATAGATTGAAAATCTAGTTACATCTAAATCGAAGTAAATGAAAAAAATTAAAAGTGAGGATACAAAATGCACACAGTTAAAACTAAGTTTTTTGAGTATGGAACTGCAGAGGCTTCATATTTAAAACAAGTAGATAAAATATTAGGGGAAGCTATAAATAGGCTAGGAAAGGTAGAACGTGTGATTATTCCAGACCTATTTCCGGCACTTATTTATGCAATAATAGGTCAACAAATATCAGCAAAAGCCGTTCATACTATTTGGAATAGGATGCAAGAATGTTTTGGAGAAATCACCCCGCAAAACATTTCAAAGCTCTCTGTAGAAGAAATACAAAAATGTGGGATTACTACTCGGAAGGCAGGTTACATCAAAAGCATTTCAGAAACAGTGGACACAGGTAAGTTAAATCTTAATGAGCTTTATAATTTATCAGATGAAGAAGTTATTAGTAAGTTATCCTCATTACGTGGAATTGGAATATGGACAGCTGAGATGCTTCTATTAAATTCAATGGAAAGACCTAATATCGTGAGCTTTGGAGATATAGCAATCAGACGTAGTATGATGAAGTTATATGGTGTTTCTGAACTTACAAAAGAGCAGTTTGATGAATATAAAAATATATATTCTCCTTATGGTTCTGTTGCTTCCATTTATCTTTGGAAATTGTCCTCTGAATAAGGAGAAAGATAGGGCTAAAGAGCTTCCACTTATGGAAGCTTCCAGACCTGAAGTTTCTAAAATGTTGTTAAGTATAAATATTTATAACAAAAACAGGTACAAAAATAAATAATCTGTACTTGCTTAATAATGGATATAATTTTTTAGCTTGTTTTTAATTTGCTATTTCTTTTAAAGAACCATAGTACTGCAAAAACAACAAAGGTGAATCCTAAAATTGCATATGTGATATGTGAGTAAACATCCATAATAGTTAAAACTTTTCCCCAGGATTCTCCAAGGGCAGCACCTGCACAAACAAGGAGAATGTTCCAAATCAAAGTTCCAGCTGCGGTATAAAGAAGAAAAACATTGAATTTCATATTGGCCATACCAGCTGGGATAGAAATTAGACTTCGAATTAGTGGAATCATCCTACAGAAAAAAATAGCTTTATTACCATAACGTGAGAACCAGGAATTGGCCTTGTGAATATCACTTACTTTTATTCTAAGAATATATCCCCAGCGACGTATTATCTTTTCAAGTTTGCTCACATTAAATAGTCTGCCTATTCCATAAAGCACTATAGCCCCTGCAATAGAACCAACGGTGGCAGATGTTATCACACCAATAACTGTCATACTTGTGTTTATTGTCATAAATCCGCCAAAGGTAAGTATTACTTCTGAAGGAATGGGTGGAAAAACATTTTCAAGTAATATCATAAGAAAGGTACCCAAATAACCAAAGTGCTCCATAAAATTTATAATCCAACTCTCCATATTAAATTCCTCACTTTCAATTTGTATTGAAAAATCAATAATTTACAAAGGCTTAACTTAAGAAAATTTTGTACTTTAATTGTTTAAGTTTTTTGATATAATAGCATCTAACATCTTATATAAGAAGAACAAGCCTAAGAAACCAACACCATATAAAATAAACATAAACTCAATAGCTAGAAGCCAGAATGAACTGCTTAGCATTATACTTGTAATCAACGTAAGTATGATAATTATAAGTATGTCTAGAAGTAAGTAACCTATTAAGTAATAATGTATTGGCAAATTAAGAAGGCTACTATTTTTCGATAGGGATGTGAATTCCTGTATCCTAAATTGATTTATTGCAGTTTGTACTGCATCTTCTTTACTTTTTCCTTGTGATAAAAGATCTGCTGCAAAATCTTCTAAGTAGGCTTTCAGTTCAAGCTTCTCATCTTTACTCATAATTAAATTGTCAACATAAGTTTCAATATTATCGAATTTTTTATAATTTGCACTAACCTTTATGTGAGCAATATAATTTAAAATACTCCAAATAACTGCTGAAAGTATTGCAAAGCCATAAGTTAGCCACTGAGTTACATGAGTTATATCTGGATTAATTTTTTCATTGTAAAGTGACAATACAAAAGCTCCCATAGATATAAGTAGTAACCAAGAATATCTAATATCTGATAAATTAAAAATCTTTCTTAATATATTTTTCATTAATAAATCCTCCTAAATAAACTTTTCAACTATTTGCACAGTTACTTTCCAATCTTTGATAGATTGGTTCATTAAGTCCTTACCATCGTTTGTAATTTCGTAGTACTTACGTCTACCCCCATTAGATTCATCACCCCAGTAGGAAGAAATAGCACCTTGCTTTTCTAATCTCTTTAAAGATAAATACAAAGTTGCTTCTTGAATCTCAAAGGCTCCCTCTGTTTTCAACTTTATAGTTCTAGAAATTTCATATCCATAATTATTTTTTTCGTTTAGAACGCACAGAATAAGAATATCTATGGTCCCTTTTAGCATTTCTTTATTCAAATTCAACCCTCCTTGAAGTACTTAACATTATTAAGTACATTACATAAATGAGTATAATATATATTACTTAATAATGCAAGGTAGTTTCTAAAATTTAATTATTTTTATGAAAATCCGCATGTGAAAGTGAGATAAAATAGCGGAGTTAGTATTCAGTTTTAATAATAAAAAAGTACTATGAAATGCTTAATAACATCCAGAGTACTTTTAGTATTTATAAGATAATTTTGTGATATTCTATTATTCCTTGTTTTAAAATAGTGACTTTTTATTTTATACACTAATGTAAGGAAAGGTAGCGGATTTCTATGTTTTAAATATTATACTAACATCATATAAGGTGACTCATTATTTCTGAGACACTTTATATCTTTTAATATCAATAAACTTCATAGTGAACAGTAGCTTCTAATGGCTTGCGAGCCTTATCATGTCTGTTAGGTGATGCAGCTTCACCACCTGAATAACCTATGGCTAAAATATTTACTGGTTCAACTCCCTCAGGAAGATTAAATTCTTCTCTTAATATTTCTGCATTAAAATAACATATCCATACAGATGCCAAACCTAGCTCTGTTGCTTGAAGCATCATATGATCTGTTACTATAGTTACATCTATCTCCATTATATCCTTGCCATCAAAAGGTCGCTTCCAGCTTTTGTTGTGATCTCCACACACTATGATTGCAAGAGGTGCTCCGTACAGGTTTGCACATTTATTAAGTTTCTCCATGCTCTCTTTTTCTTGCACTACGATAATTCGCTGTGGCTGAGTGTTAGCACCAGTTGGTGCTACTCTTCCTGCTTCTAATATTTTAAGTAACTTTTCCTTCTCAACTTTTTTATCCTCATATTTACGTTCAGAATATCTCTTTCTTATTAGTTCTGAAAACTCCATGTTAATTCTCCTCCTACAATATATTTAAAATAAATTATTACCTTTTTTATTATTCCCTAGAAATAAAAGTATAAATCTTATGGTTAAGTAAAATCAATAAGTAGATGTAACTATGAATTAATTTTATCACAAGGTTTTCCATTTTTATACTCTTCATTAAGTCCATGCTAGATAAAGTATTCTATATAAAAAATAAAATAGAATTTATGCTCTTAGTATTTTATTTAAGAGTTTAAAACTCTTTTAGTAGAAATAAATGCGACATAAAATGAAAGTTTTAAACTATGTTATGGTAAAATATAGGTAAATAAACTCTCTTTTTTAAAATATATGTGAATAATTTCGAAATATATGACAATGTAATTTATATAGACAAAATGATTTCAAAGTTACAAAAATAAAATTTTAAAGAGAGTGCAGTAACAAAATGATAAGTTTATTTAAATAGTAATTAAAAGGGGATGAAGAATAATCATGGAAAAGATAAAAAATCCGAGTATAAAATTAAAAGAAAAGCTAGGTACAAATGAGTACACAGAGATTAATAATCTTCAAAAGATTTGTCTTGAGGAAGATAAAACCACGTTAAAGTTAGAAATTGATTATAAGCTTAGTAGATTGCAAGAAGAAGATAAAAGTATAAGTAATATTAATGAATTTTTGTATTATGATAAAGATATGCTTATTGGGTATATAGGTATATGTGAATTTGGAAGAGGCATTATGGAGGTAAACGGCATGGTGCATCCAGGATATAGAAGGAGAGGAGTATTTAAAAGATTATTTTCATTAGTTAAAGATGAGTGGCACAAAAGGGAATCAAAGAAAATGTTTTTATTATCTGATAATGATTCTGTTACAGGACTTGAATTTATCAAATCTACAGGGGCCAGTCATGCACACTCAGAATATGAAATGTTTTTAAAAAATGATGAACATCAAAGATTAATAGCAAAGAATGTAGTCTTAAGAAAAGCTACAAATGAAGATGGAAGAGAGATAGCATGGCAAAACTCTATATACTTTAACATGAAGTTTAATGAAGCAGATATTTTAATGCCTGAGGAAGAAGAAAAGTGTGGTTCTTATATATATATGGCAGAAGTAAATAATAAAATTATAGGAAAAGTTCATTTAGAGATAAGTGATGGAGTAGGTGGAATTTTTGGATTAGGAGTACTTCCAGAGTATCGTAAAAAGGGATATGGAAGAGAGATTTTAGTTGGGGCAATAGAGAAGCTAAAAGAAAAAGGTTCAAAGGAACTAATGCTTCAGGTGGAAGCAAAAAATAGCAATGCTTTAAATCTCTATAAGTCTTGTGGCTTTCAGGAGACTTCTACAATGAATTATTATGAAACAAGGAATTTATAAATAATTAAGGATTTAGATAAAGGACCATTGGAAAATATCCAATAGTCCTTTAATAACATAAGATTGAATAATATTTAGTGTAACCTACTTTATAACATTTACTTCACAAGTTATTCTACTTGTTTACTATATTTTTGCTTTAACATCATATAGGTGTAGAATGGTATTCCAGCTAACATCAATATGAAACCATACATAACAACTTCTGCACCTGTTCCATATATAGCATAGATAGAATAAGTAAGAGCTAGTAATGAAATAAAGGAATTCTTAAGGAAGTTCCACAAATTGAAATTTCCTGGATATTTCTTTAAAAGTACAATTTCTGCTGCTGCTGCAAAAGTATATGCAGGCAAAAATGCCAAAGTTCCCAATAAAATCATGAAATCAAAGGCTGATCTTAGACTACCAACATAGTTAAGAATAAGAAGAATGTTAGCACAAATTCCACTAATTATAAGTGAAGCCGCTGGAGTGGCAAATTTTTTACTAACTTGTGCAAAAATTGGAGGGAAAAGTTTGCTTTCTGCCGCAGCATAAGCACTTCTACCAGTAGTTAGAATCCATCCAGAAGTTGCACCAAGAGTGGAAATAATTGCGCCAATTGCGATGAAAGTTCCACCCCAAGTTCCATTAATTGAAGCATTGATAATGTCAGCAAGAGGTGCATCGGATTTTGCTAGTTCACCTTGTCCCATGGCTCCCATTGCAACTACTGATATTAAAATATAAATAACTGCAGCAATTAGAGTACCAATGATAGTGCTCCTTTTAATATTCTTTTCTGGGTTCTTTATTTCTCCAGCAGGAACAGTTGCACTCTCTAAGCCGACAAAAGCCCATAAAGCAACAGCTATAGCTGCGGGCAAAGTACTCATAGTAGATACTTCACTGCTTGATACTGTAGATAAATATTGAGGATCAAAATTAATTAAAGCTATAACTAAGAAAACTAATAATGCTGCTACTTTTAAAATAGTAGAAATAATTCCTATAATACCTGCATTTTTTACACCTAATATATTTAAAATGGTAAAGAACCATAATACAAAGGATGTAATTAAAAATGCAGCAAGTGGGTTATTTGCAGAAGGAACAAAATAGGTAAAGTAGCTCATGAATGCAGTTATAATAGCTGCATTACCAACCCATGCACCTATCCAATAAGTCCATCCGATTAAAAATGCCGCAAAATCACCAAAGGCAGCTCTTGTATATGCTATTGGGCCGCCTGTTACAGGCATTTTTGATGATAAATTTGCAAAGCTAAGCGCTATTAATATAGAGCCGATTGATGTAATAATCCAGGCAATAATTGATGTCGTAGGATTTGAAATTCTGGCTAAAGAAGCAGGGGACATGAATATACCAGAACCAATGCAGTTACCAACAACAATGGCAATGGAAGCTGCTAAACCAAGTTCTCGTTTTAATTTGGATTCGCCAGGGTCTTTTAAAAGATTATTACTGTCCATAAAAACACTTCCCATATTATAAATTTTGACAGATTAGTATAACAGAAATATCTGTATGAAATTATTGTACATTAAAATATATGTACATTTAAATAGATTATTTAATATTCTGAAGATAAAAACTAGTTTTAATTTACGATAAATTTCGACTATTATTTATACTAGAACTACAGTTCAGTGGAAACTAAACAAAAAAACCTAACTATTTACACTAGGTTCATAAAAGTTTGAGTGGTTATGTTCATTATTCTTAAATAGCACAGTTGTGGGGAACTTAATTCATTAATATAATTATTACAAAGTGAAATATAATGTTAAGTTTGAAAACCTAGAAAAGTTAAATCTTGCGCTAGTTTTTTAAAAAAATAAGTAGTTTTTATGTTAGGTAGCAGTATTCTTTTAAGTACAAGATTTGCAATCTTTTTAAGTTGAAGTACAAATAAATAAAGTAAATACATTGTGGCACATAAAGGTATATATGATAATATTGAAAAACTTATAACTGATAATATAGATTTTTATAAAGATAGAGCAGCGATGGTGTATGAGAGCATAGAGGGTTCTATGACAATGGAACAAATTATGAGGTCTGTTATTAAATACTTTAATATTGGGGTAAAAACCATATATAAATATAATATGGTGGAGAGAATGTTAAGATCTTATGTTGAATATTTGAATGAAACAGGGTCCATTAAGCTAATTATGGAAGATGGATTTCTTAAATACACAAAATGTAATACAACTTTTTAGATAGTAGGTGATAAAAATGATTAACTTTACACCCTTCCCCATAATAGAAACAAAAAATCTTCTCTTACGAAGAATGGATTATAGTGATATTAATGGTTTATTTGAAATGAGAAAAGACCCAAGAATGAATGAATACACTGACACAAAATTAGGAGAAAGCGCTGATGAAACAAAGATTTATATTGATAAAATGAATAAAGGTATCAATGATAATAAATGGATTATTTGGGCAATACAACATAGGGAATCGCAAAGGGTTATAGGGTCAATTAGTATTTGGAACATTAATACAGAATTACAAAGTGGAGAATTAGGATATGGAATTATTCCTGATTATCAAGGGAAAGGTTTAATGAGAGAAGCGCTATTAAGTGCAATTGAGTACGGTTTTATCACTATGAATTTGAAGGTATTAGAAGCATATACGGAAGAGAAAAATCTTAAATCAATTAATCTTCTAGAAAAATGCAATTTTCTAGAAACAAATAGAATTAATGAAAAAGGATACTTTAATCATAGAATTTATTCTATGATTGTATACAGACTTGAAAATAGTAATTAACAATGAAAGTTGCTATAAGAAAAATAAAATAATGTAATTTATAAAATATCATGTAGATATAATGATTTTTGTTATTTGTAAATTTTTAAAGAGGGAAGAACTTTTTTAGCAGTACACAAATAACTTATTCTAATTGCAGTTCGTATATATGAATATCAAAATGTTTTAGGAGGGTTATCTTATGTTAAAAAGATTATTATTGATAATGTGTACTTTCGTATCCCTAGCGCTTATAACTGGATGTGATAGTGATATTACTGCTGAAAAGATAGGAATAAGAGGGCAAATAACAAAAATAGCATTAGATGATAGTGGCAATATAAGATCAATATTGGTTGAAGGAAAAGTTGAAAGTGATACACAACATGATAAAGCTAGTATAGGAATTAGTGAGAATACAAAAATTTATAAAGATGACATAAAAAAACCACTTGCAATAAATGATTTAAAAGAAGGCCTAAAGGTTGAAGTTATCTTTGAAGGGCCAGTTAGGGAATCCTATCCAGTTCAAGCAGATGCTAAGTATATTAGAGTCATTGAATAAATTAATGTTAATTATTCTATTTGAATGATACACGATGCTTATATAAGTACGAGGCAAATTTTTGAAATTTTGATATGAAAATAATACTTTCAAATAAATTTAGAAGCCATTGGTTTAAACCAATGGCTTTTTGTGACTATTAACTATGATTTTAAAATTATTATAGAGAAGTTAATAAATAAAGGAACTAAGTTATTATTTAATTACTTTTTTTCTATAAATAATTAAGCTTATTGCACCAACACCAATAAGTCCAGCAAGTGAAAAAATAATAGGATTTAGTTTGGAGCTAGTAGCTTGGTTTGCATCAACGGCAACAGTAGTTGTTGATGATTCATTCATCAACTGCGCCTTAACACCTTCCACTATTTTCACTTTGTCAGTACCAAATATATTATAAAGGTAATCAGCATTTTCTTTTGTATAAGGGGTTATACCTACTTCTACATAATTATTCACTTGACCAGTATGGGTAATTTGAATCCCCTTATCAGCTATTTCTTTTGAATGGTCTTCAAAAACATACTTATCAATTTCATTTTGCTTTTCTAATAATACCTGATTAGTAGTTGTAATTTCATTTTGTGCTGTTAGCACTTTGGTTGTATCATCACTAGCAAAAGCGGTATTTGATGATACAAAAATTAAACAAAAACTTAATGCAAGGGCCTGAAAGAATTTAGATTTCGTTGTAAAAAAAGATTTTTTCATTAATGTTACCTCCTCAGATTTTAACCTTCTAATTTTAAGATGTTTTAAGATTGCCTAGGTTTGATACAGTAATCTTAAAGTTACCTTCTTATCCTAT
>NZ_JAVWDJ010000006.1:0-166513 GCF_036642255.1 Clostridium sp. | reverse complement strand
CAAATTATATTCTATACATAATTTCAATGCAAAAATAAATTTCTATAGAAGGTACACTTAAAGATTCAGTTGGAGTTAAAAATCCTTATAGATATAGAGGGTATAGGTATGATACCGAGACTGGATTGTACTACTTACAAAGTAGATATTATAACCCAGAGTGGGGAAGGTTTATTAATGCCGATGCTTTGATTGGGCAGACAGGCGAACTTCTTGGACATAATATGTTTGCTTATACCAAGAACAATCCTGTAAACTTTAAGGATGATAGTGGGTTTGTTTCATCACATGTATCTTATGATATTGGTGAAGGCACATACGAATCTAAATCGAATTCACATAATTTGATAGATAAGATTACAAAGTTACTAGGAACCGATAAAGGCAATGTGCTTTCAGGAATAGCAGATTCAGGTATTGCTCAAACACTTGACAAAATTGTTTCTAAAATAACAAAGCCTATTGATTACTTATTTTCAACACCTAAAATAGCAACCTTTAGTAATATTACTGGGAAAATAGGCATTCTTAATGCAATTTCTTTTGGAAGCAATGTACGAGATAATGTTTTACATTATAATACATGGGATGCTGCAGGAAGAACAGTAGTAGATGGAGTGGGTTTTGTTGCAACAATAGCTTTTGGAGCATGGACAGCACCTTTTTGGGCTCCAACCTTGGCGGGGTTTACCGTAGGAACATCGATATCTCTAGGTGCAGGTATTTTTGTGAACAAAGTTAGCGGTTGGGTAAAAGATACTTTTTTTGAAGGACAAAAGTACAATTAAATGATATAAGCTATAAGGAACAAATAAGTAATAGTAGGTATGATTAAAAAAGATAAATTCTAAGATCAAATAAAAATTATTATAAAAGTAAATTTACAGTATTAAGGTTTTTAAATTCATAAATATATTTAAGTGTCATAATATAACCTCGAAGGAGTATAAGGATGAAATATAATAGAAAGTTAATGACAAGGTTATCTATTGGGGCTGGTCTATTTGGGTATCTTTTTATAGATAAGTTTTCCATAGGATTTAGGTTATTATTCATTGGTATGGCCTTTTTAGCAACAATCTTATATGTAAAAAAGGGCATAGAAAATAAAAATAGTAAAGTTTCAATTGTAGTTTCAATTTTAAGTTTAATCCTTCTTTTTGTACTTATCTTGGATGAGATTTTTATAGATAAGTACCATGAGTTTTTAGGTTATCGGGGATATATAATGTTGATAGGAAGCATTATTTTTATAGTTATTCTTACAATAAGTGCCCTAAATTATATAAAGATAGCGAACAAAAAGGAGGCCATATTTACAAAAGTCTTACTAATAATGATATTATTATCAATTGTATTTGTTGTAATATTGATAGTACTAAAGCAATTAGGTATATTAATATAAGAGTTTGATAATATATATGAAGCAGTGTGAAATTTCAATGCTGAATAGCAAAGTTCAATGAAAAGTAATAGTAATGCAGCGTTGCATGGTGTAGAAAGTTATGTAAAAGCAACGAGAAATAGCCACTAAAAACTTCCAGACCCAATAATGATTTTAAAGGATTAAATATAAATTGATTTAGAAAATACCTAGCATAATTTTATTATGACTAGGTACTTTTTTATACAATTGCAATCAAGGTGTAAAAGAAAAAATACCTGATAGTTAGTTGTTCTAAGTGACTTTAATATAATTAAAGCAAGCAGTAACAAAACTACATGCTAATATTTTATCTATATATTGTATAATCAGTATAGGTATGATACCGAGAATGGATTGTACTACTTACAAAGTAGATATTATAACCCAGAGTGGGGAAGGTTTATTAATGCAGATACAATAGTGGGAGAAGTTGGAGAGCCGATATCTCATAATATGTTTGCATACTGTAATAATGATCCAGTGAACATGGAAGACCCAGATGGAGATATAGCATGGTGGGTTGGTGCAGCTGTAGGGGGAGCATTATTTGATACTGCTGTTTATCTATTCCAGCACAGAAATGAAGGGTTTAGTTGGAGTGGATTAGGAAAAGCAGCCGCAACAGGCGCACTTACAGGTGTAGCCTTTGCTGGTGCAGGAAAGTTTGTTGCAAAAGGTGCAAGAGCTTTAGTTTCTGCTAGAAAATCAAAACCTATATATAGTAATTACGTGCTAAAGAGAATGGCTGATGATAAGTTTCATAGATTTCCTGCATCTTTTGAGAATTCTATCTTGCCTAAAAAACCTGTAGTAAGACCAAATGGACGTAAGGAATATTTACAGAGAGGTTATGTTAATGGAAAAGAAGGCGTATATCATATCACTTTAGATAATGGGGGTAAAGTTATGAGACACAGAGCATTTATTCCTAAAAGTGATTGGAGTAGATATTCGAAAAGATGGGGATTACCATCTTTGGATAAAGTAAAGTGGTAGGTGAAGCATGGAAATAAGAATAGAGTTTAATGGTGAATTATATGAACAAAGATGTAATTTATTCTATGGAGACCAGCTTATATATAAAGGTTATGTAGATAACTTAGTAACATCTATAAATGGATATCTGGAGTTAAAGTTAAATTACGGTACGTCGAGGATATCATCGGTAATTGTTAAGAAATTAGGAGATATTATATTTTGGATTCCGATAAATGATAGAAGCGTGAATGAAAAATATAATAATATTATAATTTCAGTAAGTGATATGAGAAGTTTATGGGATAAGTTAGGCTATGATTTAACTGAGGATATACATCTAATATCTTCCATAAGTAGAATGGACTTGAAGTTGTTGTGGGTTATAAATAGTGGATTAAGATTTCAATTTGATTTATATGGTGATATTGCACAATTAGTAACAGAGAATATTACTTCATTCACAAACGAATCTTCAGGTAATTTAGATGAAAAATTCCACTATTTACTCAAAGAAGATTGGAAGGGATTGGACCTAAACTACTTGAAGTTAATTGAATTTATGCATGGTAAATTAGTAGTTTATCTTGATGATTCAAATAGGTTTTTAGAATGGATACCATTATTCGAAGATGAAACTCAAAACACTTGGATAAACTTGGGGAATAATTGGTGTATAAGAGTAAGCAATAAGGAGTAATCTATTTTGAATAGCTGGAAAGAGATTAAAGTACAAGGTATTACAGAAATAAATAGGCTAGTTGATGAATTTCAAATTTGGGCAATAGATAAAGTACCATATGAAAAATTCAAAGTGAGAATTTGAGAGAATTCGAAAGGTGATTATATTGGAGTGCCTAATATCCGAATTAAAAACCATAAGGATGGTTCAATAGATGGAACTACTGGGTTAGGAAGCTCACCAGATGAAGCATTAGAAGATACATTAAAATATTTCATGGAATTAATAAACGACTACGAGCAATTATATAAAAGAGAATTGAATGAGCAAGATGTTCTGTGGACTTCTTTCGAAGATTTCTAATGTTGTAATAGAATAATATTTTGACTACAAAAGTTTGAAAACTAACTACAAAAATAATTTCATAATACACAAGCAATAAGTGATAACAATTCCATGAAAAAACTAAGCTGCATAATCTAAATTCTGACGTGAGGGGAGCGCATTTTCAGTCGAATCAATAATATATTATAAACGTAGGAACATTTGGGGCTAACGTGTTAAAGCGTTAGCTCTTTTCTTTTGCTATTAATATATACCTATACTGACCTACTTATTGAACTATCCTTTTAACGGTGGGCGCACATTTTTGGTGTGGATTTTTTATGATTATGACTGTAAAATCAAGGGTATAGGTATGATACCGAGACTGGGCTATATTACTTGCAGAGCAGGTATTATAATCCTGAGTGGGGCAGATTTATTAATGCTGATGCAATTGTGGGTAGTATAGGAGAGCTTCTAGGTCACAATATCTTTGCTTATACAAAAAATAATCCAATTATGGGGAAAGATCCATCTGGTTTTAGATCTGTATATACTATGGGTGAAGAAACAGATGCAATGAGAGATGCTTCTTTACAAGCAGTATCTAAGGCAGCTAACAATAAAAAACTTGGACCTACTGGTGATCCAAATTCACGTGGGGAGGAGTATGATAAGGATGGAAAACTTGTCAAAGAAAGATGGTATGGTCCTGATGGAAAGCCTGTAAAAGATAGACATCATACAAATCATGGAAATGCAAAAAAACATCCTAAAGTTCCACATGATCATGACTGGGGTTGGAAAGATGGGGTAGTAGGTGGCAAGTGGGAACCAGGAGGTTGGTATGCTGATGCACTAAGACCAGCTATAGGAGTGACTATTGTTTTTGCAAGTGGTGCGGCAATAATTTGGGTAGTTGGAAATGATGTTACAGGTGTTGGAGTTGCTGATGATTGGTCAATTGCGCCATTAGGTGGTGCTTTTGAAAAAGGGTTAATAATGATTTTTGGAGGTTAACTATGAGAGGTATAAGTTTTGAAGTTCATTCAGATGAAATATCCATATTAGCAGCAGTACTTGATGGAATTAATATCAATAATTTTTTTTGGAGTATTGAAGAAGATGAAATATATCTTAAGGATGGGAAAGAGTTATTTGAAGAAAAACAAGTTACTGGAAAAGATTTTCTAAATAAGATCACTCAAATTGATTATTCTATAATCTTTGCAAATATTAAAGCTTACCCTGAGAAAAATATTTCAAGTGAAATAAATAATTATGAGGATTATTTAAATAGTAGGTGTGAATTAATTATTTTATGTTATGATGTTTTTTATTACGAAGTATATTCAAAAAGTGAAAATATAATCGAAGTGATTAAAACCAATTGCATTAAAAATGGTTTTCGAGAAGTTGAATATATAACCAAAGAAAATGATTGCAGAACAATTTTTACCGTTCTTTAATTATATTTTTTAAATCATTAAATATTTCCGCCACATTCTTTGTGGTGGATTTTTTACAATTAAAACTGTAAAGTTGAGGTATAGGTATGATACCGAGATTGGACTTTACTACTTAAATTCAAGATACTATAACCAAGAGTGGGGAAGGTTTATAAATGCTGATTCTTTAGGAGGAAAAACTGGAGAATTATTATCACATAACATGTTTGCCTATGCACTTTATAACCCTGTTAATATGGAGGATCAAAGTGGCTATTTACCAAGCTGGATAAAAGGTATAGGAAATATAGTAAGTGGAGTTATTTCAGTTGTTTCCGCAGTGGGAGCTATGGCAGCGGCCACAACTCCAATTGGTGCTGTGTTAGCAATTGGAATGTTTGCTTATGGTGTAATGAATGCAGGTACTGGAATAGTTCAAACAGTTGCAGGCCTAAGTGGTGTTGCAGATAAAAAGGTTTCTGACTTAAATCCAGTTAAAAGTGCATTTACTACATTAGCTGGAGAAAAGTACGGGACTAGAGCATATGGTATTGTTGATTTAACAGCCACAGCTTATGGACCAGTTAAGGGTATAGCCAGAACATATAAAAGTTCAAAAAATGCTATTAGTGCCGTTAATAGAGCTTTAAGCAAAGAGATTAAGCCTGAAAATATTATTAAGCCAGTGAACATATTAAATGGGTTAGAGAAATATAATTCTGGAAGAAACTTGGTGGATAGCTTAAAAGATGCAGGATTGATTAACAATAATTCTCATCAGAAAATAATACCGATATTTGATCCAGATATATCCAAATAAACTAGTAGGGGGTAAGTTATGATAAAAATACTAGGTGATTTTGCTATAAATTTATTTGTGGTAACAATGCTTTATATTTTTATGTATTCAATAAGTAAAGAGTTTTTAAAGGAAAGTAAGAATAATAAATTAACAAAAAATATTAGACTTAATCAGAAACAAAAAAAATTCTAGGATTTAAAGCATTTAAGCAAGATGTTTTTGAGATGGAAGCTATAATTTTACAAGTAGGGAACATTATTATATCTAGTTTAGTATTTTTAATTTTATTTATCATAGAAATACCAATTAAGCTTTTAGGTATTATTTATGGAAGTTATTTCATTGTGACCCTCATATTTTCACAGTTTTATAGATATTTTAAAAATGAGCATATAGAATAAGGTTTTAAAAGTCATTTGTTTTGGAGGTATTATGAAAAACTTGAACATTAATCAAAATGTATTAATTGGATTGGCTTTGGTTGTGTCATTGGCTTTACTACTTATTAAGAGAACTATACCTGTCTCCATAATATTATTTTTATTACTTTTCTGTGTAATCATTATTTTAATTAAACAGAAATATAAAGATAATTTTAATATATTTATTATTAGAAGTATAGTTTTTAGCCTTTTTAGTATTACTTTATTTATTTTGCTATTTGTATATGCAATAAAATCAGGTAATGGAAAATTGTATAATTTATTATGGTATATACTATAGAATATTAAAGTAAGGTTAGTCACTTGTGTTTAAAAGTATTAAAAGAAATTATGTATATTCAATCATCTATACCAAAGTAGGAGGGGATAATATGCCATACGATTTAAAAGTATTAGTTGTCAAACAAAAGAAGTTATATCATACAGATTTTCAATCTTCAATAGAAGTTAAGAATGAAATCGAAGATGATTTTTGTAGATATAGAGAGGTTTGGCCTTTTATGACGGGTACTGATGGTATGTGGTATTCGATGGTAAAAGAGAATGGTGGTTTATTTAATGCTTATCCCATTTGCGATTCTGATTTTGAGAAAGATGAAAGTGACATTGAGATGCCCTATTGGATAGATGATGAGGATGTAAAATATGATTTAACACCGCTAATAATAAGAAAAGAGTTTCGAAGTGATTTTGAGAAAATAGTTCAAAATTTAATCGAAACCTCATCACTAAAAACTATAATGATATTGGCAAGCTATCAAAGCAATGATAAAGAAATAATTTGTGGAACAATTTCTTTTGCCGAATATATAAAGCTATTAGATGAAGAGAAAATATTATTTAATGTATGTTATATAATACGTAATTAAATATTTTAATGCCTTGAAGACCAAGAAGTAACAGTGTTGTTGGTCTTCTTTTTAGTGAAGTAAAATAAAACCTGTAATAAGTTTAGTGCATGTATATAAGATATGTAAGGGTTAGTAAATGACACATATTAGGCATAGAGTTTTATAGAGAGAGTTAAGTATAAAAAAATACAATAGTAATTAGTGAATAGAAAAAGCTAATTTAAGCATATTTACAACAAATGTTTTGAGGTGGATTTTTTACAATTAAAACTGTAAAGTTAAGGTATAGGTATGATACCGAGACTGGATTGTATTATTTACAGTCAAGGTATTATAATCCTACTTGGGGAAGATTTATTAATGCGGATGCACTAATTGGACAAACTGGGGAGTTACTTGGTCATAATATGTTTGCTTATACCAAGAACAATCCTGTAAACTTTAAGGATGATAGTGGGTTTGTTTCATCACATGTATCTTATGATATTGGAGAAGGTACATATGGTGATGGCTTTGAAATTTCGAGCCCACCTCCTTATGTATCTGAAGTTGTAGATATAATTACTGGATACACATCACATTATAATTACAAATCTAATGTGTATTTTGAAAAATCAGGGACATATATAGGAGGTACAACCGAGATTAAATTACACCCTAGTTCTTATACAGAAACTGTCCGACCTTTAGAAAGTGCAAGTAATATAGTTAGTAATGTTGCTTTTTATGCTTTTCTTTCATGGGATATGGGGAATATTTGGACTGCTAATAATGGCCTTTCGAATGGGCAGAGAGCAGGTAGAACAGTGCTTAAGGCAGGAGCTACTATCGCAGGTTATTTTGCTGGTATAGGTATCTCTAAACTTTTTGCACTTGCAGCAGCTTCATCTGGTCCAGCAGGATTATTATTACTTGGAGCAGCATCTGGGGCAGTTATAATGTCTTCCGTAGTTATTAGTGCTGCTGAAAACTACGGCAATAACTATTTTAAAAATGGGTGGGAGTGATTATAATAGAAAAATATAGCTTTAAATTACATTGGAAAATAAGGTTATTAGGCTCAATTGGTTGTCTAATGCCCATAATTGGAATAATCTATTACAATAATTCTATACTGAGATTCATTAGTATATTATTTACTTTAATGGGCGCAATAGGGATTGCCGATGCATTAACTACAGTTATAATAATTGATGATGATAAATTGATATATAGATATATGTTTAAAAGTAGAATTTTATTTTGGAAAGATATTCGACATATACAATACAATATTCAGAGTCAAGGAAAAAATGTGGGAGTGTACTTACTTAAAGCTGATGAGGGGGTTGTCTATGGAAAAACAATTACAATATCTTCAGTCTTTGAAGATTATAAGATGATTATCAACTATGCCATTAATAGATGCAAAGACAATCCATTTATACGAATAGATACTAAAGTGTATGATATAGTAAAACATATGTAAGGAAAATGTTATTGCCACTATTAATTGTTATAGTGGCAATATTTTTGTGAAACCTCACGGAATATTTATATATAAGAAATATTAAAGATTATATAGTAAGATTAATAAATAAAAAAAGGAACTCAAGTTGCATCCTATAACTATGACTCATGGGGAAAACTAATTTCTATAGATGGTACTCTTAAAGACACTGTAGGAGTTAAGAATCCATACAGATATAGAGGGTATAGGTATGATACCGAGATTAGTATCAACAGCTTTCATGCCATTATCACCTTCACCACCACCTTTACATTTAAGAATTCTTGCTAATAATTTCCTATCGGAATAAGCCATATAATTTCACCTCCATAAATTTCACGTAATATTAGTTCATTCTTTGATTCTCAATTACCTATATATATATTAAAAGAATTCTAAGATATCAACTATTCCTATAACCAATAGCTGAGAAGTCCATTATATTAATTTCCTATAGTTATTGTTTAAAGTTTTATACCAAATATAATTAGAATGAATAAATATATAGATGGGGGAATTCTCGTGGAAAAAACACAATTATTTAAAGAAATCACAAATGCTGTTATTGAAATGGAAGAGGACAATGTAACTGAACTTAGCAAAAAATCTTTAGAACTTAATATACCAGCCATAGAGACTATTACAGAGGCGCTTATACCTGGAATGGATAAGGTTGGTAAGTTATATGAAGAGGAAGAATATTTTCTCCCAGAAGTATTAATGTGCTCAGATGCATTTAATTCTGGCCTTGATATTGTAAAACCTCACGTAGATAAAAGCTCCATAGAAACACCAATAAAAGTTGTTATTGGCGTTATTGAAGGAGATACACATGACATAGGTAAAAATCTTGTAAGAATAATGACTGAAGCTTCTGGTTTTGAAGTTTATGATCTTGGAAGAGATGTAAAATTAGAGAGGTTTATTGAAAAGGCAGAAGAAGTTAATAGTGATATTATATGTATGTCAACATTAATGACAACAACAATGGATGGAATGAAAACAGTAATTGATAGATTAAAAGAAAGAAATATAAGAGATAAGTATAAAGTACTAATAGGCGGAGGTCCTATATCTCAAAGGTTTGCTGATATTATTGGTGCGGATGTATATGCAAAAGATGCCAATGAAGCTGTTAGAAAAGCAAAACAAATAATGGGAGTTAATTAATTTAAAGTAGGGAGATATTTAATTATGAATATAAGAGAAGATATATTAACGCCAAAACAAAGGCTTGGAAATTTTTTAACTGGCAAACCACTGGATAGAATTTTATGTATGCCTATAGTAACCACAAATACAGCTCATTTAATTGGAAAAACTGTAAAAGAGTTTCAAGATAATGCTCAAGTAATGGCGGACTCTCATATTGCAGCTTTTAAAAAATATAAATATGACTTAGTATACTTATTTACAAACTGCTCATATATAGCAGAAGCTATGGGTGCACCTCTTGAATATTCAGAAGATGAACCAGCAAACTGCGCTGAGCACATAATAAAATGTGAAGAAGATTTAAGTAAAATTCATGTATCAGAAAAAAATGATGGAAAGTATCCTGTATACTATGAAGCTTTAGATATACTAAAGGAAAAAATAGGAGATGAAGTATTTTTATCGGTATGTTTCTCAGGACCCGTATCCACAGCTGCTACCTTAAGAGGCACAGAAGATTTTGCAAGAGAAACTTATGCAAATCCAGAGCTTTGTCATAAGCTTTTAAGATTGTCTACAGATAGCTGCAAAAACTTTATTAGAGAAGTTGTAGCAAAGGGAGCAATTCCTATTATTCTTGAACCAATTGCATCAGGAAGTCTTTTTAGCCCAAAGATGTTTAAGCAATTTTGCTTTCCTTATATAAAAGAATTAGTAGACCTTGCACATGAACTAGGCAGTGCAATACCACTTCATATTTGTGGTAAAAGTAATAAAATAGTAGATTTAATGACAGACACTGGTGCAGATATCATAAGTGTTGATAGATGTGATTTAAATATTGCAAGAGAAAAAGTAGCTGGTAGAGCTGTAATTCTTGGAAATGTTAATCCTGCAGATGAATTATTGTTTGGACCAGCAGAAAGAATTCATGAAGTTTGCAGAGAGTCTATTGAAACAATGAAAGGATATACTCCTGGCTTTGTTTTAGCTACTGGATGTGAAACTTCCAATAAAGTTCCTTTTGAACATATACAAGCTATGATGGATGCTGCGAGAACTTATGGACTATATGAATATAATGAAGGTGTTTAATCTTGAATGAAAAAGAAAGACTTTTAAAGGTGTTAAAAGGAGAGAGTGTAGATAGGCCTCCAGTTATTTGCCCAGGGGGAATGATGAGTGCTTGTGTTACAGAAATCCTTGAGGATATAGAAGAAAATCATAATCTGGATTATAAAGCTATGGCAAGAGCTTCAAGAAAAATATACGATTTAGCTGGTTTTGAAAACTATGGAGTACCTTTTGCTATGATTGTTGAAGCAGAACCACTTGGAGCTAAAGTTCAGATAGGTAATAAAGAGGTTGAAGAAAGAGTAATAGAATATAATAATGAGCCCTTGGAAGAAATCATGGGGAAATATACTGTAGTCCCATTTAAGGAATATAGGATGAAAGTGGTTCTTGATGCTATAAAAGAACTGAAAAATGATTCTGTACCAGTTATAGGTAATATAACTGGACATATTAGTACGGCTACCTCAGCGGTGGACCCTCTAGGGATTTTAAAGATGCTTAGAAAAGAACCAGAAAGAGCATACAGCTTTTTTAAGTATATCAATAGTTATCTAATAGAATATGCAAAAGAAATAATTAAAGCTGGGGCGGATGTTATAGCAATTTCTGACCCCACTGCTACTGGTGAAATACTAGGTGGAAAGAACTTTGAAAAATTTGCTGTACCCTTATACAAAGAACTTATAGATGTAATTCATAGCTACAATATCCCTGTAATAGTTCATATCTGCGGAAATGCAAAAACTATAGTTCATGGACTTAATATGATAGGGGCAGATGCACTAAGTTTTGATTCCATGGTTAATATGAGATATGCAAAGGCTAATATAACTACAAGACTTATGGGTAATGTTAGCACTCAGCTCCTTCACACTGGTGAAAAAGAAAAGATTGTTTCTATCACAAAAAACTGCATTGACTCAGGAGTTGATATAGTGTCACCTGCCTGTGGATTAAGTATGGCAACTTCCGTTGAAAATTTAAAAACAATGACGGATTACGTAAAGAAAGGAAAATACATTTAATGGCTTTAGTAAAGTTTAAAAATGAAAATATTACTTTAGAGGTACAACCAGGTACTAAACTATCAGAATGTATAAGAATAGCCAACCTTTCCATAGAGACCCCATGCAACTGCATGGGGCTTTGTGGAAAGTGTAAGGTTAAAGCACTTGGAGAGTTATCTGAACCATCACTGGAAGAGAAAGCTTTTATAAAAGGTGAAAAAGATATAAGGCTTGCATGTTTAGCTAAAGTCTGTGGAGATATAGAAGTAGAATTATTAAATAAAAATACAACTTTAAAGACTATAAATAGAGGATACTCAATTGAAGTTAATGTAGACCCTGAAATAAAAAAAATAGAATTAAATAGTATTAAAAGAGATAGTAATAATCCTTTTTCAGAAGAGGTAGGGTACAAAGTAAATTCTACTCAAGTTCTAGAAAAAATCGCAGCACTAGAGAGAGGAGAGTTCAGTAACGCTTATGGAGTGATTTGTGGGAAATCTTTAATAGACATTCAAGAAAAATTTAATGATGTATTAGGTGTAGCTGTAGATATTGGTACTACAGGAATTTCCGCCTATTTTGTAAATTTAGAAAGTGGAGAAATATTAAATAAAGTCTCTTGCTTAAATCCACAAACAGAATATGGTGGAGATGTACTGACGAGAATTACTTTTGCTATAAATAATGAAGATGGAACCGAGATTTTAAGACACAGTATAGTAAGTAAAATCAATGAGATAGTTAAAGAATTGGTAGGTAAAAGCTATGGAATAGAAAACATTTATAAAATAATCATCGCAGCAAATACAACAATGCTTCATTTGTTTGCTGGAATTAATCCTTCTTCTATTGCTAAAGCACCTTATCGAGCAGTGTTTTTGGATAAACTTGAAATTAAGGCTTCTGAGCTTAATATAGATATAAACAGAGAAGGTACTATAACCTTGCTCCCTTCTGCATCTTCATATGTAGGAGCAGACATATTATCAGGAATTGCAGCAACAGATTTTCATAAGAAAAGTAAGGATTCTGTTTTTATTGATATAGGAACTAATGGAGAAATTGTAGCTATTTCTGAGGGCAAACTAGTAGCTACCTCTACTGCAGCTGGGCCAGCCCTTGAGGGCATGAATATATCTTGTGGCTGCAGAGCTGAGGAAGGCGCCATTGATACTTTTAATATTGATGAGAATTTTAATATTAACTTTACAACTATTGGTGACAGAAATCCTAAAGGTATATGTGGTAGTGGTTTAATCGATATAACAGCTAGCTTAGTAGAAAGAAACATTGTGCTACCAAGTGGTAGGTTTAATAATAAGCTAGATGAAAGAATAAGCAGCAAACTAAAAGATAAAAGGTTTTATATCACGGAAGATATATATTTATCTCAAAAGGATATTAGGCAGATACAACTGGCAAAAGGAGCAATAGCTACGGGAGTTACAATGCTTTTAAGTGAGATTAACATTGTAATAGAAGATATTAAAGAAGTTGTAATTGCAGGAGCTTTTGGATATCACATTAATCCAAGTAGTATTAAAATTATTGGACTTATACCAAAAGGCTTTAATGGGGATATAACCTTTGTTGGTAACTCTTCTGTAGAAGGGGCTAGGCTTGCTTTAATTAATAAAGAGGTTTTAAATACAATTGAAAGTTTTAAAGGAAATATAGAGGTGCTAGAACTATCAACTAAAGAAAAGTTTCAAGAGTATTTTGTAGAAGCTCTGGGATTTTAACTCGGCATAGCTATGAGGTGAAATATGATAAAAATAGATGTAATATCAGGATTTTTAGGCGCAGGTAAAACTACATTAATTAGAAAACTTCTAAAGGCTTATGAAAATGAAAAAGTAGTTCTTATCGAAAATGAATTCGGTGAAATAGGTATTGATGGTGATTTAGTGGAAAGAGATGGTTTTGAGGTTTTTGAAATTAGTAGTGGTTGTATTTGCTGCATAATGAAAAAGGACTTTGAAATGGTGCTTAATAGAGTAATTAAAGAATTTAATCCAGAGAGAATAATAATTGAACCAACAGGTATTAGTATTTTAAGTGAGATAATTGATATCTTAAGATCAGAAGAAATATCAAGAAGCTGCCATATAAATTCATTGCTTACTGTAATTGATAGTGAAAATTACATGAAACAGTGTGATGCTTTTGGGGAGTTTTTTGAGGATCAAATAATTAATGCAGAAGCTTTAATTTTAAGTAAAAGTCAATTTGTAGAAGAGGATAAGCTTCAGGAAGTAAAAAGGTCACTTAGAGAGTTAAATGAAAATGCTGAAATTATCTCAAGTGATTGGAATAGCTTTTCATCAGGAGAGGTAAAAGAACTTTTAGTACAAAATCTGAATTTAGATTTTAAAGATTTATTTTATACTGAGTATAAACCATGCAGTGAAAATGAGTTTAAAGCTATTGGTATCGAGACTTCGAGAAAATTTACTAAAGAAGAGCTTGGTAATTTATTAAGTAAACTTAAAGATTCTACCTTTGGCGAAGTATTAAGAGGAAAAGGATTTTTAAAAGGTGAAAAAGGATATTTAGACTTTAGCTACACTAATGGACAATATATTATAAATGAAAATTCCACTAAATCTAGTGGTAAGGCTTGTATAATTGGAAAAAACCTAAATGAAGAAGAAATAAAAAATCTTTTCAAGGCTAAAGGTGGGGGGATATTTAATTGGTTGAAATTCTAATAGATAGCATAAGAGATACAATCAAAGTAGTACCACTTCTATTTTTAATATTTTTAGCAATAGACTATTTTATGGAAAAAGCAAATAATAATAATAAATTTATTGATAAAATTTCTAAATATGATTTTCTAGGGGGAAGTTTATTTGGGATTATACCTCAATGTGGAATACCAGTAGCTATGGCAAAGCTTTATAGCAATGGGCATATAACTTTAGGGATGTTAATAGCTGTTTTTATTTCAAGCTCTGATGAAGCGTTAATTATTATTGGAGCTCATCCAGATAAATTTGGTTTTGTGATAGGTTTAGTTGTAGTTAAAATAATTATAGCTATGGCAGCAGGATTTACAATAAATAAACTTATTAAAGAAAAGAGAAATAGAATTAGAGTTTGTGATGCTAATTGTGATTGTCCTATGTGTAGAAAGCATAAAAATATATTAGTTCATAATTTAATTCATACTGGAAGAATCACTGTATTTTTAATAATAACAGTTTTTATTATTAATTTTGGTATAGAGCATTTTGGACAAGAAGCCTTTTATGGGGTTCTAGGAAGAAATAGCTTTCTTCAACCTATATATGCATCCTTAATTGGTATGATTCCAAGCTGTGCATCTTCTTTAGTTTTAGCTGAAGGCTTTATTAAAGGTGCTATAGGTTTGGGGCCGTTAGTTGCAGGGCTTTGTGCCAATACAGGTTATGGAATATTAATTATCGCAAAAGAACTGCCATTGAAAAAAACTATAAAGATAATATTAATAGTTCAAGGGATAAGTATTGTGATAGGTGAAATTATATATATGATGGGATGGTAAAATAATGGAAAATAAAATTGGATTTAAATGCCAAGGTGATAACCTAGAGGAAATACCTGAAATTATAGTACAAAGTACAGGATTAACTTTTCCTAAAGCTCATGAAAACAAAGAGGATATGGTTTTACTATCAAAAGAGCTAAAAAAATATAAAAAAGATAGCATATGTAGAGTACCTTTTTGTGTAACGGTGGAAGCAGAAGCTTTAGGTGCAAATATAAAACTTGGAGATATGAAGCTTGGTCCTAGAGTAGAAAGCTATGCCTTTACTTCTATCGAGGAGCTAGAGAATGTAAAAAAACTTGATTTTACCAAGGGGAGAATAAAAGAAGTATTAGATGCAGTAGAGTTACTTGAAAATCAAGGTGAACTTGCGGTATTAAGTGTTGAGGGACCTTTTACTATAGTATCCTCCTTGATTGATCCTACCATATTTTATAGAGGTATAAGAAAGAATAAAGAAATAGTAGAAAGATTTTTTAAAGTTATAGAAGATAACCTTGTAGATTACATTTGTGAAGGAATAAAAAGAGGTGCAAAAATAATATCCTATGGAGATCCTGTAGGGTCATTGGATATTGTAGGACCTAAGGTTTATAAAGATTATAGTGGAAAGATTACTTATAATATTTTAAAAAGGGTAGAACCATATTTAAGCAATGCGGTAGTTCATATTTGTGGAAAGACAACTACTGCTTTTGAACAGTTAGGTTTTGCTTCTTCTAACCCCATAACTTTTGAAGAAGAAATCACCTATGGAGAAGCAATAAATAAGATTATTAAAGAAGATTCTAATGTTAAATTTATAGGTAATTCTTGTATAAAAAGAACACCATTTAAAATGAAAAATGCTATAGTTTATGAAATGAAATTATAAGTATTGCATTAAAAATTAACGGCACTACTCTAGAATATGGGTAAGGCCCTGACGAAAAGCATATCACAGTAAACGTAACTTAAAAAGAATTAAATATATTGCAGCTAACTTGCTACAGGGTCTAGCACTCTTCAGCAATGTTACCTTATATATATTTAATTCTTTTACTTATTTTTTGCTCTATTATAAATATTTTCTGTGTTTTTTAGATAATTAGAATTGAAAATTAAGTTATTAAATGAAAGCCTATTATTCCAATATACTCTCAGTGAAAACATTGGCATCATACCTGAAGCTAATATAATAATATTGAATACTTGTAGAAGCTTATGAATAAAAATTTTTATAGCAGCTCTAGTATTTCTACTTCATAGGTTTCCCCTGGAGCAGTTACTACAACTGTATCCCCAGCTTTTTTGCCAGATAGTGCTTTTCCTAAATCGGATTCTATGCTTATAAACATATTTTCTGGGTCTACATCCAAAGTAGTTACTAGGGTAACAATAGTTTCAAATTCATCCTCAATAAATTTAACTCTAGCCTTACTGTTAACTCCTAAAACTGATTTATCTAACCCAGCATCGTCTATCACAGTAGAAGTTGTAATCATAGTTAATAAATACTGAATTCTATTATCATTTTCCCTATAGTTTGCACAGGCTTCTTTATATTCTGCATTTTCAGACCTGTCACCATGGGCAGCAGCTTCCATCTTTTCCTTTGCAATTTCAGCTCTTTTCACAGTAAGTCTATATTCTAATTCTTCTTCTAATTTCTTTAAATTTTCTGCTGTTAATTTGTTATTCATATATAAGATTACCTCACTCGAACTTTATAATATTTATATTATAGTATATATCTATGAATTTTAAAATTTTTATTTTTAAAATTAAATATAACTTCTATCTATATAGAGAGCTATTAGAAATTTTTTAGGGTTTAGTTCATTGCATTATCACAATGTATATATGTTTACAATTGTGTATATAAATGGTAATATTAAGAAAATAAAATAACTCCGAGTCTATGTTACCTAACAGTGTTATTACTTATGGTGTGTAGACCATAGGGGAGGGGGATTAATCATGAAAAGAAAGTTCCTATCGGTGATAACAAGCTTGGTGATGGCAGCATCGGTTTCTTTAACCTTCACTGGCTGCAATAATAAAGAGGCTGCTACTAAAGAAGGGGACAAGCTGACAAATAAAACTATAACAATGGCAACAACAACAAGTACTCAGGACAGTGGTCTTTTAGATTATATATTACCAAAGTTTACTGCGGAAACTGGAATTGATGTGAAAACTGTTGCAGTGGGAACAGGTCAGGCTTTGAAATTAGGTGAAAGTGGCGATGCAGATGTATTGCTAGTTCATGCCAAAGCTCAGGAAGAGGAATTTGTGAAGGCAGGCCATGGACTTGAAAGATTTGATGTAATGTACAATGATTTTATATTAGTTGGACCTAAAAGTGACCCTGGTAAAATAAAAGAAAGTGCAGGTACTGACATAGCCAAAGCACTTGAAGATATAAGCAAAAATCAAAACAAATTTATTTCCAGAGGAGATGAATCTGGAACTCACTCAGCAGAGAAAAAGCTTTGGAAGGGTGTAAACATAACACCTTCAGGTGATTGGTATCTCTCTGCTGGACAAGGTATGGGTGCTGTGCTGCAATTGGCGGATGAAAAGTCAGCATATACAATATCAGATAGAGCAACATATTTATCAATGAAGGACAAAACTGAATTAGAAATAATAGTTGAAGGTGACAGCAAACTAAGAAATCAGTATGGGGTAATTGCTGTAAATCCTAACAAAAGCAGCAATACTAATGTGGAGGGTGCCCAGAGCTTTATAAAATGGATTCTTTCGGAAAATGTTCAAAAGGATATAGGGGAATTCGGTAAGGATAAATTTGGACAATCACTCTTCTTTCCTAACGCAAAGTAAATAAACCTAATACTATAAAAATTCTTTTCCTTACAAAGATACTTGCTTCGATATAAATCTGGGTATTGTGTTGTTAAATCTAAGGAGCTTGCTGTAACTTTAACGACATTTTGGAAGGATAGTTCTCCCATCCTTATCAGGGCTTAAACTGTTTAAGTGTTTAAACAAGTTTAAGGTGGGAGTCTTCAGCTAAAAAATAAACTTTGGTGTAACAAAATTCTTTTGTTCAAGTTAAATATCCTTCCAAAGTGGCTTACCAAAATGAACTTGTTCATTATTTAATCAGAGATTACGCTTAAGGCCTTAATTTCCTTGAAACTGCCCATGTTGTGGGTATGTTAGGAATAACAAATCCTTCTCGAATCCTAGGTTTTTGTAAAAAACTACTGGAAATAATTTATACAATATGTTACTATAAATAGAATAAATTTTGTATAAGATTTCTCATTTTAGGAAGGATATATGTATGAATTTTATTTTAAACACAGTTTGGAAGGATAATTCTCCTTTCCTCATTAGTGCTTAAATAAATTTAAGGTAGGAATCCTTGGCTGAAAATGAAATTGTGCATTATTTAAATAGTATATGAATAACAGTGTTGATAAAAGCTACGATTTTTAAATTTCTTCAGAGAGCCGATGGTTGGTGCAAATCGGTGAAAGGTAAAATCTATCCACTTTTGGAGCTGTCGGTGATGAATCGAAAGGCTAGTAACCTTTATATTACTTTCGAGTGGCATGTTATTTAATATAACAGCAATTTGGGTGGCAACGCGGATTACTTCCGTCCCATTATATATGGGATGGGAGTTTTTATTTTTTTGATAAATATATAGGTTGATGCATTACTTCTTCTTAGTAAATTACTTAAAGTAACCTATATTGGAGAGAATGTAAAATAGAACTAGGTATTTATGCAGTTTATTTCTAGTACTTTAAAGGATTCCATGATGAGTTTTTGATTTGTATACTTTTAAAGCCATAAAGGAAACAAAGTAGGTTCACGTATAAGTTAAGTTTTGACTTTGGTTCCTTAAACATATATATTATTTTTTTATTATAGGAGGCTAAATAATGTTAGATTTAAGATTCGTAAGAGAAAATCCAGAAATAGTTAAGCAAAACATAAGGAATAAGTTTCAACAAAACAAACTTCAACTAGTAGATGAGGTAATTGCTTTAGATGCAGAGCTTAGAAATGCTAAAATAGAAGCAGAGACTTTAAGAGCTGATAGAAATAAGATTTCAAAGCAAATTGGTGCCTTAATGGCTCAGAAAAAAAGAGAAGAAGCAGAAGAAATGAAGAAGAGGGTTACAGCTGAGTCTGAACGTTTAGCACAGCTTGAAGTAAAAGAAGCTGAACTAGAAAAAAGAGTTAAGACCATTTTAATGACCATTCCAAACATAATTGATCCAAGTGTTCCTATTGGTAAGGATGATAGCGAAAATGTAGAGGTTGAAAAATTTGGGGAGCCAGTGGTACCTGGTTTTGAAATTCCATACCATACTGAAATCATGGAAAAACTTAAAGGCATTGATTTAGAAAGCGCAAGAAAGGTTGCAGGTAGTGGTTTCTATTACTTCATGGGGGATATTGCAAGACTTCATTCTGCAGTAATATCCTATGCAAGAGATTTTATGATAGATAGAGGCTTTACTTATTGCATTCCACCATATATGATTCGTAGTGAAGTTGTAACTGGAGTTATGAGTTTTGCAGAAATGGACGCTATGATGTACAAAATTGAAGGTGAAGATTTATATTTAATTGGTACTAGTGAGCATTCCATGATTGGTAAATTTATTGATACCATCTTACCAGAGAACTCTCTGCCACAAACCCTAACCAGCTACTCTCCTTGTTTTAGAAAAGAAAAAGGAGCTCATGGCCTTGAAGAAAGAGGAGTATACAGGATTCATCAATTTGAAAAACAAGAAATGATTGTGGTATGTAAACCTGAAGATAGCATGAAGTGGTACCATAAAATGTGGAAGGATACAGTGGATTTATTCCGCACTCTGGACATACCAGTGAGAACTTTAGAGTGTTGTTCTGGGGACCTTGCAGATTTAAAGGTGAAATCTGTAGACGTAGAAGCTTGGTCACCAAGACAAAAGAAATACTTTGAAGTAGGAAGCTGTTCAAACTTAGGGGATGCTCAAGCACGACGTCTAAAAATTCGTGTAGATGGGGAAAATGGAAAATACTTTGCCCATACCCTAAACAATACTGTAGTTGCTCCTCCAAGAATGCTAATTGCATTTTTAGAAAACAACTTAAATGAGGATGGTTCTGTAAACATTCCAACTGCACTACAACCATATATGGGTGGTAAATCAGTTGTTAAATAATCATAAGGGCAGTGTATCATAAAGAAACTTGATGCACTGTCCTTTCTTTTGTTAAGTTTTATAATGATAAACTTACATCGACTCAACATGAAAAGTTGTATTTAGTTTTTATAATTATATCTAGACAATTTCTGTCCACCATAATAAGTAAAATAATGTTATAGGAATTAAAAGTTATTTATGGGGTGGGTATTTTGAAAAACAAAGGTTTCGATTCAACAGAGATTTTTAAGCTTTTAGAAGAAAAAGAAAATAAAATAAAAGTTTTAGAAAAACAAATAGAGGAGTTAAAGCTTCTTACAAAACTAGATAGTTTAACTGGTGTATTAAATAGAAGAGCTGGTATGGAAATTTTAGAACAAATTATGGCTCAGTGTGAAGAAAAATCTTCAAAGGTAACAATAGCCTTCTTAGACATAGATAATTTTAAAGAGGTTAATGACACTTATGGACATATTGAAGGAGACAGGCTACTACGAAAGTTAGCTATTATGATAGAAGATACCATTAGAAAAACAGACTCAATTTTTAGAATTGGGGGAGATGAATTTGTTATTATCTTTTCAAATAGTAATATCAATGAAGTTAGAAAAATATGCCATAGAATTACCAATAAATTAAAAGAATACAATGAAACGACGGTACTACCCTATAAAGTAGGTGTGAGCTTTGGTCTATCAGAATATGATGATAATTTATGCAAAACAGCTAGAGAGTTAATAGATCTAGCTGATAAGGAAATGTACAGACACAAAAGAAGAAAAGAAGGAAATCAATAGAATTTGTTTAATAATAAAGTTATGGTGCAATAATCAAAGGATAAGGTGTGAAAAAATGAGTAAATCTGAAATGTTATTATACATTTATGATGTTTTAATAAATGGTGGCATTATAAACAAAAAGGAAATATCAAATAAATTTAAAGTGTCAGATAAAACCATCTCAAGGTATATACAAGAAATTAACATGTATTTCTTTGAAAATAATATAAATGCCAAAGTAGCCTATAGCAGAAAAAGTAAAGGTCATATTCTAATTGATGAAAATACCTCTAATTTAAAAGGTAAAGATATTTTGGCAATTTCAAAAGTTCTTTTAGAGAGTCGAGGTTTTTCTAAAAAAGAGGTTCATGAACTTATAAATAAATTAACTTTAAATTGCTATGGTGAAGATAAGAATAAAATTAAATTGGCTATAGATAATGAACTAGACACATATGTTTCCCCAAAGCATGAAAGTGAAATAGTAGACAAGCTTTGGGAAATTAATGAAGCTATTAAAAAGCAAAAACTTATAGAAGTTCATTATAAAAAAGTAGGAACTAAAGGAAAGCTCCAAGAAGAGGTATCAAAGAGAATATTAGAACCTCAAGGAATTATATTTTCTGAGTTTTACTTTTATCTTGCAGCTTATATAAAAGGATATGATTTTGAATATCCAGTGATTTATAGAATTGATAGAATAAAAAAATATAAAGTATTAGAGGAAGGCTTTAAGGTTGATTATAGTGAAAGGTTCAAACCAGGGGAGTTTAGAAATTTGATACAGTTTATGCATTCGGGAAAGCTTCAGACCGTGGTATTTAAATTTAAAGGGAATTCAGTTGAAGCAGTGTTAGATAGATTACCTACAGCAGAAATAATTAATGAGAGTAATGGTGAGTATACTATTAGAGCAAAAATTTTTGGAAGTGGCATAAAAATGTGGATATTAAGCCAAGGAGCTGGAATTGAAGTTTTGGAACCTGTAGAGCTAAGAGAAGAAATTATAAGAAGTATAAAGGATATGGGAAGTAATTATAACTAATGGGAGTTAGCTTATTTTGGAATACTATTATAAGGCTTGTAGAAGAGAACTTTATTTATTTATTTATTTATTTGTTTGTTTATACTACTTAATTAAGAAGTATAAATAGAAGTAGATTTAAAAACTTCTTAAATGAGAGAATTGCATAATTATATTTTTGATTCTAAGCTAGCCATATATTGTGTGCTTTTATATATTTATCCACAACATTTGGTAGCAATTTTCTCTAAAAAGGAAATATGAAATTTCATCCAATATATAGTTATATTTGGCTTTTCTTAAGTGTTTTAAAATACCTATAGATCAAGTTCTTATCTTAGAATGTTATACTTAAAAGCAGTTAATAAATTAAAGTGAATCTAATCTATAATTAAATTTTTAAACTAGTTTACAAATAGAAATAAATCTATGGGTATACTAGTTTTTACTTTGTCTAAATATGGACAGTTTTGTAGAATATATTGAAGAGCAGTAGCAAATTATGTATACTCATAGAGAAATGTGGGACAAAAGTAAAATTTTAAAAGTTTTTTTCAAATGGACAGTATTTGTCCATGAGGAGTTTTATAATAAAGATAACAAGGAGGTGCAATTTACATGGAGGGTTTTTCTAACTCATTTACAACAAGTGCACTAAACTCTTTTCAGTTGTCAGAAGAGTCCAGTATAAATATCATAAATGACGATGATAACAATGATGAAAATTTATTTAATAATAATGGTTCATTTAATGAATTGCTGAATCAATATAAAAGCGTTATGTTTAACTCGCTAATTACAGCTTTTGGTCTTGATCAACTTTTATTTAAAGATAAAGATGGTGGAAATGTTCAAACAATGCATAATGCGGAAAATCATGTGTATGCAAATGATACTTTTCGTGAAAGAGGCGAACGTGCATATAATAGAAATGATTATGCACCAGCAAGCTATATGAACGGACGTAGAAAACGGGATTTTAATGCTAATGAAAAAATATATGACTGCTACACAGGAAGAGAATTACCTAAAGATGGCAGAGCACATCTAGAACATATTGTTTCTGCAAAGGAAAACCATGATAGAACTGATATGAGAATGCTTTTTACTAAGGACGAAATGGCTAACATTATCAATAGTGAAAAAAATACAGCATATATTGATGGAAGTATGAATGAATCCAAAAGTGAAAAACCATTAAAAGAATGGGAAGCTAAAACTTCCAATAAGGATAAATCAAAAACGAATGGAGAGTATTATAACGTAGATTCAGAAAGAGCACATTCAGCGGATGAGAGGGCACGAAAAAGTATAGATCAAAAAGTTGCTAGAAAAAAGTTAGCTCATTATAGTAGTAGTATGGCAAAAGATGGGTTAAAGCAAGGGGGCCAAATGGCAATAAGACAAGCATTAGGAGTTGTTTTTACAGAAGTTGCTGCTACAGTTATGGATGAGGTACCTAATATTCTTAAACAACTAAAATCTAACTTCTCTGTTGAAAGCTTTTTCGAAAAAGTAGGGGAATTGGTTGTAGAGGCATTTCAGCGTGTGAAATTAAAGATGAAAGATGTTTTGGAAGCATTAAAGACAGGGTTTACATCAGGGGTCTTCAGTTCTATAACTACAACTATAATTAACATGTTTGCAACAACGGCTAAAAACATAGTTAGATTAATAAGACAAGCTATGGTTAGTATTACTGAAGCCGTAAGAATTCTTTTCTTTGATAAAGAAGAGAGAACTACAGGTGAGAGGGTAATTGCTGCATCAAAAGTTCTAATCACAGGAGCAAGTACTGTTTTAGGTGTACTTGTGGAACAATCACTTTCATCTTTTCTACAATCTTCAGGAATTGCGGCAATACCTATAATTGGTGGTGTTCTAGTAGATATCATTCCAATTTTTGCTGGCACTATTTTAACAGGATTACTATCGGTAACCTTTATATATTATATGGACCATGCTGAATCAATCCAAAAGTTGATATCATTTATAAATAAAATATCTGAAGATTGTTTCGATAGATCACTAAAAACAATTAAGGAAGCCAATAGATTACTAGATGAATACATATCAGAATTATGTAGTGTTGATATTGAAAAATTGCGAGAACAAGTTGCGGATATACATGAAGTTAATCTTGCAATACATTACGGAGATACGGATGCCTTATATAAATATTGTGATAATAACGGTATCAATCTACAGTTTCATAATACAGAAGAATTTGTTAATTTAATGCTATCATCAGAAGCATTAGAAATTTAAGGGGGATTATCATGCAAATCAATGAAATTTTAAAAACAGAAACAGCAAAACGTAATTTTTTGATGGGATTAGTTTTCTTAGCAAAAGTAGATGGAGTTGTTGATGAAACAGAAAGAACATTTTTCCTTAACGCAGCATCTTCATTACAATTGAGCTCAGAATCAGTTAATGAGATTAACTCCTGTTGGAATAAAGAAGTTATGCCAGAAATCAATTTCGATAATAAAGAAGAAAAGTTATTTTTTATTTTACAAGCAGTTCAACTTTGTAGTGTTGATGGTGGGTATACAGAAAAGGAAAGACTATTCATCCATGAACTTGCAAAGAAATTAGGTTTAAAAAGCGATTCAGTAGAAAAAATTGAAGCTTGGGTAGAAAGAGGAATTCAGTGGCAAGCTGAAGGTAATCAACTACTTAAAATGGAGGCGTAAGAATATGGGATTTGGTAAATGGTTAGTTGGGGGAGTTTGTGCAGTAGGAGCAATTGTAGCAGCTCCAATTGTTTTACCTATGGCAGCTGCAGGGGCCGCTGCAGCTGCAGCTGGTGCGGCAGCGGCGGGAGCAGCTGTAGCAGGAGGAGCCGCGGCGGCAGGAGCAGCAGTAGCGGGGGCAGCAGGAGCAGCAGGAGCTGCGGTAGCTTCCTCAGCAGTAGGAACAGCGGTAGCAGGAGCAGCTGGTGCAATAGCATCTTCAGCTGTAGGCACTGCTGTAGGAGGAACAATGGCAGCAGTTGGTGGAACCATCGGAACAGCTGCAAGTGCGGTTGGATTAGCATCGGTTGCTACAGCAAGCTCAACAGCAGTTGGGACAATTGCTACTGCAGGAGTTGTTGGTGCAACAACTACAGCCTCTGGGGTTAAGAAGATGTCTGAGGCTAAAAGTATTATTGATGCATCTGAAAGTAGATATAACAGTAAAAAGAGTGAAGTTGATAAGGCAGAGAACCAGGCTAATAAAAAATTAAAAGACTTAGGCGAGTTAAAACTAGAAATATGGCAAAGTTTTGATGAATTTTATAGTGTTATAACTAAAATAAAAAATTGTAAAATACTAGAGAATCAAGCTAAGGATGAAAGTTTTAGAATTTCCAAAGAAGAACTAGATAATTTGAGAGGTCTATCATTCAAAGCTAGTGAATTATTAAGTGCTAGTGCGGGGTCACTGGGAGTAGGGGTTTTGGCAGGGTTAGCAGCTTACGGTGGTACTATGGCTATTGGAACGGCGTCTACTGGTGCTGCAATAGCTGGATTATCAGGAGTTGCTGCTACTAATGCCACCTTAGCTGCGCTTGGTGGTGGATCACTAGCAGCTGGAGGGTTAGGCATGGCTGGTGGTACAGCTGTTCTTGGTGGACTAGTTGCTGCACCAGCATTAGCAATTGGTGGAATCTTTCTAGCACTTAAGGGTAACAGCAGTGTAGAAAAGGCCAATGAAGTTTCATATAAGGTTAATAAAGCAGTTAATCAAATGAATACAAGCATTAAACTTATTAAGGACATAGACAGCACGGTTAATAATGTTACTAAGGAGCTTATGGTGTTAAATAAAAACTTTAAAGTAACACTAAATAAGTTAACCGATATAGTTAATACGAAACAAGATTTTTACTATTTTACAAAGGATGAAGTAAAAACAACGGAGACCTGTATTTTGATAGTAAAAATACTTAAAAAGTTAACTACAACAGATTTATTGGTTAAAAAGGATAGTGAACAACTTGTTAATCATAGCGAAATTGATGGCATAATAAATGAATCTAAGTCATTTAATGCTCAATTAGGCTAGAGACTACCTAATTCGTTTGTAAGTGTTATAAAGATAATAGGCTACATGCTGCAATAGGATGTGGCCTACTTATTGACTACTTTTTTAGTAACTAAGAAAAGATTACTAAGTTAGTATTATGAACAATGTGAGTTCTGCTATAATACATATAAAAATATTAATTATGAAGATAAATTAAGAATATTAAAAGGAGGAGAAGGGGATGTCAAAAGCACCAAAGAAGTGCCCTATGTGTAGTGAAGTTATTAACTGGAAGAACGTTGATACACAAAAAAAGGGATTTAGTGTAGGTAAGGCAGCTGTGGGAGGAATATTGTTAGGGCCAGTAGGTTTATTAGGTGGCGCCCTAGGAAAGAAAAAAAGTACGTATTATTGCGGAACATGTGGATTTTCTCACGAATATAATGGTTAAACTGTAAGGATAGATTTAAGTTAAAAAAGCTGTTTCAAAAGTAATTGCAATACTTTTGAAACAGCTTTTAATCTTTTATATTAATTTAAGAATCTACTTTATCCTCATTACTATTTTCGATAACAACTCCAAGTTTGGTAGAAATTATGGTGTTAAGCTTATTTATTGATGATGTTAACCCAGTAATATTTTTCTCAAGTCTTATGAGAAGATAATCTGTTATAGCTACTGAAAACCCAACGTTGCCAATAAAATTAACAAGTTCATTTACCTCCATGTGGATCATGTCTTTCCAAAATGGTTTGACCAAATGAAATTATTCATGCTTTAATGTGTGCTAGGTTTATGACTTATGGTAATATGTGGTATAATTTTTATAACAAAGTTCAGGGGGAGGACTAGTAATGAATTTTATACTTTTTATAATCTTTGCTTATTCGGTTATCACAATATTTAACCCAAGAGTAGCTTGGAACTTATCCATAGGATGGCAAATTAAAGATTCCGAGCCAAGTGATTCAGCATTAGTTTTTTATAGGTTAAGCGGAGTAGTTGCGTCCATAATATTAGCAGTTATTTTATTCAGTAACCTATCTACTTCTGTAAACATAAGTAGTTGGGAAACTAATTTTGTTAAAAGATTTAAGGTTGAAAATATTGAAAGCATAAATATTACAAGTATAAGTGGAGAAAAAGGAAAACCCTTTACTGAAGAAGAAATAGAAACCTTTGCTAAAGTTATAGATAAGGTGGAAATAGTAAAGATGCCTGTTCAAAATTCCTTTGGATACTCAAGTTCTTATTTAGTAACTTATAAAGATGGAAGTCAGGACGAAATATATTATACAGGCTCAGGCTTTCAGTTAAGGCCAATTGGAGTGGAATCAGAATACAGATTCCAAAGTGCTGAACTAGAAGCGTTGATTCGTAAGAAATAGAAGTGTTTAGGAATTGCATCGTGAAATGCTTAATAAAAGGTGAAGAAGGTTGAAGAAGAAGAGTAAACTTACTTCAAAAGGATTTCTGAGTTGAAATAGTGGCAGAGGCTACAGAATTAAGTTTAGAGACAGTAAATGAAATAGTTAAAGAAATAATGAATTAATGTTAGAAGCCATGTGGAATGATGCCACATGGTTTTTATATGTTAGGAAGAGAGAGAGATGAAAACAGTTCTTCAAACTGTGCCTGAAAATAGCCTTTTGTTTAAGTTATTCAAATAACTCACTACTGAATATCAAATTTTGTAGTTTGTCCTTGAGTTAATTGACCCCGTATTTAGATACAAAAGCACTATTTTAGTGGAATGAAAAATGTAGAATTATGTAATAATTTAACATATAAATGTACAATATGTAAAATTATTGTAAATATGCTGGTATTTAACATGATGTTTGATAAAATAAACACGTATACGAAATGTGAGAGGAGCAAAATATGTTTAGAAAAATCCGTAATATGAAGTTATCAAATTTAGTAAGTTTTTTAAGTATGTTATCAATAATAGTGGTATTGATTATTGGACTAATAGGATATACAGATATTAAAATAATTAATAGTAATATGACAACAATGTACAAGGATAGGTTAATTCCCATTACGAATTTAGCAAAAATTAGGGCTAGTTATCTTAGTATAAGAGTCCAAGTTAATCAGTCATATTTAAGCTATAGTACTGATTATGGTAAGAAAATAGAAGAGTATGATTTGATAATACAAGAAAATATAAGAAAATATGAAACATCAAAAGTTGACGATAAAGAGGTGCAACTATTAACGGAATTTAAGGAATATTATGCTGAATATCAAAAAATATGGGACAAGGTAAATAATTACACAAGTAAAGGTGAGAAAATAAAAGAAGAGGATGTAAGTAGTTTTAATGAGGTTGGAAATAAGATAGTTGTAACTCTTCAAAGTTTATTTGATTATAATGAAACTGTTGCAGATAAGGTTAATTCTGATAGCGATAAAATATACAATAGTACAATAATCAGTTTTATGATGATTTTAGCTATTTCCTTAGTTATATTTGCAATAGTTGCTGCCATTATAGTTAGAAATATTAAAGCAGATTCTAAGGATATAATTAATAAACTTGAAGCTATCGCTAAGGGAGACTTTACAATCTACATAGAAACTGATGGAACCAATGAATTTGGAATTATGAAAAAGTCGTTAGCAGAAACAATTAATAAAATATCTGGATTGTTAGAAAATATAAAAGAAAAAGCTTTAGTTATTGAAGGTAGTTCACAGGATTTATCAGCAGTATCAGAAGAAATGTCTTCATCATCTGAAAATATTTCAGCTGCAATACAGGATGTTGCAAAAGGAGCAGGGGAACAGACAGAGGACATAGTAAATGTTACAAATGTACTTAATCAATTTGGTGATCAATTAGAAAATATTATTGAAGCAATAAGGCATGTAGATAATAACTCTAAACTAGTAGATGCTATGGCAGGAGAAAATGGAAGTAGCATGAAAGAGATAGTAGAGTCTTTAGGTGGATTAAGAAGTGACTTTAGTGAATTTGTTAACTTAATAATTGGGTTGGGAAAGAATATTTCTCAGATTAATGAAATTACAAATTTAATAAACAATATATCAGAGCAAACAAATTTACTTGCATTAAATGCAGCAATTGAATCAGCTAGAGCAGGGGAAGCAGGGAGAGGTTTTGCTGTAGTGGCAGAGGAGATAAGAAAACTTGCTGAGCAATCTAAAATTTCATCTGAAAATATAAATAGACTAATATCAAGTATTTCAACAGATACAGAATCAATAATTAAAAATACAAATGGTATGGAAGTGGAATTGGAAAGTCAAATTAACAAAGTAAATAACTCCATACAATCATTCGGTAAAATGATAAATGCAATTGAGAAGATTATTCCACAGATAGAATCTATAAATAACTCATCAACAAATATTGAGAAAGATCAGAATATTATTTTAGAAAAAATAGAGGCTACTGCTTCAGTTGCTGAGGAAGTATCTACTTCAACTGAGGAAGTTGCAGCATCTTCACAGGAGATGAATGCATCTTCTGAAGAGGTGGCAGCAACAGCCCAAAATCTAAATTATATGGCAAAAGAAATGACAGAGCAAATAAATGTATTTAAACTTAAGTAAATAGTAAAGATGGATTAGTTCAGATTATCACCACTGGCAAAGCGGGTGGTAATGCTTTTATACAACAGAAAAGGTGACTTAAAAAAAATACTTTTAAATTTATCATGTACAATTGGTGTAATAGAAACTATAGTGGAATTAAAGCTTATTTGTGCAGTTATAGATGAATAAAGTGTTTTATTATTAGACTTTTTGCATAAAAGTACAGGTCTGTATAACTAGATTAAGTTTGTGACATAAATGTATAAATTTTTTAAAAGTATTTTTTAGATTTGTTTTAAAGTTTTTGTAAATTTATACAATATAATAATGGTACATCAATTAAATTCTGATGTACCATTATTATTTGAAAAGAAATTTATCTATAAAAACAATTATAATATTAGTAAATTAGTCTTAAAATTAATAAAACCTACAAGTTATATGTTAAGTAAAATAAATATCAGAAAACTCTATGTTTACTTTTTCTGCATTAGAATACTGGCTTATATGCTTATTATTAAAAGTTTCAGCTTTATTAGCGCAGAAATTCATGTTAGAAGGAAGGTTAACTATAAATTCACTACCTTCTCCATAGCTACTTTTAACCTCAATAGATCCATTATGAAGTTCTACAAGAGCTTTTACAAGAGATAATCCAATACCGCTACCTTCCTGTTCCCTTGTAAAAGATTTATTTACCTGTTTAAAACGTTCGAATATGATATTAAGCTGATCCTCTTTAATTCCTATACCAGTGTCTTTTACAGAAAAGGAAATAGAATCTCCCATGTCTTTTAAATATAGATAAATTATTCCAGGTGAATTGCTAAATTTAATTGCATTTGAAAGTAAATTTAATACAATTCTTTCTATTTTATCAGGATCACAATACATGATCTTTTCTTCAATATCTGTATCAAAAACCAACTCTAATCCTTTGCTTTGAATGTATGGTATTACAGAAAGCGAAATATCCTCTAGTAAATTAACAATATTACACTTTACCATACATAGTTCTAAAAAGCCTGCATCTAGTTTAGTAATATCAATTAAATTATTTACTAATCTCAGTAATCTATAACAATTTTGCTTTATACTTTTTCTGCAATTTAAAAATTGAAGGTTACTATCATTAGGTGAATTTTTATTATGTAAGTCAGTTAATTGTATTGAACAAAATATTATATTCAATGGAGTTTTCAGCTCATGAGAGATATTTGCAAAGAATTCTGTTAAGCTTTTCTCTTCATTTTTTCTTTTTGTTATATCTAAGCCAATACCAATAACATTTTTAATAGTGCCATCCTCACCTTTTATTATTTGAGTATTCCAAAGTATAGTAACTAATGAACCGTGCTTATTAACAAAAGATTTTTCTATTTGTGTTGAGATTATCTCTGGACTTAATGAACGAATGTAGTTTAATATTTCATTGCCATCTTCTTTTTTAAAGATAGTATTTCTCCAGTTATAACCTAAAACTTCTTCAGCAGAATACCCTGAAAGCTTTTCTCCATATTTATTAAATTGAAATAGAAAACCATCTTGGTTCCAAACACAAATTATAACATTTGCATTATCAATTATGGTTTTAGAAAAAGTTTGTTCTTTCTTTAATTGTTCTTCAGCATTTTTTCGGCAAGATAGATCTGTCAAAGAACCAGCCATTCTTACTGGAACATTTTCAGCATTACAAATAGCAGCCCCGCGAATTAAAACCCACTTATATTTATCGAAATTAGCTTTAATTCGAACCTCTTGTATAAAGTGTCTATTATGCCCTTGAAAGTGATTGGACAATTCTTTTACGAAACAATCTCTATCTTCAGGGTGAATAAATTCCTTATAATTAGGGAAGTAAAGGTTAAATTCAGATTTTGTATAACCTAAAATCTGAAGAAATCTATCTGAAGCATAAAAAGTACCTTCTTTAATTTTGTAATCCCACATTCCATCATTAGAACCATTTAGCGCAAGTTCATATCGCTCATCAGAAAGCATAAGCTGTTTTTGTGATTCTAGAATTTTTAATTGGCGCAAACCTAACTCACCAACCATTTCTGAGAGGTGTTTAAGAAAAACAAGGATTTTTTCTTGTTCTTCCTTATTGACAATTGGAATTTCATCTAGAGCTTTTAGGTAAGCTTCTTCATCAAAACCAAATTTTTTTGCTTGCATACGAAAAAGTTCTTTATCTGGTTTTTCAAAAAAAATTTGACCACTAAAGATAATGGCAAGAAAATTTCCATCTACTATAATTGGTGTGCCGATATCTATCAATCCATTTTTGCATTTATAATCCACAATAATGTCTTTATTTTTCAGCTTTTCTAGGATGAATACATCACTTTCAATACATCGGAGTTTAGATTCAGGATTTACTCTATGAAATTTTGTGCACATATCTCGCCAACCTGTTGAGGTGAGAATGGTACCATCTCTTGAAACGATTCCAGAAGCAATGCTAGTTGCTTGGTAAAAGCTATCTAACAACTTTCGAAGCTGATTAATATCTACAAGATCTGTTAGTTCATATTTCATGATATCCCCCCTAAAATTCAAATGAAATTTATATATAATCTCTGTTATTTATACAAAATAACCCCTTATTCTAATAAATTTCTTAATATATTCTATACTTTGTATAAAAATCCTTTTTCTAAAAAACTAATGTACTATTTTAGAGGAATATTGTTAGGGCAAGTAGGTTTATTAGGTGGCGCCTTAGGAAAGAAAAAAAGTACATATTATTGTGGTAAGTGCGGATTTTCTCACGAATATAATGGTTAAACTCTAAGGATATGTTAAAGTTAAAAAAGGCTGTTTCCAAAGTAATTGCAATACTTTGGAAACAGCTTTTAATCCTTCATATTAACTTAAGAAGCTACTTTATCATCACAACTATTTTCGATAACAACTCCAAGTTTGGTAGAAATTATGGTGTTAAGCTTATTTATTGATGAAGTTAACCCAGCAATGTTTTTCTCAAGTCTCATGAGAAGATAAGCAGTTATAGCCACTGGAAACCCAACATTACCAATAAGATTAACAATTTCATTTACCTCCATGGAGATCACCTCCTTTAATTACATTTTAGTATGATAGTTCCCACAACCTTATCAGTGCTTAAATAAGTTTAAGGGGAGAGTTTGCGCTAAAAATCAAACTATGAAACAAAGGATACTTTGAAACAAAGGATACTTTGTTATATCAAAATTCTTTTGCTCACAAAGCCCCCTTGTTGTAACAAACACTATTTTATTCATGAAAGTTCCTTCCAAAGATTTGAACCAAATGAAATTACTCATTGCTATTAAATAAAGGGTGCAAAAGCACCCCTCATTAAGAATGAACAAGTTCATTTTAAAAAAGTTTATTAAAACTCGTCATATCTAGTTTTAGTTGTTTCAACTAAGGTTGCGTATTCTTTTTTTACAAGGTTACTGTTCTTACCGTTAAATAGGTTAGAAGCAACAATGGTGTCCATCACTACTGAAACCTCTTCAGGTGCAATAGCTTCCTTCACATTTTTTAATATAATGTTGGACTTCTCACCAAGTAAATCTGAAAATGTCATAACTAAATCCTTTGCCATAATATTACCTCCTTAAATTTTATTTTTTTATTGGCTTTTTTAAGTCGCAGATTACAACCTCGCTAGGATATTTGTGGAGTATCTAATTTAATGATACTCAGAGCAAAAGCTTGTCCAAGGTTAAAATCCTTTTAGCTGTAGCTAATTTTTGTAACTAAGCCTCTACTATGCTGTAGTCATCAACTTTTCTAAGATCATCTAATGTGTAGTCTAAAAGGCTTTCCATTGCAGTTCCTACAGAATGAATTTGCTCATTTGTAGCGTCATTATTAATCTTAGAAAACTTTTGAGATACAAACACATCCTTACCCTCTTGGTTCACCCCGATTTTGTAAGTTAGCACCATTGCAGTTGTGTTTTTTACTGAACTAATTGCCATACTATCAACTCCTTTCATATAGTAAATATGCGTTGGATGGAGGAATTTACAAAATAATATGTGAATAATTTGTTAACAATAAAATGGAGGCAATTAGGAAATTTATCTCTGGATACTTAATAAGGTTCTTTATAGATAAGAGCTTTCTTATCCAAGGACTAAGAGAGCTTTAACCCATGAGGTTTAGAGAAGCTTAATCAATTTTTAGGGAGAATGAACAAAAGCGATTAACAGGACTCTCTAAGCAACAAAAGAAGAAAATACATAGGTATGAGGCTTTAATTGATGAAGGTTTTAATGTAAGTTAAAGCATCTTAGCACTTAAAATTCATAAGAGACGGACAAAATGTAATTCTTTTTGGAAACTGTGGCACTGGAAAAACACAATACTATCACATTAGGGATAAAGTCTTAAAGTTGCCTAAAATCTAATTTTGTCGAATATTAACTATTTTTGGAGAAGTAATACAATGTAATTATTAAGTATAATTTGGTATAATTAGTATTGTTTTAAGAAAATTCATACTATTTCAAAAAAGTTCATACAAAATAGTGTTGTTTTTGTATAAACATTATGCGTCAATCTAGAGGATTATGAGAAGGAATTAAGTAAATAAATATTATTGATGAAAAAAATATAAAGGTAAATCACAGTTAAGAATATCCCAAAGTCACTTTTGATATGTATATAAGTGTTATTTTGTAAATTGTTCATGGGCATCACAAATTTTTAGCTATTTAGTAAGATGAATACAGATTGATAGGGGATAAAGATGAGGAATTTAAGCATTAAGAGAAAGCTTCAATTTATGATTATAGTAATATTCATTCCAATTATCATATACCAATTTTTTAAGATAAATAACGAATTTGAAAAAAGCATAGATCGTGAATTAAAAGCTAATGAAGATTTTGCCCAAGCTGTTAATTCAGCTTTTACAAATTACATTGATGGGATATGGAATAATGAACTTTCTATGGGACTTGCAATCTCTAATGATATTGGAAGTAGTGAAGAAATAGGAAATTATATGAAATCTATATCAGAAAATCAGCCAACCATAAAACAATACTCATGGATAGATATATCTACATTGAAAGTTAGTGCAAGTTCTAATCCCCAGGCTCTTGGTGTTTCAATTGATGGGCGAGAATACATTAATAAAATTATTAATGGTGAGAATAGGGTAATTTCGGATATGTTAATTTCCCGTGTGGATGGTAAAAAAGTCTTTGTAGTAGCAAGAGGCATAAGAAAAGATAATGTACTAATAGGAATAATCACAGCTACTATTAATGTAGAAGACCTGGATAAAGTTTTGCCGGTAAACAGAGGAATAGATTATAGTTCCTTCGGGTTGATTGATAGTCAGGGTGTTTTCGTATATAGATATGGAATTTCTGATATAGCTGATAAGATGATTAGCGTGAAAGAAGATCCTATTCTAAAAACTGTTTTAGAGGGTGAAATTGTAAAATCAAGAAAATTTAAATCCTCTCTTAATGGAAAAAATATGATAGGGGTTAGTGTACCTATAAATAAACTAGGATGGGTTGCCTCTGGTAGTAGCTCCTATGATGAAGTTTTGCTTAGAACTTTTATTGGTGTAAAAAGTGATATAATTATGCTGGTATTTATGGTTGTAGTAGGTATAATAGCAAGTGTTTTTATAGGAAGACAAATACTTCATCCAATATCTGTACTTAAGTCATCTGCCATGGAGATGTCAAAAGGTAATTTGAATGTCCGTACAAAGATTACAGGAAAAGATGAAATTGCATTAGCAGCTCAAGCTTTTGATCAAATGGCAGCACATATAGAAGAATATGATAATCTTAAGACACAATTTTTTTCAAATCTATCTCATGAATTAAAAACGCCTTTAAATATAATGTTATCTTCTATTCAGTTGATTGAAAATATGCATACAGATAAAGTATACTGTAAAACATTTAAAAATACATCAAAATATATGACAATGATGAAACAAAATAGTTATAGACTTCTAAGGCTAATAAATAATCTTATTGATATTACGCGTATTGATGCAGGATTTTTAAAAATTCGTTTTGGTAATCATAATATAGTTTCTTTAATAGAAGATATTACTCTTTCAGTAGCAAATTATGCAGAGACTAGAGGTATTAATGTTATATTTGATACAGAGATGGAAGAAAAGGTAATAGGATGTGATCCAGATAGTATTGAAAGAATTATACTAAATATTTTGTCTAATTCCATTAAATTTACTCCTCCAGGGGGAAGTATTTTTGTATGTATTTTTGATAGAAAAGATAAAATAACTATTTCAGTAAAAGATTCTGGAATAGGAATTCCATCTGATAAAATAGATATAATCTTTGATCGTTTTAGACAGGTTGATACATCTTTGCATAGAAAATGTGAAGGTAGTGGAATAGGTCTGTCACTTGTGAAGGCTTTAGTAGTAGACGGGCTTAAAGGAAACATCTACGCCCAAAGCGAGAGTGGCAAAGGTACGGAAATTACTATTGATCTCCCTGTGTTTTTAGTTCCAGAGGATGACTCTATTGAGGTGAATAACCTTAATGATACTATGGATAGGGTCCAAAGAATAAATATTGAGTTTTCAGATATATATAACTAATAATATAACTAAGATAGCATTCTTTAATAGTTCTGGTTTATTAGTAATACTTAAATCTAATGTAAGTCTCATAAAAGGTGATTTTACGAGATAACTAACGGGTGCAATTTTACACCTGTTGCTTACTGTAAGCTTATACGCTAATAAGGTAAAGGCTTTCTTCTAAGGTGGTTACATAAATAAGTGAATTTCATAAGCTCATAGAATAACCTAGGAAAAGAAATTACCCCTGGGGTGATTATTAACTGTGAATACAATTTGTTTTTCTAAAGCTCTTACTTTATGTATAAATTAATTATGCCATGTTTTTGAAGGTGATAGACCCTAAAGCTTTAGCTATGCAATTACGGAAGCTCTAAAAATTGTTTCAAATATGGTGAAATAATAAAGAAGTATGAAACCATGTGGGATGGTATAGAAATTAGCTGTGGTGGTAAAAATAGTAAAAATAGTAAATATAGATTGTTTCCAATAAATACAAAGTAGTTTACCTTGCACACTTAAACATTAAAGCTTATAATTTAAATGCTATAAAAAGTATCTGTAAAATAATTATTTGGTTTGAAAAATAATTTTGAGGTGATAATTTTGGATACTGAAATTAAAGATATGCTTTTTAAAATCTTAGAGGGTCAAGCAGAACTTAAAACTGAAGTTAAAAGTATAAAAGAAGAGGTAAAAATCATAAGGGAAGAGGTAAAAAAGCATTCCCTTAAATTTGATGCTATTGAAAGAGAAATAGATACTATTGCAGAAGTGCAGACTTCACATAAAGAACAAAATGAGAATTCATCTAAGAATTTAGAGACTAAATTTGAAGAAGAGACAAGTTTGATTGAAGCTGCTGTAAGAAATATATCTTCAGATGTTAAGGAAGTAAAAGAAAGTATAAATGTGCTTAAGACTGTGACAGGAAGACATGAAGTAGATATAAACATACTTAAGCGTAGCCCAGTATAATTTAAATAGTGAGAAAATATTTTAGATAGTAATAGAGCTAACATTTGTTAGCTCTTTTTTTTAGAAGTTTTAATAACTCTTGTTTCATAATCTTCTATTGACAAAACATTAACGGTTGTATAAAATTAAATTATAATCAATTTAAAAAAATCCCTTGGAAGCCCTTAAGGAATAATATTTCACAAGTAAGGAGAGGGAGACTCCAAGAGGGAAACCCAAGAAGAAAAAGCTCAAAGTGAAAATACTAGAATACCTGTGGGAAAAAATTTAGAAATACACTCTTATGAGTAAAAATTTATAAACATATAGTAAGACTAAAAAGGAAAAACTAGAAAAGCGTTTACGAAGGTTACAACGTAAGGTATGAAAAATGAAATAAATTTAGACATAAAGAAGGGGGGAAGTTGCGTAAAACAAGTAACAGTATAAAGCTTAAAAGATATTAGAAAGTTGCATAAAAAAACCTTGAAGAAATTAAGAAAAGTAGTGTTTTTCTAAAATATGAAATCTTAGGGCTTTGGCAAGGTAGTAAACTTTATAATATTTGTATGGAGCTTTGTAGGTTTTATGTAACGGTGTTGTATGAATAATGTAATAAAAACCATAGAAACAAGATACTCAGTAAGAAACTATATAGACAAACCTATTGAAAAAGAAAAGTTAGATATTATTAAAACTTTTTTGGAAGAAAATAAAAAAGGTCCCATGGGGAATGAAGTTAGCTTCCATCTTATTGATGCTTCGGAATATGATAAAGCTGAGTTAAAATCACTAATAACTTATGGCATGATAAGTGGGGCAACAACATATATTGTAGGAGTTGTTAAACCAGGGGAATATGCTATGGAGGATTTTGGCTACTGTATGGAAAAAGTCATTCTTAAGGCTTCAGAGTTGGGCCTTGGAACTTGCTGGCTAGGAGGAACCTTTAACAGAGGTGGCTTTGCGAAAAAAGTAGAACTATCTAGTGAGGAGTTGTTACCTTGCATTACTCCAATAGGGTATACTGCTGATAAAAGAACAGTAAAGGAAAATATTATCAGGACCTTAGTAGGAGCTAAAAAGAGAAAAAAAGGCGAAGAATTATTTTTCAATAACAATGTGAACACTTCGCTAAACTTAGACACCATCGGCCAATATGCAAAGGTATTAGAAGCAGTGAGATTAGGTCCTTCCGCATCAAATAAGCAACCTTGGAGAATTATTAAAGATTCAGAAGGGTTATATCATATTTTCTTAGAGGAAGATGAGAAATATAACAATACTTTTAGCGGTATTAAAATTCAAAATATTGATATGGGTATTGCAATGTGCCACTTTGAATCTTCTGCAAAGGAACTTGGCATAACTGGACAATGGATAAAATCAAAGCCAGAGATTCAGGCAGGTAAGCTTAAATATATTGTTACTTGGAAAGAAAATTAAAAAGTCCAAAATTAAGAAAATAACATAGATTTCATAAAAAAAGGCTATGCTTTAATGCAATGTTGAAATAATATACAAATTTGAAGGGTGAATGAAAATTCACCCTTTAAGTCGCTTTTTAAGAACTATGAGTATTATAGTGTCATGTAATGTAAAAATTAATTCTACTTTCTTATGTATGTTTTGTAGCCCTCTCTTTACCAACATCAATACAGTAAAAATAGTCTTTGTCATTTACCATTTTCCATTGCTTTAAATAATCACATTTTACTTCAATAAAAGTAGCAACTTTAAAATGAGCAAAACGTTCAAAATATCCTTTATGCTTATTCCTAAATATTTTACTAACTTCAATATTTTTATCTTCCATTGGACTTCCAATTATCTTAGCTTTACCTTCTATTTGCATGTTTTCTACACATAGTGATACATTTTCATTTATTTCAATCTGCTTGCATTTATTCGAACGTTTTCCTGTTAATAAATAGAGAACAAACCCATCGCTTACAAAGCACATAGTTCGTGAAGTCACCTTATTATTTGAGCAAGTTGAGAGTACTATATTATTTTGATTATTTAGATACTCAATAAATTCAATTTTAGTATTATTATAGTCTATTTCAATCATTATTATCTACCTCTTTCCTTTTAATCCATAAATTTTATGGTAATTCACACTTAAATACAATTGCCACGAAACTTAAAAGTATTTTCATTGATTAACACTTCAATTGTACCATATTTTGTATATTGTTATAGTGTTTATAAACGTCTCCATATCAACACTAATTTATAATAGATCCAAAAATAAATAATTAAGAAGGAGTGTACAAATAAGTACACTCTTTTTGTACACATATATTTAAAACAAAATTACAAAAGCTATTGTAATAATTTTCAAAAAGATGTAAAATATTAATATGATATCAATTTGATATCATATTAATATTTTGCAAGGGAGTGTAGCGTTATGGAGGATAAGAAAATCCTTTTTGAAGAAAAAGAAATGAACGCAAGAAGTGGTATGGGGATGCTTATTGGAAATATAGCACTAATTATATTGGCAATAGCTGCCATTATACTAAGTGCTAGCCTTGTGGTAGAAAATAATACAGCCATTGGTGTTAGTATTATAATATTATCAATTGGTTATATTTTAATTATTGCACCACTAATGTTTATAGGACTTAAAGTAGTAAACCCAAATGAAGCTTTAGTTTTAACCTTATTTGGAGAATATAAAGGAGTATTAAAAAAAGAAGGGTTTTATTGGGTAAATCCTTTCTGTACAGGTATAAATCCAACTTCTAAACATGTAAGCGTTGCAGTAACTCAATCTGCTGCTAATAAAGAACATGAAAATAGTACTCATGATACTGTGGGTAAAAAAATCTCTTTAAAGGCAATAACTCTTGAGAATAGAAAACAAAAGGTTAATGATGAATTAGGTAATCCAATCGAAATAGGGGCTGTTGTAATATGGAAGGTAAGAAATGCTTCTATGGCAGTATTCAATGTAGATAACTATAAAAACTATATTTCTACTCAGTGTGACTCTGTGATTCGTAATGTGGCAAGATGCTATCCTTATGATACCAATGAAGTTGAACAGATGAATGAAAATAGCAATGAAAAATCCCTACGTGGTAGCAGTCAGGAAGTTGCCTCTATCATGCAAAGAGAATTGCAAGAAAAGGTTGATATAGCTGGACTAGAAGTTTTAGAGGTTCGTATTACTCACCTTTCTTATGCACCTGAAATAGCTTCAGCAATGCTACAACGCCAACAAGCAGTTGCCATTATTGCAGCAAGACAAAAAATTGTAGAAGGTGCAGTAGGTATGGTTCAAATGGCATTAACTCAGTTAAGTGAAAACCAAATAGTTGAATTAGATGATGAAAGAAAAGCAGCTATGGTAAGTAACCTACTGGTAGTACTTTGTGGAAATAAGGACGCTCAGCCAATCGTAAACAGTGGATCAATTTATTAAAGTAGTAGCAAGCTTTTTAGGACTAACAACTTTGGAAGCAGATTTTGGCTGCTAACAAAGCAATTTACCTACACTGAGCAACTGCTCCTTGAAGAAGCTTGCGCACTTTAAGTTTCTAAAATGCTGTTAAAATGAAAATTAGGAAGAGGTGTTGATAGTTAGTGGATAAGAAGTCAAAGGAAAAAGATAAGAAGCAGGTTTTATTACGACTATCACCAAGTCTTTGGAATGAGCTAGCAGCCTGGTCGGAGGATGACTTTCGATCCATTAATGGGCAAATAGAATATCTATTGACAGAATGCGTAAAAAAGCGCAAAGGAACTGATAAGGATAAAAAAGGTGAAGAAGACTAAATAATATAAGTGTTCTTTGTGTGGAACAGATTAAAACCCCTAGGATTTTTAGAAAGCCTAGGGGTTTTAATCTGTTTATTTTTATGAGGATTCCGTATCACTGTTAATTTGGATAAACAATTCAAACTTAATCTATCTTTAAATTATTCAAAATCCATTACTGTAAGGCAGCTATATTTTTACCCAGACTAATGAAAAGATAAGCAGTTGTAGCCACTAGGAAACCTATATTTCCAATAGGGTAACAACTGATTTCATAAAGTGAATATGCAAATAACACATGATAAAAGAAAAACATTTAAACAAAGTATCAATAGTATGTTCAAAAACATCAGGTATAGAATCTTTAGTTCTATACAGTTTAGTATAATAAATGGTACAATTTGTATATGATTACAGTTATTATGATGCAATTTATACCATCAATCTTTGTAACTATGAGTGCATCTTTAATTCATTTAATAATTACTATTAAAGAAATAATTTCGTTAGATAAGATAAAGTTTAAACAATAGGCTAAAGGAGAAAGTGTAAAAAATATGGGGACTACTATAAGAAAATTTATGTATATTGTGGCAATTATATGGACAATAATGGTATTATTCATTATTTATAAGAATATAGAATTTCCTTTTGTTCTTCAATTCGTAATAAGCTATTTTATATTTGCACTATTAATGTGTTTAGATTTTATCATTACTATATTTTTAAATATCAGAAAATCAAAATGGAGTACAATAAGAAGAAGGTTACTGCAATTTTTTATTGGAGCTTTTGCTATTTTGGCTCTGAGGATTTTATTTAATTACCTAATAAAAGGTGAATTAAGAATAATGGAGAAAATTATTAGCTCTATAGTTATTTCTTACAGTATAACTTTTGGGTATTTGTTGTTTGAAAAAAACAATGGTGATTAACAAATTTTATAATTGGTTTTGAAATAAAATACTTACAGGGGTGTGAAATCGAGGAGTTAGCTTTAGTTAATTACCACCACTTATATAAGTTGGTGGCTTCGTGGTGAATAATAATACTAATAATAATACTGTAGCAAGTTTACCCACGATCTAAAGGTCACCCCAGGGGTCATGCACAAATTACTCAAAGCTTATTTTCATAATGCACTAATAAGGACTATGTGAGTCTCACATAGTCCTTTCAATTTTAAAATTAACTTAACTCTTTTAGTTTAACCTCGTAAATAGGTACACCATTTAGTTTTCCATTCTCTTCTTTACTTGCCATTAAGGTTATTGCTTTTACTGGAATAGTAATTATATCAAATTCAATTAAATTGTTTAATTCTATAGAATCTGTAGGAAATAATACTCTTCGGCCTAAAGTGATGTGTGGCATAAAACCCTTATCATAAAATGGTATCTTCCCTTGATTTAATAGGGTGGAAAGTTCTTTAGAAAGCTCATTAAGAACAGGATTTTCTGCAATTCCAAGCCATAAAATATTTGTCTTTTTTCTTTTAAAAATACCTAAGTTACTCAACAGTAATTTAAAAGGACTTACCTTTAATACTGACCTATCTATCACTTCTTTTATTTTGCTAATCTGAACATCATCTGCTTCTCCTATGAACCGAATTGTTAAATGAAAGTTATTCTTTTCCGTAAAACTCCCCTCACTGCAGTGGCTCTTTATAGAGGATGTTATTTTATCTAAATAATTCTTCACGTAATCTTCAAAATCTATAGCAATATATACTCTCAAGTTTTTATGGTCCTTTCTTTTAAGTTACAATAATTATAATTCATACTTACGGAATAATGAAGTAGGCTTTATAAGCAAAAATATTATCCTAAATTTTGTTAGCATCTCGCAGGTGCTAACAAAATTTGGAAGTAAATATAGCGGAATATACTTGCTAATTACTGCAACCTCTATAGGTGAGTGATGGATAGCACTTCCTGGTTATAATTTGAACTATAACCAGGCTCTCACTACTCAAATACTTGACGTAATTCAATCTCACCTTCACCATACCCTTGAGGATCTGGCATCCGCATAGCCCACTCTATAGCTTCCTCCCTGGACTTCACATCAATCAAAATAAATCCTGCAGTCAAATCTTGAGATTCTGTGAATGGGCCATATGTAACCACTGGCTTTTCCCCTGGCTCAACATACGAGAGGCGAATCCCATTGGAGCTTGGATGAAGTCCTTTAGCCATAACCCGCACCCCAGCGTCAACTAATTCCTCATTGTATTTCGTCATGGCTTCCATGAGCTCAGGGCTTGGGAGATTTCCTGCTTCTGAATTCTTCGAAGCTTTAACAATTAACATAAATAGCATAAATCTTCCTCCTTATTTTTAGTGAAGTTCCTTTTATTAGGCATTCATACTTTATCTCTTTATAATTATACTAAAATTCCACATGCACTTTAAACTAGATATACAGTACACATTTTGTAAAGAATTTAGTTTGTTACTTGAATATTCTAACATTTGAATCGCCATGGTTCAATGATTTCCAATAAACCTTCTTCATGAGCCTTTTACTCACCAAGAACTTGCAAGCAACATTGGTTGCGATTGTTTTTCACGAGAAGTTAGTTCCCAATTCTAGTCTATGTTCATAGAATAATAATTGTATAACTACAGGATTCAATAATGAAAGTATGAATTTTCATCACTAAATCTTTTAAGATAACCAACATGGACCTTGTATGATTTAAGTATTAACTTTGGTTTTTTATATTTAAAAGAGTAATATTTGGGAGGACAGTAAATGAAAGAAATCGTAGTAATTGGCGGGGGATGGGCAGGGTGCGCTGCTGCTATAGCTGCCAAGAAAGCTGGAGCAAAGGTAACTTTACTAGAAAGAACTGATCTACTGTTAGGCCTTGGCAACGTGGGAGGACTCACTAGAAACAACGGAAGATACACTGCTGCAGAAGAATCCATATTACTTGGAGGAAGAGAATTATTTGAAATTACAGATAGGTGCTCAAGGCATAAAAACGTAGATTTCCCAGGACATAAACATGCTAGCATATACGATGTAAATATAGTTGAAAGCGAAGTAAGAAACAAATTAGAAGAAATGGGCATTGAGATATTATTCTACACCACAGCTAAGAATGTGGAACTTGAAAATGGAAGGATAAAAGCCATCATACTAGATGAAGGAAAGAAAATCACAGGAGATGCTTTTGTGGAAACCACTGGATCTACTGGCCCCATGAATAATTGCCATAAGTACGGCAATGGCTGTGCAATGTGCATTTTAAGATGCCCAACCTTTGGTGGTAGAGTAAGTATCACAGAAAAATGTGGTATCAAGGATATGATGGGTAGGCGTAAAGATGGAAATTATGGCTCCTTCAGTGGTTCTATAAAGGTGAATAAGGACACCCTTAGTGAGGAAATTCAAGAAAAACTCAATAAAGAAGGAGTTGCCATAATCCCGCTATCACCAGAGGAGAGAAACACTGAAAAGTTAAACATAAAAATATGTCAGCACTATTCCTTAGATGCCTTTGCAGAAAATATAATACTCTTAGATACTGGTCATGCAAAGCTAATGGCACCTTACTATCCTATTGAAAGGTTAAGAAAGATAAAAGGCTTTGAAAGAGCAAGATTTGAAGACCCATATTCAGCAGGAGTGGCTAACTCTATTAGGCATTTATCCATCGCACCAAGGGAAAACACCATGAAGGTTCGTGGCATTCACAACCTCTTTGTGGCGGGGGAAAAAAGTGGTTTCTACATTGGTCACACCGAAGCTATGGTGACAGGATACCTAGCTGGACATAACAGTGTAAGATGTGCACTAAATCTCCCTGAAATTGAACTGCCAAGTACCTTAGCCATAGGAGATTTTATAGCCTTTTCTAATGAAAAGATGTATGAGGCAGATGGTGATAAGCTTAAATTCACCTTTGCTGGATCAATTTACTTTGAAAGAATGAAGGAAACTAGCCTTTACTCAATAGATAGTGAAGAGCTTTATAATAGGGTTAAGGAAGTTGGACTATTAAATATATATGATGAGAAGCTATGTTAGATTGATGAATTAATATTAGTAGCCCTGTGGAGATAAACCACAGGGTTTTTTGTTGTGCCCCAGAAGGGTTATATGAAAGAACTTATCTTTAGCACAATTCCAAGCAAATCTCGTAGCTCTAGGAGGGTTAGAGGTTTGGCCTTTACTTATATTGGAAATTTAGCTTTGTTATCTGAGTGGATTTTCAAAGCTGCTATTTTATTTCTAATAAAAAAAAGAAATAGAGGTAAAATATTTATATATTTTTTTAGGAGATGATAATGTGACAAATATTAAAGTTGGAGATAAAGCTCCAGAATTTAAGTTAATGAGTTCAAAAGAAAACATGGTAAGTATTCAAGATTTCAAAGGGAAAAAGGTGATTTTATCCTTTTATCCTGTGGCGTTTACTCCAGTGTGACAGAAGCAGATAACTTCTCTGGAAGAGAACTATGAGAAAATTCAAAGTTCTAATGCCATTGCTTTAGGAGTTAGCGTGGATTCACCTTATGCTAATGCTGCCTGAGCAAATACCAATGGTTTCAAAAACACTACACTACTTTCTGATTTCTGGCCCCATGGCCATGTAGCTGCACAATTTGGAGTTTTTATGGATAATCTGGGCTTTGCACAAAGGGCCATAGTGGTTTTAGATGAAAATCAAAATATAATCTTCCATAAAATCTACCCACTTGAACAGGAGCCTGATATGTCAGAGGTTTATAAGTTGTTATAGAAATTTTCTCTCTTTACAGGGATAATTGTCCCAAATGCTACAATAAAAAGCCATCTGCAAAATAGAATGTCAACAAAGAGTACATTTTAAAATTACACATGGCTTTTATGGTGAAACTTACTAAGATAATTCCAAATCATAACTTAACCACCCGCATGAACCTATAAGAAAATTTCCTACATAATTAATTGAATTAATGAAATTATAATAGATGTAATTCAAATTATCTTAGGAGGTGATTATCTTATGAAAAAGGCTAATAAAGTTATTAAATCAGATACAGAAGTTGGTACTCGAAACCACAAAGGTGGCAGTGCTAAAGGGTCAAGCAATAAAGGTGAAATAGATTTTGAAGGTCTTAAGAAGTTAACTGAAGGAGTTACAACTGGAAAATAAAAAGTTTAATTTTATCATAATGATTTTAAGGATATCACATTAGGTTTATGATAAAATTAGTGCTTGTTACCTCTAAAGCTTCAAGTAAGAGCAGGTAAGTTAAATATAAAAGCTGTTTCAAAAGTACAACAATACCTTTGAAACAGCTTTTAACTTTTATATTAATTTAAGAAACCTCTCTATCATAGAAATATGCCACAGAAATGGGTTTACTAAAATAATAGTGAAGATAAGATTGATAATGGCATAAGATTTGATATTCATGTAGGAAATTCACTTAAAAAATCTCTTTCAATATGTTAAACTATTCCAGAGATGATATAAATGAAATTTTCCTGAACCTCACGGAATGCCATAGGATATGCTATTTATATCAAGATTTATAGATCATAGTAAGAGTGTAATTTCCCAAGAAAGGTAGGTAACGTTTAAGGCGTATTTATATTATGAGAGCAGATAGATTGTTATCAATTTTAATAATTCTTTCACAAAAGCCATCAGTAACGGGAAGAGAACTTGCGCAGCATTTTGAGGTATCCCTAAGGACAATATATCGGGATATAGAAAAAATAGGTGAAGCAGGAGTTCCTATAGCAGCTATTGGAGGAAAAGGTGGGGGCTTTTATATTATGGAGAACTATAATTTAAATAACCTATTCTTTAATAAAAAAGAAATTGAGCCTTTGATTGCTGTAATGGATAATTTAAAAATTTTATTTGGCAGTAACCCACAATTTAATGATATAGTACTAAAATTTGAAGCTTTACGGAATAATGAACAGAGACACTATGAAAAGTTTAGTATAGATATGTCACACTTTAGTATGGCACAGGAACTCAGAGAGCATTTATTCTTGATAAATACTGCAATTGAAAATAATAGAATATTGAAATTTGAATATATTAATAGAAAAATGGAATATTCAGAGAGAATAGTGGAACCAATCCAGATAAAGTTTGCTGGTGGCCAGTGGTATATAGTTGCCTTTTGCAGGATAAGAGGGGATTATAGAAGTTTTAAACTTGTTAGAGTAAGAAATATGAAGCTAGGTGAAATTTTCATTAAAAATTCAATTTCAAAAGAGGAAATTGAGAGAATTTTTAGTGAAAGTTATAAAAAAAACAGTATTCTTATCACATTAAAGTTTTCCAGTGAAATAGGTGAGCAATTAAGTGAGTATTTTTCCAAAGATAAAATTAGAGTTATAGAAAATCAAGAATATATAGTTGAGGATTGCTTTCCTGATGATGAGGGGCTAAAAAAATTTATTTTGAGCTTTGGTTATAAATGTGAAGTTATAGCTCCAAAAAAGTTAAGAGAAGAAATCCGAGTATATATTAAAAATATATATAGTAAATACAATGACTGACATATAGGTGTCAGTCATTGTGCTTTATAATAAAAATATAGAGTATCGGAAGGTGAGGGGGATATATTATGACTGTTGAAGAAAACAATCTAATGGAAAAACTAATAAAAATTCAAAGTAATAATTTTTTACTAGAAAAAAATGAAAATTACTTTACACTTGCACTAGAAATGATGAAGAATATAGGGTCTATAAATCCAACACTTAGGGATGAGTTGATATATGGAATTTTATACCATTGGATAACTGAAAATAGATTAAACTTTGAACAACTTAGAGAATTGCTAAATATTAGTCTAGGCAATTCTCATCTCTTTTATAAAATAGGTGAAAACCATGAGGATAGTGTTTTTAAAAGGTCATTCTCAGTACTAATAGTAGCACTTATTATATATGAATTTAGGAAAGATAATTTCTTATCAGAAGAAATGCTCAAGGAGGTAAAGACAAAAATTATAGAATATATGCTACAGGAAAGAGACCTTAGAGGGTATGTTGAGGAAAAAGGATGGGCTCACTCAGCGGCTCATACTGCAGATGCACTAGATGAGTTAGCTCAATGCAGCTATATTAATAAAAATGATTTAATAAACATATTGAATTGTTTAAAAGCTAAGGTATGTATAGGCTACTATGTTTATATAGATGAAGAAAGTGAAAGGATGGTTACAGTAGTAGAGAGTATACTTAATCGAAAAATATTAAGAGATTCTGAAATAATACACTGGCTACAAGGGTTTATGGGTGACAAGAACCAAAGTAGTTACATTGATAGTTATCATCTGAAAGTAAATATAAAGGGGTTTTTAAGAAGTTTATATTTTAGAATGTTAGAAAAAGAATCTTCAAAATTTATTAATGAAAAAATAATAAAAGTTCTTAAGGAACTATAATATAGAAAGAAGGATATTTATGAATATATGTATTTTTTATTATGATGGTTTTTGTGAATTCGAGGTTGTATTTGTAGCTGGAGAATTTTCCTCACACAATGTTATTACTGCAGCTTTAGAAAATAAAGTTTTTATAAGTGAAGAAAAACAAAAATTTGTACCAGATAAACTAATTGAAGAGCTTAACCCTGACGACATTGATTTATTTGTAATACCAGGTGGTAATCCAGCCTATCTTTACGAAAATGCTATTCTTAAGAAGTTCATTGAAAATATGAATAAAAATGAAAAAGTTATTGCAGGGATCTGTGGAGGAACAGAGCTCATGGCAGCTTATGGGATATTGAATAATAAAAGGTGTACAGGAGATAGCGATGGGTTAAAAGCTGATGCAGATTATATAGATTTATTTAAGCAATCTATAATACTTAAGGAGGATGTTGTAGTGGATGGAAATATAGTAACTTCAACCGGACAATCCTTTATAGAATTTGCATTTAACTTGGGTAAAATAATGAATATTTATAAAGATAAAAATGAATCTGAAAACAGATATAGATGGTACAAAAATCTTAAAGGTAGCTATTAAGAAAACAGAGTATGGCATACAAGTAGGCTATTAGCTTGGATTAGGTTAAATCTGTTACAGAGAACCGTACCACAAATAAATAAGATTTTATTGAGAAATAAGGAGTCATTATGTGATTTGACATATTGGCTCATTTTCTATTTGTAAATATAATGAAATGAATTGTATAGCCATATTATGGTATAATGTGAGAATAAAATAAACTTTACTCACTCTAGATTATCAACTTTTAATATCCAAAAGTTGAGAATAGGGTGATAAATGTGGAGCATCAAAATCCTTTTATAAAATCCTTAATAAAAAGGTGAAGAAGGTAGAAGAGTAAAATAGAAGAGGAGGATATTAGTGAGAGATTAGCCTTGGCTATCCGTTGTCTCGCTAAGGCAAAGATATATGTTTAGTATTATGATTGTAGAAGATAATGAACAGCTTCAAAGTGAGATAGGAAATCTATTAACTCATAATGGATATCATGTTGTGAAGCCTATGGAATTTGGTAAAATACCTAAGGTTGTGAAGGAATTCAATCCTCACTTAATTCTTTTAGATATTAATTTGCCCTATGATGATGGGTTTAAAATATGCACAGAAATACGCAGTTTTTCAACAGTGCCAATTATATTTATCACAAGCAGAGATACAAATATTGATGAGCTAATGAGTATAACCTTAGGTGGGGATGACTTTATTACGAAGCCATATAACGGTCAAATTCTCCTGGCAAGAATAAATTCACTGTTAAAGAGGGCATACCCCAATGAAAAATCAGGAGATTTTATAGAACATAACGGCGTTAGGTTAAACATACTGTCCAGTAAAGTTGAATATGGGGATAAAGAAATGGAGCTTACGAAAAATGAACTTAAAATACTTCATTACCTATTGATTAATAAGGGAAGGATAGTATCAAGAGTGGACATTATGGAGTATTTGTGGGATAGTGCACTATTTGTAAATGATAATACTCTTACAGTAAATATAACAAGACTTAGGAATAAGTTTGAGGATATTGGAGTCAGCGAATTTATAAAAACTAAAAGGGGACAAGGGTATATAATATGAATTTAGGAGATTATTTGAAAGAAAAAATAAAGGCTATTTTACTTAATTTTATAGCATTAATCACCTTAAGTACCTTTCTTTTTAGTGTGGGAAATACCTTTGATACTATAATTACAATTGCAATAGCTTGGACTTTAATCTATACGGTTTTTTTAATATATGAATATAGGAAAAGAAAGATATATTACGAGGATATTTTAAAAACTGCAGAAAGTTTGGACAAGAAATTTCTCCTGGGAGAAATACTTGATAAACCTCCATTTATTGATGCAGTTCCTTACTACAAGTTAATTAAGATAGCTGGAAGGGCTATGCTGGAAGAAGTAAATAAGAGTAAGTTTCAGCGTAAGGAATATAAAGAATATATCGAGCAGTGGATCCATGAAGTAAAAACGCCCATAGCTGCTATTAAACTCGTAGAAGAAAATAATAGAACAAGTACTTCAAGAGCAGTACTTAAAGAACTTGAAAATATTGATAGATATGTTGAGCAGGCTTTATTCTATGCAAGAAGCGAGGAAACCCAGAAGGACTATCTTATTAAGGAAATTTCCCTAGAGCAGTGTGTGAATAATGTGCTTATCAGAGACAAGCACATGTTTATTCACAATAATATAGACATAGATTTAACTGAACTTAATAAAAGTGTATACAGCGACAGTAAGTGGCTGGAGTTTATAATTAATCAAATAGTAGTTAATGCAGTAAAGTATAGAAGAAGTGAACTTCCTATGGTTAAGATTTATACAAGAGATATTAAAAATGGTATTCAGCTTATTATTGAAGATAACGGAATAGGAATACCTGATAATGAAATTAACCGTATATTTCAAAAGGGCTTCACAGGAAGCAAAGGAAGGCAAAATCATAAATCTACAGGAATAGGACTGTATCTTTGCAAAAAACTTTGTGATAAGTTAGGTTTATTAATAGAGGCAGACTCTAAGGAAGATTTATATACAAAAGTAATAATTACTTTTCCTAAAGGTAACTTTTGTAAGGGTGGAGCCATATAGGCTCTTTTTTTATAGTGAAGGCTCTTTAATTTTACCTGTAGTAGAATTGGGGTAAAATCCCACCCACTGCCTCTCATATATTGAGAAATCACTTGAACATTTAAATTATTTATTACAAGAAGTGGTTTCTCCAAAAAAGCTACACATATAAAGTTCTAATCTTTGCAAGCTCAATATGTAACAAATAACTAAGGTACCTTAATCTAATCAATTTTTAATATTTAAAGATAACTAAGTCTTGAGCTTGTTTATCTATAAAGTGACAAAGTTGTAACTTTAAAGTAAGGTTTAATGAAATCAACTAGGGAAGAAATTATGTACAATATAATTGAGGTGATAATATTGGATATGATATTAGATATTAAAAATATAGAAAAGTACTATGGAAACAAAGGCAATGTGGTGAAGGCTATTGACGATATGAGCTTTCAGGTATTCAGTGGAGAATTTGTAGGGGTTATGGGACCCTCTGGATCAGGTAAGACAACTTTATTAAATACTATATCTACCATTGATGAGGTAAGTTCAGGAAATATCTATATAGACGGCAAGGATTTAACGAAAATTAATGGAAAAGATATTGCAAAGTTTAGAAGAGAAAATCTTGGTTTCATCTTTCAAGATTTTAACCTACTAGATACTTTGACAATTCATGAGAACATTGCTTTAGCACTGACAATTAATAGGTATAAAAAGGAAAATATTGATACCAAGGTAAAGGAAGTAGCTGTAGAGCTGGGCATAGAGGATATCCTTCATAAATATCCCTACGAGGTTTCAGGAGGGCAAAAGCAAAGATGTGCCTGTGCAAGAGCCTTAATCACAAATCCAAAGCTTATTTTGGCAGACGAACCAACAGGTGCCTTGGATTCAAGGTCAGCGCAAATGCTTATAGAAATGATTTCCCAGTTAAATAAGGAGTTAGGAGCAACTATTTTAATGGTAACCCATGATTCCTTCACTGCAAGCTATTGTGACAGAATTTTATTTATTAAAGACGGTAGGATATTTACAGAGCTTATAAAAGGACAAAACTCACGAAAGCAATTTTTTAATCAGATTCTGGATGTGGTAGCATTGCTTGGGGGTGATGTGAGAGATGTACGCTAAACTAGCTTTAAGTAATGCACGAAGATCTATTAAGGATTATGCCATTTATTTCATCACATTAACTATATGTGTAAGCTTGTTTTATGCCTTTATGTCACTATCAAGTTCACATTATGAACTCATAACAGAGGACTCCTATAACTTTGAATATCTTAAAATCATGTTAAAGAACACCACCTATATCATAACAGCCTTACTTGTTGTGCTCATAGGTTATGTAAATAAATATATGATAAAAAGACGTAAAAGAGAGTTTGCAACCTATATATTACTAGGCATTCCCCAAAGAAATGTGGCCTTTATGTTTTTTATAGAAACCCTTGTGATGGGGTTAGGCTCCATAGTGTTTGGAATATTTTTTGGAACTTTATTTTCACAACTAGTTACTGCCTTAATTCTTATGACAATAAATCAAAACATTGTGTTTTCTTTTAAACTTTATATGGATACTGTTGCAATAACCTTGTTATTTTTTACTGCAATGTTTTGTGTTATTGGACTTTTGAATATAAGGGTTTTAAGTAAAACTAAACTCATTCATATGCTAAATGATGAAAAGAAAACTGAATTTCAATTTAAAAGAGGTAAAATAATTTATATTGGTGCATTTATAGCAGCTATTTTACTTTATATACTTTGCGGCTATTCTATCCATAAAATTTTACCAGTGCTAAGCAATCCTGAGCTAAAGCAGGGTAATGAAATCACCTATGCAAAGCTGGCAATATCAGGGTTTATTTTAGGAACCTATGCACTGTTCTACTCCTTAGCATATGTGCTAATTGCAGTTAAAGAAAGATGGATAAAGTTTAAGTATGAATACACAAATTTATTTTTAATTGGAGCAGTAGTTTCAAAAGTAAAAACAGCACCTATTTTAATGGCTACAATCTCCTTAACCTTTTTAGGTGCAGCCTTGAGCTTTACTTTAACACTTTTACTGTCACAGTGGAGTCTAGGATATTTAGATAATAGAATTCCTTTTGACATCGTTGCATCAAGTAAATTAAATATCATGAGTAACCCAGAGGATATCTTAAAAATTGATTTTAGTGGTTTAGTAAAGCAATTAGATAATGAGAACTATAATTTAAAAGATTATTGTGAGGTAGAGCAATATTATATTTATGATAAAAAAAGCTACGAAACAAATCCTAAAAATATGCCCTTATTTGCTATAGGGCTAAGTGATTATAATCATTTAAGAAAAATCCTTGGATATAGTGAAATAAGTCTTTCTAGTAATGAGTTCACAACCCAGTGGGAGAAGCTTGCAGATGAGAAGTTCATTAATGATTATATAAGTGAAAATTCAACTTTGAAAATAAAGCACAGGGAGCTTAACATTAGTTTAACCCCATACTACAAAGATTCTATTGGAGAGTATATTTATAAAACCTTCCAAGGTGGACTTGTGATTTTACCTGATGATTTGTGTAAAGACTTACACTTAGCAGCTAAGGACTTTTATGGAAGTACCAGTAAAAAGCTGAGTCATGAGGAGGTAATAAGCCTTGAACAAGAACTTATACCAAACTGGTTCACAAAAACTTACAGCAATATGCTAAGTGAAAACAGAAAGAGTAATCCTTTAATAATTAGATTAAAGGTAGCAGAAACTAGTGAAATTTTAAATGTTACCTTAGGCATGAGAATCCTTGGAATATATGGAGGGGCAGTTTTACTCATGATAAGCTTAACAGTACTTGCGCTGCAGCAGCTGTCAGACTCCATTGAGCATAAAGGAAGATTTATCACTTTAAGGAAACTAGGGATAGATAATAAAGACATTGGCAAGCTAATCCTAAAACAAATATCCTTGTATTTTACCATGCCAATAATTATAGCAATTTTTGGTTTCTATATATTCTTTAATGCATTTAAATCTGCATACAGCACAATAATTGATATATACATTGGAGATAAGGCATTTATGTTCAATATAGGCATATCCTTATTACTAATTGTAGTTATTTATATATGTTATTTTACAGCTACCTATTATTCCTTTAAGAGGAATGTTGAGATTAGGTAGAGGGCAGGTTTGCTACAGATGCAAAAGGCTATGTTATATTGATTATGGAGAACCATATCATAGGAAATCATAATACATCTAAAGAAGAACCCTTAATTGGGTTCTTTTTATATTTTAAAATTAAAAATATGAAAAGAAGTTTAAAAATGTAAACATATTGACATTATTCAACAAATCTTGCATTTTCAAAGTGGTATAATGTGAATAATATTGTAGAAAATGGTATTTGAATGTGGGGGAGAGTTAAATGTCATTCTTGGAATTTTTGTTTGGTGAAGTGAAAACTATAAATAAACCAATGTTTGTAAAGGATTTCAGTAAAGAGAACAATCAACTTAGTGATTTAGAAGAATTATATGTGAAAATAGCTAATAATGAAAAGAAAGAACTTATTGAAAGAGATATTATGTTCCTTAAACAAGGGATAGCAGGGGAAAATAATGTGTATTATGAGCTAAAGAACTCTTTCATGCCAATGCTATGCCTTCATGATATTAGAATTGAACATGAGGATTATGTGGCACAGTTAGACTTTGTTGTTATAACAAATAAGTTTATGGCAATATTAGAGACTAAAAAGCTCAATGGAGACATCACAATAAACAGAGATGGTGACTTTATAAGAACCATAAGAGCTAAAGGCGGTAGAGCATATAAAGAGGGAATATATAGCCCAGTTTCCCAAAACAAAAGGCACGTTAACATTATGAAGGACTTACTTTCCAAGAAGCTCAATGTAAATAATCTACCAATTATATCCTTAGTGGTTATAGCAAATACAAAGTCAATTATTGATAAAGACAAATGCCCTAATGATATAAAGTATAGCATTTATAAGTATGATCAAATAGGTAAGCAATTAGAAAAACATAAGAATAATAAGAAGAATGAATATAATCTATCAGAAAAGTACATGAACCAAATTGCAGACTTACTTGTGGAGATGAATGCTCCAATTTCCTTTAATAATATTGCTAAGTATGGCATCACTGAAGAGGATTTTATTAAAGATGTAAAAGAAAGTGCTTCAGAAGAAATAAAAAACATTGCTGTAGATATAGAAAATCCTTCTAATATGTACAAGCTACCTTCAGATGAAAAGGTAGAGGTTATTAAAGAAGTAGCAGTTGAAGAAATATCAGAAGAGCCTGTAGAAAGCAAAAATGAAGTTAAGAAAACCAAGGAAGAATTAATAGAAAGCTTAAAGAAGTACAGATTAGAAACTTGTAAGAAAGAAAACGTAGCTGCATACTTTATATTTAACAATGCTGAGATGGAAGATTTAATTGAGAAATATCCTAGAACTAAAGAGGAATTGCTTAAAGTTAGAGGCTTTGGGGCTATTAAGGTGGAGAAGTATGGGAAGGAGATATTGGAGATATTGAATGAGTAATATTTTATGGCATTTATGAAATTAATTACATCCTATTGGATTAAAGTGTAGTCGTGAGTTTAGAGACAATAGGTAAAATTTTTACTGTTGAATATTTTTAAAGAATTAATAGTGACAGAAGAATATTAATGTTTATAAGTTTTAAATTTATTTCTAAGACAATGGAGTTGAAATATACGAAGATACTTGTAAATATTAGATTTCATGTAATGTCTATAATGGGAAATTGAAATTAAAAATGAAAGGTGATTTTATGAACTTTAAGAATTTACACGTACAGAATTTTAGAAACTTCGATGACATAAATATATGCATCGGAAATTCTAATGTAATTTTTGGCGTAAATGACATAGGTAAAACTAATTTACTATATGCCATAAGATTTATGTTGGATAGAAAATATAGACTCCAGGGGTGCGTAGACTCTGACTTTTATAAAAAAGACACATCTAAACCTATTATCATAACCTTAACTTTAGACATAGGAGATGAAGAAGATAATGATAATAAAAAAATATATACTAAAATAAAGGGGGTACTAAAAACAGCAGATAGAGAACTTTGTATCCAATTGCGTTCAGAGTATAATGATGAACATTTAATTGGGGAAATAGATATGCTTTGGGGATCGTCTCTAGAAACTCTTGAAATAATGCCAAGATCTCAACAAAGTTTTGAGGTAGATAAAATTTTTAATGTTATTTATATAGATTCATCAATACAAATGGAAAATGTATTTAATCGTTATACCAAACACTTATTTAGAAATGAAAAAACTGTTACAAAAGAAGAAAAGAATAATCTTAAAGAAAGTATAAAAGGTTTAAATAAACAGATTTCAGAAATTAAAAGTATAAATGAATTTGAAGGCAATATAAGTACTGAATATAAAAAGTATCGTGATGAGAATCTAAATATTAAAATCAAATCTGAAGTTGAAATGGACAACATATATTCAAAATTAGTTCCATACATGGTTGGTAGAGATGATATTTCTTATCCCACATCTGGTGATGGAAGAAAAAAGATTGTAGAATATTCTTTGCTCAGCTTAGAATGTAGAGAATTAGAAGATTATAAAATAAATATATTTTTAATTGAAGAAATAGAAAATCACTTGCATAGATCTATGCAAATTTCGTTGTCATACCAAATATTTGAGGACAATCTATTTAAATATTTATTTATGACAACACATTCAGCTCAAATAGTAACTAGAATGGACAATGTAAATTTGATCAAATTATCTTTTAGAGGTAAACCTATTGTACAATCATGTCATTATAAAGTTCCAATAGAATATAAGCAACTTAAAAGTAAATTAAATGAAAATTTATGCGAAGCTATTTTTGTAGATAAGGTTTTATTGATTGAGGGACCATCAGAATCAATACTATTTAAAAGAATTCTTGAAACAGTGGATCATAAATATGAATGTAATGGGAAATACATATTACAAGTAGATGGAGTAAATTTCAAGGAATATTACGAAATATTAGATTGTTTAGGTATTAGTATCATTGTAAAAACTGACAATGATTTAAAATTTAATAAAACAGAAAAAAATATAAACTTATTAGGAATTAATAGATGTTTGAGGTTAGTAAAAGATGATGAAATAGAAAATAGAAGTTTTAAAGATGTTAAAACAAAAGAGGTTTATATTGATAAAAAAATGATGTTACAAAAATTTTATTTCAAAAAATTTAATGATAAAATTATGATGTTAAAAGAAAATAATATTTTTTTATCACAAATAGATTTGGAAAATGATTTATATGAAGTTGTTCCAGCTGCATTAGATAAATTTACGTCTTCACAAAATACTAGTAAAAGTGCTGTAGACTATTTGCAACAAGCAAAGCTAATAAATATGATAGAATTCTGTAAGACTTTGACCAATGAAGATTGTAATACAATTTACAGTAGTAGCTTATTTGAATGCCTAAGAAGGTTGGTGGAGTAATAAGTGAAGATTAAAATTTCAGACCAATCTGATCGAGAAGCAATCATAGAAGCTCAAGGAAATATCGTAATTAGCGCAAGTGCTGGAACTGGTAAAACTTATACAATTATTGAACGTATTTTAAGAGACATTGAAAAAAACAATACTTATAAAACATATGCAGCAATAACTTTTACGAGAAAAGCAGCTAAAGAAATAAGAGATAGAATAGGACGTTTTATAGGTGACGGTTTTGTGGGCACAAATGATAATTTTATCCTACAAGAAGTCATTCAACCATTTATAAGAGATGCCTATGGAGAGGAATATAATAAGAAACTCACACCAGATTATTCTAATGAACGAGCAACTAATAATTATTGTGAATTATTGGAGATAATAAGAGGTAGTGAAGAAGGTTATATCTGTAAATATGAAAATCCTAAGAAAAATTTTGGATTTGAATTAGCTTTGAATATTTTACAAAAATCTCACGTATCTAGAAGATATTTAAAATCTAAATATTTTAGAATATATGTCGATGAATATCAAGATTGCGACAAAGATATGCATAAGTTTTTCCTTTATGTAAGCCAGATATTACAAATACCTTTGTTTATAGTTGGTGATACAAAGCAGTCAATCTATGAATGGCGAGGAGGATATCCAGAAGGGTTTGAAAATTTAGTGAAAAATAATCCTGAATTTACTGCTTTTATATTAAAACATAATTTTAGATCAAATATGCCTATACAAAATTATTCAAATATTTTTATTGATGATGTGAGATCATATTATGTAGCATGTGACATTTCAGATGAAGTTAAGTATCTACAGCTTGAGATAGATGATAAAGATGAAATGTTGATATTTATTAAATTATGGTGCAAAGATAATAAAACCATCGCTTTTTTAGTTAAGACAAATGCTGATGGACAGGCTTATGCAGATTATTTAAAAGAAAATGGCATAGAAATGATTTATATTCCACGGTCGCCTTTAGATAATCAAAATTTGGAAAGTAATCATATATGGATCTCAAGATGTATAGCATTATATTTACTACAAAGAAATTATAGTGAGCATAGTTTTTATGATGAGATTCCAATGCCAGAAACCTATAAAATAAAAGAACTAAAAATTTTGCTTGAAAGAATTAAAAGTGCTAGGGAGAAAAATAATAAACAAGAATTCGTAAAACAATGTAGAGGTTTATATAGTTATTTGACAGATTTAATAGATGAAGAAAAGTTTCAACAAGAAGTAGAAAGTCTTTTTGAGACAATTAGTGATTCGAAGTATGTTCCAACTTATAACCAGCAACTTTATAAACATATAATAACTACAATACATTCTTCAAAGGGATTACAATACGATCAAGTAATTATATTAGCTGATGATTATTATTATCGAAGTAAATTTGATGAGCAATTGCATTATGTTGCTGTGAGCCGAGCAAAGGAAAAATTGTTGATTATAATAAATAATAATATATATATCGATAAGATATCTGATTGTGTTAATAAAACTAGGGAATTAGGGATTAATGTTGAATTAGGTGATTTAATCACTAAAGCTTTAAGCTAGGATTATTAACTTCCTATTATCCATATAATTGGACATGCTGTAACGAATCACATTAGGCTAATAATAGGAAGTTTAACAAAAGGTGAAAAACAATTAAATAAATAGTAATTTTGCAATACGGATTATTTATATAATCTTGCGGAAGGATAAATCCGAGACTAGGAGGATAATTATTATGATTGAGATCGTATTCAGTGATAGTGCTTGTGGAGGTCTTAAAATGGCACAGCACTATGGCGAGGGGAAATATCAAGATGGGGGTATTGGAGTTATCGTTAGTCACGCAGATGGAAGCAAGCCAACCAAAGAGGAAGTTGAAGCTGCTCAACGAGAGGCAAAGGAAAAGGCACGCTTGGCGTGGGAGAGCGCTATCCCTTTGGGTGGAAATACAGCAGACATCTATGGATTCAATTTGGTGCTGAGTGTTGGAGATATTTCGGAGAATCAGCCCGGTATCAAGCGGAAACAGACGTTGGAAAACTTATACAGCGTTTATCCAAATGACGAGGGACATCATGCGGCTCAGGAAATGCTTAAAAGGGTAAATGAAGATCTGAAGACGGTTCAGGAACGCGCAGCAGCGGGAGAATTCCTTCGAATCTGGTACAGCAATCAGCCAGATGAAATGTGTGGACTCTATTGGTTCATGGAGCAGTTGAATCAGTGGAAAGTGCATGGTAGACAGGTTTCTATTGTCAAGCTCCCAGAATTGGAACCTGACGAAAAGGGAAATCTCGTGCAAAAAAGCGGCTGGGGTGAAGTTGCTCCCGGAGAATGGCATCGGTATCTTGCCTTGCAAAAGCCTGTGCTACCGGTATTTGAACAAAGCTGTGCATCTCATTGGCAGGAGCTTCAAAGGGAGAACGCACCTTTGCGGGCCACGCTGAATGGGCAGTTGATCAGTGCACCGGAAACCCTCTATGATGGCTTTATCCTTCGTGAAATCGCAGCAGAAGGTGAGGAATTTCAGGAAGCAATGGTCATCGGGCGAGTGATTGGTAAATACCAGCTTGGAATTGGCGATTCCTGGATCGCGTTCCGCATAGAAGAAATGATTCGTGCAGGAAAACTTGAATCTGTGACTGCGGTTGCCAAAGATATGCCGATCTATCATCGAGTATTGAAAAAGTGTATTCACAGATTATGAGCATACTCCCCATCAAACAAATTCCAATTTAAGGTTGAGTAATATAAATAGTAATTTGTAATAGGAAACACTGGGCTTCAGGTAATAACTATTTAAACAATTTAACATAAGCTTTAGATGAGAAAGGAGCAAATTCATGGCAAACGATATTTTTAATAGAGATGTACCAACAATGAATTTATCTCGTACAATAAATTTGGCATCAAGTATCCAGGCACAAATTGAAGAAAATAATAAAATAACACAGCAGATGGCCGAAGAAGCCTATAATAATCGTCAAAGAATGCAAAAAGCGATTGAGCAGACGGCAAGCAATACTGCAGAAACCAATGTTCAGTTACAGAAGATTGTTGAAAATCAAAATGCATATATTGATGTATTGAAGGAGCAGTTATCCACACAGAAACAACAACTTGAACTTGATGAAGAGCAGTTGACTATCCTCAAAAATATCTTTGCATCTGGAGAAGATGGATTAGCTGTTGAAAAAGAAATCATGAAACTTATTCAGGCTCAAATAGATTCAAGTCATCCACTGTGGGATTATGTCAAGGATAAAGGCGGGGATATTGCGGTGGCTGGAGTTACAGCTGGGGCACCTGTTATATATGGTGCGATTAAGATGTATTTAGCATCAAAAGGAATAATGTTGCCGTAACATAGATTAAGGGGAATTTATTTATCAGGATAAACTTGACATGATTTGTTTCAACCATACAAATTCCAATTATCCATATTATGGGGATCGATAATATCGCACATATGCCCCTTTAACCTCATTAAAGCCACTAATTTGATGAGGCTTCACAGGATAGAAATAAAAACTACTTTGAACCATGAAAATAAACAGGGCACTAATTCCCTATACAAATCTTCAAAAACTTATCCCATTATGCTAAACTATTCCCGAGGTGTTACAAATGAAAAAACTTATTAAAGTTGTAGGTGCAATTATAGAAAACCAAAACTCAGAAATCTTATGTGCCCTTAGGTCCACAAAGATGACGCTACCTAACCTGTGGGAATTCCCTGGTGGTAAGGTTGAAGAAAATGAAGAAATTAATGATGCCATAACTCGGGAAATTAAAGAGGAACTTGGATGCCATATTGAGTTTAAGGAAGTATTCCATGATAATACTCATGAGTACGATAGCTTTATTATAAATCTAATTACAGTTAAATGTGCTATTGTAAAGGGAGAGCCTATTGCATCAGAGCATGATAAGGTAATTTGGCTTAAAAAAGAAAATTTGAAATCCCTACAGTGGGCTCCAGCAGATATTCCTGCGCTTAATCTATTGGTAGAGGAAAAGAAAGTATAGAAGCTTAGCGATGCTATTAACATGTAGTGCCTTGCACGAATTAAAAGCTTAACAAGCTCTATATAAAAGTACAAGAATACTTATCAAGACCTAAATTTAAAAAATGTTAATAAAACAAAGGACATAACATATTATATATCACTAATATGTTATGTCCTTTTTATTAAACTAACGCTACCCTTTAGTTTAAGTGAAACATTAGGGAATCATCCATTCAAGTCTTTAGTATAAAGGGAATTAATCACTTATGTTTAAGTGAAACATTACTGAATCTTCCATAATAAAAGAGAGTTGGCGCGCAACTCCTTAGAAAGATAACAAAACCTCGTTACATAATACTATCAGAAATGAGCTTACACATCCAACTTATTGATGATAGCCAATATTTGGTGATCTGTCCATTTTCCATTAATCCTTAGATTTTCTTTAGCTATACCTTCTTTTTCAAACCCAGCCTTTTCAAGTACACGAATAGATGCTATATTGTCAGTCATAGCTCCTGCTTCAATTCTATGTAGTTTTAGTTCTCTAAAGGCAAAGTCTACAACAAGTTGAAGAGCTTCCGTTGTATAACCCTTTCCATTATACTCCTTGTCTAAAGTAAATCCCGTATAACAGCTTTGCATATCTCCTCTAACAATTTGAGTTAATGAAATGTCTCCGATAAGTTTATCAGTTGCTTTTAAAAAGATTCCAAAGGCATATAATTGCCCTTCCTCTGCCATTTTTAAAGCCCTTTCAAGGCGTGTTTTTTGATATTCCTCTGTATAAAAGATTTCTGGGATTGATGGGCAAACTCGTTGAAAAAATTCGCGATTTCTTATATGCAAGCTAACTAACTCTCTGGCGTCAGAAGTTTTGTAAAGTCTAAGATAAATTTGTTCCCCTAATAGCTTCATAGAACCCCTCCAATATGTTTTTACTACCATTTTATTCTAATTATACGTGAATATGATGTGTATTACTATTTTAATGTAAATCATTATTGCACTAACATGTCCCGTTAGTTGAAAAAAGAGACCTTGAAGAGGAAAAAGAAAATATAGCTTAAATTACTTTTAAACGGATTAAATTATGAACATATAGCAAGGAACTTACTTCATAAAGGCATAGGTTATGAATTAGTTGCAGAGACTACAGAGTTAAGTTTAGAGAGAGTAAAAGAAATAGCCAAAGGAATGATGAGTTAAAACATAAAGCCATGTGGAAATCTACCACGGGGCTTTATTTTATGGGAGTACAATACTAACACCTTAAAATTACACCTATCATGTCTGGAATCTAAATAACTATAGGGTGTTTACTATATGACAATTTTAATATTATTTTGAATATTAGTTAAACTTGTTCTTAAAGTGTTTACTTTACCATAATGAATTGGTAAAATATCTGTAGAAACAAATGAAAATATGGGAAATATTATCAAATGTTGACGAATAAAAACAATCTAATAAGGGGGATACAAATGAAAAGTATTAAGTCCAAAATTGTTACTTTGGTTTCACTAGTTTGTTTTTTTAGCTTATTATTTTCTTCATTAATAAGTTATTATCTTTCTTTTAAAACTACCATGGAAGAATCTACTGAAAAACTTAAGGTTATGTCAGAAAAATATGCAGGATCTATTGATGGTTGGTTATCTTTGCAGGGAAATTTAGTTAAGGAAATTGGAGCATCTCTTGAGTTCAATGATACTTACACTAATGAAAATACATTAAAGTATCTACAAAGTAGGTCACAGGGCCTTGAAGGTATTTTAGATGTTTACATAGGTTTTCAAGATAAGAGTTTTCTTAGTGCAAGTGAGTGGGTACCAGAAGAAGGGTATGATTGTACTCAAAGAGACTGGTATGTTAAAGCTATGGCTTCAGATAATGTAATTTACACTGAGCCCTACGTAGATTCAGATACAAAGGAAATTATTATTACCGTTGCAAAGGCTGTTAAAAAAGGTGGAACTCCAGCGGGAGTTGTTGCAACTGATATAAATATAGAAAGCATAATTACTGAGGTTGAAAAAGCTCAGCCAATGAATAATAGTTATGGTTTTTTAATCGGAGAAAATAATGAAATAATAGTACATAAAAATCCAGAATTTAAGCCTAGTCCAGAGGGAATGAAAAGCATTACAAAGGTTTTAGATGGAAGCTTAAGTAGTATATTAGGCCAAGATGCTTCTAAAATTAGCTTTACAGAGTTAAAGGACTATGATGGTATGCAGAAATATTTTGCCGTTGCTCCAATAGCTTCAGCTAAATGGAAAATGGGACTTGCAGTTTCTAAGGCAGAAGTTTTAAAGCCTTTAAATGGTTTGATAGTTAGTTTTGGAGTTATGGTAATAGTGTTATTAGCAGTGTTTTCTACCATAGCACTTTATTTCTCTAGTAGAATATCTAAGCCTATTTCTCAAATAACAGAACTAATAAATAGGACCACTAAGCTAGACTTAAAGGAAGAAAGTGAACAAGAGTTTAAAAAAATCCTAGGGAATAAAGATGAGACAGGAGTAATCGCAGGAGCTGTAATTAACTTAAGAAAAGAATTAAGAGGAACTATACAAACACTTAAAGATAATTCAGAGAATATTTTTTCTCATTCTAAAGAAATTTCAGTTTATATAGACGAGACTGTTGAAGGTATACAAGCTATATCTTTAACTATGGATGAAATCTCTGCTGGTTCCGTGGACCAAGCAAGAAATTCAGAGGTCAGTTCACAGCAACTATCAAGTCTTGCTGAAAAGGTACAGGAATCTTCAAGCAGCTCAGATAGGGTAATTGAGCTTTCAACCCAGTCACAACTTATCAGTGAAGAGGGTTTGGAGTCATCTTCAAAGCTAATAAATAGTATTGAAGCAAATAATAAAGCCCTAGATAAAATTTCAGAAAACATAGAACTTTTATCTAGCAAATCTGATTCTGTAGGAACAATTTTAAGTGCAATTCAAAGGATATCACAACAAACTAATCTTCTTGCACTAAATGCAGCCATTGAGGCAGCAAGAGCGGGAGATGCAGGAAGAGGCTTTGCAGTGGTTGCAGATGAAATTAAAAAGCTATCAGAACAATCCTCAAGTTCAACTAAAGAGATAGAAGTAATTATAAGAGAAATTATTAGTGAAATAGCTGCTTCTAAGATTAGTATGGATGAGGAAAAAGTTATAATGGCAGAAGCTGATAAGGCTACAAGAGAAGCCATCCAAAAATTCCAGCTTATAAACAGTACTTTTAAGGATACAATTGAATACATTAGAATTTTAACTTCTAATATAAAAGCAATAGAAGAGGATAAGGAGATTGTAATAAGCAGTATTGAAGGAGTAGCGGCTGTGGCAGAAGAATCTGCAGCTGGAATTGAAGAAGTAGCTGCTACAGTATCGGAGCAATCAGGTGCTATGGAGAATATAGCGAGTTCCGTAGAGGAGCTTCAGCAGATTTCTAATAAGCTTAAGGTTATTGTAGAGAGTTTCCAAATATAAAGTATGTACTTGAGTTGTAGTAAATATTAAAGGGAGCTATGTGGAATGACAATACACTGGGTATTCCTAAAGAATACTTTAATGATTTTATAGATTGCATTGAAATGTTTGTTTATCCAAAAATATAAGTAATTCAAATTAAAGTGGCTGTGTCAAAATTTTATTTTGACACAGCCACTTTTGTTTACTTTAAAGAGCCTTATTCTTAACCTAATCTGTGTATAACGGGTTTGATAAAATTTATGTGGTAAAGGTTGTTGGGGATAAATTTAAAAATAAATAAGATGTATCCTTTAAAGCAGGCACGGAAGAAACACTAGAATAATCTGACTTTACCATTGGAGGGGAACAAATATCCTTGTTTTAAAATGTTATAGCATAATTATAGATAAATTTAAAGCATGCTCCAATTAAAAAATTTATCAGATAATTATTAGTTAGCTTGTTAAAGAACTATATGGGAAAAAGCTAATATAATGTAATACAGGACGTAAAATTACCCAAGAGATTATCATAACATATAGCACATGAGTTTAATTATATAAAGAAGGCATAAAGCACTTAGGACATAGGAGGAGTGGAATGAAAGGAGAGAGTTTTAAGGAATGGTTGGCCACTGGAAGAGAGGCGAGTGAAACTGATGAAGGTATAAATAAAGTAGAAGATGTAAATTTTAAAGAGCTTTTTCTAAGTGAAGAATATGAAGATTATTTTGTGGAATACACAGGAGACATCATGAACACATTGAAAAACATTGATTACGCTAAGATGTTATTTACAGGGAAGTTTTTTGGAATTATTTTTGTTAAAAAAGGTATGATTAATACTTTAGTACAAAGTGTTTCTGAAATTACAAACTTGCAAAGAAGTTTCCCATATACCCTAACACCTACAACTTTTGAAGAAAATACAGGTGGTTTTCAGGAGATGGAAATGGGTAATGTACCCTATGATGGGAGTGGTGTAGTGGTTGGAATCGTAAGTACAGGTATAGACTACCTAAATCCAAGGTTTATGAAGGAAGATGGAACCACTAGAATAATACGTATTTGGGATCAAAGCATTAATGATGAAAAAAGTTACCCAAATATTATTTATGGAACAGAATTTACTAATGAAGAGATTGATAAGGCAATAAAACTTAATGGTTCTGTGCAGAGTCCTTATACTATTGTGAGTCATAAAGATGAAACAGGCTATGGCACAGCCATAGCAGGCATTATTGGGGCAGGAAAACTAAACCAAACTGAAAATCTCTTAAGCATAGCACCTAACTGCGAATTTGCTATAGTAAAATTAAAAAAGGCTAAAAAAAACGTATTAGAGGCAAATGGCATAAAGGATATAGGTCCAGGGATATTTCAGGGAACAGATATAGCCCAGGCAATGGAGTACCTGTCAAATTTAAAACAGGAATTAAATAAACCTATGGTTGTTTATATTCCACTAGGAAGCAATAATGGGGGTCATGATGGGGGCACAGTTCTTGAGCGATATATTGATTTTCTTACTGAAAGAAGAGGTTTTGCTCCAGTAGCAAGTGTAGGGGTTCAGGGTTTAGGTGAAACCCATACCAGCGGCAATCTTTTCCAAACTGGTGGGCAAGATACCATAGAAATAAACATAGATGAAGGAGAAGAAAATCTTATGATTTCCTTATTTACCATTGAACCTGATAGAGTTTCCATTGGAATAATTGCACCAGACGGAAATAAATTAGAAGAAATTCAAACACATGAGAATCATGGGGAAAATATTATATTTAACCTTGGTTCCTCAATTATTAGTTTACAAAGCTACGAAGAACAAAAAGTAATTCCAGATAATAGGTTAGATATTTTAATTAGAAACTTAACCCCAGGAGTATGGAAAATAACTCTTAAGGGTGAAGAACTTTTTAATGGTAGATATGATGCTTGGATGACTCAAAAGAATCTCTTAAAGAAGGAAACTAGATTTTTAAAGCCAGATCCATTTATTACTGTAGTTACACCTTCTACTGCTAAGAATATGATAAGCACTGGATTTTATAATCAAGTTACAGGAGAGCTAATAGAAGAATCCAGTAAAGGCTTCACCAGGGATGGGCGAATAAAACCAGATGTGATTACTGCTTCTTATAAAATGCTTACTACGGGGCTTGAAAATAAACTTATCCTTGGAAGTGGATCAGGTATAGCAGGTGGTATATTAGCTGGTACAGTAGCTTTAATGTTTCAGTGGGGGATAGTGGAAGAAAATAACCCAAATCTTTATGCTCAAAGCCTTAGGAATTATATCATAGGAGGAACTACAAGAGATGAGGGAGTAAACTATCCTAATCCTGAGAGTGGATATGGAAAACTAAACATACCTAAGATATTTGAGAATCTAGAAAAAATTAAGTTTAATAGACCTAATACAAACAAAGTAGTTACAGGTAGTAGAGAAACTAATTATAAAAAAGATATAGATAATACTAGTGAGGAATTAAATTCTGGATTGTATATTAGTATACCTAAGGAAATACTTAAAAGAATAAAAAATGGGTAATTTTATTTTAAATAATGAACAAGTTCATTTTGGTAAGCCGCTTTGGAAGGAGATTTAACTCCCACCTTAAACTTGTTTAAACACTGATGAGGCTGGAAGAGTTATCCTTCCAAAATGTCGTTAAAGGGGTTAATCATTCTTTATGAATAAATGAAAAACCTGTATTGTTTCCTTTTTTAAAATATTTATGAGTAGGTAGCAGACAAATTCTGTGTGCTATTAATGGATTTTTAAAATCATTGAACTTAATCATAAAAAGTGTTATGCTATCAAAGGTGAACCTAGTAGAATGTGTTTCGCACAGAAAAATCAAATGCAAAATTAAAACTGATAAGTAAGGCATCTTCAAAAAATAAATAAGTCAGTATGATTGTCTATTTTGTTTTATACTGCGTCAACAGAACCCTTAGATAGCTCTACTATCTAAGGAACCAGTTTCCTTGTCGGCACAAGCTTGCTTGTGAACTCAAAATATACTTCACATCTTTGACTTATTATTTATTTTCAGATGCCTAATACATTTAAGAGCTTATTTTTATAAGCTCTTTTTTATGATAAAGAGAGGTAATAATATGATAAAAGTTGAAAATTTGTCCTACTCATTTCCCCAGAAGGAAATATATAATAACATTTCATTTACAATAGAAGATGGAGAGCATTGTGCTTTTATAGGAAGAAATGGTAGTGGAAAAAGTACACTGATAGATATAATTATGGACCCAGAAAAATATATGTTTGATGGTAAGGTAGAGATAGATCCAAATTGTAGAATTGGTTATGTGAGTCAATTCTCACAAATAGATAAAGTAGAAGAAACTACAGTTTTCCAATATATAGGGGAAGAATTTATTAAACTACAAAATGAAATAGCAGCAATTTGTAGTGAAATGGAAACAGCTTCTGATATTGAGCCTTTACTAGAAAAGTATCAAGAAGCATTAGATGCCTTTGAAGCAATTAATGGGGATGATTTCGAAAAAAACATTAATAAAAACCTAAATCTTGCAAACTTAATGAAATGTAAAGATCTAATGATATCTGAACTTAGTGGAGGGGAATTCAAGCTTATTCAAGTAATTAAGGAAATGCTGAATAGTCCTGACTTAATGATTATGGATGAACCCGATGTATTTTTAGACTTTGAAAACCTTAATTCCCTTAAAGATCTAATTAATTCACATAAAGGAACAATGCTAGTTATCACCCACAATAGATATCTACTGAATCATTGTTTCAATAAAATTCTGCACCTTGAGAACATGGAGCTCCAAGAGTTTGAGGGAAGCTATATAGAGTATAACTTCTCATTACTTCAAACTAAAATTGAGATGCAAGAACTAGCAATTGCTGATGATGAAGAACTTGAGAGAAATGAAAAGTTAATAAAAAGATTAAGAGATATTGCAACTGAAAATGCTGAAGGTGCTAGAGGAAAATCTCTAAGGGCTAGAGTTAAAATTCAAGAAAGATTAGAAAAGCGTAGAATTAAAGCTCCCTTTGTAGATATTAAACATCCGAATTTCAGGTTTTTTATTGATAATAGAATAGAAGAAACCATTGCTTTAAAAGTTAGTGATTACAGTGTTGCCTTTGATGAGTTACTTCTTGAGAATGTGAACTTTGAGATTAAATCCAACGAGAAAGTAGCCATTATAGGTCCCAATGGTACAGGAAAAACCACGCTGCTTAGGGAAATCTTTGAGAATAATACTCCTTCTATTGAAATAAATGAGGCCATGGAAGTAGCATACTTATCTCAACTTCAAGGTAAAACACTAAATGAGTGTAACACCATACTGGAAGAATTCTTAGAGGCTGGGTTTAAAAATTATGAAGATGTTACAGATTATATTTCAGACTATGGCTTTGAAGAAGGTGCCCTTAATCAAAAGATAGGATCTTTATCTGGTGGAGAAAAGAACATACTTCAAGTGGCTAAAGTTTCTGCAAGTAAGGCGAATTTCTTGCTTCTTGATGAACCCACAAGTCATTTAGACACTTATTCACAAATAGCACTGGAAAAAGCCATAGAAAAATATAAAGGTGCTATATTAATGATTTCTCATGATTTCTACACTGTAGTAAACTGTATGGATTCTGTTTTAATCATTGAAGATAAAACAATTAGAAAAACCAATATAAAGAAATTTAAAAAGATGATTTATGCTAGTCATTTTGACAAAGATTATTTAGAAACTGAACAAAAGAAAAAGTTAGTTGAAACAAAAATAGAATCGGCTTTAAAGAATACTGATTTTATCACTGCAAAAGAGTTATCTGAAGAGCTAGAAGAGATCATTAAGTTACTGTAATTTTATAGGTAAAAACAAACCCCGCATAAATAAACTTATGCGGGGTTTTTTAATAATCTAACTTTAAGCAATTTCCCTGGAGGGATTAACATACTTTTTAAAATGGAGCATAATTTTGCTGTGACCACCATTCCTCAAGCAGGTTTTCATATTCTTTAGAGAAGGTTTCAACATGTAGCTTTTCCCAGCTTGCTAAAATGGTATATAGTTCTCTAGCTTTTTCTATAGACGTATTTTTAGCACAGTTTTTATAAAACTCAATAGCAGCTTTTTCTGTTTGAATAGCTATGCCAAACACTGAAACCGCAAGAGTTGCACTTTCTCTATCAAGTTTATCCCAACTAAAAATCCTTGGTGATGGAAGTGGCTCAATGATTGATAAATTGAATTCATCTTCTTTATCATCTTTAATCTTTTCAAAAAGAGTCTTAAGCCATACAATATGTTTTACCTCTTCTTCTGCTAAAGAAAGAAATTCCTTTTTAACTTCTTCTGAGATACCCTCTTTTGACGCAGCTAATTTATAAAACTCTGCTCCTTCAACTTCGTTTATTATTGCTTGTTTTAATATTTTAAGTTCTTTAACATCCATAAAAACACCTCTTTATAATAATAATTATCGTTAAATAATATTTATTCTTTACTTATATTATAACATTATATTATGGATTTACAATATTAATTTCAAAAATTTAACAGTAAATATGGATATCAAATATTTGTTAAGTGAATAAAAGAAAAATTCAAGGACATTTCAATGTAAAGTGTTGGCTAAGTAACATAGCAAATTGCAAGTAAAAATTTCCAGTTTTTACTATGACCTCTGAGGTGCTAACAGAAGTAGGGAGTGCAGAGAACAAATTCTGTATTATACAGTCAAATCTCCTTCCAAAGTCGTTAAACAAAATGAACAAGTTCATCTTGTTAACAACTTCATTTTAATGAAGCACCTTAGAAGCAGATCTAGATTGTCACCAAAGCAGCTAATCTTGTCTGAGAAACTGCCACTTTGGAAGTCTAACATAGATAAATCACCCCATACCAACCACCTGACTTAAACAAAAACAACAATACAAAAAATAAACTACTACATAATAAAAAGGTTTATGAAAGAACCATTGATTCATCATAAACCTACTAACAGTTTTAAAAACCTTTAAGGATTTAACTAAGTTTTGGATTTGTTGAAATTTTTATAAGTCTTTATTTAAAATATCTTCAGAAAATTATTATGTAAAGAGTAATGGTTCTTTTATTTTTCAAAATTTTTTTCGAAATTTCATGAAAACTTCTAAACTTCTGCATATCTAATTATTGCAAATAGATATTATAAAAATTTTGGTAAGTGGGGGGACCGTCTTTCTATCTTCAGGTTTATAAAGCTGAACCAAGCAAGAAATGAGTATCCTCAGGGATTTCATGAAGATAAGGAAACAAGGACCTATAATTATTTACCATAGTATAAGAGAGGGGATATGTTTTTATGTATAGACCAATAGATATTGAATTTTGGCAGGATGATTTTATCTTAGAACTAACACCAGAACAAAAGCTTATTTATATATTTCTTTTAACCAACAGAAGGACTACTCAATGTGGAATTTATAATATTAGTTCTACTATGACTCAAGTGGAGCTTAAGATTTCTGAGGAAATGATTCTTCAGCATTTAGAGTTTTTTAAAGCCAAGGGAAAGATTCTATACAGTGAAGAAACCAAGGAGATTATGCTTTTGAATTGGTATAAATACAACAACATCCATAATCATAAGAATATTCGAACCTGTATAAATAAGGAGCTTAAAAAGGTGAAAACTGCAGAATTTATAAACCGCTTTTATGAGATTTGCAAAAGAGTCTGCACTGACCAGCCGGAGCTTCTTAGGGAAATCTTTAAGGATGTTGTTTTTAGGGAGTTGCCAGTAGACTCGGATATTGAGCAAGAAGAACCTATAGGGGACATAATTTACTCTGCAGTTGAAGACGATGATGGATCAAAACCTCAAGACTCAATGGAGGAGAGCTCTAGTGAAATATCAATGAACAAATTAAGTAATACAAATGGAAAGGTTAGGGATGAAATAGCAGCAGATATTAAGGATAGTAACAAGGATGAACACCTTGAGAAAGGTAAATCAGGGATATCCACAAAAAATAAAGTTATAGAGTGCTTTAAAAACAACTTTCATCTTCCCTCTTACATGGAAATAGAAAAGCTAAATAGCTGGGTTCAGGATATGGGAGAACCTTTAGTTTTAAAGGCTCTTGAAGAAGCAGTTTATCAAAATAAGAGAAGTTTAAATTATGTATCTGGCATATTAAACAACTGGTTATCTGAGGGGATTCAAACCCTTCATGGGGCAGAGGAAGCTATTAATAAATACAGGACTAATAAAAAATCAGAGGCAAAGAAAGAAGATAGCAGTGCAAAGAAACTTTACAGCAAAAACCTAGCGGAAGAAGATTTTGGAGGGGAGTAGAAAATAAAATGGATAGAAGATTTAACCTAGAGGCAGAATCAGAGGTTTTAGGAGCAATAATAAAAGAAAATAAACTAATGCAGGAGATTTATGATTTTCTGAGTCCAGAGGATTTTTACGACGAGAAAAATAAAATAATCTATTCTGCCATGAGAGAACTCCATGAAAACATTTCTCCTATAACTCTTATCACCTTAAAGGAAGTGTTAGGAGAGAAACTGCCTTTAGTGGGTGGAATCAGCTATCTAAGCCAGGTAATAGCAAGTTCAGTTACAGGGGCACATGTGAAAACCTACAGCGAAATCTTGAAGGACAAAGCAAATTTAAGAAGGTTTATAAGCTGTTCTAATAATGCCTCACAACAGGCCCATGATGGTAATAAGACCATTGGTGAAATAATAAATGAACTAGAGACCACCATAAACCATATCAAAGGTCAGGGGAAAAGACACAATGGGGATATAAAAGAAGGGGTAGAAACTTTTATTGGAGACATAGAAGCTATAAGAAATGGAGAAAAAAGTTTATCTTCCAATAGTACAGGCTATAAGTCTCTGGACCGTATTTTAGGAGGCTTTGAAAAGCAGGAACTGATGATTATAGCTGGAAGACCAAGTATGGGAAAGTCTGCTGTTAGCATGAATTTAGCTCTTGCCACAGCCATAAAAGGGAAGAACAAAGTAGCTTACTTTTCCATAGAAATGAGCAAAAATCAGTGCTTTCAAAGGATTGCAGCAGCCCTATGTAAGATACCCATGAATAAAGTAAAGAGATCCAACTTAACAGAGGAGGAATTCACTAAGGTTAAGAGTCATATAGAAAAATTCTCCACTTATAATTTCAAGCTTTATGATTCAGTACTTTATTTAGAAGATATTAAAAGTGAATGTTTAAGATTAAAGGAAAAGGAAGGATTAGACGTGGTGTTTATAGATTATCTTCAAATAATAGGAGTTCAAGGAACCTTTGGAAATAGAAACTTAGAGGTATCAAACATTTCTTCACAGCTAAAAAGAATGGCAAAGGAATTAGATATCACAGTGGTATGCCTGTCTCAAATCAACAGAGCTACAGAAACCAGAGTGGATAAAAGGCCAATCCTTGCAGATTTAAGAGACTCTGGAGCTATTGAGCAGGATGCTGACACAGTAATGTTTGTTTACAGACATGCCTACTATGAGCCAGAAGAAGCAAAGGAAGAGGACATGGAATTATTAATTGGAAAAGCAAGACAGGGAGAAACCGGCATGATTCCAATGAAATGGAGTGGAACCTATCAAAGAATGGAAGAAATATTAGTAATAAAAAAATAGCTTTAAGCTTTAGGCTGTAGTGAAAACTATGTAAATAAAAGGGGGATTTAGTTATGGAATTAATAAAAGATACTATGGATAGATTTATTACAGAGGATAAAACAATAAATAAAGGTGAATTTATGAAGGTGGCAGCAGGTGCAAATAAAGATTATGATGAACCTTTTGGATCTGAAAAAAGTAGGGTTATAAAGGTTTTCACTTTTAATGGACAAGCTATTGACGTAAAAGCTTTTACAAAGGGTAATAATGATGAACAATATATTCATAACCTGGCTGAGGAAACTAAAGGAGAGGAAGAAGTAAACCGTAAGTGCTTAGAAATAAACTATACCAATTTAAAACAAATCTTTCAGGTGATGAATGAGCTGGCAGGGGAAGGACAAATAAAGTGGAAATATGATTACGATGCCATAATAGATAAAAAGGCTACCTACATCCTTAGAATCAATATAAAAGCCCTTTATAGTAAACTCCTGAAAAAATGTAAGGAAAAAGGAATTAAAACTCCCTTTTATGAGGATAGACCCTTTGATTTTGCAAGGGTGCTACAAAATGAAAATTACTATCTAGGAAGTTTTAATACTCGATTTTTAAGACAAGATAACAGCGAAAGAAAATTCGTAAGTACCAGTGCGGTGCACATTGATGTGGCAGCCCTTCAAACTATGGGGGTAGAAGTTGGAGCAATGCTTGTGGATAATAGGCGAAGGTTTTGTTAGAACTAAAAAGTAATTAAAAGTGAACCTTATAAGGCACATTAAACTTTAACATAAGTTTTTTTCATCATTGTCAGCACTGATAAGTCCTGTTTTCAGAAAACTCTCCCCTTCATTTTTGTAGTGAAAAGTACCATTACTTATCTTTTAATATGAAAGAAAGATAGCTTCAATAGGAAATGCAAACAAATGTTTGGAAGAGTATAAACCAGTGCAATACACTGAGCTTGTTATAAATTTAAATCCTAGGAATTAAATGAATTCCTAGGATTTAAGTTTATAACTCTCTAGCTGTTGTATTTTCACTTAAAATCTTCTTAAAGTTAATCGAGGACATAATAACAGTGGTAGAAACCGCAATTACATCAGCAAATGGCTCCGCTAGCAACACCGCAAAGTTGATAAAACAACACCATGGTTTGTATATAATATGAACAAATAGTCATCCAACTTCATAACTTGCACATACTTCAACATTGTATTAAAACATAACTTAATAAATAAGCCAAATCTATTAATAAACTATCTATAGTAAAAATAGCGAAAACAAAAGTGGAGATATGTCCAAAACTTAATACTGAGGTATTTTAAAAACCATTGAATAGTATGTTTCAAATTTAGGTGATGAAAATTCGCTGCTATGTTTAGAAAATGCAATAAGTTTAGAAAAATTATTAGGTATATTATTTAAATTAACTAAAAATAAAAGTTTAAGTAATCTAATCCAAGATTATTTGAACTTTTTTGACTTATTTCTACAAAATTTTTACAAATGGAATGCTATACTGTAAATAATATTAATAAACATGTTATATGTTTATAAGAGAAGGGATTTGGAGGTATTAGGGGTGTATATTGGATTTATATTATTAATAGTTTTAGTAGTTTTAGTAGTTGCCGCAGTTCAATATGTTGATTATAGCAAATATGAAAAAAGCAACTATAAAAAAGAGACAGGCAATACCTATTTTAAAGTTAGGTTTGATGCAGGTTTTTATGGCGAGTATCTAACCTTTAACATATTAGATAGGGTCAATGGAAATAAGAAAATCTTAACTAATGTGTATGTTCCAAAAGAAACAGGAGGAACCACTGAAATTGATGTAGTTATGATTCACGAAAAAGGAATCTATGTAATGGAATCTAAAAACTACAGTGGATGGATCTATGGAGATGAGAAAAACAAAAACTGGACTCAAACTTTTAAAAGTGGAAAAAAAGAAAAGTTTTATAATCCAATATGGCAAAACCAAACACACATTAAACATTTAATAAAATTATTGAACATGGAAAACTCTAATATGTTTAGATCTATAATTGTGTTTAGCGAAAGATGTGAGTTGAAAAAAGTGCAAGTTACATCGCCAGATATAAAGGTCATAAATAGATACAGGTTATTGCGCACACTTAATACTTTAACTTCAGAAAGTAAATTATGTTTAGATGTTAACGAAATAAACAAAATTTATGGAAGGCTTAAAGGCTATACAAATGTATCAGAAGAGGTTAAAAAGCAGCATATTGAAAATGTTATAAGTTATAAAAAATAAGTATAAAAATTTAAGAGTTAGTACAAGCTGGGTTTGAAAAAGGATTTTTTATAAGTAAAACTAAATAAATTTCATGAACAATGGAGAACATTATGGATTTCAAAGAAGGTTTATATGAACAGTTAATAACTAAAAGTTTAAAAGAATACATAGATAAGGCTGATAAAAATATTGAGCTTGAAGAGGTTGAAAAGGAAGAGGCTAACATAATTTTAGCAAAGCATTTAAAAGGGGTTATGGAGCTGGCACTTAGGCAAATCAATGAAGATAAGAAGGAAGATAAAGAAGCCTTAGATAAACAAATAAATCTTAGCAATAAAATAATTAAGCTAATTTGTGAGGAAAGAGAAGAGGCGTTTCTAGAGGATTTAGTAGCTCAAGAAGGTAAGATGCTTTATTCTATTACTTCAAAGGAAAACAACGTAAGCACTGTTAACAAAAAGACTAAGGCAATAAGGCCAAAGACTCCTCTAACACAAAGTAGTTTGTTTACTAATGCTACTAATGAACCTAATTTAGCTAATGAGTTAAGTCTTGAGATTAGAAGCTCAGATTCAGTAGATATTTTAGTTTCCTTTATAAAGTGGTCGGGTATTAGAATTTTAAAGGAAGCTTTAGAAGAGTTCACTAAATATCATAACCTTAGAGTTATAACAACCTCTTATATGGGAGCTTCTGATTACAAAGCTATTGAGTTTTTATCACAGCTACCAAACACTGAGGTTAAGATATCCTATGATACCAAAAGAACAAAGCATCATGCAAAAGCTTATATGTTTAAAAGGGAAACTGGATTTTCCACAGCTTACATAGGTTCCTCTAATATTTCTAGATCAGCCATTGATTACGGACTTGAGTGGAACATAAAGGTCACTGAAAAGGACTCAAAGGATGTGCTAGAAAAGTTTGAAGCCACCTTTGAATCCTATTGGAATGATGAAGAATTTGTAACCTTTGACATAAGTCAAAAGGATGTACTATTAAAGGCTTTAAAAAGTGAAAAATACAAAGGTGAAGAAGATGCCATTTATGAATTCAACATTAAACCTAACTATTTTCAAAAGGAGATCTTAGAAAAGCTTAAGGTTGAAAGGGAAGTTTATAATAAACATAAAAACCTAGTGGTGGCAGCTACAGGTACAGGAAAAACTGTAATCTCTGCCTTTGATTTTAAAAGATTTTTAAAGGAACACAGCGGAGAAAATACAAAGTTACTCTTTGTAGCTCATAAGCAAGAAATCTTAAAGCAAAGCTTAGGTACCTTTAGAACAGTTTTAAAGGATAGAAACTTTGGGGAGCTATTTTATAATGGTAAAATTCCAAACTCCCTAGATGAAGTTTTTGTAACCATACAAACCTTTAATTCTCAAAGGTTATATGAAAAAACCACAGAGGATTACTATGACTTTATCATTGTAGATGAGTTCCACCACTCAGCAGCAGAATCTTATCAAAAGCTTTTAAGTTATTATAAGCCTAAGATTTTACTAGGCCTCACCGCAACCCCTGAGAGAATGGATGGTAAAAACGTACTAGAATACTTTGAGGATAGAATTGCAGCAGAACTTAGACTAGGAGAAGCCATTGACAACAAGCTCTTATCACCCTTCCAGTATTTTTGCATCACTGACTCCATAGATTACTCAAAGGTAAAGTGGGTAAGAGGGGGCTATGATAAGGACCAATTAGATAAATTAATTTCCAGTGATAATCAAAGAGCGGACTTAGTTATAAAGAGTATGTATGAATACTTAACAGATATGGAAACCACCATAGGAATTGGCTTTTGTACCTCAGTAGACCATGCAAAATTCATGAAAGATTACTTTAATAGAAGAAATATAGAAGCAGAAGTGCTTTATGGATTAAGCAGTGAAGCTGAAAGGGAAGAAGCCATCCATGCCCTAAGAAGTGGAAAGCTTAAATTTATCTTTACAGTGGATCTTTTCAATGAAGGGGTAGACATTCCAGAAGTTAATACCCTACTGTTTTTAAGACCTACAGAAAGCTTAACAGTATTCATTCAGCAGCTGGGCCGTGGACTTAGAATAGCAGACGGTAAAGAATGTGTAACAATACTTGATTATGTAGGACAGGCAAATAAGCAGTACAACTACTATGAAAAGTTTGCAGCCATAAGTAGAAAAAAAGGTAAAGACCTTAAAGAATCCATAGAAGAAAATAATGTACTATTACCAAAGGGTTGCTACTTATACATGGAAAAGGTAGCAAAGGAATATATCCTTCAAAACATAGGTGAATACATAAATGATAAGAGAGGCTTAATCAAGAAGATAAAAGACCTGGCTTATGAAAAAGGAAACAATATCACCTTAAAGGACTTTATAACATCTTATGGTGTAGAGCTTTTAGATATCTACAAAACTAAAGGAAACTTAAAAGGAAAAAGCATAAACAACAGTTTTTATAGATTATGTGTAGAAGCAGGCATCAGAGAAAGCTTTGAGTGTAAAGATGAAGCTATCTTAGCAAACTCCTTAGGAAAAGTAACCTTTATCAACTCAATTAAAATGTTAAAGCTTTTAATAGAAGTAATGGAAAACTTAGATAAATATAAAGACCATAGTTTCAATGAAGCAGAAGAAAAGCTATTACTAATGTTCCATTACACCCTATGGGGTAATTCTCTTAAAGAATTTAACATGAAAACTGCCTTTGAAAGCATAATAAGGCTTTCAGAAAATAAAGAAATCTTTGAGGAAGTTTTAGAAATCTTAAACTACAATTACAATAATCTTTCAGTGGTATCAAAGAAGGATAGAGCAATGGAAAACTCGCCACTAGAAGCACACTGCACCTACACCACAGATCAAATCTTAGTGGCACTTGGAAAACATACAGCAGATAAGAAATACAACTTCCAAGAAGGAGTACTTCATGTTAAAGAAAAGGACTTAGATGCTTTCTTTATAACCTTAAACAAAGTTGAAAAGCATTACTCACCATCCACCATGTATAAGGATTATGCAATAAGTAGTGAATTATTTCACTGGCAAACTCAAAGTAAAATAAGTCCTGAAACTCCAACCTGTGAAAGATATATAAACCATAAAAAGAATAATCACAAAATACTTCTCTTTGTAAGAGAAAACAAAAAGGATAAGGGTTTCACAACTCCTTTTACTTACTTAGGCATTGCAGATTATGTAAGGCATTATGGAAGACTACCGGTGAATATAGTTTGGAGGCTACATGAAGCGTTGCCTGCAGGGATAGAAGTTAAGGCGGAGAAGGCATTGTAAATTAGAATGATGTAGGGTGCACTGTATCATAAGTAAGTGCGAAAACAGCCTGGAAGCAAGATGTATCAACGCGTTTGTGCTGTTTTATTAGGTATTATTATTTGAAATTTCTAATTAAAATAATTAGAATGGGGTGACTCTCGGTGCTTTGTCATATGCAAATACTGTTTTTGGGAGATATATTTCCGTACATGGGGTGTGTAGTGATAGTTGTTTGGTTCGATAGAAAACACAGTTAGTAGGGAGGCATTTACTTATTTTTAGAGAAATTAGATAATGATTGCTTTTTCACCTGAAGAAAAATACAGAAATTTACTAATAGAAACAGTGCAAATAAAGCTACCATTGAGCAATAGAGAATCAATTTCACTATACAAAATCTTGTAAATGAGTTGATAAAAATGTAGAATAATAATGATGGAAGATACAGAAAGATACGATATAAGCTTTTTGGTAAAGTACTTATTCCTTTCGAAGCTGTAAACCACAATTCTGAAAATAAATCGTAGACTAAAGGCACAAGTAATTCTGCTGGGAAGCTTGATGGTAGTAATGAAACGGTTAAAAGTCTTTTTTGATCTATCATAGATTTATACTGGCTTTGGAGATGGCATCAAGGAAAAGACTTTGAAGCATTATACTGCTTTTAAGAAGATTAAAAATTTTGCTTAGAAATGAAAAGCAAACAACTTCTAGTGAGTTTAAAGTTTAATCCAAATGAGGAACAATTGATATATGTGTTTACGAAAGATATGCGTAATACTGGGCATTTAGGTACCGAGGATTTTCAAGTGACGGTGAAGAGTAATGAAGACTTTGAGAAGGTAAAAACACTAATTGAAAAGAGTTATAATAAAAATAGAGCATATAAACAGGATGCAATTCTCAAAACATAATTTGTGCTATTGTATAAATATAATTTTATGAGGGTGGTTTTAATATGTCTAAAAGTGAAGCAGAAACACGAAAAGAGCTAATTGATGCAAAACTCTATGATGCGGGCTGGGATGTAAATAACCTTACCCAAGTTTCACAAGAGTTTGATATTTCTGTGCCCTTACCAGATAGAGCAGCAGAGGCTCGAACACCTTATGAAGGTCATCAATATAGTGACTATGTTCTGTTAGGAAGAGATGGGAAACCGCTGGCTGTTGTAGAAGCCAAAAAGAGCTCCAAAGACGCTGCAATCGGTCGAGAACAGGCTAAACAGTATTGTTTTAACATCCAAAAACAATATGGCGGCAAGCTACCTTTCTGTCTTTATACTAACGGACTTGAGATATACTTCTGGGATTTAGGCAATTACCCTCCACGAAAAGTAGTAGGTTTTCCAACAAGAGACGATTTAGAGCGATTTCAATATATTAGAGAGAATAGAAAAGAGCTTGTTGATGAGCTCATAAATACTGATATTGCGGGAAGAGATTATCAGATTCGTGCAATCCGTGCTGTTATGGAGGGAATCGAAAAGAAACAACGAAATTTTCTCCTAGTAATGGCCACTGGTACCGGAAAAACAAGAACATGTATTGCACTTGTCGATGCTCTTATGCGTGCAGGTCATGCAGAACGTGTATTATTTCTAGTAGATAGAATTGCTCTGCGGGAACAGGGACTATCGGCTTTCAAAGAACATTTACCAAATGAGCCGCGCTGGCCTAAGGTCGGTGAAAAGCTCATTGCTAAAGATCGCCGTATATATATTTCAACCTATCCCACCATGCTCAATATTATCAGGGAAGAAGGCAACAATCTTTCGCCGCATTTTTTTGATTTGATTGTAATTGATGAAAGTCATCGCTCCATATATAACACCTATGGAGAAGTGCTTGATTATTTCAAGGCGATAAACCTTGGGCTTACAGCGACTCCGACAGATATCATTGACCACAATACTTTTAAGCTATTTAACTGTGAAGATGGTATTCCAACTTTTGCCTATACATATGAGGAAGCAGTTAATAACATTCCCCCCTATCTGTGCAATTTTCAGGTGATGAAAATACACACAAGGTTCCAGGAGGAAGGTATAAGCAAACGAACAATATCGCTGGAAGACCAAAAGCAATTGATTTTTGAAGGTAAAGAGGTCGAAGAGATTAATTTTCAAGGAACTGATCTAGAGAAAACAGTTATCAATAAGGGAACCAACTCGCTTATTGTCAAAGAGTTCATGGAAGAGTCGATTAAGGATGCTAACGGTGTATTACCCGGCAAAACGATATTCTTCTGCTTTTCTATATCTCATGCTAGGCGAATTGAGCAAATATTTGATTCTCTTTACCCTGAATACAACGGTGAATTGGCAAAAGTGCTTGTTTCAGACGATCCACGGGTTTATGGAAAGGGCGGGCTATTAGATCAGTTTACCAATAACGATATGCCTCGTATTGCCCTCAGTGTCGATATGCTGGATACTGGAATCGATATTAGAGAACTGGTTAATCTTGTTTTTGCCAAACCGGTATATTCTTACACCAAGTTTTGGCAGATGATTGGCCGTGGCACACGACTTTTAGAATCAAATAAAATAAAGCCTTGGTGTATGGAAAAAGACAGGTTCCTAATCATGGATTGCTGGGATAACTTTGAATATTTTAAACTCAACCCCAAAGGCAAAGAATCAACTGCTCAAATTCCACTTCCGGTGCGTTTTTTCGGCATCCGGCTTGATAAAATCGAAAAGGCAATTGATAAGCATAATGAGGCTATAGCGCAAAAAGAAATTGGTAAACTTCGAAAACAGATACAGGAGCTCCCACAAAACTCGGTAGTTATTTTAGAGGCAGCTACAGACTTACAAAAGATTCAGGACGAAAATTTCTGGACGAAATTGACACATGAAAAGATAGAGTTCTTACGAGCTACAATAAAGCCACTTTTTAGAACGATTTCACAAACAGATTTTAAGGCCATGCGATTTCAGAAAGATTTACTTGAAACATCATTGGCGAAGTTGGCAGGTGAATCAGGAAAATTTGAAACGCTAAAGGATAATATCGTTGAGGTGATTGGTGAACTCCCGTTATCAGTCAATATTATTGCCAGGGAAGAGATTACTATTAAGCTTGCTCAAACAAATAGTTACTGGGCAAAGGCAACGGACGAAATATTTGATGAACTTGCAGAAAAATTATCTCCCCTAATGAAATATAAAGTTAGTGATGTTACACCTATTGGACCTGCTCAGTTTAATTTGACTGATTTTCTAAAAACGAAAGAAATGATAGAGTTTGGGCCTGAACACTCCACGGTGAGTGTTTCGAAGTACCGTGAAATGGTAGAGATGCTCATCATAGAGCTGACAGAAAGTAATCCTATTTTGCAGAAAATTAAAGAGGGAAAAGAGATTAGTGATGGTGAGGCACAGGAACTTGCCACGCTGCTACACGATGAGCAACCTCATATCACTGAAGATTTACTTAAAGCTGTATATAAAAACCGAAAAGCAAAGTTTATTCAGTTTATTAGACATATTCTTGGGCTGGAAGTCCTGGAAAGTTTCCCGGAAACAGTAACCAGAGCATTTGAACAGTTTATCCAAAGCCATACGAATCTAAGCACGCGGCAACTAGATTTTTTAAATCTTCTTAAAGAGTTAATAATAGAAAAAGGGACCGTGCAAAAGAGGGATCTCATAGAATCCCCCTTTACGGTATTACACCCTCAGGGAATCCGTGGCTTGTTTACCCCTGTGGAAATCAATGAAATTTTAGAATTAACAAAAAAGGTGGCGTAATATGTTACAAAATAACCCAGTACTCAAAAGTAAAATTGATCAACTATGGAACAAATTCTGGAGCGGTGGTATATCCAATCCTCTCACGGCTATTGAACAAATTACATATCTGCTCTTTATGAAACGGCTGGATGATCTTGATCTTAAAAGAAAGGCGGATGCAGAATTTACTGGTGAATCTTATACTTCTAAGTTTGAAGGGTATTGGATACCACCAGAACATGTTTTTAAACCAGATGAGAAAATGTCTAAAGAAGAAGCTGAAATTGAAAAAGAAGAAAGGGAAAAGCCATACCGAGTTGATAAGGAGACCCTTCGTTGGAGCCATTTTAAACGAATGTCAGCAGAAGAGATGCTTACTCATGTTCAGATGAAAGTATTTCCTTTCTTGAAATCGCTTAATGGAGATGAATCGCCATTTACCCATCACATGAAGAATGCGGTCTTTATTATCCCAAAACCTGCATTGTTGGTAGAAGCAATGTCCACTATTGAAGAGATATTTGCGGAGATTGAAAAAGATGCTAACGAGGGGGGACAGGCGTTTCAGGATATTCAGGGGGATGTATATGAAATGCTCCTTTCTGAAATTGCCACATCAGGAAAAAACGGACAGTTTAGAACACCGAGACATATTATCAAGCTTATTGCCGAACTGGTAGAACCCCAATTAGGTAACAAGATTGCTGACCCAGCCTGTGGAACCGGCGGTTTTCTTCTCGGAGCATATCAATATTTGGTGACCCAGCTTGATAAAAACAAGAAGAATCTCACGCCTGACGAAGATGGTTTCATTCGTAATTCGATAAGCGGGCTTTTAACTAGAGAAGTGAATGATATTCTGAACGACAGTTTGTATGGTTATGACATTGATGTTACTATGGTGCGTTTGGGTCTGATGAACCTGATGATGCATGGCGTAGACACTCCGCACATTGATTATAAAGACACCTTGAGCAAAGGATTTGCAGAGTCAAATCAATATCATGTTATTATGGCTAATCCACCCTTTACAGGCAGTATTGACAAAGGTGATATAAATGAATCGCTCACTTTAGGAACTACTAAAACCGAACTGCTCTTTATCGAGAATATTTATAATCTACTTAAAATGGGTGGGACTGCAGGTGTGATAGTGCCACAAGGTGTTCTGTTTGGAAGTGGTAACGCATTTGTTGAAGCAAGAAAAATACTCGTTGAAAAATGTGAACTTAAAGCAGTTATCACTATGCCCAGCGGAGTATTTAAACCCTACGCTGGAGTTAGTACTGCCATTTTGATCTTTACCAAGGGCGGTGAAACCGAGAATGTTTGGTTTTACGAAATGCAAAGCGATGGCTATGGCCTTGACGATAAACGTAATAAGTTAGAAGGATATGGTGACTTACAGGATATTGTAACGCAGTATAAAAAGCGTGATGGAAGTAAAGAAAGCGACCGAAAAGAAAAGTTCTTTTTTGTTCGGAAAGAGGAGATTGTTGCAGAAGGATATGATCTTTCCATGAGTAAGTACAAAGAAGATGTGTTTAAAGAGGTTGTATATGAAAAGCCGTCAGTGATTCTATCCAAACTCAAGAACATGGAGAGTGAGATTAATAAAGGGTTGACTGAACTAGAGGTGATGCTGAGATGAAAATAGCAAAACTGGTTGAATATGCAAAAGTCAGTATTGGACAAAGTGCGCCTCAAAGCATCGATGATTTTTCTGATAGGGGAAATCCATTTATTCGAGCGGGTAGCCTTGATTCAATTATATCTGGGAAATCTCTTGATTTACTTGAGTTAATATCAGATGAGTCAGCAAAAAAAAATAAATTAAAATTATATCCTGTAAATTCTGTTGTTTTCGCAAAAAGCGGTATGTCTGCTACAAAAAATAGAGTGTATAAACTTACACAACCTTGTTATGTAGTTAGTCACCTTGCAATATTATCGCCAAACGAAAAGACTAATCCAGAGTATTTACGTTTGGTAGTACAACATGCAAAGCCGTCTACATTAATTAAAGATCCTGCATATCCTTCGATAAGCCAACGTGATATTGAAAATTTCATATTGCCATTTCCACCTCTAGACGATCAAAATCGTATTGTTGCTGTTCTCACCCGGGCGGAGAAACTGATTTCCAAACGCAAAGAGAGCATAGAGGCTTTGGATAAACTCTTGAAGAGTATTTTTATTGAGATGTTTGGCAATTCAGCAGAAATGCTTCAGCAACCAAAAACAAAATTAAATAAATTTATTAACTTCCTAACAAGTGGTTCGCGTGGTTGGGCTCAATATTATTCTGAAACTGGAGATATCTTTATAAGAATAAATAATGTTAGAGATGCATGTTTTAAATTAGATGACATGATTTATGTTAATCCACCAAATAATGCTGAGGCTGCAAGAACGAAGGTTAAGGTAAATGATTTATTGTTTTCAATAACAGCTGATCTTGGTAGAACTGCTGTTGTTAATGAAATGCTTGACGGAGCATTTATTAACCAACATTTAGCATTGATAAGACTAGATAATGATAGAATTAACCCTATTTTTGTTGCTTGGTACTTTGCAATGCCTTATGGTAAATCTATTGTATTAAAGAAAAATAGAGAGGGTGTCAAAGCAGGTTTAAACTTTGATGATATACGAGGATTTGAAATCGTTACACCACCTCTCTCGCTTCAAAACAAATTCGCTTCAATAGTTGAAAAAGTAGAAACAATAAAAGCCAAATACCAGGAAGGCCTTACCGAACTGGAAGACCTTTATGGTTCCCTGAGTCAACGTGCATTTAAAGGAGAGTTGGATTTGAGCAATGTTCCAATGGAAAAAGAAAATGAAACTATCGGACTTCCTGGAGATGCGGAAGTAACAATACCAATAGCTGATGAGCTAAAAGTATCCCCAAAATACTCAGATGTCGAATTGCGAAAAATTATTCAATCTCTAGCAGAAGAGACTTTTAATTTTGACACACTAATGTCTGCGATTCAAAAGGCTTTGTTTGAAGAGATGCCAGAATATGAAGATTTAAAAAAACAAATATATAATATGCTTGAAGGTATAAATCCGCTATTGTCACAGACTTTTGACAAGGTTAAAAAAGAGATAGTGTTGAGGGTAAATTTATGAAACTTCTACGCTTGAAAATAACAGATCCTAATGGCTTTAGAAGTCTACAACCCGATTTTGAAGTTCATTTTCTGCGTGAAAGGAACTATTCTGAGGCTAGCGCATTCAATCCCTACATATTGGCTGGACCAAACGGCAGTGGTAAGTCTAATATATTAGAAGCATTAGCCTCAATCTTTTATCATATCGAGTGCATGTATCTCGAGTACAGACCGATATCATTTGAATATGATGAATTGGAAAATCCCCAAGGCTTTCGTAGTGGAATTGCCTCACCTAACGGTTTTGAACTAGAATATGTTATTTCTGCTCCTGCCACATTAAACATGACAAGGACTCATGAGTATGCGCATATTAAAGTCATTAAAGAAACGGACAAGGCGCCTTTAATTTATTGGGTTAATAGAGACTTATTTAATGTTGCAGCGGATCAGGCACTTATCAGTGCAGAACAAAATCTTGCAAGTAGTGAAGCAAAGCAGGTATTGCCCGACTTTGTACTGGGTTACTCCTCTGGTGAAAATGAAATATTGAGTTTGCCTTTCTTCAAGATGCGCTTTATCCATTTTGATGAGTACAAAGATTATCTTATTAGCCAAAAACCTTATTCAAGTATACCAGAGGGTAGGCTTACATTTCTGAATAGTGAATTTAGCCAGGCTATTTTATTAAGCAATCTTCTCATTCAAGACAAGGACTTATTAAGGCCATTTAAAGATGAAGTAGGCATTGAAGATATAAAGACTTTTCGTATCATCATTAAAAAGTATATTAAGCTTGATGAAAAACAGATTACCGAAGATCCAAAGGATACAGTCAACTTTCAAAAGAATATCACTGAGACAGTCGAAGATGAATTGGGTGAAAAACAGTACCGCCTTGATATTACACAAAACCTGAAAATAGTCATTCAGAAGTTAAAAAATTGTTCTACTTGTAGTTACTATGATACTGAAGCTGATGAACTGTATCTTGATTATTGGGTTAATGAAGATACTAAAGAAGCATTTGCTCATAACTTTTATTCAGCGATTGAGCTTTTTCAGGCTTTCCAGATTCTGCTTACTCTCAATCTTTATACTGTTAATGAGAAGTTAAAAAAGGAGCTGTATCAATCTACAAGCCTTTACGTGAATGAAACTGTTCCAACGCTCCCCTCAGATCAACGGATAATGCGATTCAAGGATTTATGGATACAAAAGAGCGGAGTGGATGAAAACATACTTAGTAAATCACTTTCTGATGGGGAACATCAATTTCTCCATTCCCTAGGTTTATGCCTTTTATATAAGGACAAAAAGTGTTTATTCCTGCTTGATGAACCAGAGACCCATTTCAATCCTGACTGGCGGGCAAAGTTCATTTCGAAGATTAGGGAATGCTTTGTTCGGGAGAAGGAACCCACAATGCGAGAAATGTTGATTACAACACATACGCCATTTTTAATATCAGATAGTAAGCAAGACTATGTACTGATCTTTAATAAAAATGTTGAGAGTAAAATGGTAGAGGTTTCTCGACCGGATTATAACACACTTGGTGCCTCAATTAATAAAATTACTATGAAATCCTTTGGTAAAACGTCAACAATTGGTGGGTATGCTGAAAAACAACTTAATGAAATTAAAAAACGGTTTGAAACTGGAGCTCCAAAGCAAGAGTTAATCGATGAAGTTAATAATTTGCTCGGGGATTCGGTAGAGAAAGTACTATTTGTTAAAAAAGTACTTGATAGTATGGAGGATGAATAATGCTATTCTCATATCAATACATCAATCATTCCATGGAAAGAATGCAAGAGTTTATCGACTACATATTTTATGAAGTTTGGTGTGAAGCACCCATAAACGAGTATGACGTTGAGGTATTGTTCAGCAACAATACTGATCTCCTTGGTATTATTCAGGATTTACATAATACGGAGCCAAAGGGTGCAGAGTTTTTCATTAAAGGCATTCAAGAGGTTTTTTTGATTTTTAAAACACTAAATACAGTTGAAATTAACCAATTGAAAACTTGGTACCAATCAAATAATAGCATTGAAGATTTATGCAAGAATGATCCAACTGCTACGCCCTCAACTTACAACGATATAAGTAATATGAATACAAAATTAAGTGCTGCCCTAAAAGCATTTTTTGAGAAATTATACTCCCATGACTTTCTTTCTCTTAAAGTGTTATCAGATAAAATTGGTTTAATCGATGATCATTATACAAAATTTATTAAGATAAATTCCAAAGGCAAATGTCCCTATTGTGGATTATATGATATTGATGGCGAATTTGTTCATACCAGAGAAGCCTATGACCATTATTTACCGAAAAGCAAATATCCTTTCTCTTCAATAAATTTTAAAAACTTGGCTCCGATTTGTAATAAATGCAATAGTGGTAATAAGGGATCAAAAGATCCGCTTCACGATATAAATGGAAACCGTCGAAAAGCGTTTTATTCCTATAATTCGGTCCCTTACTCTTTGGAAATTGATCTAATACTCAATTCGCATGATTTGGAGAATTTAACCCCACAAGACATTAACATCACTTTTGGGCCAACAAGTTTGGCGGAAGAGTTCCAAACTTGGAACGAACTTTTTGGGATTAATGAACGTTATAAGGCTAAATGTTGTAGTGCTGATGCTAAACATTGGGTTACTCAGGTATTAGATGAAAGTCAAAATTACGGCTTAACACCAATAGAATTTCTACGAGGTAAGATAAAAGAGTCCGAGCGTAGCCCTTATTCTGAGCTGAACTTTTTGCGCAAACCATTTCTGGAGGCATGTGAAGCACAACATATTTTTACATAGAAGAGAAACCTCTGCCTTTTGAATTTTGCGAAACATTCAATATTTATTCTTAAATTTCTAACTATTTATCTTTAGCAACCAAGGTTTGTTCACTTCGATTCCAAACCTTGGAAGAACCCCTGGGGAACGCGAAATGCGTCGAAATGAGTAGCGGAGCTAGCATCATAAATGGAACATTTGATGCAGGGGCTGGGGAATTAGGGTCAAGTTTAAGTATAAAACTTATGATTAACGGATTAAAGTGACCCTACAGATAGAGGGAAGCAAAATTTAATATTGCTAAATTAAAATAATAAATAATGCGTTAGCATTTCATTGAGGAACTAGTCTTTATTAAAAGGCTAATTATTTAATGGGGTTCAATTATAGATTTGCGATATTTTTGTGAAAGTTGATTATTTTAGGTAAGTAAGAATTTTTAGCAATTGAAAATAAGACTGACAATCCCTTAGAATTTATTGACGGTAAGATCTATCTTCTCTAACCAGCGGAAGTTGCCGTTGGTTGATTTCTGCAAGAGCTTAAACAATTACGTGCTTTTAATTTGCACACGACAATTTGTCGCGTGCAAATTTATAAACTTATCAATCCTTCTACTTTTCAAACAATCATAAAATTACTTCCGATATAAAATTAATAAACTTATGTATATTAGCTATTATTGACAATTCATTAATAGCTTTTTGTTTTTATTAAGTACTTCTCTTTCTTTAAGGATACTATGGATACTTACAATGAATATAGAAGCTCATAAGGTAAGAGAAAAAGATATAGTAAATATAACGAACCATAAATCACTGTGAAGGGTACTTGCTGAAATTAAAACAAGTACTCTTTAATTTTTCGGAATATTTATCAATGGCTGTAAAATAAAATATTATGTAAATGCTTTTTAATAATTTCAAGGAGGACATTTTTGAAAGTAGTTTCAGTTATAAATTACAAGGGTGGAGTAGGTAAAACTACAGTTACTGCTAATATTGCTACAGAGCTTGCAAAGGATGGAAAAAGAGTTTTAATAATTGACTTGGATCCACAGGCAAGCTTAACCTTTTCTTTTATTAATGTAGATGAATGGGAATCTAAGTATAAGGATACAAGAACAATAAAAAACTGGTATGATGATATTTTAAACAATAGACCGGTAGAATTATCAAATTATATAATTAAAGATCTGGAAGTAAATAAACAGTTATCAACCAAGCTAAGTTTAATTCCATCCCACTTAGGGCTCTTTGATGTAGAGGTAGAGTTAGCTCATGGAATTACAGGAGGAAGAAAAAGAAAGCTAGTAACAAACAAATTGAAAACCTTATCTTTATTAGCTAAAGGTATAGAAAGACTCAAAGGAATTTATGATATTGTGATAATAGACTGCCAACCAAGTTTTAATTTAATTACACAAAGTGCAATAGTTGCAAGCGACAATTATATGATTCCTACCAGGTTAGATTATTTATCTACATTAGGTGTAACCTCCTTGGATAAACATATCAATGGACTATTAACTGAGCTTAATGATGGAATAGAGGAATTTAACTTAAGGGATTATCATATAAAGGCAAAACCCCTTGGTGTTGTCTCTATAATGGTACAGTTTTATGGAAAAGAACTAATTTCCACTAATAAGCAGTACTATAATGAGCTACAAAAGAATAACATAATTCTATTTAAGAATAAGATTAGAGAAAACAAAACCTTTTTCAATACAAATAATCGCATTCCTGTTGTTATGAAAAGAGGAAATAGTGATTCAGAAAGAGATATTTTAAATGATCTTAAGGGAATTACTATTGAATTTATTCAAAGGGTGGGATTATAATGACCATAACAAAGGAACAGACTTTTGAATTAGTATCTTTAGCCATAAATACAATAGCTCAACTAAGTGAAAAGGATATAAAGGCTTTACTTAATAAACAAGCTATGCTAACAGTAAAATTCAATAAAAAGGATAAAAGTAAAATTAGTAGTTTAGAAACTAAAGAATTGAAAAATTATGAAAAACATGCACAAGCAATAATAAACTTTAACACTAGAGACGAAGCAAGAGCTTATATAAATTCTTCAAAGTTAAAAAAGCCAGATTTGATTTTTCTATCAAAATTCATGTCAGTTCATATAAATAGAAGTGATAAGAAAGAAGATATCATAAATAATATAATTGAATCAGTTATTGGTAGCAGATTAAGGGTAGAAGCAATTAAACATGCTACACTTTAGATGAATTTGTATTAAGAAAGTAAAGATAAATATTTGTTATTAGTGAGTTCACTCCTGCGTCATTCGCAAACTTCCCCTGGGGTACGCTGTTCATGTAGAAATTAAGAATAAAAACATATATTAAAATAAAATTATTTAAAAACTCCATGCTATAATTATATTGGAGTTTTTTTACTTACATATATAAATATACAAAGAAATATTTATAATAAAGAGTTTAAATACAAAGTGTAATCTATGGGTTAAGGGGGGAACAGCTTTGAATCAAATAATAATACCAGAAAACCAAGTTATACTACCAAAATCAGCAGAAATAATACCTTATAGCAATGAAGTGGACTATTCAACTTTTTCAAGGGTTCTAGATGAAAACAAGGTGGTTGCAAGTTATAAGATGTATTGGCTGATTGCAATCCTTGATGAGATTTCTATTGGAAGTGTAGAAATTTCATTTAAAAGACTAATATCTAGAATGATAGTTAATGCCTGGTATCCAATTCGAGCTTTTAAGCTTAGCTTTGGATTTTGTGATAATCTAGTTACTGTGGTTAATTACATTGCAGATACCTACAACTTCCCCAATAATTATGAGGAAAACAAACTTCTTGATTTTATACATACCTCGGAAGATAAAGTTTTAGTAAAAATGCTTAAGGACTTAACTTTAAATGTTCCTTATAGGTTCTTATCTCCTTTTCTTAATAATAAAGTTATGGATAAGAAAAAGCCTATGAAAGAGCTTGAAGAACTTTCAAGGATAGAAGATAACTGTGTCTATGGTATTTTTAATGATGAAAATAATGAGAGCTTTATTAGAATAAAACATGGATGGATAGATTATTTAAAGTTTAATTACAGGATATTAAAAGGTTGGGCTTATTACAAGCTGGTATGTTTTCTGCAAAAGAGAAATCCGAATGTTCCTGCCATAGCCTTTAAGCTGGAAGCACCTAAAACTAGAAGTCTTTCTAAGGCAACTAAGCTCTGGAAAGAAGTAATTGGTAGTTCAAAGATTGTGGACATCTATACAGGAAAGCACTTTGATGAGGAAAATTATAATTTACATGGTAGCTTAAGTATAGATCATTTCATTCCCTGGAGCTTTGTGCTCCATGATCAAATTTGGAATCTGCTACCTACCTTTAAAAATATAAATAGTAAAAAGAATGATGATTTATTAGCTTATGATAAATATATAGTTGATTTTTGTAATATCCAATATGAAGCCTTTGCCCATGTGTGTAAGAACAAGATAGATACCATTGCAGAGGATTATATTGATGCCTTTAGATTAGAAAATATTTATGAGTTTTATAAAAGTGGTACAAAGGAAATGTTCAGCAAGGAACTAAAAAAATGCATTTCTCCAATTTACCAAATTGCAGTTAATCAAGGGTTTCAAGTTAAAGAGAATTTACTTTAAATTAAGTACTATTATCACTTTTAAGTTTATGGGAATTGAACATAAAAATTGAAAAGGCAAAAATTATATATAAATTCCTTGAGATAGCTCATAAATATGATAATGAAGAAGGAACTACTGCAGTGTCCAAAGAAATAGAAACTTATGTCAACCACTCATGGGCTAGGTGTTTATAATAGATACAAATCATAAAATCATCACAACAATTAATTGAAATCAAGTTAAAGCTGAAAATAGCAATTAGGGGAATCTAAAATGATTCCCCTTATCTATTTTTTGGAATAATACATAATTTAAAAATATATAATTTTATGAAGCATTATTTTAAAGAAAGGCAATGAATGAAAAAAGAAAAAATATTTGTAGGAAACTAAAAGGTGGAGGTAAATTGTGCGTATTTTAAATTCGGATCCCCTATACGGTGACAACGGTGGAAGGTTTCTTTTGTCTTTAATTAAGAGAGAAGCTAAAGGTCACATTTATGATTTATATTTTATAAACCGTAGTAGAGAAACTATTCCTAAATTAGAAGTAAGAAGATTTCATTCAGCATACAACAACTTTTGGGAAGCAGATTTTGCAGATGAAATTTCAACTAAATTAATTGAAAATATGAAGCCCGAAGAAAAAATTCTAGTGGATGAACTAAATGAGCATCATACTGGTGTAGATGGCTTTATGTTTAGCTTCACCCTATGTCTAGAGGATGAAGTTATTACCATTAATCATAGTATAAAAAGAAAAGAGCTTTTACCAAAGTTTTTTGGACCAGGAAACGGACATGATGGTGAGGTTGTTGGTACCTTTACTCCAAATATAGTTATTAAGCCTTTAACCAACCAAGGATACAAACTTTTTACTAAAGCCGTAGAGGTAGCAGCCAAGGCTCATGCAAAACAATTAAGGAAAGGAACTAGTATCCCCTATATTTTCCACTATTTGGAAACTGCTAACATTCTTGCAGACAATGATTGTTCAGAGGAAATGTTAGTTGCAGGAGTCCTCCATGATACCTTAGAAGATACGGACCTTACAGCAGAGGAAATCAGTGATCTATTTGGAGAACACATCTTAAAGGTAGTATTAGGAGCTTCGGAACCTGATAACCATAGACTTAGTTGGAAGGAGAGAAAGCAGCATACTCTTGATTATTTGAAAAAAGCAAGAAAAGAAATACTCTTGGTTTCTTGTGCTGATAAATTAAGCAATATAAGAAGTCTCGCTAAAGATTATGAAGATCTTGGTGACAAGCTTTGGAGCAGATTTAACGCAGGCTATGAGGAACAAAAATGGTATTATCAAAGTCTTGTAATTAGTTTATAAGGAATAAGAGAATTTAAAATGTATGCTGAATTTTATCAACAAGTTAAAAAAGTCTTTGGTTGTTTTACACTACCTTTAATTATTGATGATAGTTTAGAAGCTAATGATTGGAAATTAGATTTAAACTATTTAAAAACCTCTGATGCAGGTTTAAAAAGTACAATTACATCAGGCCTTGGAAAGGTGATAAAAGAATTTGATATATTAAATTTAGCGACACTAACGCCAGAAGTACGTTTGGTTATGGAAAATATCATGAAGTGTTTTGAAAGCACCTTGGAGAATAAATACAAACTCATGACTGAAAAAGAATGGCTAGATGTAATTAGAGTATTTTATCTCCTTAGAACATATTTGTTTGAAAATCAAGGTATCATTAGAAGCCTTGCCGGTACAAATTTAGTGGACTGGTTTATGTATTTTGAAGAACATTAAAATAATGGGAAATTTAGTTTGGTTAGGGGATTCCATGTTCAGGCTATGAAATAGCGTAGAAATCTAATTGTTTTATAAAATTATATTGGGGGTATAAAATGAAAACTTGGATTTTACAGAGTAATCCAAAGAAGTGTAATATTTATCAAGAACTTTTTGAAAGTGATGAAATTCAATGGTCAATTAGTAGATATAAACAAGAGATTTCCATTGGAGACAAGGTGTTTATATGGATAGCAGAAGGTGATAGACCAGGCTACGGTGGAATTGTTGCAAAAGGAGAAATAACTGGAGTAAAGATAGTAGATATTAATAAGCCGACCCATGGCAGTACAACTGTAAAAATAAAAGAGCTAAGACTAAAGGAAGAAGAAGGCGCACTTTTAAGAACAAAATTAAAAACTATAAAGGAATTAGAAAACTTAAGTATATTAAAGTCACCAAACAATGCAATATTTAAGCTCAGTGATACAGAAGCAGAGGTGATTGAAGATATCTGGTGTAGTAAAAAATTAGGCTCAGTGATATATGAAAAGAAAATCATCAATATAAACTCCACAATAAATGTTACTAGAACTATGGAAAATTACTGCATTAGTAAACTTAGCTATTTAAATTGTAAAGAACTTGATGAAGTAATATCAGATGTTCGAAAAGTTTGTAGTCCTTATTTAAATGATGATTGGCTTTGGCAAACACATGAATGTGCAAATTATTGGGAAAATGCACATATTTATTTAGTAAATGAGGAATTAATGGATCACATTCATCATCCTTGTAGTAATTTATCTATTGATGAAAATTACTTCAAAGACTTGTTGCCTGAGTTAAAAGAAACAAAGGAATTAAATGAAGATAGAATCAATGGTGTATGGGAAAGAATAAAAGATGGAAGAAAATCTACTCATGCTATGGGTGTGTATTTTTCTCACTTAAGTATAGATAAACTTAATAAAATTAAGGAAGAATTCAACCTTAATATAGAAAATAGAGATGTTATATTTATATGTCCTGAAAGAGTTTATAAATGGTGTGATAATAATGAGGTTACTTTCCCTATAGCATTTGCCATGGTGGTAATACATGAACTTGCTCATTTTTATATTAATTATAAAAAGAGGGTTCAGGGAATAGACACTGATTACTATGGTGAGCCTTGGGGGAAGGTAATAGAAGAAAGTATTGCTAATGTCCTAGCCTATAATAGATTTTCAGAAAATGAAAGAGCAGTATTAAGGAAACTTATAGGAAAGCAGCCCATTGAATATAGAGCTTGTATATTTTGGATATTACTTAGTGAAAAAGAAGCAGTAAGAACTGCAGTCCATTGGGCACATGTTAATTCAAATGAGATTTGTGAAAGCATAAAGAATATATGTAAAATTAAATTGCCACAAAATTATACCTGTGATAATGCCTTTTGGAAAGCAATTGCTATAAAAGTTTGCATCAGTGTGTTTAGTTAACAACATAGGGGATGAAATTATATATAATGGAAGATAATTTTTAAGCTCTTATTTTAAATCATGTATCATAGTAAATTTGAGCTCTTTAATTGATTTCTTTAAGTTCTTTTTAGAGTTTAAAATTTAGTAAGCACATCCCTCACTACTGCCTAGGTGCATGTATTTTATATGGAAATTTAGCAATTTTTGAAAGTGGACTTGAATATTTTTATTTAACTCTGCAATTGATTATTTCCTAAAATTGTCATATAATTATATTAGAACCAAATAAAATTAAATAACAAACCAATATATCAAGAGTTAGGGTAGAGTTTTAGCTCTATGACCCTATACCAACCTGCCATGTGTAAGGTGGTCCTGCTAAAATTACGATAAGGAGGTGTAAAATGGACGTAACGTAGTCTTCTTATCATTATGGTAAGGAGACTTTTATTTTTGTATTTAAATAATTAAGGATTAATAAAGGAAAGAGGTACTAAGAATGAATTCACAAGGTTTTATTAGAGGATATATGGCTAAGAATATGGAGCCAGAAAGGTTTATAGAAGTAGTTTCTGAGGCAATAAGAAAAGAGTTGAATTTTAGTGTAGAGGTTAATAAAGGTAATGTCTTATATGTCATTAATGTTAATGACAAATATAATGTAGAAATTCCTGTGGCTTTAATAAAAGAGCTTATTGCAAGGAGCCCTTACGGGGTAGATAAATATATACTTGATAAGTTAATTGAAATGGGGAAACCTGTTGAACAAGGTAGAAGTCAGGATTTAAAGTACTGTTATTTAGAATAAAATTAATAGGATAAACATTAAGTGAGGTGGCTAATGAACTAGCTGCCTCTTTTTCTACGTGTGCAAAATTAAAGAGTTTTTATCTAAACAACCTCTAAGTAATACACAAATACTCTATATCACACATAAGATAAAGTGTAAATTATTAAAAGGATGTGTCAATATGGATGATTATACTTATGAGGGTTATAAAAAGGTAAATCCTTCTGACCCTACTGCTATTCCAAGATTCGTTGACCCACTTCCAATTCCACCAGTTGTAAGACTTTATTCTGATTATGATTATTCTTGCGAAAGAAAAGCGTATTATAATGTGGAAATGGTGCATTTAAAACAGATTTCATAGATTTTTTCCGGGTACTACGGTTTGGGGATATAACGAGCAGTATCCTGGCCCCACAATTGAAGTGATGAAGGATGTTCCTGTTGAAATTAAATGGTCAAATAAACTTCCAGATAAACACCTTTTTCCAGTAGATCATACTCTTCATGGAACTATGGATACACCAGATGTAAGAACTGTAGTTCATTTACACGGTGCAAATGTGGAAGCACATAGCGATGGCCATCCTGAGGCTTGGTTTACAAGGAATTTTAAAGTTACTGGTGAAAAATTTACTAGAGAAGTTTATGAATACACTAATCATCAAACTGGGGCTACCATTTGGTATCATGACCATGCCATCGGAATAACAAGATTAAACGTATATGCAGGACTTGCAGGCTTTTACTTAATAAGAGATCAATTAGAAGATAGATTAAATTTACCAAGGGATACCTATGAAATACCATTAATGATACAAGACAAGGTGTTTAATGAGGATGGCTCTTTATTTTATCCAAATAATGCAGTGCCACCAGTAGAAAACCCTGTACCATCTACACCTTCTTTTTTCTTCGGAAATACAATTGCAGTTAATGGTAAGCTTTGGCCTTATCTAGAGGTTGAGCCTCGTAAATATAGATTCAGAATATTAAATGCTTCAAACTTAAGAGCCTATGGAATTAGTTTAAGTAATGGGGGAACTTTCCACCAAATAGGTACAGAATTAGGTCTACTCCATCACCCTGTTGAAATCAACTCTTTTGTTCTGGAACCTGCTGAAAGAATTGATGTAATTATTGATTTTTCAAAGTTTGAAGAAAAAGAAATAACTTTAGTAAATGGAGCCGGAAGCACTCCACCTGCTGATGAAAATACTAATATTATTATGAAATTTAAAGTAACACTTCCCTTGAGGAATAAAGACACTAGTACAATTCCACAGGAATTATTACCTTATCAGCATATTGAGCCATCTCTTGCTTCTAGGGAAAGAACTTTACATTTAGACCAAACACGTGACTCTTATGGTAGAGCCTTACACTTGCTAAATAATAGAATGTGGAGCGATCCAGTTACTGAGAAAGTTGAACTAGATACCATAGAAATTTGGCATTTGGTTAATCATTTCTTGTTTCCACATCCAATTCATGTTCATTTAGTTCACTTTGAAATACTAGGAAGAAAGCCTTTTACTGATAGTGATTTCGATGAAAATGGAAATTATATTTATATTCCTGAAAACCTAACTCCACCTTTAGATTTTGAAAGAGGCTTAAAGGATGTGGTGAGAACAACTCCCGGAGAGGTAACCACTATTGCTATGCACTTTAAGGAACATGTTGGGGATTATATTTGGCATTGCCATATTCTAGAGCATGAAGACAATGATATGATGAGACCTCTTAAAGTAATTGAAAGCCCTACTTCTAGATAATATAAATGAAGTATAAATTGAAAAACTCTAGTCCCAAATATTTGCTTAAGCAGGTAACCATAGTTGCCTGCTTTTTTGCTAAATTTTAGTTTCTGTAGTAAGCAATCACACCCCTCATTTTTGCCCCAGGGTAAGCTATTTCATATTGTTAATGTAGCTTCTTATAGCTTAATTTTATAACATAATCTTACAATGCTCTTTAAACAACCTCAATGATAAAGAATAATAGTTAGAATAGCTATTTTTCTACTTTGAGGTAAAAATGGTTAAGACTTCCTACCATTGTAAGATAAATAAAGATACCATTAAGAATTATTAGTTTTTAAACATTTAATTCTTAACCGTCCCTTATTAATTTTGAGTTTCAGTCTTCAAGCCTGTAGCCTACCTTAAATACAGTTTTAATCTTATCCTTTAAACTAAGCTTATCCCTTAGTCTCTGTACATGTATGTCAACAGTTCTCGTTTCTCCTGGATAGTCAAAGCCCCATACCCTTTCAAGGATCTGATTTCTGGAAAGGGCCATGTTCTTGTTCTGTAAGAATAAAAGCAGGAGGTCAAATTCCTTAAAGGTTAGGTCAACCAAGTCTCCATTTAGCCTTACTATCCTTTGGTCCATAAGTACTTCTAGACTTTTAAACTTAAGAATTTTAGGACCTTTATCATACCTTCGAAAAACTACTTCAATTCGTGCTAGCAGTTCAATTATTTCAAAGGGCTTTACAATATAGTCTTCTGCACCAAGCCTTAGGCCTGTAACCCTATCAAGGACAGATTCTTTTGCGGTGACAAAGATAACAGGAATGCTTTTATCTCTAATTTGAGATATCAAGGTGAAACCATCAATTTTAGGGAGCATAACATCAAGCAGCACAAGGTCTGGTTGAACTTCCTCAATAATTCTTTTTGCACTAAGTCCATCACCAGCACTTAAGGCTTTGTACCCAACTATTTCAAGATTGATTGAAATAAGATCTCGAATAGATTTATCATCTTCAACTACTAGTATTTTTTTCATAAGTTTCCCTCTCCTGTATTCTTTTGCTTTCTTTCAAAGTGAAAAATCTAGTTACTACCTTCCTTGATGAATTAATAGTAATAGAGTAATCCTTACCACCGTCTTTTGTACTTACAAGATAAATAGATATATCACTTTTAGGCATATCCTGTGTTATAGCTTGATGCTTAATTACATAGTCATTAGGGTCTATATTAATTTCTTTAAGCAAAGGACTTATAATGCTGTTGATTTCTTCTTGAGACAAAACAGCTGCAATACTATCCTGGTACAATCTGCTGTCAGTACTTGAAACTTCTAAAATCTCATTGTTTGAAGCATCCAATACAACAAAATAAAAAACCTTATCAGTAAGATTTTGCCAAGATATATTCAATTGAAAATTACCAGTGATGTAATCTCTAGATATTTTAATGCTTTCAGAAAATTGCGTTCTATCTATTTTGATATTTAAACCTTTATCGAATATATCCACAGACTTTTGAAGTGCCTTTTCCCTAGTAAGTACATTATTGCTTGTAGGGGACTTTGAATCTTTGGCGCCTATTAAAGTTTCCTCGGAATAAAGTTTATCTTCATAATAATTAAAGTTTTTTGTGCAGCCAGTGATAAAACAAGGCAAAAAGAAGATTAATAGTAAGATCTTAAAAAACTTATTTCTCATATGCTTATCTCCTTGGGAAAATGAATTGAAACCTCTGTACCTAGATCTTCCTCACTTTTTATAGTAAGCATTATTTTCTGACTTTTGCATATTTCTTCGCATATTGAAAGTCCAAGGCCAACACCACTTTTTTCTCTATCTCTAGCCTTATCTACCATATAAAAAGGCTCCTTTATTTTATCTAAATCTTCCTTAGGTATTCCAACTCCGTAGTCTTTAATTATCAAAATATACTTCGAGAAGCTTTCTTGGTAGCGTCCTTCAATTTCAATAGTTCCATTGCTGTTAGATGCTTTAATAGCATTATCTAAAATGTTTATAAGAAGCACTAAAATAAGCTGCTTGTCACTTATTATTTCAAAATCCTGAAGGTTCACTTTAAGATTAATATTTTTATCCTCAAGTTTATAATTAAGGCTCTTAAAAGCATTTGACAAGCATTCCTTAAGGGATATATTTTCAAGGGTTAAACCTTCCTGTTTTAAAAGAATCAATTTCAGTAGAGTTAAATTTAATTTTTCAAGTCTCTTAGCTTCTGAGTTTATATAATTTAAGGCAGTAACTTTGATTTCTTCGCTTATGTTTCCCTTAAGTAACAAATCGGAATAACCTATTATAGAAGTGAGAGGAGTTTTTATTTCATGGGTTAAACTGTCAACAAATCTCTGCTTAGCATGGTTTAATTCCTTTAGTTCTTCAATTGTATCTTCAGTTGCTTTAGCCATAATATTAAAGTTTTCTGCCAAGGATCCTAATTCATCTGTACTGTTTTTTATGCTAACTCTTCTTGAAAAATTTCCATGGGCAATTTCCTTAGAAGCTTCACTGAGTCTGTTAATTGGTTTTGAAACTCCTTTTGCAATAAGATACATTCCTGCTGCTAAAAGTAAAAGAATTATGCAGTCTAGAAAGTAGAAAAGCCTGTAGTTTTCTTCTCTTTCCCAATAAATATAATCAATATTCTTTGCAAGAACAAGCTTTAGGCTTTTGTTCATCAAAAGTATTTTTGAGCTAACAAATATATAGTGAGATTTATCAATATTTCTGATAAGAAAACTTCTCTCGTTTAGCTTAGCATCTTCTATTTCTGGTCTTTGGCCATTAAGCTTTAAACTTGACCTAGAAAAGAGAAGGTTATTATTTTCGTCAAGTAGCTCCACCGAATCCTCAGTTATAGAGTCGTTATAAATATAACCTGTTACAACTAAAGAAAGCCAATCTCTTAGCTGTTTTTCAGACATAGCGATAGTATCCTGAATTGAATCTGTGTTCAGGTAAATAGATCCCTCAATTAGTTTATGCTCATCAATAACAGTGCTAATGGTTCTATCAAGGCTTCTTTTGTGGATATTTTCGATAATGAAAATCCCTGCGCTATTAAAAAGGATTATAAATAATGTGAGAGAGTATATAAAAATCTTCAACCAAAATTTCATGACTTCACCAAAGTCCAATCATATTAGATTTTTTATAAAAGTTAGTTTTAGTTTTATTTTTACTTAATATTATAGCATTTATTTATCTAAGCGAAAATACCGAGATATTCTTCTAGGGTCAGGCGCTTTTGAGTTATCTTAGTAGCAGCAGATATACCTACATATCTCAGATGCCAAGGCTCATAATTATAGCCAGTAATACTTTCTTTCCCCTTAGGGTAACGAATAATAAAACCATACTCATAGCAATTCTCTACAAGCCATTTATATGCCTTAGTATTAGCAAAACCTTCATCTAATGAACTATATTCATTTGAGAGAACATCCATAGCTAGGCCAGTTTGGTGCTCGCTAGCCCCTGGCTGAGCTACGTACTTGTCAGCCTCTTTTTTACCAACAGCAGTTACTTGGTTTCTGTAAAGCATGTTTTGATACTTATAGTTACGATAGCCTGATACAGCAAGAAGAGTTATAGCATCTGCTTTTGCAGCCCTAAAAAGACTTTCCAATGCCAAAGCAGCTTCTGAATCCATTTTTTTCACTTCTGCACTTGCATAGGTTGTAAATTTTACATTTGGTATCACTAAATGCGCTGGAACAAAATTTTTATCCAATCTATTGCTTCTGTTTACCAAAGCAATCACAGGCTTTTTCTTAGCTGCAAGTGGTTTAGAAGTTTTAATTGTTTTATCATTAGAGGAAGCAATAGCTTTATCAGGTACTGCAGCATCATTTGGAAGATCAGTAGGTTCATTCCTTTCAGTAAAAATCAATGATATAACAAGTATCAAAAGTAGCAATATTTTTTTCATAAAGTTTCACACTCCTTGTTTTTATAAGCCAATTGTAAGTAAGGAATGTTTCATAGTTTGCAAACACTTGTATCAACGTTGTAAACTATTAGTAAATAAACTCTTAGATTATATATGGGCCAATAAGATCACTTCTGATTTCAGTATTCGAGGTTAATAGTAGGGTAGAATTTCATGTAAAAACGTACATTTTTCATCTTTAAAGAACCTTAAGGGAAGCTGAAGCATTGAGAGCTACTTTCTAAGAAAGGATTTAATGTTTCATATCCAGTTAGAACTAAAGACGGTGAATATTTTTACCAAAATGGAGATGTTTTTTATGCACTGCTAAATGGTGTGAAAGCAAGATATCTAACTTCAGAGGAAAGATACTGTTAATAGAGTGATAATCGGTGAGAAATATGGTAAAGCAATTGGTAAATTACGCGTAATCCTAATCCCACTAATATTTTATTCAGTGGAGATAAAATAAGTGGGGTTTATTGATTTTAATATAAGTGAAAGATATGTGAGAATCTTTGATCCATGCTATTGTGCAACATATATACTCTCAGTGGCTGGGAATATAATAGATGGTTATGAAAAATGGCCAGAAATTCTTAAAGGTATTTTAAAAGGTTATGATGCCGTATGTCTTTTGAGTGAAGTTGAGGAGTCATCAATATTAAATGAAACTTATTCTATCCAAATGATTTTTATAGCTTGGTTAAATGGCAGTGATGAAGAAAAAGAAATTGCTATGGAGAACAGAAGAATGCTTATTTGGATATGGAAGAACTTTTTGCTGAATGATGTTTTCTCCAAATCATTAAGGCCATTGTAATAGCTGAAATGTGATGGAATCCAAGCAATTTAGGCAGTGATTTAGCATCACCATAGGGCATAAGTATTATCAAAGTAATATGGGCAAAATAAAACTGGATCATAACCATGTGATATGAAATTTTCATATATGAATACAAAAAGCTTTACAATTTGATAATGAAGCAGTTAATTACAGGTAATTAAACTATGGAGGGGATAAAATGAGTTTTAAGATTATTGCAGACTATCATACTCATTCTAATATTGCAAAGGGACATATTTCCTTACTTAATATTATTTCGGGAGATCATGCAAAAGGAAGTATTGAATCAAATGTTAAAGCTGGAATAAAAAAAGGATTAAAAGAAATTGCCATAACAGATCATGGTTATAAGCATATTCTCTTTGGTATGAAACTAAATGAATATAAAAATCTACGTAAAATAGTTGATGATTTAAATAATAATGCATTATTAAAGCACAATGACTTTAAGCTTCTTCTTGGGATAGAAGGTAATATTGTTAATAAAAAAGGGGATATAGATGTTAATGATGAAATAATTGATTATCTGGATATAATTTGTGTGGGTTATCATCCTGGCGCGTTACAAAGTCCATTTTTACTTAGAAATTATACAGAAGCTGCAATTAATGCTATAAAAAAATACGAAATTACAATACTAAATCATCCTTTAGAGCATGTTAATCCAGATATTATTGAAGTTGGAAAGGTTGCTGCCATAAGAAATACTGCTTTGGAAATTAACAGAACTCATAGGAATATGGATGTTGAAACAATAAAGAAGCTAAAGAACATGGGAGTTAAATTTTCATTGGGAAGTGATGCTCACAAATCCGAGGATGTAGGGGAGTTTGGTAAAGCATATAATATTGCAGTTGAGGCAGGTCTTACGCGTGATGATATTATTAATGCTGATGGAGATGCGCATAAATTAATGAAATTATTAAGAAATTAGATTTGATAGTGGTAACCTGTTTTATCCATTGCAATATATTTATTTTATGTAAAAGTATTGTAGAACATTGGTGAACCTGGATAAAATTGTTCAAAGAATGTTTAGTATCAATGTTTAATGTATATACTACAATTACTAAAATTAAGTAAAAAATAAGAAATTAGGTGATTTAAATGATATACATATATAATTGCTATGGTGGAACCCACTCCTCTATTCTAGCAGTTGCCTATCACTTAGAAATGCTGGATGAAACCCGAGAACCCACTAAGGATGAAATATTGAATTTGCCTAACTTTAATAAGTTAGTGTATGGAAATCGTGGAGAACTTTTTCATTATGGCACTGATAAAGATGGAAATGAGGTCTATGCTGTAGGCAGGGGACGTTCAAAGGTCTTAATTCCAGGATTATATAATTTAGCTTCTATGCTTCATAAACAAGAAGTATTGAATGAGAAAATTATATTTTCAAATACGTCACCCACTGTTCCATTACCAATGACCTTTGGTGGATTATTTTCTAGGTGGTTAAAAATTGATTTTATAGGAGTGCCCTTGCTTGTAAAGGGGGCAAAACAAGCCTATAAGGACATTATAAAACTCGTACATCACACAAAGAAGGTAGCAAAGGAAGAGAACTCTGAGGTTATTATTTTAGATAATAAGGAATTTAAGAAATAATAATTTAAATTATCAGAAGAAAAGCCCTAAATTAATAGGGCTTATTTTAACGCTTCCATTAGTTTCACAGGATTTACTACCTTTTTCAGTTCGTATTCTTTTCCACTATTTTGAACTTTAATTGTATCCCCAGTTTTCAGTGCTGTTGACCAGAAAGTTTCAGGATTAATATCCGGATTAACCTCGCAGGCTAAAGCATATAGCCCTGCTATATATGGAATTGACCAACTCCATCCACCTTCTCTATAGAACACATAATCCTTAGGATCTGTAGGGCTTGCAGTGGTTCTTGAGTCCATAGGAATGAGTAAAACATCCTCAATACTTACACCTATTTTTTCTCCCAGGATAGAATAAAATTCTTTATCATTTTCATAATATCTGTCTTTCCAAAATAAACCTGGTTCATAAGAAGAAGGAACTTCAGGATCATTTAAAGGATTCCTGCCTAAACCATTAAACATGTATCCATCAGTGTTTATAAGTGAAGAAGAAACAACAAACACTCCTGCCGCCTTTGCTCTATCAACAGCTGCATTTACCTCATCATAACCTTTTTGGCTTTTATCCCAACCAACGGAAATGGAAATAACCCTAATTTTTTTATTCTTGGGAAGAGTATTATTTACTTCAAGAATTCTGTCAATAGACTTTGCAACCCAAGTAAAGTCCCACTGAAATCCTCCATTTGTATATTCTCCATGAGTTTCGGCAATGTAGTATAAATCTGCATCAGGTGCTACCCCTACAGTTTTTCCTACAGCTATAGAGGCTACTGCGGGACCGTGCATTTGTGCCTGAGTATCAGAGCAATGAATTTCCTCATACATTTTAAGATTATTCTTATATTCAATGTGGTCTACTAGGAGTGCTTGGTCTATGATTGCGAGTCCTACCCCTTGTCCTGTTATTCCTTTTTTATGCAATCGCTCTACATTAAGTCCAGGACTTTTGCCAAGGTCCATTAGCTTTTCAGGATCAAACCTATCAGGTAAACTTTTGGGCCAAATTGTTTTGCTATCAAATTCCGCATATTCTAAATCCTTTAGTTTATCCTTTAAATCGACGGAACTTAAATCATATCCTCTCAAATCCAGTGTGCTATCACCTTCATAAGCAGGGTTCACCGGTGGTAAAGTATCTACACTTCCACGATTAAAATTTGCGGCAATTGGATGTTTAGTTATGTTTACTTTGGTGTTTGGACTTACATCAGTTTGTTTTGTGGCTGGACTGCAGGCCGTTACAGTAATTGACATAATCAATAATGCTACTAAAAACACTTTTTTCATTAATATTACCCCCCTCAGTAACGATACTTTATGCTAAATAAGTATATAAATATACTTTACCATAAAATTACTGTAAATATATTACATCGAATTTATTGTTAATAAAAATTTCAATTGTATGTCATAAATACAATTGAAGTAACCTTGAAGATAATCCTATGATTTGGCACATATTATATAAAATATTCAGTCTATGTGGTATAACTTACTCGTGTGAAGTTACATTATGATTCAAACTCATTAAGTAGCATTAACAAAAAGCATAAAAACACCATTACTTAATTGAAAGTAGTGGTGTTTTTTAACATTTTAACTTAATATAGTTTGGGTGTTCTTCCATAGTGAAAACTAAAACATTATTAATGTCTAATGAGGAGTGTAAAGCATACCCCTTTTATATACTTCTTGGACAAAACTATCTTTATCAATTACATTCAGGTAATTGTCCTTTAATCTTTTTTACTTGGTGCGAGTCCTTTAATCAATAGTTCTGTCCATTGGGCTGTATAAGGGAGAATTTTTGGGTAGATGTGTGGGCTGGAGATTCCCTCAACAATAGCTTGGAAATAAACCATAAGAAATTCATCTGAATATTTCAAATCAACTTTACCTTCTTTACGCCCACGATGGAATAAATCCAACATTATATTGAAGCTTTCTTGTGTGTATTGTTTCATCATCAAAGATATGCCGTCATCACCCTTCTTTGTAACAAAATCCATTAAATCCAAATAAAACTGCTTATTTATTTTTTCTAAATGGTTGATTTTGTTTAGGCTCATGGCAATAATGGTTTCTTCAAAAGGTCTATTTTCTGCCATTAATGCTTTAGCTGTTTCCCTAATGTTATTTAAAAAATACTTAAAAACCTCATGAATAAGATTTTCTTTACTTTCAAAATACTTAAAGATTGATGTTTTACCAACATTGGCATTTTTAGCAATATCATCCATTGTTATATTTTCTATGCCAGCATCTGTATTCATTAAATGAAAAGTTGCTTCTAAAACTTGATTTTTCTTCTCCTGTGTCCGCCTTTCATAACCATTCATTCATTATTCCTACTTTCTATCTATTATAAAATGTTTTCAGTAAAATTTAGTTCATATCTTTATTTTTTAATATTATATAGTAATAGTTTTGAATTATCAAGCGTATATAGTTTTAAATACCATTTATTCATGTTGACTATCAAGTTGAGAAGATATATAATTGAATTAATAAATGAACTTTGGTTTATAATATAGCAAAAACTAAAAAGATATGAACATTTATACTATGATTAGTTCGAATCCTTTTTAAGTTTAAGCTTTGTTTTAAACTGGAAAGCACGTTATGAAACTATTTCAAAATATTGTGAGAAGGAGTTTTAATGTTATGGAAGAAATTGTAAAAGTGCAAGGGTTGCAAAAAAAATTCGGTAAATTTAAAGCATTGCACGATGTGACATTAACGGTAAATGCTGGAGAAGTTGTTGGTTTTATTGGGCCAAATGGCGCGGGTAAGTCAACAACCATACGTACTTTGCTAGGGATTATCAAGGGTGACGCAGGAGATGTAAAAATTTTTGGTAAGGATGTTTGGAAAGATAGCCTTGAGATTCATAAGCGAATTTCTTATGTTCCAGGAGATGTGGCTCTTTGGGGCAGCTTAACAGGTGGCGAAATTATTGATTTATTTATTAAATTACATGGTGGCGGGGACAAGGATAAACGTGACTATTTAATTAAGCGTTTTGAATTGGATCCTAAAAAGAAGGCAAAGGGTTATTCAAAAGGAAATCGTCAAAAGGTTGGTTTAATTGCAGCTTTGTCAGTTGACTCCGATTTGTATATTTTTGATGAACCAACTTCTGGTCTCGACCCATTGATGGAAGCTGTATTCCAAGAGGAAGTTGAAAAAATCAAGCATGCAGGGAAAGCAATTTTACTATCCTCTCATATTTTAAGTGAAGTAGAGCGTTTAGCAGATAAGGTGGTAATCATTCGCCAAGGGAAGGTGGTTGAAACTGGAACATTGGATGAGCTCCGTCATTTAACTCGTTCAACTGTGACTTTAGAAACAGAAGGTGATGTGGCTAACATGGCATCAGTTAACGGTGTTCATGATTTCAAGCAAAAGGGAAATCAAGCAACATTCTCTGCTGATAATGAATTTATCAATGATATATTATCCGCAGCTGCAAAATTAGTTGTTAAGAAGTTTGAATCTGTGCCACCAACCCTTGAAGACTTATTCATGCGCCATTATGAAGTTTAGAGTCGGAAGGGAGGAATTATTATGAAAGAAAAATTTGCACGTTGGAATGTACTATTTGTGCAATATCTTAAACGTGATTGGAAAAAAAATATCACATGGATTTTAGGTCTAGGCCTGTTTTCAGGTGCTTTTGTTCCAGCTTTTGAAGAAATCAGTAAGGGACAAGGGTTACTGGGAATGTATGAAACAATGAAAAATCCTGCAATGATTTCTATGGTTGGTCCCACACCTATAGAGTCAGCAGCGGACTATACATTGGGTGCAATGTATGCCCATGAGATGTTGTTGTTTTGTGGTTTGTTTGCCATGATTATGGCTGCTTTGCATGTTGTTAGCCATACTCGTAAGGAAGAAGATCATGGGCTTACTGAACTAGTGCGCTCCTTCCAAGTAGGTCGTCAAGCCAATTCTCTTGCTGTGATTATCGAAGTAGTTATTATCAATATTTTGTTAGCGATTTTTATTGCTGTGGTTATGATTAGCTTTGGTGCAGATACCATTTCAGCTAAAGGATCATTCTTGTTTGGTGCATCAATCGGAATAGCTGGAATTCTTGGGGCTGCCATTGCATTAGTTATGTCACAAATTATGCCAACTTCTTCTGGTGCAACTGGTTCATCCCTTGGAATTGTTGGATTACTCTATATTTTACGTGGTGGTACAGATGTGTCAAATGTTGATCTATCAATGGTTAATCCTATGGGTTGGACTTATCTCACTTACCCATTTACTGAAAACAATTGGCTTCCTATAATTTTTGCATCAGCATTCTGCATCATTACAGTGATCATTGCCTTTGCCCTTGAAGGGGGTCGTGATATGGGGGCTGGTTATTTACCTGTAAGGGAGGGACGGGAGTCAGCGAAAAAATCCTTGCTGTCCGTACCTGGCTTATTCATCAAGCTTAACAAAGGGGTAATGATTAGCTGGTTGGTTGCTTTCGTAATCTTGGGAGCAGCCTATGGTTCCATTTATGGAGATATGCAAACCTTTCTAAGTAGCAATGAAATGATGAAGCAAATGTTTACCCTATCAGGGGTTTCAATCGAAGAATCCTTTACTGGAACTATTATGATGGTAATGATTGGCATGGTTTCTATTTTACCCATTGCCATTGTTAATAAACTTTACTCGGAAGAAGTGAGATTGCATTTGAGTCAGCTTTATGCTACAAAAGTCACTCGAGGTCAGCTCTATTGGACAAGTGTCATAATGGCAATGGTTGCTGGAATAGTGGGGATCTTATTGGCTTCATTAGGCCTTGGTGGTACAGCGATTTCTGCAATGGGTGACAGTTCAGTCATGAATATGGGAGATTTTATTGCTGCAGGGTATAACTTCCTGCCTTCTGTATTGTTCTTTGTAGGACTAGCAGCATTGGCTTTAGGCTTCTCACCAAAGCTAGGGAAAATTACTTATGTATATCTAGGCTATTCTTTTGCATTAAACTACTTTGGCGGAATTTTAGACTTACCAGAATGGTTTTCAAAGACAGCTATTCAAAGTTGGATTCCACGTATGCCAGTAGATAAATTTGATGGAACAATCTTTATTACTATAACAGTGATTAGTATTGTATTCATGGTATTTGGGTATATTGGATATAGCAAAAGAGATATGGTTGAAGGAGCTTAGAAGTTTATCATCCAAAGATACAACTTCCCCAAATTTTAAGAGTGAAATATGGATACATGTTTCTAGAAAGTAAATGGAATCTAAGAATAGTCCCTCAGACTTATAGTTTGGGGGATTTTTGCTCTGTTTTATGAAAACCCTCTACTATGGCACCAGGGTTTTGCTTCTATGTTATAATGTGAAATACAATTAGGTTATGGCGGTTCAGTATGTGTTATCCATCTTCAATTTGCAACCATGTGATGTGATTAAACAGTGCATTGGCGTGAACATAAGGTGGAAAGTATGAAAGTCCACGTATAAAGAGATTACAGTAGTGGCTGTCATGAAGCCAAACTTAACATGGGAGGAAAAATTTTATGGAAAAGTATAAAAGAGAAGAATTGGAACAAGCGCTACAAGTTGTAGCATCAACTATAAGTAACTGTGAAAAAATGCATCCAAAATTTGAGGAAGGTACCTCTCAGCACACACTTCTTAAGAATAGAATAAAAGCATTGTATATTTCAAAGTCCTTAATAAATGATGAAAATATTATAGAAAAATATACAAAAGAAGAATTGCTTAAAGCACTACCACCAGTAGCTTCAATTATCAGTAAATGTGAAAAAGCTCAACTAAAATTTGAAGAGGGGAACTCTCACCACACCCGGTTAAAGAAAATAATAGAAGCCATGTATATTTCAAAAGCATTAATTAATGATGAAATTAGTAAAAGAGGTTAATTTCCAGTTTTAATGGCAAGAAATTGGCATAAGTTTCGACAATAGTATGGGTTTTGAAAACTAGTATTTTCCTGGTCAACAATATATAGCTGTAGGTTTTTGTATTTTTGCAGTGATAAATAGAATTCTCATGGTGATAGAAAACTAATAAAAGCTATATAAAATAAATAATGATACAGGAAACTTTAAAATTGTATGAAATACAATACAAATCCTCGTGCTTTCAATTAAAACTTTATTATAAAATAGGTAAGGGACTGTTTCCTATTGTACTTTTATACAATACAAAACAGCCCTTAATTGCTTTAAATTAATATTTTAAACTTTGAAAATTATTCAGTAATCAAACTACGAATATAAATGCTAGCTCCGCCTAGATTTGTTAGTGATAGATTTTCAACAGAGTATGGTCCACCAGGTAAATCAAGGTTAAAAGGTGTTAGCTTTTCAGTTACAGTTACAAAAGTTAAAGGGGAGCCATTAAGAAGCACTAAAACTCGAGAAGTGATACCATGGTTTGTATTTGCAATAAAACATATAAATATGTAGTAAATAGTATTATAATTTATGTATAGTGGTTTAAAAATTATAAGGTAGGGCTGAAATAATACTTATTACTTATTGGAAGGGTGCATTTATTATGAGAATTGAGCACGTTGCTATATGGACCAGAGATATTGAAAAGTTGAAGACCTTTTATACAGAACATTTTTGTGGCACTGTAGGAAAAAAATATATAAATTCTAATAAATCCTTTGAATCATATTTCATTAATTTTGATTCAGGCTCAAGACTTGAATTAATGCAGATGCCAACAATTCCACCGAACTTAAATGATACAGTTAATCAAAATATTGGATTAATACACATAGCTATTTCCTTAGGGAACATTGAGAAGGTTAATAGCCTTACAGAGGAATTAAGGAAAGCTGGTTATACAGTAGTTAGTGAGCCTCGTTACACAGGAGATGGCTATTATGAAAGTTGCGTTTTAGACCCTGATGGAAATAGATTAGAGTTAACAGTATAAACCTAAGCCTACCCCCAAAATACCAAGCAAAAGTTCTTACTCAATAACCATAAAAAATATATAATATAAGTATATAAATGAGTTTAAAAAAGGAGAAATGGAATGAAGCAAAAAAAGTCTTTGAGGTTTAAAGTTTTTATTGGAATTGGTGCTTTCTTAATAGTGTTGGCTTCAGCATTTTTTATTTATGTAAGTTCTTACTATAGAGCTAGTTCTTTTGCCTTTAACACCTTAAAATCTGATTCCATTGTAACTGTAGAAGAAAATGGTGATATAGTATTTATTCCAGTTTCAAATAATAAAAATACAGGATTTATATTTTACCCAGGAGGTAAAGTTGAAGCCTTAGCCTATGCCCCTTTAGGCAAAGAAATTGCATCTAAGGGATATACTGTGGTCATTGCTGAAATGAACTTTAATTTAGCAGTGCTTTCTCCTAATAAGGCAGATAGTATAATAAGGAAGTATAGTGATATTAATACTTGGGTGATAGGTGGACATTCATTAGGTGGAGTTATGGCAGCGGATTATGCATTTAATCATGATAAAATAAAGGGGCTAGTTTTATTAGCTTCTTACCCTCAAAGCAATAAGGATTTTACTTCAAGTTCCTTAAAAGTGTTGGCTCTATGGGGAAGTAATGATAAGGTGGCAGATTTAAATAAGGTAAAAGATGCTGAAAAGGTTATGCCAAAGGATGCAGAGTTTGTAGAGATAAAAGGTGGAAACCATGGGGGCTTTGGAGACTATGGACCTCAAGAAGGGGATGGAGAAGCTTCTATAACCAACGAAGTGCAAATCCATGAAACATCAAAATATATTATAAAGCTTTTAGACAGCTTAAAATAAGTAAAGTAAAGAGAAATAAAAGGAACACTTTTCCAAATAAAAAGAATTAAGGAGTGATATCCTTAATTCTTTTTTATATGGAACCAGAGTTAAGACTTAACTTATACGTGAGTCCTACCCTGGTTTCCTTAAGGGGTTATGAAGAGGAATTTCATTCAGCATGAATAAAATTCATGCTGAATAAAATTCATGCTGAATAAGTTAAAATTCCATCAAGGAACCCTTTATTTATCCCAGTGCCACATCTAAAAACATCATTACAGCAAATCCAATCATGGCTCCTATGGTAGCTATATCAGATTTTCTCTCTAGCTGTGATTCTGGAATCAATTCTTCAACTACCACATATATCATTGCTCCAGCAGCAAAGGATAGTGCATAGGGAAGTATTGATTTCATTCCAATAACTGCCACTGCACCTATTACGCCGGCTATTGGTTCAACAATTCCTGAAGCTTGCCCGTATAAAAAGCTTTTAGTTCTAGAGAGTCCTTCTCTTCTAAGAGGAATAGACACTGCTGCTCCTTCTGGGAAATTTTGAAGTCCTATTCCAAGAGCTAGTGCTATTGCTCCAGCTAAGGATGCTGATGGTAAATTTGCAGCTATTGCTCCAAAGGCTACTCCTACTGCTAATCCCTCAGGAATATTATGAAGGGTAATTGCAAGCACTAGTAAAACACTTCTTTGCCAACCAGTCTTTACACCTTCCGCCTTATCAGTGGGTGTTCCAATATGAAGATGAGGTATTACTTTATCTACAGTCCATAGAAAAGCACCTCCAGCTAGAAAACCAACAACTGCAGGTAACCAAGCAGGAGTACCCGATTGCTCTGCCATTTCAATAGCTGGTGCTAGTAAAGACCAAAAACTTGCAGCAATCATAACCCCAGCTGCAAAGCCCAACATTCCATTAAGTACCTTTTTATTAATAGTTTTAAAAATAAAAACTAAAGCTGCTCCTAAAGCAGTTACAAACCAGGTGAAAAGTGTTGCACAAAGTGCTTGAACCACTGGGTCTAGCCCAACAAACCAATTAATCATAAAAAACCTCCAAAATAAAAAATAATATTCCTTTATAAAATTAATCTATTACATATTAATATATATCTATTCTATATAATTAGTGTACCAAAAAATGTTTAATCAATCAATAATGATTATCATTTAATTATATTTATTAAACACTAGAATTGTATGAATACAGATAAGCAACCTTGGAATTAAATCTATGAAATTTGCTGCTACTAAAATCCTAATTAGAATTAGTAAGGGTTAGAGGGGGTATATTTGCTAAGAGAATCAATTTGCTACGAAATATAGTTAAAGTTGAAATCATATGAGTATTCATAAGGAAAAGTTACTAATTAGTGGTATCTTAACATGTTGTTTATTAAAGTGCTTCAAATGGGTAATATATTTTGAAGTTTATTATTTGTTATACCTATAACAATTCCTTCAAATATAGGAAATTGCTATAGTTAGCTTATTTTAAATAATAGTGCTATATAATGAGAATTGATTGATGAAATTTGGAGGTACTTATGGATAAGAATGAAATTTTTCTTGAGATAAAAAGAAGTTTAGTTGATATGGATGAGGATAAGGTGGTTGAACTTTGTGAGGAAACTTTAAACCGTAATATATCAGCTTATGAAACTATAACAAAGGCTTTAATACCAGGGATGGATGAAGTAAGCAGGTTATACGAAGAACAGGATTATTTCCTTCCTGAGGTTTTAATTTGTGCGGATGCTATGAATGCTGGACTAGATGTTGTGAAGCCTCATTTAGATAAAAACCTTATGGAAGAAAAAATAAAAGTGGTGATTGGTGTTGTGGAAGGGGATACCCACGATATTGGAAAAACCCTAGTTAAGATTATGATGGAGTCAGGTGGCCTTGAGGTTTATGACCTTGGACGCGATGTACCTTTAAAGGATTTTATAGAAAAAGCAGAGGAAGTAGATGCCCACATTATCGGTATGTCAACGCTGATGACCACTACCATGGGTGGCATGGAAACAGTAATTAATATGCTTAAAGAAAAAAATCTTCGTGATAAATATAAAGTATTAATTGGGGGAGGCCCAATATCCCAAAACTATGCAAATAGAATAGGGGCAGATTTATATGCAAAGGATGCCAACGAAGCTGTTAGAAAACTTAAAGAAATGATGAAAGGTGTATAACACCATAAAGGAAAAAGAAAGAAAATTTACATACACCACTTGTTAAAAAGGAGATGTTTTTATTGTTTAGAGAGGAAATGACTCCAAGAGAAAGAATGGACGCTTTTTCTAGGGGAGAGGAAATAGATAGAGTAATTTGTGTACCAGATATGGGGGTTACCATGGTGCCCTTCATTGGAGTAAAAGCTAGTGATTATTTTCATTCTGCAGAGCTTATGGCAAATTTAGAAATTGAGTTATTTAAAAGACTTCGCCATGACAGTGTGGGTATCTCCACTAGTCTTAGAGGGGTTGCAGAAGCAATGGGTTCAAAAATTGCTTATCCAGATTATAATATTTCCTATTTATTAGAACCTGCAGTTAAATCTGTAAATGAAATTGAAACCTTAAAGGTTGCAGATCCTTTAAAAGATGGTAGACTTCCAATATTAATAGAAGCTCTAAGACTTACAAGGGATGCCTTAATAAAAGATGTTGATGTGGGAGCTGCAATGTCTGGTCCTTTCAGTGTGGCAGCTTCTGTAGTTGGAACAGAAAATCTTTTAAAGTGGATGATAAGATACCCTGAAAAGGTTCATACACTTATGGAAATAGTAACAGAATCCAACAATAGATACATAGAAGAAGTAGCGAAACTAGGACTATCTATTGGTTTTGCTGACCCTGTTTCTTCAACCAGCTTAATTAGTCCAAGGCTATTTAAAAAGTTTTCTCTTCCATACTTAAAGAAAAATGCAGAGAAGATAATAGAGAAAACAGGTAGTGCCCCAGGAATACATATCTGTGGAAAAAGTAAAGATATTTGGGAAGATGTTGTTAACATTGGAATCTCAAATTTCAGTATCGATAATGTAGAAGATTTAGAAGAAGCAAAAAGAATCATGGGACGTAAAGTTGTAATCACAGGAAATGTTCCACCAGTAGATGTGGTTCACTTAGGAACAAAAGAAGAAATTTTTGAATCAGTTAAAGAATGCATAAGAAAAGGTTACGATTCTCCAAAAGGTTATATTTTAAGCACAGGTTGTCAGATTCCAATGAACACCCCAATTGAAAAAATTGAAATGTTTATGGAAGCAGCAAAAGTCTATGGAAAGTATCCAATAGAGCTTTAGCATCTTAAGAAAAACTATAAATATTAAAAGGGCAGCTAGCTATAGAAACTTGCTGCCTCATTTTCTACTTTTTTAATAATCATAACAATATAAATAATACAACTAATTTTTAAAAAGCTTACCAAACGTGTTTTTTAAAAATTAAAGATATTTTTTAATTGCGCCTAAACTCCTTATTAAAAAGAGGAAGGAGACAAATAATAAACATTATCACGCCAATGGCAATGAAGGTGTACTGTACATTTAAACTTTCCCCTATAATTCCTGACACCGCAAACCCCACTGGCATTCCAATTAGAGCAATGGTTTGCATGGTGGAAATAACTCTTCCCATCTTTTCTTTTGGGGTATGAGCTTGTATTACAGACATACCTGTTGCAGAAACTATAGGTAGACAAGCTCCCATTATAGTACTGAAGATTACTGCTAAAAGTAAAGTGTTAGCAAAGCCAAGTGCTATGATATTTCCTGCAAAGACTAAGAAGCCAGTTATTATAACAGTACTTTTCTTAAATCTATGACCTATCTGTCCAACAATAAGTGAACCAAGTACAGTTCCCACCATTATGGCTATTCCCATTATACTATAGCCTTGTTCTCCAGAATTTAAGATTTTATCGGAATATATTGGCATAAGAACATTAAAGGGCGCCAAAAGAATGTTTATAGCTGCACCAATTATCATATTAATAAAAATTAGTGAATTTGCTTTTATAACCTTTAACCCTTCAAAGAGTTCTTTAAAAAATTTAGAAAAATTAAGCTTCTCAGTACTGCTTATAACCTTTTCTATATTTGCAATTAAAGCAGTTATACCAGATATTACAAAGGTTGTTGCATCAATTAAAATTGCAACCCCTACTCCCCAAAGTCCAATAATGGCAGCAGCTACTCCCATGCCTAAGATTTCAGCAATAGCCCCAGAGCCTTGACTTAAGGAATTTGCTGCTAGGTAGTGTTCCTTTTTAATTAACACCTGCATTGCACTTGTTCTTGCTGGTGAGGAGAACACCTCACAGATGGAATTGAAAAAGGCAAAGGCAAAAAGTTGCCACACCTGTAAACTGTCCACCATGAATAAAATTGCAATTATAGCTGTGGAAATTCCTCGAAGGAAATCCATTGCTACCATTACCTTCTTTTTGTCCATTCTATCCACAAAAACCCCTGCTGCCATTCCAAATAAAGAGGGCACAGCACTAACTGCCATTACTGATCCCATCAAAAGGGTAGACCCTGTAAGTTTATACATCAGCCACATAAAGGCTATGCCATCCAGGGCATCTCCAAACCTTGAAATTGTTCTACCTATCCAAACCTTTAAAAAATCAGGATATTCTTTTAAAACCATAAACCCATTCTTTTTAGTTACTTCAACTTTCGCTTCCATTTCCCATATCCCCCTCAACATCATGCTTTCGGAATAATTCATAGCCAAACATATAGGCTCTAGCATTCTCTCTTTGTTCCTTATCTTTCATATACCCTGTAATAAGCTCAGTAAGCTCATCTACTTCCTCATCTGTTAAGTAAGTTAGTCCATAGTTTAACTGTTTTTTATCCCCTTTAGTTTTATTTTTCATTGATTCCAAAAAATCTTCATGCATTATGGAAATCAAATTTTCACTTGCTTTTTCATATTCATCTTCTTCAAGTACCCCTATATCTTTTTTTATCTTAAATATTTCAGCTGTTGGAAGATAGAACTTCTCTATAATTCCACCTTTTTCTTTTGTTTCAACAATTTCTAAAATTCCGATTCTCTCTAGTTCCTTCACATGATAATGCACCTTTGAGGGCACTTCCTGTAGCTTCACTGACATTTGCTTTACTGTTAAGGACCCACTTTCTTTATTAAATAAAACTAGTATCTTAAATCTGAAAGGGTCGGAAATCACCTTTATTTCTTCTAATGTGCTTAGTACTTTTTCTTTTCGCATAATTCACCTCAAATAAATTTTATCGATAAAATAAATTTTATCGAGTAATATATTTTTATTGTATGCAAAATGCGTAGTTTTGTAAACACTTATTTTGAAATTTTCTGAATATTATTTTCGATAATAACTTTAAGATTTATAATAACCAATTGCGAAAGCTTTTAAGTGTTTTTCTATTGGATTACAGGAGGTACCAATGTGTTTTTAGTATTTGGGTTAAACCATAGCCTGGAAATATTTCAGTGTTAAAGGACAATTTACTAAGGTAAACTACCTCAAAAGTACATGGTAAAGATTTGACAAATTTACATAATTAATATAAGCTAAAATTAGTTCGTGTTACGAAAGACTATTGATTATTAAATTTATTGGGAGGTACACATGGGGAAATTTAAGGAATTATTTGCGCCTAAAGATATGACGGAGGGAACTCCTTGGAAGCGTATTGTTGAGTTTTCAATACCTTTATTAATAGGTAACATTGCCCAACAATTCTATAATACAGCAGACTCCATTATTGTTGGTAAATATGTGGGGGACAACGCTCTTGCAGCTGTTGGTAGTTCAGCTCCTATTTTAAATCTTTTACTGGTACTCTTCGTTGGGATTTCAAGTGGAGCTGGTATCATGGTTTCCCAATATTTTGGAGCAAAGGATCGTGAAAAACTTTCTCGTACCATCGGGATATGCATCACTCTTACAGCAATTGCATCGGTGATAATTATGATTATTGGTCCATTACTTACAAGACCACTTCTAACTTTTCTTAATACACCAGATTCTATTATTGATTGGTGTTCAAGCTATTTGATTATTTATTTCTTGGGGATTTCAGGCTTTGCGTATTATAACATTTTAGCTGGAGTTCTTAGAGGCCTTGGAGATTCTATATCTTCACTGGTATTTTTACTTATTGCTACAGCTCTTAATGTAGTACTAGACCTTTGGTTTGTGGCAGGGCTTAATATGGGAGTTCCAGGAGTGGCTCTAGCTACTATAATATCACAGGGGGTATCAGCTGCACTTTGTCTTATGAAGCTAGTTAAGATGAAGGATACCTTTGATTTAAATTTAAAAATGTTAAGGCCTATGAAAGAGTATTCTACTAGGCTTATAAAGCTTGGCATTCCAACAGGACTAACCCAGGGTATATTTTCTCTTGCAATGATTGTGGTTCAATCCCTTACTAACAGCTTTGGAGAAATGGTTATAGCTTGCTCAGTAATTGTTATGCGGGTAGATGGTTTTGCCATGATGCCAAACTTCACCTTTGGTATTGCAATGACCACTTATGCAGGCCAGAACATTGGTGCCAAAAAGATGGACAGGGTAGTAAAAGGTACTAAGGATGGTACAAAGATTGCTGTGATAATATCCACTGTAATCACAGTTATCCTATTGATTTTTGGTAGACCTCTTATGAGTGTTTTCACTGATACAAAAGAGCTTGTGGATTTAAGCATGCATATGATGAGAATTCTTGCAGTGGGGTATATAGCCATGGCGGTAACTCAATGCTTATCAGGGGTAATGCGTGGAGCTGGTGATACCATGACACCAATGTGGATTTCACTGATTACAACAGTTATTCTTAGGGTGCCTGTAGCTTATGGTATTGCTTACCTTACTCGTAGTGATCTTTATCCTACTGGAAGACCAGAATCCACCTTTATATCCTTAGTGGTTTCTTGGACCCTTGGAGCAATTATAACTACTTTTTTCTTCAAAAAGGGTAACTGGAAGAAAAAAGGGTTAGTGGACTAAAGGCTTGGACGGTTACGCCAAAGGACTCTGAGTTTATAGAGATTAAGGTGGAAATCATGTTGGATTCGGTGATTAAGGAGATTCCGAAGATCAACAGAGAGACTGAGAAGCTTCTATTGCAAATGAACAGCCAATGAGAGATGCATCAAATTATATTTTAAAGCTTTTTGATAGATTAAAAGAGATATGCTGAGGTATGATTTGTTCTTAAAACAATATAAAAAATCACTGACATTTAGTTGTCAGTGATTATTTTTTGTGTGGATTCCAAAGATTCTCCTAATTCTCCTGCATATTTAAAGCCTTGCTTTGCTAGAATAACAGCAAATATTTCATTAATAACAGCTGCAGCAGCTATAGTACCTTGAATAATTTGAGCATATTCCGGTGCAGGTCCTATTAAGGTGTTTACAGCTATTCCGGTGAAAATTAATGATACTCCTGAGTGGGGTAAAAGAGTTAAACCTAAATACTTTTTCACTGTATCAGGGGCATTACTTGTAACAGCTCCAACGTAAGAACCACCAATTTTTCCTATAGCACGAGAAATTATATAAACTGCTGTAAATAAACCAGCTCCCATTATTAAATGGTAATCTAGCGGTGCACCAAGGTTTAATATAACTATAATCATAGCTATAGCTAAAACTGGATTAACAGCTTCCATTACTTCTTTCAATCTTTCCTTTGAAATCATATTAGAAAATACTGCAGAGAAAGTTACTCCAACCAGCATTAGATTCATAACTGGAGAAGGTAGTACATAGTTATTTATAAATATCCCCACTGCAGCAGTACCTAGTATGCAACTTAAAGCAATTATTGTGGTACCTTTTTTATCTCTTTCTTTTTTAAGAGCTTTTCCTGATATAAAGCCAGTAATTGTTCCCACAAGTATAGGGAGTAAAATCATTAATGGTACAAAATACATAGGAAAGTTTGTGTCAGAAACTAAATTAGTAACTATTCCCATTACAATAAAGAATACCAATAACCCAATAACGTCATCTAGTGCTGCTAAAGGGATTAAAGTTTTAGTTACAGGCCCTTTAGCTTTATATTCATTTATAATTGATAGAGATGGGGCAGGAGCTGTTGCTAGTGCAATTGCACCAAATATGAAGGCTAAATAAAAGGGTATATCCATAAAAATAAACATTAGCCCAAAGGCAAGGGTTACAACAAGGAAGGCTCCAAGAGCTTCTGTAAAGCAAATTATTAATATCTGTTTACCAGACTCCTTTAAATCCTTCCAGATAAGCTCAGTTCCTATCATAAGTCCCACTGCAACTTCCCCAAGGTTGATTAAAATATGAAACCAAGATTTATTTATCATATCATTACTCATAAACCCTAGGGCATAGGGTCCAATGATCATTCCCGTAATTAACCACCCTAAAATTGCAGGCAATTTAACTTTTGCCACAAGTTTACCAACAAAAATTGCCATAAACACAAAGATGATTAATAAAATTACTTCTTTTAACATAGTCTTTCCTCCATTGTTTATTTAATAATTCCATATAAAATCATATTTAACATATCACTAAATGCTTTATCCTGCTGAGCTATAAGATCAGCACTACTATTTTTTTTTTCCTTGTATATAGATTTAAACTTTAGTTGAAGGTAATATCCAAAATCTATAATCATATTTAGCGCATTATCCTTATCTATATTGTGCTTTAACTGACTATCCTCAAGAATTTTATTCAAGAATTTTTTATTTGTATCATCTAGTACCTTTTTTAAGGTTTTTATATCATCTTCTAAACCTTCTGGTGGATTGAATACCGCTGATATAAAGATTTGATTATAATAACTATTTTCCTTGAAAAACTCTAATCGTTTATTTAAATAATCATTTAGTTCCTCATTTATTCCTCTGCCTTGCCATTGGAAATTTTCTTCCAAATACTTGCTTAGTTCCTCAAAGCATTTTCCAGCACAAACTAAAAATAATTCTTCTTTATTCTTGTAGTAATGAAACAACAAGCCTTTAGATATATCATTGTTTTTACATACATTATTTAAGGATGCAGCTACATACTCATTAGTACCAAACTCTTTAATGCAGCCATTGATAATTTTTTCTTTACTAAGTTCGTTTTTTTCTTCTCTATTCATATACATCACCTTTCAAACTATGTGGTCTGTTTTTATTATATCAAAAACAAACCATGTGGTCAATAATTTGTGATTACAAAAATATTTATCATATTTAAAATGAAAATTATAAGATAAAAATGGAGCTTTTATTGTAAACTGTAAAATTGTAATTAAGAAAAAACCAAAGATAATGTAACTGCTGCACTATCTAATAATAAATTCAAATTAATAAACCATCACATTGCTTAATGTGATGGTTTTATATTTAAAAGGTTATGTATTTATTGCATGTCCACAGATCTTAAAAATCTTAAGTTTATTTTAAGCTCATATTTTCATTTATAGCTTGTTCTATAAGAGCTGTTAAAACTTCAATTCCTTTAGGCTGAAGGTGCACACCATCAGCTGCAAAATATTCAGGATGGTTAATTGATGCAGAATACCAGTCAATTAAAGTTACATTATCTCTTTCTTCAGCTTTTTTACTTAAAGCTTTGTTAACTTGTTTTTCCCATTGACGTGGTACACGAGCGTTTACTAAATAAATATGAGCTTTCTCAAAGGAGTCAAGTAAAGTATTAATTTGTTTATCGGTAAAATAAGCATTTGTTCCCAGTTCTATAATTACTGCTTTATTTGTAGCATTAAAGGCTGAGTATTTTGGTGCCAGTTCAATGGCTTGAAAAAGTTGCCTTCCGACTTTACCATCTATGGTGATGTTAGGATGTATTTTATCAAGGTTTTCTGCAATATCTAACAGCACAGAATCTCCTATAGCCAGCACTCCATCGTAAGCTTTAGTGGAGGATGAGGAGTTTGGTTCAATTTCTTCATGAGAGTTTGTTTCTTCAATAGCGCTTATTTGTGAATTTTCATTTATAGGGGACTCATTTGTATCCTTTGAAATTACTTCAGATTCAAGGATTTCAGTGATATTGGCTTGTTGTTTACCTCTTGCAACACTTGAACTAAAAAGATTAATCGTTATAAACACAGAAAATATTACTGCAATTGCAATGATTTTAGAAAAGCATAGTTTTCTTAAGTGGAATTTCTTAACCGGATTATAGTTTCTAAAAAACTCTTTAAATCCATATTTTTGTATAGGTATTTCTATGTATCGGTAAGAAAGCTCTGCAATAATAAATGTAGAAATCAGTTGAAGGAATATTCGTAAGCCATTAGCTTGTCCTATTTGAGAAAGTGGAGTACTTAAAACAATAATAGGATAATGCCAAAGATAAATTCCATAAGATCTTTTGCCAATTAAGCTAAGGGGCTTCCAGGAGAGTAAGCCACCCAAATAGCTCCTAGGATTACATATGCAAGCTGTAAGTATTGCTGCATTTAAGCTAAGTAGAAACATACCACCTCTATATAAAAAGGCTTGATATTCATTCATGAAGATTACACTAAGAATAAACACAGTGAAAGTAATCATGCTTGTAATATTTAAGGTTTTTATTTTCGTAGTACCAGCTTTAGAGGACAAAACTTTATTTATCGGATAAATTATTGCCATATAACAGCCTATAACTAATTCAAAACCTCGAGTATCTGTACCATAATATACACGGCTAGGATCCAAACCTGGTTTATACATTATACCCATAAGCATTGCTGAACCTAAGGCTATTATAAAAACAATGTTAGCAAATTTAATTCGATTTTTAAAAACCTTAACACCTACTAGTAGTGCAATTGGCCAAATAATGTAGAATTGTTCTTCTATTGCCAAGGACCAAAGATTTTTAAGTGGTGAAGGGGAATTAAAACTATCAAAATAAGAAACTTTGTGAAAGATGAACCACCAGTTACTTCCGTAGATTATAGAGGAGAGTCCATCTAATAAAACTGTGGTTATCAATTTTCTATTAAAAAGTGTTACCCATATAAAAGTAGTTGTAATCATTGTATATAAAGCTGGTAGCAATCTTCTAATACGTTTAGCCCAAAATTCACCTAAGCTAAATTTATTTTCACTTTCTAATTGTGATAGTATTTTAGAGGTTATAAGATAACCTGATATAACAAAAAACACATCCACCCCTAAAAAGCCACCCATAGCAAAGCTTAAATTAAAGTGGTAAGCAATAACTGCTAACACTGCAAAAGCACGAAGTCCATCTAAGCCAGGGATATACTGACCATTCTGCATATTCTTTAACATATAAACACCATCTCCTTAACTAACTGTCTTAAAATATTCTCAACAAATATTTATATATCCATTGGTTGTCATAATAACGACGTGGCAGTGATATAAAAAGTTTTAAAAACTTTATATTTTTTTAAAATCCACGTTATTTACTGCCTTAATTTAATCCCTAATGTATCTTTAGCTTGCCTCCAATGGTGGTTTAGAAGTTTTCTCCATATCATATATTTTTTAAAATCTATAATTTTATTAAATATTCATACTATTAAGAATAGTAAAAAAGTAGTAGAAATAAATGTAAAAAATCACCAATTAGTACTATAGGAAATAAATGTTATTTGTGCAAAAATATAACTTAGAACTTGATTTTCTTATATAAATTAGTTTTTTAAATTCAAAATGTAAGGAGGTATAAATGGAACTTTAAGAAAGTTCTAAAAAACTAATTAATTTTTAGGACAAGCGCCAAATTGTTCAATTAGAAACAAAATGATTACTTGTTTAATAAAAAGAAATAAAAGGTGGTAGAGTAATGAGGAAAAATAAAATCAAGAAATTGTTAGCAATAGCAACAGTAAGTTGTATGTTGATGAATTCATCCATCAGTGCATTCGCTCAAACAACTTCAGTAGAAATGAATCAGCTTCAAACTGATTTAACGGGACTAACACCTGAGCAGCAGGCTCAGTTAGATGCGTTAGAGATGTTTAAATTAGAGAATGAGTTCACGATTTCTCCAAAAATCAATGTGAAGACTTCCGAGCCTGTTCGTATAATTGTAGAGTTTAAACAAGCTCCTGCTAAAGTACATGTGATTAAAGAAAAATTAGCAGGTAAAAAAGTTTCCCTTTCAGATGCAAAGAAAAAAGTAGACGAATCTCATAAAAAATTTAAAGAACATGTTGAAAAAATGGAACAACAAAAAAAAGAAGGTAAGAAGCAAACGCCATCTGTTGATATTTCAAACCATAGTATTAAAATTACAAAAGAGTACAAACATGCTTTTAATGGCGTAGCCATGACTCTTCCAGGAAACGAAGTAGAAGAGCTATTATCATCTGATTTAGTCGCTCGCATTTATGAAGATAGAGTTGTTCAACTTGATCTAGTCGGTACAAACGACACTACTAACAAAGAGGTTGCAACTACAGATGGAATCAAAGCATCTTCAACATATACAAGTGCCGAAAAAAGCATTGCTGTGCAAAGTATTGCTGAAGGTACGTTAAAAGAGAATACAATTCCTCTTCCAGGAATCGACAAACTACATGAAGATCATATAACTGGGGAAGGAATTAAAGTTGGTGTTCTTGACACAGGAGTAGATTACAACCATCCAGATTTAACGGATGCATATAAGGGTTATAGATATAAAGATGGTGAAGATTCCACAACAGTTGAGCCTACTTCTGTAAAAGGTTGGGATTTTGTTGATAACGATGCAGATCCTATGGAGACAACTTATGAAGATTGGATTAATGCAGGCAGCCCAATTGTTGAAGGACGTACGTATTATACCTCTCATGGAACACACGTATCCGGTACGATAGCCGCTCAAGGAGAAAATCAGGTTGAATATCCTGCACAAGGGGTTGCACCTGATGTAGATTTATACGTTTACCGCGTGCTAGGTCCGTACGGTGGCGGATATGCAAGTGGCATTATTGCTGGTATCGATAAATCTGTACAAGATGGAATGGATGTTATTAACTTGTCACTAGGGAATTCAGTAAATGATCCATTAATTGCAGAATCTGTTGCGATTAACAATGCCACCATTGTGGGTGTTACTTGTGTCGTTGCGGCAGGAAACTCAGGTCCAAATGAAGGTACACTAGGTTCTCCAGGAACAGCAGCACTAGGTATATCCGTTGGTGCTAGCGACTTCCCCATGGCGATTCCTACAGGTTCGGCAACGGTTGGAAGCGAAACTTTTAACAATATGAAACTTCTAGGTAGAGGATTTGGAGATGATTTAAATTCATTAGTGAATCATTCTTATCCAGTTGTTTATGTTGGTCTAGGTGGTGCAGATGATTTCAAGGATGCAAGTGGACAAGCTATTGACCTAACTGGAAAAGTGGCCTTAATCCAGCGTGGAACCTACTTGTTTGCAGATAAAGTTAAAAACGCTAAGCTTGCAGGTGCCGAAGCCGTAATTATATATAACAATGTTGATGGGGAAATCGATTTTTACGTAGCAGAACAAACTGAAATGATTCCAACATTCCGCATGACCAATGCAGACGGAGAACGTTTAAAAGCGGCAGCATCAACTTCTTCTATTACCTTTACTAGCATTGGTTCATTTATTACAGAAGGAAATCATTTAGCGAGCTTCAGCTCAAGAGGACCAGTTGCAGGTAGTTTTGATATTAAACCGGATGTTGTTGGACCAGGTGTATCTGTTTATTCTACTTATCCAGAATACGTTCATAGTCCAGAAGCTGGCATTGATTATACGAGTGCTTATTCACGTATCTCAGGAACATCAATGGCAACACCTCATGTGGCAGGTATTGCGGCACTTATTTTACAAGCACATCCAGACTACACACCGGCTGAAGTTAAAGAGGTGATGCAGAATACAGCAGATAAGTTAAATGGTGATTACTCTGTATATGAAGTAGGGGCAGGATTAGTCGATGTAACAGAAGCAGTTCACTCAGAGGTAGCCATTGAAGTTCTGAACAAGACCTTAAATTATGACACAAATTCGGGAATAAATAAATTTATAGATGATAAAACTGGATCCCTTGTTTTTAATACTGTCTATAAACAAGCTACTGTGTCAACAGTAGATCTACCAGTATCTATTAAAAATAATGGGACTCAAGCTAAACAATTCGATATCAGTTTTGAATATTCCAATGCTAAAACAGGTGTTGTTGATGCGGTGACAAATAATGTATCAATTACCACATCTGTACAAACTGTTTCTGTAGAGGCTAAAGCGTCTTCTAACTTGACAGCTACAATTCATGTGCCAGGAACTGCACAATCAGGCAGATACGAAGGGTATGTGAATATTGTAAACCATTCAAATCCAGAGGAGAAATATCGGTTACCATTCGCTGTTTTCAATGTAGAAAAAGGAATCGGAAGTAGTTCAATGACTAATCCAGCTATAAGCCAGGTTATGTGGCAGCCTGCACACCCATTTATGCAGCCGCCAGGCTTAGCATATTTGAAATACAAATTAAATAGTCCGATGAAGTCCGCTCGTTTATTCCTTTATGACAAAGATGGTGTTCCTCTAGGTAGTAGTACAACAAGAGAGGATACATCCAATCAAGCAACAAAAATTCTTAACCAAAATATAAATGCAGGATTAGATACTCAAGGTTATTATCCGTTTATTGGAGATCCAAAAGATGAGAAAACGGATATTAATTTACCAAAAGCAAGATTAACACCAGGTGAATATCAATTAAAATTAAAATTAGTTGACATTGACGGTATAACAACGTATGAGACGCCGATGTACAAGTTTATTATTGACAACACCCTACCAAGTCTTACATTTAAAGATCATGCTCCTGGTAAGGTGTACGAGCTAAAAGATTCAGACTTTACAACAGAAACATGGACCGACGGTAATGCATATAACGGTTTTTGGATCCATACAAATCTTTACGATGAAGGGACAGCTAAATTAGCATCAAGCGGGGTTACACAATCAGATAACAAACTTTGGTATTATTTCAACCAGAAATGGGTTCCGGATGGAGATTTCCCTGTTGATGCGAATGGAGATACGAAATTTGCAATTGAAAAACAAGATATAGCCAATGGACCAGCAACAGTTATTTTATTCCCAATGGATAAAGCAGGTAACGCTCATCTATTAAATGAATTTTATCCTTATGCCTTTATTAAAGAAGGTTCGCCTTATATGGTTCCAACCTATGATAAAGACAAAGTGTATTTAAATGATACATTGAAAATGACATTAAACTTAAACAATGTTGAAAAACTTATGTCAGGCTCATATGATTTTAATTACTACCACGATTACTTCCAATTCATGGATGTGAAAGTTAATCCAGAGTTCCAAAAATACGCAGATGAACATGGGTTAACAGTAACAGTTGACGATCCAGTATTTACAGCGGACCCAACTTATATTGGTCATAAAACGATTGCTAAAGTTGGTGCACAGCTCAGTGGTGGTGAAGGTTTCAGTGGGGATATTCCATTCCTTGATGTAACCTTCAAACTTTTCAACGATGAATTCAATATTCTTTGGGATGCAATGAATGGAGATAAAAATACAACTACATTCAGTTATACGAAATTTGGGGAAACAACGCCAACGGATATTACTGCATTTAACCAAATTGACAGCTACAAGATTATACCAAAACATTCTTATGTAGTTTCATATGTACGTCTTGAAGGAGTAGGTGCACCACTTAATAATGCAGGAATATCGAAATATGTGACTAGTGTATATGCGAAAGGTTCAGATGGAAATAAATACCAAGGTGTAGTAGGTTTCGGAGATGGCAAAAACTATATCGATATACATGGTATTCCACTTTCAAATGATCCATATGAAATTATTGTAGAAGCACCTGGATATTTGAAGAGTATCCAAAAAGTGAAGCTTGGCACAAAAACCACCTGGGGTGAGGATGTTGGAGAAATCAAATACATTATGGGTTCTCAACCTACATCAAAAGCAGGTGATGTAAACTGTGATGGCATCATAGACGTATTAGATGCTAAGCAAGTTTATGAAAAACTTGGTCAACAGAATAGTGTGGATAAAATGATTGAAGATTTTAACAAAGACGGCATTGTGGATAAAAAGGATATGCAGTCTGTGGCAAATAATATTTACAAATCAAATCCAGATGTGACTGTTTCACCAAAAGAAGTAATAAACGTTGACGGTGTTGATATGTATGCTACAAATTACTTCAATATGGCAAAAGTATACAGTGCTGTTAACACATTTAAAGTTACTTCTAAGAATACTAATACGGCAACACTTAACTGGCTAGCTGTAGATCCAGCAGGTGTATGGGGTGGCGTGAAAATTCAGCAGCAATCAAGTACGGATGGTGTCACATGGCCAGACAATTATTCATGGACTTATGCAACACTGGAAACACCAATTACAGTAAGCTCAACTAGTGCGGTAGTGAATGGATTATCAGAAAATACTTTCTACCGATTTAGATTAGTGGTAGAGGGTGGTTTGAATGGGACACTTAACGGTGGGTATTCCAACGTTGTTACAATGAAAACTACGCTCGCACCTAATGCACCAACTGTGAATGAAATTGATGATAATGACACCATTATCACTGGTAAAGCTGTTGCCAATGGAACAATTTTTGTGAAAAACAATAATGAGACAGTTGGAACAGGTCAAACTGATGCTGACGGAAACTACCAAATTACAATAAGTCCACAAATAGCAGGATCTGTCCTGTTGGTAACAGTTATCGATGCAATTGGAAGTGAAAGTAAGGCAACCTCCGTAACGGTGTTAGACCGTACAGCTCCAGATGCACCAGCAATAGATGTCATTGATGATAATGATGAACAAATTTCTGGATACACAGAAGTAAATGCAACGATTACTGTGAAGAAAAACGGTGAAATTATAGGAACAGGTAAAGCAGATACCATCGGACTTTATAATATTCCTATTAGTAAGCAAAGTGCAGGAACTATTATAACAGTGAGCTCTACTGATGCAGCAGGAAATCAAAGTCAAGAAACATCAATTACCGTTCTAGACCGTACTGCCCCAGAAATTCTTAAGATCGATATTATCGATGACAATGAACCAAAGATTTTTGGAGTTTCAGAGATGAATGCTTCCATCACTGTGAAACTAAATGGCGAGACCATTGGCACAGGCAAAGCAAATGCGGTAGGTGAATTTATGGTTAAGATTCGTCAACAAAAAGCCGGAACAGTGTTGTTAATTACAGCAACTGATGAAGCAGGAAATGAAAGTTCAGGTACTGAAGTTACTGTAGTAGACAAAAAGACACTTAAGTAAGTAAAACTCACATCATTTGATTAATGGTGTAAACCAAGTAGAGAGATTGTAACAAACTTTATGCTCATGCTATGAACTAATCTTCAAGAAGGTATGAATTGAAAAAAAGCAATTCATACCTGAAGGGGGATTTTTTCATAGGTAAGCGTCAAAAATTCTCCTGGTTATTATCAAAAGTTTTTATGATATTTAATTAATCTATTATTTTATGCATTATTGATAATTTTAAAAATAGTAAAAAGGTAGTATTTCATACTGTAAAATATCACCAATTATGGTAATCGTTACAGAAGGTCAAATGTGTAAAAATAAAATTAAATGTTTAATTTTCATTTAATATTAAGCTTCAAATTTTTAAGGGGGGATATTGGAATGTTAAGAAAATCAAAAAGAGTAATTGCATTAATAGCTACTGCGATGCTTTTGGCATCAAATACATCTAATTCATTTGCAACAGAAATTAATAATAATGATTTAGATAGCACGGGAAAGAGTATTCAAGAAATTTTTAATCAGAAAATCACCGTTGAGGAAGTAGGAAAACAACCGGGGATTTATGAGGATGCTTTGAAAAACACTGAATTAAAGCATTCTCCTGATGAAAAGGTGAGATTAATTGTAGAACTTAAGACTGCTCCAGCAAAGGATGTAAAGGAAAATAAAGTAAAAGGCAATGAGTTTAAGAAAGCACATGACAAAGTGAAAAAAGACATAGAAAGTAAGGGAATTAAAGGCAAATACAGACATGATTATACTATGGGCATAAATGGTTTTAGTTTAGAAACAGAATATAAAAATTTAAAAGAAATTAAAACTATGCCTGACGTTTCAAGAGTTACAGTAGCGAGAACATTTGACTATGAAATGACCTCAAGTAAAGAAATGGTTGAAGCACAACAAACATGGGAAAAGCTTGGAATTCAAGGTGAGGGTATGGTGGTAGCAGTTGTTGATACTGGTGTAGACTATGGTCACCAAGATATGACACTTACCGAAGAAGGTAAAAAACAAGCTCGTTTAACTCAGTCAAATTTAAGTGGAAAATTATCTGACACTGAAATAAACGACACTTATTACACTGATAAGGTACCTACAGGTTATGATTGGGCAGATATGGATAATGATGTCTTACCAGGTAACAGTTCACATGGTACACATTGTGCAGGTATAATTGGAGCTAATGGAGATGAAGATAACGATGGTGTCGTAGGGGTAGCTCCTGGTGTACAAATAATTGCTGAGAAAGTATTTTCAGATAAATATAGTGGAGCTTATGAGGATGACATAATTGCAGGTATGCAACATGCAGTTCAGATGGATGCAGACGTTATTAATTTAAGCTTAGGTTCAGCGGCGGGACTAGCTGATGAAAGGTATGACCCCATACAAAAAGCTATAAGAAATGCAGTTGAGCAGGGTACAATGGTTGTTGCAGCTGGAGGAAATGATTATTATAGCACTAAAAATAGCCATCCACTTCCATCAGCACAACTTCCCTTTGCAGAAAACCCAGATATTGGGCTTGTAGGATCACCAGGAGTTAGCCCATATGCACTTCAGGTTTCATCCTATGAGAATGACAATATTAGAGTAAATAAAATGAATTTATCAACAGGGGAAGCAATAGGTTTCAAGAAACAAAATACACCTGATATCGTTTCAATATTAGAAGAAAATAAGGAATATGAATTGGTATATGCAAACAATGGAGCTATAACTGATTATAAAAATCTAGATGTGAAAGGTAAAGTTGTAGTAGTTAAATATGATCAGTACAATCCAAGTTTTTCTTCTTTCCAATATAATGCTGCAAGAGCAGGTGCAGTAGCAGTTATATTTAGAGCTGCTCCTGATATGTTTGATTATCCTAAGGGAACTTGCTCTACAACAAGCATACCATTAGTTACAACAAGTATTGCAGATGGTAATAAATTAATAGATAGGCTTAAAAATGGTGAAAAGCTAAAAATGTCTTTCTCAAATAATGGTTTATGGGCAGTAAATCCAAAATCAAAAACAATGTCTGGTTTTTCTTCTTGGGGAACACCAGAAGATCTAAGCTTTAAACCAGAGATATCTGCTCCTGGTGGAAGTATATATTCAACGGTTAAGGATAATAAATATGATGTATATAGTGGTACCTCAATGGCAACACCACATGTTGTTGGAGGAGCTGCATTAGTACTTGAAGCATTAAAAAGCAGAGGAGAAGAAAAGGACATGGACTCTGCTCTTAAGGCTAAAATAATGCTTATGAATACTTCGAAGATTTTAAAAGATAATACAAGCTCTCAAAATACACCTTATTCTCCTAGAAAGCAAGGTTCAGGGCTTATGCAAATTGATAAAGCTATAGAATCACCAGCTTTAATATATGACAGAGGTACAACATTAGAAAAAGCTGGAGCAGTTGCTTTAAATGAAATTAAAGGCAATAAAGCTAAGTTTAATCTTACACTTCAGGCTTTAGAAGGAAAATTAGTACCTGAAGACATAAATTATGATGTATATATTGACGTGTTAACAGATGAAACAGTGACTAAGGATTATGATAATAATTATGATGGTAAAACAGATAGAACTGTAGACTCTTTAACTATGAAGACAATTAAAGTTAATGGAGCAGAAGTGAAGGTAAATGGAAAGAGAATAACAGATGAAGCTTCAAGCTCAATTCATGTAAAAAGAGGACAAAAAGAGGAGCTAAACATTGAGATTGATTTTTCAAATGCTACTAACTTAAAGGAAAATATGTTTGTTGAAGGATATGTTAGATTAGTGCCAGTTGAAAATAAGGAAATACCTGAGCTAACAGTTCCTTATATGGGCTTCTATGGAGATTGGAATGCTCCAAAGAACATAGATGCTCCAGCATATGAAGAGAATAAGAGATTTTTAGGCTATACTGCATTATGGAGCCAAGCATCGGAATCAACACCCCTTGGCTATGATAAAAAAACGGGAAAATTCAATATAGACAGAATTTCTATGTCTCCTAGATCAAGAAATTATGGTCCATATGCCACATTTACTGCACTTAGAAACTTAAAGGAAGTTGAATTATATGTAGAAGATAAAGATGGAAATCAGGTTAAGTATATATCTAATTTTAGTGAGTTTACTGAAAATGGTGAACCATGGAAATTTATGAAAAATTTAATGATATATCAGGATTATAATTATAATATGGAAGATTTCTATTGGGATATGACTGATTTAAATGGAAATGTAGTACCTGATGGGGATTATAAATTTATAATAAAATCAACGTTGGATTACAAAAATGCAAAACCTCAAATAGTTAAAATGCCAATAAAGATAGATTCAATAGCACCAGAAGCAGGAAATATACAAGTTACAGAGGAGAACGGTAAATATAGGATTTCATGGGATGCCACAGATAATGAAGGAGGATCTGGTTACCAAGGAGCTATACTTTATATTAATGGACAATATGCAGGTGCAGTAGAGAATGGCGCAACATCTTTTGTTTATAATAAAAAGCCAGAGAGTATTGTTATAATGGCAGTAGATTATTCTTTCAACTTACGATATGTACAATATGGTAATTCACAAATAAATTCAGAGGTGCTTATAGCTTGGGCTAATGTTCAAGGAGGAAATATAAATTATCAAAATCCAGCTCAAATTTATGCAAGTGCACAAAAGAAAATTAATTGGGCAATAACAGTTAAAGATCCAAATGGAAATGTTGTTGATACTATCACTGTTGAAAATCAGAGTCAATTATATGGAGTAAAATGGTATCCAACAAAGGGTCAGCCAGATGGAGTTTATTCAGTAATAATCGAAGGTACTGATGAATTTGGATTTAAGGTTACTACAGCACCGACAACATTTAAGGTAGTTAACAATCAATAGAATATTTTTTAAAAAGTAAATAAGTAAGGGAGAAATTTCCTTAAATGGAAATTTGTCTCTTACTTCCTCTTTTGAGCCCCTTTATGGGACCTACTATAACTATATTGAATTAACCTATAATCTTCTAAAGTGTTCGTAATTTTCAGAATAGTAAAAAAGTAGTAGTTTTTAATGAAAAATATCACCAATTTGGGCGATTGTTGCAGAAGGTAAAATATGTAAAAATTAATTAAACGTTTTTTTCATTTTTATAAAGGAAAATTAGCTTTCATATTTATTAAGGGGGTATTAATTGAATGTTAAGAAAATCTAAAAGAGTAATTGCATTAATAGCTACTGCGGTGCTTTTGGCATCAAATACATCTACTTCATTTGCAACTGAAATTAATAATAATTCAGAAAGTACGGAAAAGAGTATTCGAGAAATTTTTAGTCCGAAAAATACTGTTGACGAAACAGGAAATCAACCGGGAATTTATGAGAATGCTTTGAAAAACACTGAACTAAAGCATTCTCCTGATGAAAATGTGAGATTAATTGTAGAACTTAAGGCTGCTCCAGCAAAGGATGTCAAGGAAAAAAAAGTAAAAGGCAATGAGTTTAAGAAAGCACATGACAAAGTAAAGAAAGACATAGAAAGTAAGGGCATTAAAGGCAAATACAGACATGATTATACCATGGGCATAAACGGTTTTAGTATAGAAACAGAATATAAAAATATAAAAGAAATTAAAAATATGCCAGAAGTAGCGAGTGTATCAATAGCAAGAACATTTGACTATGAAATGACTTCAAGTAAAGCTATGGTTGAAGCACAGAATACATGGGACAAGCTTGGAGTTCAAGGTGAGGGCATGGTTGTTGCAGTTGTTGATACTGGTGTAGATTATCGCCATCAAGATATGACACTTACTGAAGAGGGGAGAAAACAAGCTCCTTTGACTCAGGCCAATTTAAGTGGAAAGTTAGCTGAAACTGAAGTAAACGACAGATATTACACTGATAAGGTACCTACAGGCTATGACTGGGCTGACATGGACAATGATGCCTTACCAGGTAACAGTTCACATGGTACACATTGTGCAGGTATTATTGGTGCTAATGGCGATGAGAACAATAATGGAGTTGTTGGTGTTGCACCTGGAGTTCAAATAATTGCTGAGAAAGTATTTTCAGATAGCCATGGTGGAGCATATGAGGATGACATAGTTGCAGGTATACAACATGCTGTGGAAATGGGAGCAGATGTTATAAACTTAAGCTTAGGTGCTTCTGCAGGTGATGTTGATCAGACAGCTAACCCTGAGCAGAAGGCTATTCAAAATGCTGTAGAGCAGGGGACTATGGTGGTTGTAGCTGGAGGCAATGATTATTATAGTACTATTAATTCCATTGCATATGCACAAGCAAAACTTCCATATGCATCCAATCCTGACATTGGAGTAGTGGGTACACCAGGAGTTGAGCCTTATGCACTTCAGGTAGCATCCTATGAAAATGATAATATTAGAGTAAATAAGGCAACTCTTTCCGATGGAAAAGCATTTGGATTTAAGAAACAAAAAACAGACGATATAGTTATCCGATTAGGTAATCAGCAATATGAGTTGGTAGACTGTGGAAGAGGAACTGCTGCAGAGTTAGCTAATTTAAACTTGACTGGAAAGATTGCAGTTATCTCTAGAGACGAGGTATTTTCAGACCATTCAGGAATGCAATATGATGTTAAGAAAAAAGGTGGAGTTGCAGTTATTTATAGAGGATCTAGTCTTATTGGTAATTACCCAGCGATATCCTGTGGAACAGGTCCAAACTATATACCACTAGTAACTACAGGTTTTGAGGATGGTAACAAATTAATTGAAAGACTTAGAAGTGGTGAAAAGCTAAATATTTCCTTCTCTAATGATGGATTATGGGTACCAAGTCCAAAGGCAGCTACAATGTCTGGATTCTCTTCCTGGGGAACACCATTAAACTTAGATTTTAAACCAGAAATATCAGCACCTGGCGGAAGTATATACTCAACTGTAAAAGATAATAAGTATGATATTTATAGCGGCACTTCCATGGCAACACCTCATGTAGTAGGTGGCTCAGCATTATTGCTTGAAGCTTTGAAAAACAAAGGCGAAGAGAAGAGCATGGAAACTGTTCTCAAATCAAAAATAATGCTTATGAACACATCAAAAATTTTAGATGATCCTACTAGTACTGCAAAAACTCCATATTCACCAAGAAAACAAGGTTCTGGATTAATGCAGATTAGTAAAGCAATACAATCACCTGCATTAGTATATGATAGAGATACAACCTTAGAGAAAGCTGGATCAGTTGCATTAAAAGAAATTAAGGGCAACAAGGCTAATTTTAATTTAACTCTTCAAGCCTTAGATGGAAATTCAGTACCTGAAGGCTTAGATTATGATATATATATCGATGTATTGACAGACGAGATAGTAAACAAGCAATATGACAATAATAGAGATGGCGTTATAGATAGAGTAGTGGATGCTTCAACTACTAAGACCATGAGAATTGAGGGAGCAGAAGTTAAGGTAAATGGAAAGAGAATATCCAATGAGACTTCTAGCACAATTAATGTTAAAAGGGGACAAAAAGAGGAGTTAAACTTTGAAATTGATTTAACTAATGCAACTAATTTAAAGGATAATCAATTTGTTGAAGGCTTTGTAAGACTTGTGCCACATGCCAATAACGAAATCCCTGCCCTTACAGTTCCTTATATGGGCTTCCATGGCGATTGGAATACAATGAGAAATATAGATGAAACTCCATATGCAGGAAAAGAAAATTTCTTAGGTTACACCGTATTATGGAATGATCTTTATGAGAGTGCTCTTGGATATGATGCTAAAAAAGACAAATTCAACAATGATAGAGTTAGCTATTCACCAAGATCAATAGATTCAGGAGTATTCGCTTCCTTTGCTGCTCTTAGAAACTTAAAGAAGGCTGAGTTTTATATTGAAGATAAAGATGGAAATATGGTTAAATATCTTTCCGATTTTAGTGAGTTTACTGAAGACGGAACACCTTGGAAGTTTAGAAAAAATATTATGGCAATTGGGGACTATGGTTATAAAATGGACTACGATGGAATCAAATGGGCTGGAACAGACTCTAATGGTAATTTAATGCCTGATGGAGACTATAAGTATGTAGTAAGAACAACCTTAGATACTGATAAGGCAGAACCTCAAGCTGTAAAAATGCCAGTAAAGGTTGATTCAGTGGCACCATTTATTAAGAATTTCGCCATAACACCTGAAAATGGAAAATATAGAGTTTCATGGGAAGGCCTTGATAGTGAAGGTGGATGTGGTTATTCCGGTGCAGTTCTTTACGTTAATGGACAGTTTTTTAGTGACGTACCTTTAGAAAGATATGGAACATCTTGTTTAGTTAATAAAGCTGTAAATGACGCTGTCCTAATAGCTTATGACTGGGCTGGAAACTCAAGAGTGGTTGCAGCATATGGCAATCCAGCGCAAAAGTCAAATTATTTAATTCAAACTTGGCAGATATCAAATAGTACCAGTGTAAATTACAAAACTCCAGCTAAAATTACTGCTTTTGCAAATAAGAAAATTAATTGGACAATTACAATTAAAGATTCAGCTGGAAATGTAGTGGACGATGCTACAATAGAAAATCAAGATGCAATTTATGGATTGCCATGGTCTCCAGAACAAGGACTAGCAGATGGAACCTATTCTGTAATAATTACTGTTACAGACGAAAATGGATATACAGCTACAACTGATCCAAAAACATTTAAGATAGTTAACAATAAATAACAATATTTATATTTTAATCTAAAATAAGAGGTGGTACTTTCCTAAGGGAAAATCCACCTCCACTATAAAAATCTCAGCAGAAGTGCTGAGGTTTTTCAGATAGTTTAAAATAAGTAGAGTGATATGAAAATAAATTATAATAACTTAATAGAAAATCATTAGTAGGTTAAAGTTAATATAAAAGTATGTTTTATTTTACCTCAAATTAAGGGGTTGGAAAATTTGAAGCAAGGGAAAACCCTTGCTTTTTTAGTGCCATCTAATGAATAAAATTTAACTGTGAAAGTACAAGTATAGTTTTGCTTGTCCCGAAAATTAGTTAGATTCAATTTTATTTAACAGTGTTGTTCGGCTATTTACTCCTAGTTTTTTAAATATATTTGTAATATGGGTTTTGATAGTATTGCTGCTAAGATAAAGTGAGATAGAAATTTCTTTGTTGCTAAAGCCTTTTTTTATTAGATTAATTATCTCTAATTCTCTGTCAGTTAAATTATAAAAATCTTTTAATTTATCTGATGAAACGTTAGGTTCATTATTAGGGTGTTTTGAAATGCATGTAAAGTATGTAGTTTCCATACTACCAGTTATAGTTGGAGTTATAATTACTGATGTATTAACAGTATAGATATCATTGATTGAAATTATGTTTAAATCTTGGTTACTAGTACTTTGCATAAGATTATAACTTAAAAAGTTAATTATTTTCTGGATAGAGTTATCACTTTGTCTAATTCCATTTATATTATCATAAGATACCGTATTTAAAGTATTCGTATTTTCTGCTATTTCAAAGCAATAATCTTTTGCTCTACCATTTGCTTCAAGTACTGATAATTTATTATTCCATATAATAATTCCATCTGAATAATTATCATAACACTTTTTTAAAAGCTTCTGTTCAAACAGTGAATGTGAAAAAGTTAAAAAATTTTTATAATTCTGAGAAAGAATTTTATGTAAAATTCCCCAAAGTTTAAATTCTCTATCAGTAAAATCGCCCTCTTCCTTAGATTTGAATATACATAAAGTCCCTAACCTAACATTTTTTGAATGTAGATTAATGTTAAGCCTATAATGTAAATTATATTTTATTAAAAATTGAAAATTCTCTGTTTGTTGAAAGTTACTATAAGGCATGATGTCAGTTATTTTAATTAAATTCTTATGCAATAATTTTTCAGGTAGATTTAAAGGCTGAAAAATGGAGATTTTATGATAGTGGTCTTTAAATTCTTTTATAAAATTCTTTTCAAGGTTGTCTGAAAAGAAATTAGTATAATAAACTCTATTTACATCATTGTTAGAAGAAGTATTCATGTTTTCTGGAAAAAAAGCAAGAAAATTATAATTAAAGTATTTTGATATTACTTTAAAGATATCATTGTAAAAGTATAAAGAGCTTTCTCCAATTTCACAAGAAAACTCCAATATGTTTTCATAGTCTATCTCGCTTAACACTGTTATTGCCCCCCTGAATAATAAAGACTTATTATCCGTTATTTAATTTAAATAAATACATCTTAAATAATTATACACAATTTATTCATAAATTTAAATAAGATTTAAAAATAAATTAAAGAACTAATTGTATAAATATTCTTAATAGAAAAAAATTTACATTAATATTTTTATAGTGTTTTATCATAAAGACAAGATGTACAGAAAAATTGTATTTAGGAGGAGCATATAAATGAGTTATAATAAAGCAACAGATGTGTTGCCAGATGAAATATTAAGTTTAATTCAGAATTACATTCAGGGTGAATGTATTTATAATCCTAAAAAAGAATGCAACAGAAAGCCTTGGGGAGAAACTACCAAAGGTAAAAAAGAAACTTCTAATAGGAATTTATGTGTTTATAAGGAATACCAAGAGGATTTATCTATAAAAACCCTTCTGAAATGTATTTTTTATCTACTAAAAGTATACAAAGAATCATATTAAAAATGAAAAGAGAAAATGAATAAAAAATGTTCCATAAGCTAAATGTTTGTGGCACATTTTTGCTTCAAAATAATGTATAAGACTAACACAGCAGATACTTAGTGATGTTGAAAAAATAGAATTTTATGGGAGTAGTATTTGGAGAAAATTTAACACAGAACTATATATTTATGAGTTTCTTTATTATATTCTATACAGATAATATTTTATTTACATTTAATTATACATAGATTATATTTTATATAGATTATATTTTGTTTAATGGGAAAAAGTTAATAATACTAGGGAAGAAATCAATAGAAGGAGAAGATGTATATGAAAATAGTGTTACTAGAACCATTAGCTATTAGCAAGGAAGTATTAAGTGACCTTTCAGCCAGCCTTGTAGAAATGGGCCATGAGTTTGTTTCTTTTGACAGTGTAGAAAATGATACTGAAGCTCTTAAGGAAAGAGTAGGAGATGCAGAGCTTCTTATTATTGCAAACAATCCCTTAAATGGTGAAGTTATAAGAAGTGCTAAAAATTTAAAATACATATCAGTGGCCTTTACTGGTACAGATCATGTGGATAAGGAAGCTTGCCTAGAAAGAGGCATAAAGGTTTCTAATGCACAGGGTTATGCAACAGAAGCTGTGGCAGAACTAACTATTGGAATGATTGTATCTTTACTTAGAAATGTAGTTAAATGTGATGAAGTTACAAGAGTTGAGGGTACAAAAGCAGGGTTAGTTGGTTTTGAACTTAATGGAAAAACCGTTGGAATAGTTGGAACTGGTGCTATTGGACTTAGAACTGCTGAAATTCTTAAAGCCTTTAACTGCAAACTTCTTGGTTACAGCAGATCTAATCGTGAAGAAGGGAAAGGTCTAGGCATTGAATATGTTACTTTAGAAGAATTGCTTTCAAAAAGTGATATAGTGTCCCTACATGTGCCTTTAAACGAAGGAACTAAAAACCTTATTAATAAGGAAAAACTTTCTTTAATGAAGAAAAATGCAATACTTATTAATGTGGCTAGAGGACCTGTTGTTAACAGTGAGGATCTAAGAGATGCTTTAAATGAAGGTAGAATTGCTGGAGCTGGAATTGACGTTTTCGAAGTTGAGCCACCTGTACCAAGTAATCATACACTATTTAATGCAAAAAACATCTTAGTTACACCACATGTAGCTTTTGCAACTAGTGAATCCATGGTGAAAAGAGCAGATATCGTCTTTGACAATGTTTATTCTTGGTTAAAGGGCGAAGAGAAAAATATAGTATTTTAAAAAATAAGGAGCTACGTCGTAATGCACAAAAATGCATTGTGACTAGCTCCTTTTGTTATTCTCCAAATAATTCTTCTAAAGGCTGCACCAACTACAATCTCCCTTGAGTTTCTTAAATTAGTGCATCTAAAACTCCACATATTAAAAACACAATGCTTATAACTTGATTTATACCGTAAGAGGCTATTTTTACATTGGTTAGATTATCTGGAGAAACCAGTTTATGTTCAGCTATGAATAAAATAGATACAACTGCTAATCCAATGTAATAAATAACTCCTAGCTGGTTACTTAAGATCCCCACCCCAATTAATAAAAGCAAGGTTATTCCGTGAAATAGAGCAGCGATGCGTAGTGCATTTTTTACACCAAATCTTGCAGGAATTGAGTGAATTCCATTAGCAGTATCAAAGTCATAATCCTGAGAACCATATATTATGTCAAAGCCTGCAACCCAAAGGGTATTTGCTGCTCCCATAAAAAGAGGCAACCAAGAGATTTTACCAGTTACTGCAAGCCAGGCTCCAACTGGTGCAGCAGCAGAGGTTATACCTAAAACTAAGTGACAGGCCCAAGTAAATCGTTTTGTATAGGAATATATAGTCATTAGAAATAATGCAATAGGGGAAAGTAGTAAACATAATGGATTAAGCATTGCCGCTGCGATAACCATTATTAAAAAACATACTACTGTAAAAAGTATAATTTCCTTTTTCTGAATTAACCCTTGTGGAAGCTGTCTCGTAGAAGTTCTAGGATTTTTAGCATCTATTTCAGCATCTATAACTCTATTTATTGCATTGGCACCAGTCCTTGCTCCCATAAAGGCAAGTAATATCCAAAATACTTTAATAGGAGTGGGGAATCCATTACTGGCAAGGAGCATTGAAATAAGAGCGAAGGATAAAGAGAAAATAGTGTGAGAAAACATTACAAGTATTCCATAATCATGGGTCTTTTTTAAAATTTTAGTCAATACCATAGTCAAACCATCTCCTTGAAACAAGTTCTTTAATATCTTCAGTCATTTTAATGTCATCAGGCCAATGTCTTTTATGTCCTTCACTTGGCCATTTCTTAGTAGCATCTATACCCATTCTGTAGCCGTAATGAGGAAGATTTGACGCATGGTCCAGAGCATCTAATGGGCCTTCTGATATAACTACATCTCTTTTAGCATCTATATTATTGAATACCTTCCAAGCCACAGTAGATATATCCTTAGGATCAATATTTTCATCTACTACTATTATGATTTTCGTATACATCATACGTCTTATTCCCCATAGTGAGTTCAATATTTTCTTACCATGACCAGGAAAACCCTTCTTTATAGAAACAATCAAACAATTATTAAACACTCCTTCAAGAGGAGAATTTAAGTCAACAATCTCAGGAAACTGGATTTTCAGTAATGGTAAGAAAATTCTTTCTGTAGCCTTGCCTATATAGCAGTCCTCCATAGGTGGCTTACCTACTATGGTTGTTGGGTATACAGGATTTTTTTTATGAGTTATACAAGTTACGTGAAATACAGGATAGTAATCTGCACGAGAATAATAACCTGTATGATCTCCAAAGGGACCTTCAAGTCTTAAATCTTCATTAATATCTACATAACCTTCAATAATAAATTCTGCATCAGCAGGTACGTATATGTCATTGGTAATAGACTTCACAAGTTTTACAGGAGATTTTCTTAAAAATCCTGCAAACATCATTTCATCAATGGTGTTTGGTAGAGGTGCTGTAGCAGCGTAGGTAATTGCCGGGTCACACCCAAGTGCCACTGATACAGGCATTTTACCCCCTAGGGCTTTATATTTTTCATAAATATCTCTACCATTTTTATGTAAGTGCCAGTGCATGCCAGTAGTATTTCTATCAAACACCTGAAGCCTGTACATTCCAGTGTTTTGAACTCCACTTTCAGGATCTTTAGTTATAACAAGAGGTAGTGTTATTAGTGGACCTGCATCCCCGGGCCAGCACTTCAAAATAGGAAGCTTAGTTAAATCAGGGTGATCTTCAATTATCTCCTGGCAAGCTCCTTTAGTAGAAAGCTTCATTGGAAATATCTTTTCCATTTCAGGGAGCATTGGAAGGGAATGAAATTTATTCATCATTCCTATATAATTTGACATTTCTATAAATTCTTCCATGCTATTGCCAATATCATCTAGAGATTCAGCTCCAAGGGCCATGCTCATTCTTTCATAGGTACCCATTGCATTAATAAGTACTGGATAAGCTGAACCTTTTACATTTTCAAATAAAAGGGCAGGGCCATATTGTTTTGATACTCTGTCCGTAATTTCCGTAATTTCTAATTCAGGATCTACTTCTGCTGTTATTCTTTTCAGCAAGGCCTTTTCATCCAAAAGGTTTATGAAATCCTGCAAGTTACTATAAGCCATATATTTCTCCCTTTACTAATAAAGTTTTTCAAAAATCTTCTCTAAGTTTGAAGTCATAGAATCTATATCTTCTTTAGAGATTACAAGTGGCGGTTGAAATGCTAAAACGTCTCTGTTTAAACCATTTTTTCCTATTAAAAAGCCTAGGTCCTTCATTTCTTCTAAAATTATATCTGTAATTTCCCCTGATGTTAAATTTTGATTTTTTGATCTAAGCTGCATACCTAACATTAGACCACACCCTCTTATTTCCGCAATAAATGGGGATGATATTTTCTCTAATTTTTCCTTAAGATATTTTCCTAATTCATTTGCTTTACTAACTAAATCATTTTTTTCAATATAGTTGAGAACACTAAGTGCAGTTTGAGCAGCCACAGGGTTACCACCAAAGGTAGAAGCAGAAGGTTTGGTAAAGGATTTTGCAATGTCATCTGTTGTTGAAAAGGTGGATATTGGAATTCCATTACCTAGTGCTTTAGCAGTGACTAAAATATCTGGAACTACATCATAATTTTCTATGCAATACATTTTACCAGTTCGTCCATAGCCCGTTTGGACTTCATCTACAATCAACAGTACATTATGCTTCTGAAGCATAGTTTTTACATTTTTCAAATAATCAAGTGGATACATTACAATTCCGCCGTTACCTTGAAGTGGTTCTAATATCATTGCACAAATATCATTGCCATGTTCTTTTAAAACAGTTTCAAGTTGAAGTAAAGATTTCTCCATAGCTTCTTCATAGCTAATAGTAGGAGAGTAGGGTCTTTCAATGAAAAATACATTTTCCTTAATTAAATTATCATCTAATCTCCACATTGGTATTCCTGTAACACTTAAGGTTAAATGTGTTCTGCCGTGTAATCCACCATTTAATGCAATAAATTTAGTTTTTTTAGTATGCAATCTTGCAAGGGCCATAGCACCTTCATTTGCTTCTGAGCCAGTAACACAAAAGAAAGTTCTTTTTATATCACCAGGAAGCAATTCAGCAAGTTTTTCAGCCAGTAGAACCATTGGCTCAGTTAAATATAGGGTTGTAGTGTGCTGCAATTTATTTAGTTGTTCAATGGTATCCTTAAGGATTTCTGGATTTGAGTGTCCACAATTCATAACAGATACACCAGCAAAAAAATCCAAATATCTCTTATGGCTACTATCGAAAAGATACTGCATACTTCCAGATACTATTTGAGGTGGTGATTTATAAAAGCAAGAGGTTGCCGGATAAAAATATTCTTTTCTTTTTTCAAGGATATTTTCAGGACCTATATAATTCATAAATTATTTCACTCCTTTTTATTGAAGGATGTGAAAAAATAAGCTTTTCTTCACATCCTTATAATTATACTGATTTAAATGATAAGGCACCTAGTGTAAAACCTGCTCTTTTTGACTGTAAATGCAAAAATAAATCTTTACATTTAGATTTATCAGATATAGCAATTTGATAAACTTCAATAATACTTTTCAATTCATCCAAGGTATAAGTTTGCCCTTCAATACGCAAGCTTATAGGTTTTTCAAAACTTAAATCCTCAAGAATTGGAAGAAGACAAAGCTCTTTAGAGGTAAATAAATGATTTTTAAGATTTTCATCTATATAAACTGGATTTTCACCTTTATCAGTCATCAAAACTAACACATTATTATCTACATATTTGTTGTTCCCTTGTTCAATTGTCTTAAAAGCATCAATATTTTCATAGAGATTATGATCTAAGTACATAACTTTTAAGGGTCCGTGGACAATTAATTCTAGTGGTGTTTCTGACAAATTTATAAATTTAGGAAGTTCGTTTCGTTTTACCTCTAAAGCTGTGGTGATTTCATTAACACCTAAGTTTTTATAGAATTTTGTGGCTTTTTCATTGTATATATTTAAATTGTAGTTTGCTATTAAAGGATATTTATGTCCATACTTTTTCACAGCTCCTAAATTAGAAACTAATAATCCATCGAAGAAGTGGCCATGATTATTTAGATAATGGTCAATCCTGTCAAATTGAAGCTCATTCATCATTTGTGGCAAATCAAGATATATCTTAGTGTTTTTCTTTAGTTTTGTAAGTTCAGTTAACTGTTCTAAGGTTATAAAGTTATCAGGAAGTAAAACCTCACAAGGTAAATAAATTCGGTCCACTCCAAGTTCAATACAAAGCTTTGCTTGGTGGTAATTATTTACTTTTACGGATAAGTTGTTTTTATAAATTAATTTGCTAGAATAATGGTTGAGTTCATCTCGAAGTTCATTTAGAGCATTATCAGTGATTTCAGGTTCTTCTGTTGGAGTAGAAAAAACTTTACCTGTAGAATAAAACTTACCTGTACCTTCATATCTAGTGTTAATGAAGCTTAAGCCAGGTTTGTTAAAAGCATAGGCAGTTGTAAAATCACGTTTTCGGTTTTCAAACAATTCATCTGCATTTTTTTTACGATTAAAGCTTATAGGGTCTTCTATATATCTATCAATGGCATCACCATAAGTATTTACTAAATTAACTATAAAATCTGTATCTCTCATACGTCCTTCAATTTTAAAGGAAGTTACACAGGCTTCAATAAGCTCAGGAATGTTTTCATACATGTACATATCCTTTGCTGCAAGTGGGTATTCTGTACCGTATACAGAGCCATCTTTTTTCACAAGATAAGGCCATCTACAGGGCTTAAAACATCTGCCACGGTTGGAACTATTTCCTAAAACAATAGAACTGTAGTAGCAGTTACCTCCATTTACTGTACACATATCTCCATGGACAAAGTATTCAGTTTCAATATTTGTTTGATTTTGTAAGTGCTTAGCAGTTTGCAAATCCATTTCTCTTGATAATACTACTCTAGTTACCCCGAATTCCTGCAATGCTTTCACAAATGCAATGTTATGGACATTCATCATTACGGAAGAATGAATTTCAAAGTTATTGAAATTTTGTTCTTTGCAAATTTGAAGGATTCCAAGGTCTTGTACTATTATTCCATCAACAGCAATGTTATTTAAAAATTGTAGATATTCTGTTGCTTCATTAATTTCGTTATCATTTAACATATTGTTTACTGTAACATAAACCTTTTTATCAACATCATGTGCCATCTTAAGAGCTTCTTTAATTTCATCATCAGAGAAATTAAAGCCTTTTCTCATCATTCTCATATTTAAGGATTTACCACCCAGGTAAATTGCATCACAATTAGCATTTACCATGGATTTAAAGGTTTCCATTGTTCCAGAAGGGGCTAGTAACTCCACCTTCTTGTGATTAAAAATTCTTGCCATAGTTCCTCCTCGTTATCATTTGTCGGAATACAGAGTATTCATTCAGACGCTGATAACAACTCTTCTAATGAATATTTTCATATATAATTTTACAGATAATATTAGTTTTGTACAAGTATGGTAGAAAGGTTTCTTAATAAGTGTGTACAATACATTAATAATTAGAGGGGGATTTTCTTTGCATCACTGTTAGTTTCGTTGTATTATTTACCTAAGGGAATAAGATCGAATTACCCTCACTATTGAGAATAATGATTATTTACATATTCACATTAAATTTATCTGAAGAAAAAAGGAGAGTAAAGAATGTATTGTAATTTAGAAGAATGTATTCTTGACTTAGAAAGATCTGGTCAATTAATCAGGATACGTGAAGAAGTGGACCCGTACCTTGAGATGGCGGCTATACATTTGAGAGTTAACGCAGCCGGGGGGCCTGCATTGCTTTTTGAAAAAATAAAAGGATCCAAGTTTCCAGCAGTATCAAATTTATTCGGTAACCTAGAGAGAAGCAAGTTTATTTTTAAGAATACCTTTGAGGCAACAAAGAACGTGATTGCATTGCGCAATGATCCAATGAATATATTGAAAACCCCACTAAAACATTTTAGCACTGGACTCTCCGCATCAAAGGCACTGCCATTAAAAAAACTAAGTAATAAATTAGCTGAGTTTAAGGAAATACAAATTTCTGACCTTCCGCTTATTCACCATTGGCCTGGTGATGGAGGGGCCTTTGTCACTTTACCTCAAGTTTATTCAGAAGATCCAGAAAAACCTGGAATTATGAATAGTAATTTAGGAATGTACCGTGTTCAGCTAAATGGTAATGATTATAAACTGAATGAAGAAGTTGGTTTGCATTATCAAATTCACCGTGGTATAGGGGTTCACCAAGAAAAAGCAAACAAACTAGGTGTTCCTTTGAAGGTGAGTATTTTTATTGGAGGCCCTCCAGCTCATACTCTGGCGGCAATCATGCCATTACCGGAAGGTATGAGTGAAATGACATTTGCAGGTCTACTAGCAGGTCGAAATTTTCGATACACTTATGTTGATGGCTATTGCATTAGTCTTGATGCTGATTTTGTAATTACAGGGGAAATTTGTCCTGGTGAAACTAAGCCTGAAGGCCCTTTCGGCGATCATATAGGATATTATAGTCTTATTCATGATTTTCCTTTAATGAGGGTTCATAAAGTATTTGCTAAGCGAAATGCTATCTGGCCATTTACAGTTGTTGGACGTCCACCTCAGGAAGATACAGCTTTCGGGGAGCTTATCCATGAGTTAACAGGTAATGCAGTAAAACAAGAAATTCCTGGGGTGAAAGAAGTTCATGCAGTGGATGCAGCTGGGGTTCATCCACTGCTGTTTGCAATCGGAAGCGAACGTTACACACCATACCAGAAGGTTAAACAACCAGCTGAAATACTTACTCTTGCAAACCGAATTTTAGGAACAGGACAGCTAAGTTTAGCTAAGTATTTATTCATTACGGCTGAAGAAAACCAAACTTTAAATACTCATAAAGAAGTAGAATTTCTAACATATATACTTGAACGTATAGACCTCCGTCGAGACCTGCATTTTCAAACAAATACAACCATTGATACTCTTGATTATTCGGGAACAGGACTAAATACAGGCAGCAAGGTAGTAATTGCCGCATATGGAGACAAAAAAAGAAACTTGTGTGAAGAAGTACCAAATCAATTAAAGGGGTTAAGTAATTTTAGAAATCCACTTTTAGTGATGCCAGGCATCGTTGCCCTTGAAGGGCCAGAGTTTTTAAACTACGAGGAGGCGAAAATCCAGTTAAAGGAGTTATGCTCAGATATTCAAAGGAGAGGTATCATGGAATCTTGTCCAATGATTATTCTTTGCGATGATAGTTCATTTATAAGTGGTTCCCTTCAAAACTTTTTCTGGGCCGCATTTACTAGAAGCAACCCTTCACACGATATTTATGGTGTTAATAGTTGTTATGAAAACAAACACTGGTGCTGTGACAATATGATTATCGATGTTCGTATAAAACCACACCTTGCACCGCCACTAATTCCTGACTCAGCAGTTGAAAGGAACATTGAGCGTTTCTTTGAAAAAGGAGGAAGTTTAAGCGAAATTAAATAAATCTTCTGTTATTTATGTTGTGGTGAACCCTACCATAAAGAAATCAGGATTAAATAAGTAAACAAAATTGACAAATAAAAATAATATATGTATTATAATTAATAATATATTTTCAGGAGGAAAGTTATGAGTACACTTAATACTATTAAAGCAAATTTAATACATCATCATTACTAGAGACTTGATCTGTTTAAAAACGGATACAAGTCTATTTGGAGTTAGGCTTGTATCTCTGGTAATGATAAATTAAGTGTAATCATAATTTATTTAAACCATGTAGCATACTTGCCTACATGGTTTTTTGTTATCTAAAAAAATATAGGAGTGAGCAAAATGAAAAACGAGATAATCAAACCTAGTATTCTGCCAGGATTTATGGAGTTATTACCAAGGGAACAACAAGTATTTAATGATATAGTAGCAAAAATAACAAAGGTATATGAAAACAATGGCTGTTTAGCAATAGATACCCCAATTATTGAAAAAGCAGAGGTATTGCTTGCAAAGAGTGGTGGAGAAACAGAGAAGCAAGTATATTCCTTTGAAAAGGGAAAAAACAAGCTAGCCCTAAGATTTGACTTAACAGTACCTTTTGCTAGGTATGTTGCACAATATTATAACGATATGGTTTTTCCTTTTAAAAGATATCAAATAGGAAAAGTTTATAGAGGAGAAAGAAATCAAAGAGGGAGATATAGAGAATTTTATCAATGTGATATAGATGTTATCGGCAAAGATAAATTAAGTGTGGATAATGATGCTTGGGTTATTAGCCTAGCTTCTAAAGCCTTTAAGGCAATAGGATTAAGTAATTATAAGTTTCAAATAAGTAATAGAAAAATTTTAAAAGGCATATTAAGTGAGATAAATATTGATGAAATTAATGAAGTTATGGCCTTAATAGATAAATACGATAAGATAGGCAAGGAGAGCTTCTCCAGTGAGTTAGAGGACCTTATAGGCTTTGAAAAATCTCAATATATTAATAATCTATTAGATATAAAGGGTAGTAGCAAAGAAATAGGAGAAAAACTTTTAAATCTTAAAATTGAAAATGAATACTTCCTTGAGGGAGTAAAGGAGTTAAATAAGGTTTGCTGCATGTTATCACTATTAGGTGTAGAGGATGAAGAGTTTGAAATAAATCTAAAAATTATAAGAGGATTAGATTATTATACAGGTACTGTTTTTGAAACTATGCTCATAGGGAATGAAAGCTATGGTTCTATTTGCTCTGGAGGAAGATATGATAATTTAGCTGAGAACTATACTAGCAATATATTACCCGGTGTTGGTATATCCATAGGAATAACAAGATTATTCTTTGTTTTAAAAGAAATTGGTTTTATAGATAATTATAAAATCAAGGGTAATTTAGATTATTTAATAATACCTATAGGGGATACAATAGAATACTGCTGTAAGGTAATGAAATACTTAGAAGAGAAAAACTATGCAGTAACGTTATACTTTGATGATGATTCCTTGAAGAAAAAAATGAATTATGCCAATAAATTAGGTGTAGAAAATGTTATTTTAATTGGAGAACAGGAAGTTATGGGCAATAAAGTCATAATAAAGAACATGGTATCAGGAAGTAACATGAGCTTTGATTATAAACAACTATGATTGAAAGGTAAAGCCTATTAAGTAATGAACAAGTTCATTTTGTTAACAACTTTGGAAGCAGATTTTCACTGCTACCAAAGCAACTTATTTAGGCTGAACAACTGCCACTTTAGAAGATGGGAGACTTGAAGCTTCCAAAATGTTGTTAAAGGCCATTTTTCAGTTGAAAGAGTAAAATCTATTGAAGGCTATTCTTCGGTGCAAACACAAAAACATCCGTCCTAAAATACTATGAAGCTTTAATGGAAATCCTGTGGTAACCATAAGTACTAGCACCCTAATTTATAGCTGTGCATATTTTATTGAGTGAAATATTTTCAAGTGAAATTTTATTAATTAGATAAAAAGAAGTGAATAGTATATGGGAAAACTTTCCATATAATGAAAGTTTATAAACCATAAAGGACCTCTCACTAATGATAGAAGAGGTCCTTTTGCTATTGAGCTGAGAAATATTAAGCCGCATTTAGATTCATTGCGCTGCATCGTACCATAAATGATTACGGCTTAAAACTCTCAAATAATCACTAAGTTTTCATAAAAAGGTTGAGGAGATCTTTGTAATAGTAAATGGAATTATATGTTATCTGTGATATATATCACCGCTTAAGTAGTAATTAAAAGATATAATAAACATTTAATGCAGATTTTAAGTAATATGGGTTTGCATAATAACGCAAAAGTTTGTAAGTTTGATTTTATTACGAAAGGGAGATAAATATGAAAATTGCTATTTTAGTAAATGAAGATACCATGGATGTATGTACTGGAAAAGGATGTTTTAACGCCTTTAACAAGAGAATTGATGCCTTTAAAGATTATGGTACTGAGGTGGAGTTAGTTGCATTTACCCATGTAGGGGGAGACTTAGAACGTAAAATTGAAAAATTAATTAATAATAGTGTGGAAGTAGTCCATCTTTCAACCTGCCTTAGAGCAAAGTATGAAGACTATGATAATTTAGCTCATCGTCTTGCCAAGGATTTTAAGGTTGTGGGATATACCCATGGATCAGAAAATGGCAAAAATAGAGATACAATATGTTTGGAGCAATGTAAGGGATGCAAACTATAAATATGGTGTTATGCACTGAAGTTATCTAGTTACTAGAAGAATAGAAAAAATGCAATTACAGCAATACTCTGAATTGTACCATAAGTAACAGTGGTTTCATGAGGTAAATGAATGTGCAATGTACCGGGTTCCTTAATGAATCCTGTAACCTACAAAGAATCTTAGAATATATAGTAGCAAGCATTTCTGCCTCATTCTTTTTTATGAAATAAGATTGAGGTTTTATGCATTATATAGAGCTGATACAATATACTTAGAAAAAAGATTTCAGGGACTACAAGATAAAATTGCAAATAAAACATGTTGAAAGGGGAACGTAAGTTATGACACCAGCTAATTGCTAATATTGATTAAAGTATAATTTGAAAATTATTTTAATTTAATATGTATTTTGTGATGAGTTTTAATTTGCCTAATTATTTTAGGTGTTATTGTTATGCTCCTTATGAAATAAGGCATTTAGAAAGTAACTTACCTTACTGAACTTCAATAAATTATAATATATATGTTTAAATAAGAAATCTGCATTATAGCGTAACATGTTGATACCGTTATATTAATGTAGTTCTATGCTTAAGCATATAGTGTAATAAAGAATTTTCAGACTGTAAGAAGATAAGAGCTTCTTACAGTTTTTTATTTTTAAAAATTAACCACACTTCAGATGGATATCTATTCCCTGTAAAGGTATTTGGGTAGTAAATTATCAATAGGTGTAAATCTGTGGGTGGAGTAATTATTTGTGGTGGTTAATTCTTAACGTAAAGTGTGAGCTTTAATAAAGTATGGAAGTTTGAAAATTTCTTTGCCTATTCATTAAGAGGATAAACATAAATAATGGATGAAAGAAGGAATTTTTTATGTTTGAATTATCGTTAAATGGTGTAAAAAAATATATGGATGCTACTCTTGTTCTTAAAAATATAAGTTTTCAAGTGTATGCAGGAGAGAAAATTGGAATAGTAGGAGTGAATGGAAGTGGAAAGAGTACTATTCTTAAGCTAATAGCTGGAGTAGAGCCAATGAATTACTACCCAGGTTACCCTCAAACCTCAAGCTATGGATATGATGAAGGCTTTGTTTGTGTGCCAAGAGAAGCTACCTGTGCGTATCTTGAACAAATACCTAAATATGAAGATGGTGTAAAAGTTATTGATGTTTTAAAGTTAGCGTTTCATGAGGTTTACTCCATGGAGAATAAAATCCGAGAATTAGAAGATAAAATGAAGTTTTTAGAAGGTGATAGTTTAGAAAAAGCTTTGAAGCAGTACAGCGAGCTAATTGAATTATATGAAGTTAAAGGTGGATATAATACTGAAGAAAAATTAGGTAAGATTTGTACGGGGTTAAAATTAGAAGAAAGCTTTTTAAATAAGGAATTTAATTTATTAAGTGGTGGTGAAAAAACAAGGGTGCTTCTTGGTAAACTCCTCATTGATAATCCAGATATATTACTACTAGATGAGCCTACAAATCATCTAGATATGGATTCAATTGAATGGCTTGAAGCTTATCTTAAGAAATATGAAGGCATTGTAATTATTGTAGCTCATGACAGATACTTTTTGGATAATGTAGTAACAAAAATTGTAGAAATTGAAGATATGGAAAGTAAGACCTATAAAGGGAATTACTCTGATTTTGTAAAGGAAAAAGAAGAAAATATGCTGGAGCAGTTTCATAGGTATAAGGAACAGGAAAAGGAGATTAAGACGCTACAAAGCACTATAAAGGAGTTAAGGGATTGGGCGAATAGGGTAGATAATAATAAATTCTTTAAAAGAGCTGCCAGCCTACAAAAGAAACTTGATAAAATGAAAAGTAGTGATATTGAAAGTGACAAGTTTTATCGAACTAGAGGCCAATATGTAAGAACTGAAAAACCTAAGTTTGATAGAAATAATATGAAGCTTAACTTTAAAGAAGCTGAAAGATCTGGCAATGTAACAATAAAGGCAGAAGGACTATCTAAATCCTTTGAAGAAAAGGTTGTTTTAAAGGATGCAGATCTATTCATTAGTTTTGGTGAAAGAGCAGCATTAATAGGGCCAAACGGTAGTGGTAAAACCACTTTCCTTAAAATACTATTAGGGGAGCAGCAGGCAGATAGCGGTGCAGTAGAATTAGGTGCTAATGTAAAAGTAGCTTATTTGCCACAGAAAATTACCTTTAAAAATGAGGAACTTACTGTACTTGAATGTTTCAGAGAAGATATTTCAATACTAGAAGGAAAGGCTCGTGAATACTTGTCTAAATTCATGTTTTGTGGTAAAAGTGTATTTAAAAAAGTTAAGCATTTATCTGGTGGAGAGAAAATCAGATTAAAACTTGGTATGTTATTATTTGAAGATGTAAACTTATTGATACTGGATGAGCCTACTAATCATCTTGACATTGACTCAATAGAAACTTTTGAAGAAGCTCTGGAAGAATTTAAAGGAACAATACTTTTCATATCTCATGATAGATATTTAATTAATAAAATAGGTGATAGAGTAATTGCCATTGAAGATAATGGTTTTAAAAGTTATCTTGGTAATTATGATTATTATAAAGAAGTTAAAGAAGAGTTAAAGCTTAAGGTTACAAATGATGAGGCTGCAAACCTTGAAAAAGCTGCGAAATTAAAGTGTGATAATTCAGGGAAAAAGAATAAAAAGGTTAAGAAACAAACAAATTCATATGAAAATAAGAACAAGGAAGCTGAAAGATCTAAAGTTGAGACAAGGATTCAAAACCTCGAAAGAGAAATACAAGATCTTGAGCTCGCTATGACTGACTCAAAGCTACATTATGAAGAGCTTAATAAGCTGTATTCTAGGAAAGAGGCGTTAGGTAAGGAGTTTGATGGAGTTATGGAAGTATGGTTAAATCTTAGCAGTTAATTTGGATTTCAAAGGTATAGATAAACAATCTCGAAATTTAGTCTATAATATTATTAGGAATTAGAAGAGTAATTTAGTATTTATTAAGGATAAAGGTTGCAAGAAGTTGAACTTTATATGTGTATCTATTTTAGATAAACCACTTCTAGTAGAAAATACAAGAAATATTGAAGTGATTTTTCTAAAGATAACATCACTTCCTAAATCAAACCTTGATTCATAATATATTAGTAAATAAATGATGCAGCATAGATTTACCATATAAAAGAATTTATGTTATTATATAACTATAAGCACAATGAAGCTTAGCTATACTAGTTTAATATAGCTGGTACACAAAAGGGGGAACACTGTATGAGGAAATATGTTATTTATGCGTAGCAAAGGCTATTGCATAAAAATTAATGATTAAAAATTAAGATAGCCTTTGCTCGATCCTAAAGAAAAGTTATATTTAGGAGGAGCATATAAATGAGCTATGTAAAAGCAACAGATGTGTTGCCAGAGGAAATATTAAGTTTAATTCAAAATTATATTCAGGGTGAATATATTTATATTCCTAAAAAGGAATGTAACAGAAAGCCTTGGGGAGAAACTACCAAAAGTAAAAAGGAAACCACTGATAGAAATTTATGTATTTATAAGGATTATCAGGAGGGAGTTTCTATAGATCATCTTTCTGAGAAATATTATTTATCTCTAAAAAGTATACAAAGAATCATTTTAAAAATGAAAAGAGAAAATGAATAAAAAATGTGCCATAAGTTAAATGCTTGTGGCACATTTTTGCTTCAGAAAAATGTCTAAGGTTGAGGCAGTAATATATTGAGTGATATTATTAAAATAGAATTTTATGGGAGTGATTACATAAATTGCTGGATAAATGATAACTATTCAACATAATGGAAGAGAGTATTCTCAATATGATCATTTACACTGTCATAGAATAAAGCTAAAAGTTGGAAACAGAGTGAAACAAGAAAGTTAATAGTTTTAATAAGATTATACAGCAGAAAGTATTTAGGCTATGAATTTTGAATCTCTATACATAACACAAGTGAAAGTGAGGAAAATGAACATGGAAATAAATATTTGTTCCAAGGATTTTATTATAAATGTACCAAGTGAGGGCCATGGATATGTGCAATCGGATTTTGTTTTACATGGATTAAGAATAAAAAATGATACCACTGAAACTATCACATTAGTTGATATATCCTTTGAATTGAAGTCTTTAGGCAGAAGTGTAAAGGTAGTCAATTATATAGGAGAGGCCTTGGAAAACTTAGTCCAAAAGTTTTATGAGGGATTTAGGTTCACATCAATTTATGGGTTAGGTTTGTACTTTGGTTCTACAACCTTTTGGAATCAGTCCAACTTTGCAAAATCTATTTCAATAGGACCAAATGAAGAAACAGGTATTTTTAATGAAAGTTTTATAATTGTATACAATTCCGTTATAGATGAGCTGATAGTTAATGTTATTTATCTTAAGAATATGGAGAAATACAAAGATAGCTTAAAAATACCTGTAGTTGAATACAAGAATAAAAACCAATATGTTTTTCCAGTTAAAGGTGCATGGTCAACTTGCGGAAACTATAATAACTTGTTAGATCATCGTCCACATTACTCTATGGAATTTGCTATTGATATGTCTCAATATAACAGTGAATTAAAACTAATGCATAAAGAGAATATGGAAAATGAGGATTTCCCAGCATATGGTGCTGATATTCTTGCTATTGCAGAGGGTGAAGTTGTAGATTGTTATAATAGCTATTCTAGAATCTCTCCATGGAATTGGAATGAAAGAAAAATTCTTATAGAAGAATATGGTTTTATACCTGCCCAGTGCGGAAATTATGCGGTGATTAAACACGATAATGATGAATGTTCTTTCTATGGACATATGATTCCATATAGTTTAACCATAAAAAAAGGCGATTTTATTAAACAAGGACAGGTAATTGGGAAACTTGGAAATACAGGGCTTTCAAACTGTCCACACTTACATTTTCAACTAATGGATGGACCTGATTTTTTAGGGAATAGAGGGTTGCCTTGCTATTTTTCAAACCTAAGAGATGTAACAGGAATGAAAATTGATATGATTACTGAGAATAATTTAATCGTACATGCAGAATGATTAATAAAAGGTAATAGGTGGATATTATTAATTTGTATGTGCTATAATTTTAATAAATATAATAATTTTTATGCTTTTTTGGCCTACTGTTAAGTAAGGATAAGTTATATAACCATATGTAGTTACAAAATAAATATGAGGTGTTTATGGAAGCTTTGGATAAAATGCACTTGAGATTAGTCATGTCATTGCAACCTGTATTGAAAAGCTTAAACCACGATGAATATGATAAAGGTGGATATGAAGCTTTACACTCATACTTAATTTATTATATTTATCATGAAACGATAATGCCTCTAAATCGTGACACAGCAGATAAGTTGGTAAGAATAGTGGCTGAAAAATATATGAAAATGAAGCAAGGTTAGTACAATATATTGGTGGGTTGTATCAACTTAAATTATAAAGTGTTCATTTCGTTATAAAGATATTAAATGGCTTATCTCAAGGAGATAAGCCTATTTTTCTTACACAAAAAAACCTTGATTAATATGTAAAAAAGTTGAGGCCAAGTCATACCGGAAGTCACCTAACTTTTTTTCTAACGGATTACTAAATAATTATAATTTATTACTTCGCTAGTTCCCTGTAATGGCTGTGAATAAAGCCTATTTTATTGTATACCTCGAGTTCTGATTCAACTGAATTAACAAAACACAAATACATATTATACTCTTTTACTTTCTTAAGTGCTTCTGTTAAGGTTGCTCCGATAATTTTGTCTTTATCAGCTTTTTCAGTTGTAGAAACCATATATACGCCGCAAAGATCATCATATAATCTTAAAAAGGCAGCAGTAGAAGCTGGCTTTCCATTAATTGTGCCTAAAATCAGCTTGAATTCATTTTCTTCATTAGTAACAATTCTCATAACTTTTTCAACGAATTCACTTCTTTTGTCAATGCTGATATCTAATCCTTCCGCAAGGGTAGTACACCAAATCTGCTTTCTTTCCATAGTGTCAGCAACTTCAGTTTTGAAATCTTCCGAAATTGATACAGAGTCACTTTCATTTCCATTAAGAATATACAAGGAGTGGAGCTTTTCAGTGGTTGCTGGTAATTGATCTCCTACTGTTTCAATAGCTTGTTCAAATTTTTTATCACATTCATCATGCCAAGCTATAAACTCTTTAGGAGTCCCTGAAATTATTCCAAACCAGTCAGTGTAAACCCCCTCATGTATAAACCCACATTTTTTTGCAAGTCCTGGGGACATGTTATTTCCATCTACAATTGTAAGGAATGGTACATGACCTGATTTCAATATCTTGTTTGCAAGGTCAAGGGTAACCTCTTCTGCATACCCCTTTCCTCTGTGATCTTCCTTAGTGTACATAATACCCATTGAATTATCATTGTGAATTAGTACCCAGGAAGCAATCTCACCGTCAACATATATTGCAGAAGATGGTCTATTTTCTATATCATCCTTTATTTTGTCCAGACTTATTTCGTCCTTGTATGTGTAGTAATGATTTATAATTTCTGCATCCATTATATCAATTGATTTCACTGGATTTTGTATACGGCTTAAATCAACTTCCTTCCCTGGATGATAATAAAGTGCATTTAAACTTTCCCAATTAACAAGGAATCTACTTCTTATTTTTTCTGCTATTGGTCTGTATACTGCCCTGAACCCATAGAACCCATCCTCTTTATACAATGTATCAAGAACTTCATTAAGGAAAGCATCATTCTCGGTATATAAGCTGCTAAAATAACCTTTTCTTGCTACCACTCCTGTAGGATTGGCTTCATTATCAACATAAACTTCCGCATCTGGTACGTTTTCTAAGAAACCAATTAAGTTAAGGTTAATAATTTTGTTCTTATTTAAAAATTCATATATTGGTTTTCCAAAGCTAGTTTTAATTATCATATGTTTTCTCCCCCCCCATAAAGCAAACTGATAGTGGTGACACTTTAATACAATTTACATATGCATAATTTTACCATTTAAGTTAGGTGTTTGAAAGTAATATTTTCTTATAATCAAGGACATCTAAATAGAGGTTTTTTAATAAAGTTCTGTTAATCGGTAAAAAAGAAACTGAAGGAAGAAATGAACCCTGCGATAATAATATCAAGAAAGATATAATCAGGGTTTCGAAAAGGTCTTTTATAAATTTCAAGGGTGAATAATAATATTCACCCTTAACTATTTAAATCGCTTTCTTTTCATACCTCATGACTTTGGTTTTATATATTCAAATCCAAATTGAGAATACAGTTTACCCGAGTATAAGCCAGCCTTTGGCTATCGAGAACGAACCGCCGAGTGGCATCTGAGTGAGGGCATTCCAATTGACTCCGATTAGCGTAGTGATTTGAAAGCGGCGCGTAGTTCTGCAGTAAAAAGCTCAGGCTGTTCCCATGCCGCAAAGTGCCCTCCTTTGTCGAGCTTGTTATAATACATGAGTTTGGGATACGCCTGCTTCGTCCAACTCAGCGGGGCTTGATAGAGTTCATCAGGAAACACGCTCACTGCAACAGGGATGGAGACGCCCTTCACGGTGACAAAGGGGAATTTGTTCTCCCAATAGAGACGAGCCGCAGAAATCGCAGTTTTTGTTAACCAATAGAGCGTGATGTTGTCAAGAACATCGTCTCGCGTAAGACCTCCAGGGTGTCCGGCAAAGGCCTGTGAGATTAACTCCAGACTACGCGCATCATGGTCAATCATAAAGGCTGCCAAACCCACAGGCGAGTCCATCAGCCCAGTTAGCGTCTGAGGACGCCTACCCATCATGTTGCCATAGCCAAGGTGTTTGTAGAAGAAGTCTAGTTGCTGGTACGCGCGCTTTTCCTCTGCTGAGAGACCAGAGGGCATCGGAAGGCCGCATTGGATTGCCTTATCAATGTCAGGTGGAAACACCCCAGGCATGTTTGAGTGAATGGCAACCAGTCCCGGAGGAGCCTGAACGGCCATCAAATCCGTTATAATCGCGCCCCAGTCGCCACCTTGAGCCACATACTTGGTGTATCCAAGTCGATTCATCAGCTCTGTCCAGGCACGTGCAATGCGGACGGGGTCCCAACCAGTGGTGGTGGGCTTGCCTGAAAACCCATAGCCGGGCATCGACGGAATCACAAGATGGAAAGCATCTGATGCCTTTCCGCCATGTGCCGTAGGATTTGTAAGTGGGTCCACAATCTTCATAAATTCCACTATGGAGCCGGGCCATCCGTGGGTAAGGATGAGGGGCAAAGCATCTTTATGCTTTGAAGGAATGTGGATAAAGTGAATGTTCAGACCATCAATCTCTGTGAGGAAATGTGGCAGGGCGTTCAGCTTTGCCTCGAACTTGCGCCAATCGTAAGCTGTGATCCAATAGTGTGCCAGTCTCTTAATTGTTGCAAGCTGGACACCTTGAGATGTATCCGCCACTGTTTCCTTCTCAGGCCATCTTGTTGCCTTTATGCGTCTGCGCAATTCTATAAGTTCCGCTTCAGGAAAATCAACATAGAATGGACCTAAAATGGCGTTCTTGTATGTGGCTTGCTCATTACATTGATAAGTATTTGTTTGCACCATTTCTTTATCTCCTTTTAATTAGTTTTGGATTTTGGGGTTTGTGCATGGCCGAGCCAACTAGCTTGGGGATCTGAGCGAGCTGTGGAGTTCTGTCTGAAAATCAAACTGACAAGTTCAAAGACTTGCACCATGAAATTGCTGGCGCTTATGTTGATGAAAACAACATTTAGGTACACATATTAATGGTCTGCCAAGATATATAAATGCAATCAGCCAATGCTAAAAGGGCAAATGTCTAAGCTATTTAAAAAGGTTGAGCAGCTCTTGTGTTAGGCGCTTCAGTATCCCATATAGCAAACTATATTTGGATGGAAAGTTACTGGAATTAATGGTATTCAAGTCTCGCCATACTACATAGTACCAGTGTATTCTGCATTTAAATATTTGTGAGATTTTAGTTCTTACGCATTGTTTGTTCGGTATTACTGTTAATAGATGTAATCAAATTAGAATTAAAATAAATTTGCCTATTATAAAAGTTAGGAACTTTAAGATTTCATCAATTGATATTAAAATTAAATGATGACTAAACGACATTTTTCGAGGATAATTCCCCCATCCTCAATTGGAGGGAGTCCTTGGCATAAAATTAAACTTTATTTGGAATTGAATCTCCTTCATAAGTCGCTCTACAAAATGAACTTGTTCATAATTAAAAAAATATAAATGATTCGAGGTAAAAAATGAAAGTTCCAGTACCAGATTATTTAAAAGAATTTAAATGCATAGCCTCAAGGTGTGAAGATACTTGTTGTGATGGTTGGGAAATTGTAATTGATGATGAAACATATAACAAAATTGAAAAGGTACAGGAGGAGTTTGACAAAGACCTTGAGGTGAGAGAGTACATGGTGATGGAGAAAATATATTTATATAAAAAGGCAGTAACTATCCATTTTCAGATAAAAGTAAAATCTGTGACATATATACGGGGTTTAGAAAGCATAGCCCTTGCTATACATGGAGACAATATCCTAGATATGTAGAATAATTTGGGAATCTCCGTGAGGTAGGAATATTGTTATCACGTCTAGAAGCAACAAGATTAATATTGAGAGATTGCAAAAAAAGTGGCTACTTGGTAATAGATATTTATTATAATATTCATAAGCTTTTGCTGGAAGCTCAGAAAAATCAGTGAATTGCAATAATGTACAAAAGGGATGGTAATAATTGTGGAAAAACTTTTATTTGGAATATCGGGTTTGCCCATTGGCAATGATTCTAATAAACTTAACTATGCATCTGGAATAGATTATATAAAATCCATAGGGTTAGATGCAATGGAATTACTCTTTGTAAGATCTGTTAATGTAACGGATAAAAATAAAGATATTATATTTAAGAGTAAATTAGATAATGGTGTTTATCTTTCGGCTCATGGGTCTCATTATATAAATTTAAATGCAGAAGAATTGGAAAAGCAACAACAATCTATAGACAGAATAATAAATGGCATGGAAGGGCTTGCTAAAGTTGAAGGTAAAAGCCTTATATTCCATCCAGGTTTTTATTTAAAAAATTCAAAAGAAGATACTTATAAAACGATAAGGAAAAATTTACTAAAGCTTCCGTATAGAGGCATAGACTATAGACTTGAAACTACGGGTAAAGGTACTCAATTCGGAACAATAGAAGAGCTAGTTTCATTATGTAAAGAAGTTTCTTCTTGTAAATTATGTATTGATTTTTCTCATATTCATGCTAGAGAAAATGGTAGCTTAAAAAAATATGATGATTTTGCAAAAATACTTGAATATGTGTTGAAGGAATTGGGACGTGCTGCGTTAGATGACATGCATATTCATATAGGTGGAATAAATTACGGAGAAAAAGGAGAGAAAAATCATCTTCCTTTATTGGAAAGTGATTTCAATTACAAAGATTGTTTAAGGGCACTAAAAGATTTTAGTGTGAAAGGGTGTGTAATTTCAGAGGGACCAATGGTGGAAAAGGATGCTTTATTGCTTAAAAATACTTATGAGAATCTTTAATTAATCTAATTATTTATACAAGGAGTGGGATGGAAAGAGAACAGTGATTCTAGTACATAGGGAAAGTTAATACGTGAGAAATATTCCATTAAAAGCCCTAATCAGAAATGATCAGGGCTATCTTTCTTTTAATCAACTGTGTGAAATAGTTGTTTGACAAGAAGATTAATTTAAATGTAAAATTACAATAAATAAGTTTATGAAAGTTAACAATAAAAAGGTGAAAAATATTTTAGATAGGAGAGATGAATATGCAAAAGGTTCAGGGTATGTTTATTGTGAGTCTTGTATTTGCTATAATCATTACAATATTTGCATTAACTAATGCTAATCCAGTTGTTATTAATCTGTTATTCTATAAATTTGAGGCATCACAAGCACTTGTAATATTTATTTCAGCTGCACTAGGAGCTGTAATAGTGGCTTCTCTAGGACTTGTAAACCAGATAAAATTAAAAAGCCAAATAAAAACCTTACATAAAGCAAATGAAGAATTATCATCTAAAGTTAATAGCTTATCAACTGAATTAAAGCCAGCTCAAATAAAAATAGATGAAACTGAAGCAAAAGATTGCGACGAATAAAAACCTTTAAATAGTATATTTTTCGTTTTATATCATATAAATAAATATGTTTTGGTTATGTGGTGGATCTGTGGTTTGTTCTAACCATTTGTCTTTGGGAGCACTGCTTAATATTACGCTTTTAGAGGGATTGGTTTAAGGACTAATCCTTTTATTATAATTAATTAATAGGGGGAGAGATTTTGAAGCAAAATACAAATAGTAAAATAATAAGTGCAATTATCACAGTTATCTTTGTTATTGGATTTATCTACAGTACTTTAAATGGTACAACTTCTGATGAAAATAACAATACCCCAGTGATTGGTGAATTGAAGGTTAGTTTTATTGATGTAGGTCAGGCAGATTCAATTTTACTTCAGCAAGGTGATAAATTTATGCTCATTGATGCTGGTAATAATGGTGATGCACAGGTAGTTCAGGATTACCTCACAAGTCAGGGAGTTAAAAAGCTGGAATATTTTATCGGAACACATAAGGATGAAGATCATATTGGTGGAGCAGATGGTGTAATTAATTCTTTTAATGTAGGAAAGGTTTATTTTCCAAAGCAGGTAGCAACTACTCAGACTTATAAGGACTTTGTTACAGCAGTAAAAAATAAAGGGCTCAGCTTAACAGTGCCAAAAGTTGGAGAGGAATTTAAACTGGGAGAGGCAGCAGTTACAGTGCTGGCACCCATCAGTAGTGAATATGAAGATTCGAATGACTATTCTATAGTTGTGAAGGTTACCTTCGGAAGCACAAGCTTCCTCTTATCAGGTGATGCGGAAGCTCGCTCAGAGAAGGAATTGGTAGCTTCGGGAAAAGATTTATCCGCAACCTTGCTTAAGGTTGGCCACCATGGAAGTCTTACATCAACGAGTGAAGCTTTCTTGGATAAGGTAAATCCAAAGTTTGCCGTAATATCTGCAGGTACTGGAAATAAATATGGGCATCCTGCTCAGGAAATCATGGATAGATTAAAAGCTAAAGGAGTTACGGTGTTCAGGACAGACGAGCAAAAGACTATAATTGCAACCTCAAATGGTAAGGAAATTAACTTTAATGTTAAGCCTGGAAGTTATAAAGGAATAACCAAATAAGATGAAAGCTTTAATTATACAGAAATAAAGGAGGGTTAAAGTGAAAGTTGTTATTGATAGATTTGAAGGGGATTATGCTGTTTGTGAAAAAGAGGATCGTGAAATGATAGATATAAAGAGACACAGCCTGCCTAAAGAGGCTAAAGAAGGAGATGTACTTGATATTGAAGGTGATAAAATAATAATTGATATAAATGAAACAGAAAAAAGAAAAAAAGAGATTGAGGAACTAACTAAAGACTTATGGTCATAACTAATATAATAACCTAGAGGAGAATATACATGCTTAAAAATATTAAATGGAGCAATTGGTTAATAAAAATATGTACAATTTTATCTTTATTTGTGTTTGCTGGATGTGAAGCTACTGATATAATAACTCCACCAGAGACACCTAGTACAAATGTATCTGTGCCTAAAGAGAGCACAACTGAAAGCCCAACTGAAAAGGAACAGCCCCCAAATAAAACAGAAAGCACTAATGTTCAAGTAAAGAAGGGACAAAATTATTCAACTAAGGATGAAGTGGCAGCATATATTCATGAGTTCAAGGCATTGCCACCTAATTTCATCACAAAAAAAGAAGCGGAAAAGCTTGGTTGGGATAATTCTAAAGGAAACCTTTGGAAGGTAACGAACAAAATGTCCATTGGAGGGGATAGTTTTGGAAACTTTGAAGGATTATTACCGAAAGCTAGTGGTCGAAAGTATTATGAATGTGACATCAACTATAGTGGGGGCTATCGTGGAGCAGAGAGAATAGTTTATTCTAATGATGGCGAAATTTACTATACAAATGATCACTATAAAACCTTCAAGAAGTTATATTAGAGAGGTAAACATATGAAAGAAATTCGATTAAACGGAGAAAAGATGTTTGATAAGGCAACAACTCATGCCTATTTAAAGCAGAAACTAGCTTTGCCTGATTACTATGGTGAAAATTTAGATGCTTTGTGGGATTGTGTGGTATCAGACTTTTCCTTAAAAAAAATCACCATATGTAACACAGGTGCTATGATAGAACATTTAGGCTCTTACGGGGAATCAATCATTAATTTATTAGAGCAAGCGGCAGAAGAGAATGAATATATCAAAGTGGATATAGAAAGGGATAATGGTATGTGATGCCGTTGTCCATTTTAAGGTAACTTAGGTATAACTGTATAGGCCTCTTATAGAGTATTTATGGAGAACTCCATCACAATTAATTAAGACGTATAGCCTTAACCATTGATGTCTAGTGGTTAAGGCTTTTTTCGTAAAAAACTGTATTTCAAGTAATGGTATGTTTACAAAATATGGTATAATAAAAAGATAATAAGTTTTTAATAATAAGACAAATAGTGCTTTATATAAGAGCATTAGAAAGAGGTTAGCGAATGAGAGATTTTTTAAATGCTGCATTTCCTTGGATTTTTGGCGGGTTTGCTATTGCTATTATTCTTTCATATGGAAACTCAAAGAAGAAAACACAAGATAATAAAGAATAGTAAATTCTAAATTTTGAAGGAAATATTGTAACTAAAAAGATTGCAAAGCTAGAGATTGGCAATGTAATAATTAGTATAGAAAAGTGGGGATAAGATTATGGAATATGAAATTGTACATTTACCAAAGGAGAATTGGAAGGGAACTATAATTCCAATAAGGTATACAACAGAAAAATATTATGATGTTATAGTAAATAAAACAGATAGTGGATTTGCAATTGACATAGAAAAGAAAGACTTTGAGGATCCGGTAACCCATACACCAGAAGAATATAATTTTCCAGATAAGTTATATGAAGATCACTGGGAGAATGCTTATGCTTGGGGAGTATTAGTTCACGATGAATTAGTTGCTGCAATTGAAACTGATGTAGAATTATGGTCTAATCGTCTAAGAATTACAGAACTTTGGGTAGCAGAAAAATATCAAGAGCAGGGAATAGGTCATTCATTAGTTGAAATGGCAAAGGAACAAGCAAGAAGACAGCGTCGTCGTGCTATTATTCTAGAAACCCAATCTTGCAATGTTAATGCCATAGATTTTTATATGCATGAAGGCTTTACACTAATTGGTATGGATACTTGTTGCTACAGGAACAATGATTTACAAAGAAAAGAAGTAAGGCTGGAATTTGGATGGTTTCCAGAAGAAAAGAAAAGAGTAAATCCTGAAGAAATAGAAATTAGAATGGAAACAGTGGATGATTGGTACAATGTAGAGCTGATGACTCAGCATGCATTTTGGAATAAGCATCATCTTGGGTGTGATGAACATTACCTTGTGCATAAATTGCGCCAGGATAAGGACTATCTTCCAGAGCTAAGCAGAATAGCAGTAAAGGATGGAGAGGTAATAGGAGCTATAATGTATTCAAAGTCACGAGTTGTTAATGGGGAAGATATACATGAAATTGTAACCTTTGGACCTCTTTGCATCGAGCCCAAATGGCAAGGTTGTGGAGTTGGTGAGCTGTTATTAAAGGAAACCATGAAATTAGCTGCAGATAAAGGCTATAAAGGTATTGTGATTTTTGGAGAACCAGATTATTATCCTAGAATAGGGTTTAAGACCTGCGACAAACTTAATATTACCACAGCTAATGGTAGAAACTTTGATGCATTTATGGGAATTGAACTAGGAGAAGGTAGCATGAAAGACATAAAAGGAAAGTTCTATGAATCAGAACTTTTTGAAAACCTTCCAAAGGATGAAGTGGAGGAATATAATAAGAAGTTTCCACTGCTAAAGAAATTAAGATTTCCAGGACAATGGGATTAATTAGATATAAAAATAAAGGCAACTTTCGTTTTACTCCACTATTTTTGGTGATATAATAAAGAAAAACATATAAGCGAGGATGTATTATGGCCAAACATAATATATATACAATGAGTATAGCAAGAGTCTATCCTCTT
>NZ_JAVWDJ010000005.1:161580-174505 GCF_036642255.1 Clostridium sp. | reverse complement strand
CACCGCAGGATTTTAAGTCCTGTGCGTCTGCCAGTTCCGCCACTCCAGCATATTTTGTATTGCTGTCACATCTCAGCGACAATATTTATTATAAGTCATAGTGGTTTGTATGTCAACACATTTTTTCATTTTTTATATTAGTCTTATTGTGATTTTAAAATTAGTGATGAAACCTCTCCGTTCAACTTGCTTTTAGAAAGTGCTCTAGCTCTCATCTAAGTTCTTTTAAAGTACAACTCTATGATTTTCACCAAAATACAAAAACTCATTTTATTTAATCAAAAGCATGGTGCTTCATGCTTCTAAAATGTTATTAAAAAAGTTTAAAAGAGTGCCCTAATAGCACTCTTTTATATCAAAATTACTTTTAGTAACTTGAACCCTTTTTACTATATCCACGACCTTTTCCGTCTTGGTGCTTTTTAAGATCTTGAAATCTTTCTTCACTATCCTTCAAGAACTTTGACATTCTATCCTCAAAGTTTCCTGTGGTAGTTTTAGATTTCTCCTTATCCCAATCAATTTCCACTGGTTTTACGGATTTTTTAGGAACACCTGCTTGTTTTATGGATAAGCTCATTTTACCATTATCATCTACAGATATAATTTTTACTTTAACTACATCTTCCTCTTTTAAATGGTCTCTAACATTTTTAACAAAAACGTCTGATACTTCAGAAATGTGAACTAAACCAGTTTTGCCTTCCACTTCAACAAAAGCACCAAAATTTGTGATATTTACCACTTTACCTTCAACAATAATTCCAGCCTTTAAGGTCATATTAAAAAGACTCCTCCTTAAATATAGATGATTTATAAATTTATTTATATAATGATATAGTTAGCAATAACTTACTAATCTATCAAAATAACTTTATTTAGTCCCACTGTTATCAATTACAGGAGTTTCTCCTTCTTTCACTAGACCTAACTTTTCTCTTGCTAATTTTTCAATATACTTTAAGCTTTGAGAAAGCTTAACTTCATCCTGCAACTTCATATTTTCCTCTTTTGTTTTTTCAAGCTCCACAGTGTACTTTTTTAACTCAGTTTTTTGTCTCTGCATAATAATTTGCTGATTTACGAGAGTAAAACAAATATATGCTCCAATTAACATTAATAATAAGTTTTTCTTTTTTATCTTCTTCATTTCATCACTCATCCTTTCAAATGAATGAGCCAACTTATTACAGATTGTTAAACTCATAATTATATTTTAATTTGAATTTAACTTTTGTTCAAGTTATTTATGCTATTATTTTTAACTTTTTCTAAGTATTTTATAAAAACATGCTCTTATAGGGTAGGATATCACATAAAATGTTACCCTAATCACCTTAAATATAAATAATAAAAAATTATGCAGAGTCTTAACAAAAAATTTGCTTATAGCCTTTAGATATAAAAATAATCCTATGCCAATATAAACAAACACATTAAAACTCATATATGCATAGCTTGTGTACATCATAAATATAAAGATAACAATCCCTGTTAAAATCCAAAATAACACATCTTCTATAGCAGAAATAAGCTTATTTAGACTTTCAAATCCTCTTATAGTTCTATAAATATCAAATAGCACTCCAATTAATATTCCACTTAACAAACTAAAAACAAACAAATTTACTTGTTGGGGCATGGAAAAAATCATAATTACTTTACCTGAACAATCTAGCAATTATGCCATTATGTTTTCTTTGCTTCTTTTCCTCTGAAGTGTATACTATATAGGTTATATTACCACTTATTACTACATCCCCATTTTGCACGTCCAACTTGTTCATTTTTAATTCCTCACCTCTAATGTCCATATTCCCTAGAACAGTTTTTAATAAAATCTGTTCATCATTAAAGCTTACTATTTCAGTAACTCCATCAAGATTCATTTTTTTTCTATTTTCTAAAGATAAAAAACTTCTTTTATTTTCAACCTTAACTTCTTTGCTTTGCTCCATGGTATCCTCCTCACAAAATTTGCATTCTCAAGTACATTACACTTTCTTATAAAAAATATATGCTTGGAGGATAAATTTATTCCTATTCTGTATCTTCTTCTCCTGAAATAATCTCATACATGCTCTTTGCATCCTCTTTAGTAACATGAGCAGCTATATTAATTATTTTTGCTTTCAAAGTTTGTTTAGCAAATTGAATTTCAATAATATCTTCTTCATTCACAACAGTCCCCGCCTTAGCAGTTTTACCATTTATAGATACTCTTCCACTTTCACAAACTTCTTTTGCTACAGTTCTTCTTTTTATTATTCTTGAAACCTTTAAATATTTATCTAATCTCATTTCTTTCACCTCACTAAAGTTCAATATTTATATTATTTAAATTTAAGCTTTTTAGAACTACGGAAGAAAACTTAATTATTCGAAAATTTGTTTTATATAAAGCTACAGCTATTATTAAAAGTTAGTCTGAGATTTTAAAATCTATCATACAACCGCATGATTCTGTTATCTTTTAATTCAAATCAATCCTTAGCTTTTCATCATCTTAAAATATATTATGTTTAATACTATCATTATACGAATTAAATTAAAGTAAGAAAAAAAACCTAGATAGAAATCCAGGCTTTTTTAAAATTTAAGACTATTTGTTAACGATGTCTTTAAACTCTTTTCCTGCTTTGAAAACTGGAGCTTTAGAAGCAGGGATTTGTATTTCTTCTTTAGTTCTTGGGTTTCTTCCAGTTCTAGCAGCTCTTTCTCTAGTTTCGAAAGTTCCGAATCCTACTAATTGAACTTTCTCACCATTTCCTAAAGCTTCTTCAACACTGTCTATAAATGCTTTTAAAAATGCTTCTGTCTCTTTTTTAGTTAGGCCTGATTTTTCAGCCATGCTTGTTACTAATTCTGCTTTGTTCACGATGGTACCTCCTTAATGTTAGCGGCTATGTTAAAATATTTTTATTTTAACAATTAGCACATAGAATATCTACTAGCATATTCTTCGATTAATTGAAAAATCCTTTTTTTCAACTATAGTTTTAACAATTTTTTTCTAATTTAAACATTTTTTGCTTCATTCCATAGTTGATCCATTTCTTCAAGGGTCATATCTTTTAAATCCAACCCTTTCTTAATGGCAGATTCCTCTATAAATTGGAAACGCTTGATAAATTTATCTATAGTATAATTTACTGCAAATTCTGGGTCAATGTCAAGAAGTCTAGCAACATTTACTGTTGCAAAAATTAAATCTCCTACTTCTTCTTGAATTTTTACCACATTATGGGTTTTATATACATCTTTTATCTCTTGAAGTTCTTCTGAAACCTTTTCCATAGCTGGAAGTACATCAGCCCAATCAAATCCAACTTTTGCAGCCTTACGTTGAACTTTTTCTGCTCTTATAAGCCCAGGAAAGTTTTTAGGCACATGCTTTAAGGTATCCGTATAACTTTGAAAGTTTTTTTCTTTAACCTTGATATCTTCCCAGTTTAATAAAACCTCATCACTACTATTAACCTTCACATCACCAAATACATGTGGGTGCCTTAATATCATTTTTTCCGTAATACCCTTAATTATATCATTTATATTAAAATAACCTTCTTCTTTACCAATTTCAGCATGGAATACTATCTGAAGAAGTACATCTCCAAGTTCCTCAATAAGTTTTGTATCATCCTTTTCATCTATAGCTTCTAGAACCTCATAGCATTCTTCAATAAGATATCTTCTTAAGGATTCATGAGTTTGTTCAAAATCCCAAGGACAACCATCTTCTCCCCTTAGCCTTTCCATAACCCTTAGAAGATCATAAAAATCTACAGTATTATTCATATCCTTTGGAATATAAATGGAAGTTAAATAATCAATATCCTCTTGTCTATCTAAATCATAGAGCTTAATCTTTCTGATGCTCTCAAGATTCTTAACTCCTGCTGCTCTTACAAAATAGATATCTGTATTTTCGTTATAATACTCTAAAAGAGCAAGTTTTATTTCCGAAGCTATAAGATTATTGTATACCTGAGTTATAATAAGGCCTACTCTTTTATCCATAACTTGATTTTTTATATCAAAAGCATCAATTATCTTAATTCCTTCTATAGGGTCTAATTTAAGACTTTCCATTACAGCATCAATGAAACTTACTGCTGGCAGTATTTCTGTTTCTATATTGCTTTCTTCACAGAGCTTTATTAAAAGATTTACAGACTTTTCTGCTACCAATGGATGTCCTGGCACAGCATAGACCAAATCCGCACTATTTCTGTGTTTTTCTAAAATATCTTGCGAAATAGCACCATAAACCTCATCAAATGAATCATATTTTTCATAGAAAGAATCATAGGTTTCAAATACTATCCCTAAAGACTTTAAATACTCTACATTTGGATGCTTTTCTGTTCTTAAAAGCACTTTGCTTGATGACTTTAAAAGTTCTAAAGTTCCTATAGTTAGTGCATCCGTTGCTCCTGGACCCAATCCTACTATTTTAATCATTGGCAACACTCCTTACTTTATCAGTTTGTATTAAACATTGTGTAAATTGATTTTGTACAACCACTTCAAAGGCTGGATTTTAATCTCTTAACGCTTACTAGAAAAAACCTTATATCTGCTGAAAAATAGAACATTCATCTCTTGCAGTTGTGGTTATATCTATTACATTTACAGTTTTACTTCCTATGTTTTACCATTTAATTTAATGTTAGCTTTTCATAAATTTCCCCCTAATATCCTCTATGTTGAAAATTCTTAGTATTATAACTAATAACAAAAATACTAAAACTCCTAATAATATAGAAATTAAGCAAGAAATCCCATTACTCATTGTATAATTATAGACATTATTATAGCTAAATACAACAGCTATTATCATAACTAGAGAGGCAAACATCGGCTTTATTAGAACCTCATATAAATTCAATTTAACCCTTAACACCTTTCTTACTTCTATATAATTAAGCACTGCTGTAGTTACATAACCAAATATCGTTCCAATTACCGCCCCATAGATATTTACCGAAGTTTCAGCTACAAGTACATAGGATAATATAACTTTAACAATGCATCCTATAGCTAAATAATATACTGGTTTTGCATATCTACCACAACTTTGAAGTAATGATGAGGTAGTCTGAGTAATAATTATAAACGGAATTGATATAGATAAATATTTTAGTATGTTATATCCTGCTACATCTCCCATAAATACAAGGGCCATTATAGGCTTAGCTAAAAAGTATAGGCCCAAAAAGCATGGTATTCCAATAATAAAAGAAAGCTTGAACACCATTTGTACACGTCTATCTAATTCTTTAGCCCTATATAAAGAATAAGCTTCAGCAACTATAGGCACAAGGGATGCGCATAATGCCATTGACACAGCAAGAGGTATATTTTGAAGAGTTACTGCCTTCCCTGTAAGTTGTCCATAAAGCACCGCACTCTCTTCAAGCGAATATCCTGCAGTCAAAAGTCTTTGAGGTACCACAATAGAATCAATTAAAGCCATTATTGTGCCTACTGCAGCAGCTATTGACACAGGAAGAGCTGCTTGACCTATAATTGGAATCATACTTTTTCTCTTTTTGCCATTAATCCTTGGAAACTGTTTCTTATTTTTAAAATAATTAATTGCAAGATAAATACTTCCAAAACATCCACCAATCACTGTTCCCAAAGCTGCCCCACCTGCAGCATATTCTATACCTTTAGGTAATAATAAGTAAGCAAAAAGTACTCCAAAGACTACTCTTCCTATTTGTTCTACAATTTGGGATATTCCAGTATAAGTCATATTTTGTAATCCTTGAAAAAATCCTCTTAATGTACAAATAATACAAACAAAAACTGGCGCAATAGAAATAATTACAAAAGAATAATAGGATCTGAAATCCCACTTCAGTAATGTTACCAACTGCTTAGAAAAACCTAACATTAGAACCGAAGCAATCACTCCTATAGGAATCATAATCATAAGTGTTTCTCTAAGAACTTGCTTTATAGCATGTACATCATTTTTTGCATTGAACTCAGAAATAATCTTAGACATTGCAATAGGCACTCCAGAAGCAAGAGCTACAAAAGTCATATAAAGCGGATACGACATTTGATAATATCCCATTCCCTGATCCCCAATTAATCCTTGTAAAGGTATTCTAAAAAATAACCCTAAAAATCTCGCAAATATAGTTGCTGCACCTAAAACCATGGTGCCTTTTATCAAAGATTGTCTCTTCATAAATTCCCCCCATAAATAATTTCTCTATAATAAATATTTAACTTTATGGGGGTTTATTACTTTTTATAAGATTATGGTACTTTTGAGCCTAAATATCATGTTATTTTTAAAAATAGCATGATATTATTCTTTTGTGTTTTTTATACTTCATGAACAAAGCATATTTATAACAAAAATTATAATAGGTTCTGTTATCCACCTTATACAAAATAAAAAAACTTCTTTAACTATTTCTTCAGTGTCATATAACAAAAATGATTATTAAAATGAATTTAAGTCAATAATGCAAAAGGAGAACAAAAATAATGGCGTGGATACGCCACACCATTATTCTTCCATCTGTTTTCCTAGGAATGCAGATGCTGTTTCAGCTAATTTTAGTTCTAAATCTCCAAACTTCACATTATTTTCTTTAGAAACTATAATTACAGCTCCAATAGCATCTCCTCCTGCCATTATAGGTGCTATAACTTGTGAGTTATAAACAGTTTCATCCTCATCGCTATAAAGAGCTATAGCCTTTTCAGATCCCTCTCCTAATATGACAGCCTTACGTCCTGTCATTGCTTTTTCTAAATCAGAACTCACTTTTCTTTCTAAATACTCTTTCTTAGGAGCTCCACTTATAGAGATAATACTATCTCTATCAGCTACAATTACTATATGTCCTATAGTTTGTTGTAATGCTTCAGTATATTCCTTAGAAAATTCACTTAGTTCTTCTATAGGTGAATACTTTTTAAGAATTACTCCACCTTCTCTATCTGTAAATATTTCAAGAGGATCTCCCTCTCTTATTCTAAGGGTTCTTCTTATTTCTTTTGGAATTACGACACGTCCTAAATCATCTATACGTCTTACAATACCAGTTGCCTTCATATGCTAATTCCTCCTTAACTAACTAATTTTATATACTAGTGCTATTATTATCCTTCTTTATTTGAAATTTTATACACACCAGTAAAAGTTTAATTAAATATTCTACAAGTGCATTTATTTTTACCATAGTTTTACCATATTATTACCATAAAAAAAGAGCCCTGATAAAATCAAGACTCTTTAGTATTATTTTAATTTATCTTCATACACTTTTATATTTGCTTCTTCTTGCCATTTTGTCATAGTATCTTGCCATACTTGATATTTTTTTTGTTCAAGTAATGAAGCCTTAATTTCTTCCTTAACATCCTCAAATTTCTTAACTGGGTACTCCTCTTTATCTAAAGCTTTAATAACATGATAACCAAAAGTTGTTTGTATTGGCATTTTTGTGTACTCGCCTTTTGGTACGCTAATTGCAGCTAACATAAAGGTTCTATCATATTGAGTAGTATTGTAATCAATCCAGCCTAAATCTCCACCTATATCTTTTGTTCCGTCAGTTCCTTTCTCTTTTGCAAGAGCTGCAAAGTCTTCACCATTGTTTAATCTCTCAATGATTGCTTTAGCTTCTTCTTCTGTTGGAACCAATATATGTGCTGGGTTAATTTTATTTGGTTTCTCTGTATATTTAGTCTGGTTTGAATCATAATCCTGCTTAATTTCTTCATCAGTTACTGCAGCAGTTTTAACACTTTCTTCATATACAGCATTTGAAATAACTGCTGGCTTTAACTCTTTAAGTAAACCTTCTTCTGTCATACCTGCTTGCTTCAATGCTTCTTTATATTGTTCATCACTATCAAAAGAAGCTTTTATATCAGCAAGTTCCTTTTGAATTTTTTCATTTAGTTCTGCATCTGAAGGCATAACCTTTAGTTCTTCAGCCTTTTTATTTAAAATCACATCATTAACCATTGTATCTAGTATACTGGTTCTCTGTTCTAGTAAATATTGTTTCGCTTCTTCATTCTCTGCATAATTTTCACCATATTGAGCTTTTACATTTTCAATAACTGGAGTGAGCTGAGCGTCAACTTCTCCTCTTGTGATTTTAGTATTATAAACTTTAGCCACTACGGTTTTGTTTACGCCTTCTTCTGTTTTCTCTACTATTCCACAACCTACTATAGATATGGACATTGCCGTTATTAACATTCCAGCTATAACCTTTTTAACGTTTCTCAATTTTCTTCCCCCATTTCGGTATAATTTGATTAGCCTTAGACCATTTTTTAGCTTAAGTAATAAAAAGACTTTAATTCTTTTTGATCATTATATTTATTTATTTTAACACAAATTATCTAGTATTGAAATATATTGTTAGATAATCAATAAACTGACTTTATTTAATCATCTCTAGAAGGAGACTTCATCCCTTACCTTTATAGGTTAAGAGTCTCATTCGTCCAAAATATTATTAAATGCAAAGAAGGGCGCATTTAACAATATTTTAGACTCTGAATTTGCTATTATTGATAATAGCGCTATTCAAATTACCTTTAAATATTAGTTTAACTGCAAAGTAACTATCTTAGCTCTTTATTATTGTAATTATATACTGTGGCAGTATAGTGACAGGTAAATGAATAATTCATGAACATATATAGAATTATTTTGTATCACCTTTTATAACAGTCTTCATATCCTGCAAAACCTCAATTAGAGATTTTAACAAGATTTCTCTTTTTATCCCTTTAAACTTATAGCCAAGGGCAGGCTTATCGCCCATTTTAAAGATTATTTCTTTTTTATATTTTTGCAATATAAATCTTGCAAGTTCTGGAGACAAGTAGCCCTTATTCTGGAAGGTAATAAGAATTTCGCTTCCAATCTCTTTAATTTCGATTACTCCAATTTCTCTAGCAATTGTTCTTAAATAGGCTATATTCATAAGGTTGTATACAGTATTAGGTATATCTGAAAATCTATCTTCTACTTCTTCTTGAAGTTCTAACATATATTCATAAGAATCAATGGATGCAATCTTTTTATATATCTCAATCTTTTGCGTTTCATCCTTGATATAACTACTTGGTATATATGCATCAATTTTGATTTCCACAGTAGTTTCAATAGGTTCCTTATCAACATCACCTTTAATAAGTCTTACCGCATCCTCAAGCATTCTACAATACAAATCATATCCCACTGTAGCCATATGCCCAGACTGAGCAGATCCCATAATATTACCTGCACCTCTTATTTCTAAGTCTCTCATTGCGATTTTAAATCCTGATCCAAGTTCCGTAAAATCCTTTATAGCCTTAAGCCTCTTTTCAGCTACTTCAGTTAGTACTTTATCCTTCATATAAGTAAAATATGCATAGGCGATTCTGTTCGTTCTACCAACCCTTCCTCTTAACTGATAAAGCTGAGAAAGCCCCATTTTGTCAGCATCATAAATTATCATAGTATTAGCATTTTGTATATCTATCCCTGTTTCTATGATAGTGGTGCAAACTAATAAATCATACTTTTTATCAATAAACTCTAATATGATTTTTTCTAGCTCCCTTTCCGTCATTTGACCATGAGCTACAGCAACTTTAGCTTCAGGAACTAGCTTTGAAAGATAACTTGCCATATCACTTATAGTTTCCACTCTATTATATACAAAGAAAACCTGTCCATCCCGATTAAGCTCTCTCATTATGGCATCTCTCATAAGTTGATCATTAAACTCTACTACATAGGTTTGTACTGGGTATCTTTCCTCAGGAGGAGTTTCAATAACACTTATATCTCTAACTCCAGTTAAGGACATATGCAAGGTTCTAGGAATTGGTGTAGCTGAAAGAGTAAGTACATCTATGTTCTTCTTAAAGTCTTTTATCTTTTCTTTATGGGTAACACCAAATCTCTGCTCCTCATCAATAACTAAAAGCCCTAAATCTTTAAATACTACATCCTTCTGTAAAATCCTATGAGTTCCAATTAGAATATCAACATTTCCCTCTTTTAACGACTTTAAAGTAGCCTTAATTTGCGCAGGAGTTCTAAATCTACTCACCATTTCTACACTTACTGGAAAATCTGAAAATCTCTTTTTCATATTCTTATAATGTTGCTCTGCTAGAATTGTAGTTGGAACTAACATAGCAACCTGTTTACTATCCATGACACACTTGAATGCAGCTCTTATAGCCACCTCTGTTTTTCCATAGCCTACATCACCACAAAGGAGCCTATCCATAGGCTTATTACTCTCCATATCTTTTTTAATCTCTTCAATGGATGTTAATTGGTCTGGAGTCTCATCATAAGGAAATTCCTCTTCGAACTGATTTTGCCAAACTGTATCTTCAGAATATTTATATCCTTTTAAAGTTGCACGAATTGCATATAACTTAACTAAGTCCTCTGCAATATCCTCAATGGATTTTTTTACCTTGTTTTTAGCTTTAATCCATTCACTTCCACCAAGTTTGTTAACCTTCGGTGCTTTGCCTTCACTTCCAATATATTTTTGCACCATATCAAGCTGTTCTGCTGGAACATAAAGTGTATCCCCTGAATTGTAGGATAACTCCAAGAAATCTTTCTTATGCCCTTGTACATCTAGTTGTTTGATACCCTTATATACACCTATTCCGTGATTAACATGTACTACATAATCTCCTAGTTTTAACTCTGTAAAACTCTTAATCTTGCCGACACCTTTTTTATTTCCTCTTCTTGTGGACTTTCTCTTAGATTGCCCAAAGACCTCATTGTCAGATATAATACAAACTTTAAGCTCTGGATATTCAAACCCCTTTGACGCATTACCGAAGGTTACAACGACCTCTCCATATTCCATATTTGGTATTATATCTCTATAGGTGGCCTCAATCCCTCTATCTCTAAGAGTCTCAATGAGCCTTTCTCCTCTTGTCCTTGTCCCCGAAAGAATAATAGTCTTATAATTCTTTGACTTCTTATCCTTAATATCATCAATAAGTAAATCAAGTTGTCCATGATAATCATGAATAGTAATTTGTGAAAAAGGAGCAATTGTTCTTGGTTCTAAATATTTTGCAGTTTTTGTGAATGCCTCAAGAACCATAACTTTTCTTTCACTTAAATCCCCCATAACACCTTCTTTAGGTATCAACAGCTCTCCTTGCCTTGGAAGAATATTACCTCTTTTTAAGAAATTTTCATAGTTTTCACTAAACTCAAAATAAACACTTTCAAGTTTTCCAACACATCGTTGAACATCATCTACCACCACAAAACAATTCTTCATATAATCGAAGATAGTAGAAGTCTTTTCATAAAAATAGGGCAGATAACTATCTATAGTTTCAAAGGACCAAGTCTCTCTTAAAAGTTCTAAATTATTATTAATACTAGAAGTTAATCTATTAATAGCTTCCTTATCTTTTTTCTTCTTAAAGCCTTCTATTGCAGCATTGAAATTTTCAGTAATTTCTTTATATGCCTTATCTATGTGCTTGTTTGTTAAAATAACTTCCTTGGCCGGAAAAACATCAATACTCTCTACCTTTTCTATACTTCTTTGTGTATCGGTGTTAAATGTCCTAATGGAATCTATCTCATCATCAAAAAGCTCAAGCCTAAAAGGAAGTCCACTTGTAGGAGGGTATATATCAAGGATTCCACCTCTTATAGAAAATTGACCCTTGGTATCCACCACTTCATTTCTTTCATAACCACTTTCTATTAGCTTTTGAGAGAATTCTCTTATATTTAGCACATCTCCCACTGTAATCTTAAAACTATGGTTAATAAATAATTCTACTGGTGCATAGGTAGCCGCTAAGGCTTCTATAGAGGTTACAATTATTTTCTTTCCTTCTTCTAGCATCTTTTTAATTACTTTTAACCTTTCCCATCGCAAGTCACCAGAAATAGCATCTATGTTGTAAAACACTACCTCTTTAGTAGGAAAGTAATACACATCATTTACATAAAATAATAAATCTTCATATATATTTTTAGCTTCAACGTCACTATGAGTAACTATCAGCATTTTATTATTTATTTCTTCATAAACCCCATATAAAAGATAACTTTTTGCAGACTCAGAAAGACCATAAACTCCAATAGGATACTTACTATTGTCTATGGCCTTAGAAATACTTTTAAATTGTTCGCTTAATTTCAGGGGTGTCATTATACCCTTTAGCCTCAAAACTTACCACCTCTCAAAATTCCATCTATCTTAAACTATTAAAATTACACTTAACCCTTGTGTAATTTTAAATCTAAAGAAGATTAAACTTTCATACGTATTTAAATAAAATTATATCTATAGCGAATTTTATGCCTTAAAGCTATTAAATTTATTCATAGCTCCAGAGGCACCTTCTTTTATAATGACTTCTACAGCATCTACAGCTGCCTTAAAAGCCAACTCTACAACTTCTCTTTCCTCTTTTGAAAATCTCCCAAGAACAAAAGGAATTAACCCATCTTTCGGTTGTCCAACTCCTATCTTAATTCTTGGAAATACATCTGTTGATAGATGCATTATAATGTTTTTAATTCCATTATGACCACCAGCACTTCCCTTTCCTCTGATTCGAAGAGATCCTGGTTCTAAACTTATATCATCATAAATTACTATTATTTTTTCGTTAGGTATCTTATAAAAATCACAAACCTCCCTAACGCTTTCCCCACTTAAGTTCATATAGGTTTGAGGTTTTAAAAATAATACCTTTTCTCCACTTATTATGACCTCACCATATATACCTTTAAATTTTGTCCTATTAAGTTGAAAATTATACTTATCCTGACATAAGTCAACTATATCAAAGCCAACATTATGCCTTGTTTTATCATACTTATCTCCTGGGTTTCCTAGTCCAACTACTAAATACATACCTT
>NZ_JAVWDJ010000005.1:106615-161480 GCF_036642255.1 Clostridium sp. | reverse complement strand
TAAACAATCAATATTCTGTTCTACATTGCTAAATAATTAAAAGTAGTATGCTCAACTCATACTACTTTTAATTATTTTCACTTATTTGAATATTTAAAATCTTATATTCTCCATTTTTAAATGCTTTGCATATTACAGTTTCTCCTGGCTTAGCCTTCTCTATTGCTTCATTCATATCCTTTATATATTTAATTTTTTTGCCATTGAACTCCACAATTATATCTGTAGGCCTTAACCCTGCTTTGTAAGCACTGCTATCCCTTATTACTTCCTTTATATACACACCTTGGATACCATCCTTACTCTCTGGAATAGCCTCTTCTCCATATATACCTATAATTGTTCTTAAGGCATTTTCCCCATTAAACAAATCATTTATAATAGGCTTAGCATCTTCTATTGTCATATAAAAACTACTTTTGATAGTTCCTTTTGCATGATTCATTGAAATGTTATTAATACCAATAAGCTTTCCATCTGTACTACAAAGGGCTCCTCCACTATTAATAGAACTTGGTAATATATTGGTCTTGATAACATTTAATGCAGAATGAACACCTGTATTTCTATCTATGGTTATAATTGGTTCACTAACACCTAAAACCATTCCAAGCTTAGTGTTCTCATCAAAAGCTTTTCCCATAGGATTCCCTACGCTTATGACTTCAATTCCATATTCCAACCCCACAGAACTTCCTAATTGCATTACCGGTAAATCATCTGCTTCAATTTTAATTATAGCTAAATCATAGGTATTATTAATTCCAATAATACTACCAGTATATACCGTGTCATTATATAATTTAACCTTAATAACCTTTGCACCATCTATAACATGATAATTGGTTAGTATATATCCACCTTCTTTAAAAATTATACCAGAGCCACTATCTACTTCTATGGAACGTGTACTATCTCCCACTACTTTAACTATGGAAACCACTGATTTGGAAGCTTGAGCCATAATACCTGTATATTTGCTATCATTTAGTACTGTAGGTACCTCATCGTCTCCTAAGGGGTCTTGCTTGCCTACCACACTATTTTCATTTAATATTACTGCAGCACAAACTCCAGAAGCAGATGCTATTAACAGGTAAATTAAAGTAAGTGCTATGAATCTATTTCTGTAGTTTTTCTTTTTCTTATTGAATTTAATTTTTCCCTCACAGGGTTCCTTATTGTCATTCACTTCTTTGAAATCACTCATAGTCTCACCTCACCTTTTAATATACTTGTCAATGAGATTTCATATAGGCTTACCATAAACTTTATACTTTTTTACTTAGATTTAAGGTAAATGTAAATATAACTCCATCGGCCTTATTTTCAACCCATATTTCCTCATCAAATAAAGTGATAATCTTTTTCACAATTGATAATCCAAGACCTGTACTTACCTTTTGCGTTCTTGATTTGTCTACCTTATAAAATCTATCCCAAATATATTTTATATCTTCTTCAGGTATTAGAGGGCCTTCATTAAATATTGATATATAAGCTTTTTTACCTTTGCTTTTGCAGGATATTGTGATTAACCCACCATCATCAGCATATTTAATAGCGTTATCTAGTAGGTTTGTTATAACTTGCATAATTTTATCTTCATCTGCAAGAACTATAAGTTCATCTTCTTCAAAAAAAACTTCCACATTAAGTTTCTTTCCCTTAACTCTTGCTTCATTTCTAAGTATACAAAGCCTTACAGTCTCATTAATATCAATACTCTTCATATCGAGGGTATACTTTCCTGATTCTACAGCGGAAAGATCTAAAAGCTCGTTAATAAGCCTTGTAAGTCTACCTATTTCCTCATAGGCTATTTGAAGATAATAATTATGCTTTTCTTCTGGTATAACCCCATCTATTATTCCACCAATAAATCCCTTAATTGACGTGATGGGAGATCTCAACTCGTGAGAAACGTTAGATATAAACTCTTTTCTATTTTGTTCAACCTTCTCTAGAGAATCCGCCATGACATTAAAGGATTCTGCAAACTCTCCAACTTCATCGTCAGTATGAATTTCTACCCTCTTATTAACATCTCCAGCTGCTATCTTTCTAGCTACTAAACTCATTTGTGATAAAGGATTTACTATTATTTTTTGAACAAAATAATAAATTACAATACAAGAAGCAATAACAAGTAAAACCGCCGAAACCCAGATAATCTTAAAAACATTATTTAAAGATTTATCCAAACTTTCCATTGATACATTTATTATCACCGCACCATTAAATTCTCCTTCAAGAGTTTTAATAGGTTCCCCTAAAACATAGGTTTTTTCCTGAAACATATCTCCATAGTTACTTATACTCTCAAAATAATTTCCCTTACTTAATTCCTCTAATTCCTGAACAAACAACTGTTTACCAATAAAAGTTTTAAATTTATTGGATGTAGCTATATAAACATATCCACTCTTATCAATAAGCAATATATCATCATTGATGTATCCTGAAATAAATATCAAAGAGCCATTTAGTTCTTCATAGGATATAGCTCCTTGCAAGTATTCGTTTGCAAATCTTTCTATAATAGCAATCTGATTTGTTAATTGCTCTTTTCTATTATTAAGAAAATAATCTTGAAACCAAAAGGATAAAAATGCTGCTATGATGGTAAAACTGATAGAAATTATCAAGGTGTAGGCAATTACCATCTTAGAAAATAAGCTGTTTTTAACCATTATTTCACCTCAAATTTATATCCAACACCCCATACTGTTTCAAGCTGCCAAGTCTCTCCTCCTGAAACTTTTTCTCTTAACCTCTTAACATGGACATCTACAGTTCTTGAATCTCCGGGGTAATCATACCCCCATACCTCACATAATAATTGCTCTCTTGTAAAAACTCTATTCTTGTTACTTGCAAGATAATATAAAAGTTCAAACTCCTTAGGTGGCATTTTTATTTCATTTCCTCTATAAGTTACATTATAGGAATTAACATCAATAACTAAATTATCAAAGGATAGAGTCTCCTTATTATCTACCTCAGAAGTATATCTTCTAAGCACAGCCTTAACCCTTGCCATAAGCTCCTTAGGTTCAAAAGGTTTAACTATATAGTCATCAGCTCCAAGTTCAAGTCCTAAAACCTTGTCAAAGGTTTCTCCCTTTGCTGTGATCATAATAACTGGTGTTTCATGATCCTTTCTAATCCACTTTAGTACATCTATTCCGTCTATGTATGGTAGCATAACATCAAGAAGAACTAATTCCGGTTTATAGCTTGAAAATAATTCTTGAGCCTCTTTCCCATTATTAGCCACTTTAACTGCATATCCTGAACTTTCTAAATACATTTTTATTACTTCGCATATATTTTTATCGTCATCAACCACTAATACTTTTGCAATTGTACCTTCCATTTCAAATCCTCCATTCTTAAAATAAAATAAACAATCTATACTAAAACTAAGTTACCTTCTATTTTACATCATTTTTACTTTGTATTATATAATAATATCCAATAAATAAGGATATTTTTCTTCAAAGTTAATATAATTTACAAAATATTAAGAAATAAAAAATGCGTTACCATTACTGTAACGCATTTTTTATATTTAAACAATTCATATTATACATGTTTTATGGATTGCAATTCACACAAGAACCCTTTATAAAGTTATAACTTTAATTAATCAAATAGCTTACTTACAGATATATCTTCATAAATTCTTTTTATTGCTTCTGCAAAAATTGGTGCTACAGATAAAATTTTAATTTTATCAATTGCCTTTTCTTCTGGAAGATGAATTGTATCTAACATTATTAATTCTTTTATCGCTGAAGCTTCGATTCTTTCTATAGCAGGACCTGATAACACTGCATGAGTACAGCAAGCATAAACTTCTTTAGCTCCCATTTTAACTAGAGCATTAGCTCCGTTACAAATAGTTCCTGCAGTATCAATCATGTCATCTATTAATATAACTTTTTTATCTTTAATATCTCCAATAACATTCATAACCTCAACTTCATTTGCTTTTGGTCTTCTCTTGTCAATAATAGCTATCGGTGCATTTAATCTATCAGCAAATTTTCTAGCTCTTGTAACACTTCCAAGGTCTGGCGAAACCACAACCACATCATCTTGATCAGCGAAGCCATTTTCAACGAAGTAGTTACTTAATATTGGTGCTCCCATTAAGTTATCCACTGGAATATCAAAATAACCTTGAATTTGAGCAGCATGTAAATCCATAGTTAATACTCTATCAGCTCCAGCAGCTGTGATTAAATCAGCAACTAATTTAGCTGTAATTGGATCTCTTGCTTTTGCTTTTCTATCCTGTCTTGCATATCCATAATAAGGCATAACTGCTGTAACTCTACCTACAGATGCTCTCTTAAAGGCATCAATCATTATTAATAACTCCATTAAGTTATCATTAACTGGTGCGTTTGTTGGTTGAATTACAAACACATCTAATCCTCTAACAGTTTCTGCAATATTTACAGATATTTCACCGTCACTGAAAGTTCCAACTTGAGACTCCCCTATTTTAAGTCCAAGTCTGTCTGCGATATCTTGTGCAAGCTTAGGATAAGAATTACCTGTAAAAATTTTAATGTTTTTTCCATGAGTTATCATTTATGTAGTCCTCCTATTTAATTAGTTTTAATTTACCAAAGTTAGTATAAGCTTATAGCCATTATATACTCTAGTAATAAGTACTATAAAGTTAGGAATCTAAAATAAACTAACAAGCAAAAGTCGCGGTTCATATTTTGCGTCAAGTATGAAAACAAATTTCATTGAAAGTTATGGCTATCAATAAATATTGTTGACACAGTATATCACAAAATACATTAGCAACCTAACTAGTTATTTTCTTAGATACCTTAATGCAACATTATATAAAAACAGAAGCAATAATTATATTGTATAATAAGCTTCAATTTTACGACACCTTAGGAATTTAACAACATTTTTAAAACAAACTCTCCAGTTGCTCCTAATTGAGTATTTTTCCACATGTTAAATTTAAATACTTTTGAAAATCATTAAAGTGAGTTAATTTATGAATCATTTAAATTGTGTAATTTATTTATATTATTTATTTCATAAAGTAGGGACTTAGGCCCCTACTCTTTTGATTTTCTTCCAAACTTTTTGTATACCCAATTTTCTTTATTAACTTGCTTTGCTCTTGCTATAGCTAGTGAACCTTCTGGTACTTTATTTGTAATTGTAGATCCTGCTGCAATATAGCTATCTTTTTCAACTACTACTGGAGAAATAAGATTTGTATTACATCCAACAAATACATTGTTTCCTATAATAGTTTTATGTTTTGCCTTACCATCATAATTCACAACTACTGTTCCACAGCCAAAATTACAGTTTTCTCCAACTTCAGCATCTCCTATATAAGTTAAGTGAGATACCTTTGTTCCATCTCCTATAGTAGATTTTTTAATTTCAACAAAATCTCCTATCCTTGCATCTTTCCCAATAACACTATCTGGACGAATATATGCAAATGGACCTACTGTAGTATTTTCTCCAATTTTACTATCTAATACAACTGAATTTTGTATTGTAACATTACTTTCAATAATAGCATTGGAAATTCTATTATTTGGGTACAATATACAACTTTCTTCTATCACAGTGTTTCCCTGAATTACATTTCCTGGGTAAATCACAGTATCCCTACCTATTTTTACATTCCATTCTATATAAGTGGTTTTTGGATCAATTATCACCACACCATTTTCCATATGCTTATTATTTATTCTTTCTCTCATAATGGCTTCTGCTACAGCAAGTTCTCCCTTAGAGTTTACCGCTGTAATTTCTTCTACAGGTACATCTACTGCTCCAACTTTTTTGCCTTCTTTTTTAAGAATTTCTATGACATCAGTTAAATAGTATTCCCCTTGATTATTATTGTTATTAAGTTTTGATAAAGTGTTTACTAAACTCTCTATGTCAAAACAATACATTCCAGAGTTAATTTCTTTAACCTTAACTTCTTCTTCACTACAATCCTTAAACTCTACAATTCTTTCCACTTCTCCAGAAGAATTTCTTATAATTCTACCGTATTTTCCTGGACTATTCATTATAGATGTTAATATAGTTGCTTTATAGTTTCCGTCCTCGTGATAGTTAACTAGGCTATTTACTGTATCTTCAGTTATTAGCGGGCCATCTCCAACAAAAATTGCCACTGTTCCGCTTTTATCCTTTAGAAAATCTTCTGCACACATCACTGCATGCCCAGTACCTAATTGCTCTTCTTGAACAGAATAACTAATATTTCTACTCTCTGTACCTTTTCTAACCTTTTCTGCACCTTTTCCAATTACCACAGTTATATCTTCAATTTTACAGTTTCTTATATTATCTATTACATGGTTTATCATTTCTTTACCGCACACCTTATGCAGTACCTTTGGTGTATCAGAATTCATTCTTTTGCCTTCACCTGCAGCTAAAATAATAGCACATTTATACAATTTTCAACACCTCTTTAACGAATAATTTGTATTATTATATTTAAATTATTAGTCACTTCTATATATAGCATACCTTCTCATTATATTTTATGTTACATTTTTTTTCAACATTAGAAGGCTTTATTAGAAAATTCAATTAACATAGGCCCTAATATATTTTGTTCGTCTTTATTGCAATCAATCCTTCATCCCTTATAACTCAAGTAATGTTATATTAACATTACTTTCTTATCATCTTTAGCTCTGCGCCTTCAGTTTCATGGTTCTCTCCATTTGCATGTATTCTTTTTGAAAACCTAATTAACTAAATCAATTTTTAATTATTTGAACAACAAAAAAAGGAGTTTGCCGCTCCTTTTTTCTTAGTAAGTTATTTCATCTACAACTGGCTCTTCATTTTTAACTTTTTCATATTCATCAAGAATAGCCTTTTGCATTTTTTCTCTCGTTTCTGTATTGATTGGATGAGCTATGTCCTTAAATTCTCCATCTGGGGTTTTTCTACTTGGCATAGCTATAAAGTTTCCATTTTGTCCTTCTATAACCTTTATATCATGAACAACAAATTCATTGTCTAAAGTTATGGACACAATAGCTTTCATTTTACCTTCAGAAGCTATTTTTCTTATTCTCACATCAGTAATTTGCATGAATTCCACCTCCAAGATGTTCTTGGAGTACTTATTCTCCATTGCCTTTTAAAATCCTTCTAATTTTCTGAAAAATTTATTATTTTCAGTTATATTTCTACATAATTTTATTTGGTGTCAAAAAAACTCCAGAGTTAAAGTGAATTTTAATAAAAATTTCAACATTTTAATTTTATAATTTAAAAAAGTTCAATAAATTCCAATCACATCTACAATGTTTTCAGCATGTTTCACGCAAATTATAAATATACCTTTAGAAATCTTATATCATCCTTACATTTTGAAATATAAATATTTAAACATTTATTTATATATCTTTAGAAGGATTAATTATGGCTACGCCATCATCATCTATTCCTGCAAATTCTACTAGTGCTACATAGTCTTTGATAAGTTTATCTTCCATCTCCACATTATCAATTAAGAATCCACAACCTAAAAGTTCACTGTCGAATTCATTTAGAAGTTCCTTAATACCTTTCGCTGTGCCTCCACCTCTCATAAAATCGTCAATAAAAATACATTTACTATTTTTATTCATAGACTTTCTTGAAAGCGACATACTTTGGAGCCTATTGCTAGAACCAGAAACATAATTTATACTCACTGTAGTCCCTTCAGTAAATTTACTATCATGTCTTACAGTAACAAGTTGTATTCCTAACTGCTTAGCTACCTCGTAAGCAAGGGGAATTCCCTTAGTTTCAATAGTTACTACATAGTCTACATTTAAATGAGAAAACTTTGATGCTAATTCTACTGCTGCATTATGTATAAGAGCTGGGCTGTAGGCAATATCCGTTATGTATAAAAAGTTCCCCGGTACTACTCTCCACTTTTCTCTCAATGCGCTACAAATCTCATCTAAAAAGATTTTCTTTTCGCTATTTGATATATTATTTATAAACTTAACTCCACCGGCAGCTCCAGCTACGGTTTCTATTTTTCCCATAGATAATTCTTCTAGAATTTCTCTTACAATAACAATATCTTCACTGACTGTTGACTTTGCTGCATTAAACAAATCTGTAAAAGTACTTAAATTTATAACTTTATTAGGATTTTCAGTTAGAATTTTAGTAATTCCAACTACTCTTTCATTCCTACTAAATTTATCACTGGCTTTTCCCATAGTCTCACAAAACCTTTCCGCAATTTATATAAGGCATCGAAATAAAATAATAAGTCAAAGATGCCTAAAATCTTCATTACTTATTTTATAGTTTTTTCCTTCATATTACAATTGCTTTTGTAAAGTATATTTTAAATTTATTATGTACTTAACTAATGATATATAAACATTTTGCGTTTTAGATGTAAAAAAGGAGTAATATTGCAATAAAATACTACTCCTTACTTGTTTTATATTAAAATAAGATCTACATATGTTGTTCTTCAATCACAGCATAGTGTTTCTTGCGCTCCCAAGCTTCTAGTCCTAGCATTACAGTAGACGCAATTATACAAATGATCCCTACAATCATCCATCCCCCTTCTATACTGGTAAAGTTCAGGATTTTGCCCATCCCAATAGGACCCAATGTATGGCCCATTCCAAAGATTATTGGGAGTACTGAACTCATTCTTCCTCTGTGAGATGCAGGAGTATGGTTTGCTATAAAAGGTGAGGTGCTAATTGCGAGAACAATTTCACCTAAGGTAAAGATTAATACACTTAGGAAAAAGTGTGGTAATGCATTAAAAAAACCTAACATTCCAAAACCTATGGCATATAAAAGCCCTCCATAAACAGTTTTCCTAATACTTTTCGTTTTCTGCAAAAGAAAAGTTATTAGTGGTGTAAATACTATTACTACTACACCATTAACTCCAGATAAAATACCAAAGAGCTTAGCCTTACTATCTGGGTATAAATCCATCACATGAATAGGCATCAAGAACCCCCATTGAGAGTAAGAAAAGTTAAACCAAAATATAATAAGAGCAAAATAAATAAGTATTGGTCTTTTCCTAAGAACAGAAAAAATAGATCCTTCTTCTCTTCTTTCTAAAGCCCTACTTTCATCCTTAATTTCTTCCTTAGTTGTATGGATAGTTTCTTTAATAAAGAATGTAATTAGTGCCAGGGATAATAAGGCTGTAATAGCATCTCCTATAAATATTAAGTGCATATTCTTTTCATAGAGAATCCCCCCAACTACTGGACCTATTGCGAATCCTAAGTTCCACCCCATATAAGATAAAGAGTAGGCTGCTTCTCTATTTTCATGAGTTGTAATATCTGCCATTAGGGAGTCATGAGCAGGCCCTGCTGCCACCATACAAGCTCCCGCTAACATAATTGTATAAACCATATTAATACTTGGTTCCATGAAACTACAAGCAATATATAGCATAGCTGCTAGAAAATCAAATACCACTATAACTTTTTTTCTTCCAATGGTATCTGCAAGCTTTCCGCCAATTATCGAAGCTGGTAGATATAAAAATCCCGATGCACTGATGTAGGCTCCTGTCATTTCGTCAGAAAGTCCTATGCTATCCTTAAGAATAATTGTAAGTAAAGGCATAACAAAGCAGCCTAATGCATTAATAACTTTAGAAAGAAATATTATATATACTTCCCTTGGTAGTCCTTTATAAGGCTTAAATAATTGTTTCAGTTTTTTCATTTTTAATTTCACTCCTTTAACAAAACCAACTTGTTCATTATTAATAAAAAAAGCCGCAGATGCTTCCATGTGGGCACATCCACATGAAAACTCTACGACTTTATATTTTACATTTTATATTTTTAGGAATCAAAATCATCAGAATTTCATCTTACTTAATTTTAATTACACGAGAAATCACAAGAAAACATTTTCTTATAATTCTAAAAAAATAAAAAGTCATAGAGCTACATACAACCCCATGACTTAAAATAACATATTCATTACTTTAAATTCTCATATTAAGGTCGCTTAGCATAATATTAAATAAACTTTCTTTTTTATTTCTTAAATTTAGATTTTTCATTATTCAACGACCTCCTTTTTAGAATATTTTCAATAATACAAATATACTATAAATTTACAATTAAGTCAATTAATTATTTACAGTTTTTTCTTGTACCATTTAACTCTTACTTTTTGTCTTTTCTTTATTGACTAACCACATAGATTTTCATTTTATAATTCAGTTAAAACAAAAGCAGTACCTAAACTATAAATTTAGATACTGCTTTTTATAAAATTTAAAATTCATATACATCTACAACCTTAGCCACATAATCATCCATACCTGAAGTAGCCAGCACTGTTAGAGTCTTATTTCCTTTAATCTTAGCTGTATAACCTTGGACTTCATTTTTATCACACTGTTCATCCCGAATTACTTCAATGTCTCTTTTGCTTCCGACTTCATAATCTTCTAATATATCTGCAATTCGACTTTCCACATGACCTGTTGGACATTCTAGTATTTTTATTCTCTCTATTGCATCCTTCATATTTGTCATAGCATTTTCCTCCCAATGGCCTTTGTTTTATTTTTATTATTTCACTGATATTATTTTTAATTCATAGTTATACAAATCACATCTTTGCCTTCCAAAAATGATTAAACCTATAGAAGAAAGCTGATGTATATCAGCTTTTTAGAAGAAATTCATAGTACATTCAGTAAAAAGTTGATATAATATATACAAAATATGTTAATTTCAAGGATTATAATTTATATCAATTTGCTCTTTACGGATTATTTAAAACTAAATATGTAAACTAAAGTTAAAAAAATCTACTATAATTTTATAAAATTTTACAAAAGATTTTATTGTTTATTTACTAAATCTATTTTATTTGGGGGATAAAAATGATTAATAATTTTAATGAAATAAACCATGAGAAATTTATGCAAGAAGCTATAAAGGAAGCTAATGAGGCTGGAACTAGAGGAGATAGGCCTATTGGTGCAGTAATAGTACACAATGGAAAAATAATTGCCCGTGGTTCTAACAGATTCTACACCGCAGATAATGAAATTGCTCATGCAGAAAACACTGCTATATTTAGTTGTGCTTCTTACTTGAAAAAATATGGTAGAGAATGCATTCTATACACCACAGTGGAGCCTTGCATAATGTGCTTGACTACTATAGTAATGGCTAATATCAGAAATGTTGTCTATGCCGTAGAAGATAAGTATATGAACATGAATCCTTTTATAGAGTCTAACCCCTATATTAAGGACAGGTTGCACAACTACCTTGGTGGAGTGTTGATGCAAGAATCTTTAGATGTTATAAACAGTTATTTTCCATTTATGGCTAAAGTTATTTTGGAAGGAATTAAATAAGAAACTATTCAAAGCACTAACCCTAGAGCTGTACTTTTTATTTAGGACAGTTCAAGAGTTAGTGCTTTTTTCACTGTTTCTTTAATGATTTTATATTAAATATTTATTTCTTTTTTCCTATCATAATAAATAGAAAATAATCTATTTTTTCATCACCTATTGATTTTTTATCAGTATAAAAAACTCTAGAATTTATGTCTTTTAGCCCAATATCCTGTAATTTACCCTTTAATTCTTGTGCTTCAAAGCCATGATGTCCTCTAAAGTCCTTTTCCGCCTTATGAAAACTTCCATCGTCTTTAACTAAATCAACAATACATAAATAGCCTTCAGGATTCATTAAATTATATAGAGCTATTAAAGTTCCGTTTATGTCTTCAACATGATGCAATGCCATAGATGTATAAATCACATCATATTTTTCATTTAACATTTGATTTTTGCTTATATCTGTTTCATAAGCTACCATGTTATGTATTTTATACTGCTCTTTTTTTAAATTAACTACATCGATCATACCCTTAGAAGTATCTATAAGGGTTATAGCCTTAAATGTGTCATGAAGATTAAAGCTTATTAACCCCGTTCCGCAGCCAAACTCTAAAGCAGTACAATTTTCTTTTATGGGAATGGACTTTTTTATTTCCTGTGAAATAATTTTTGCTCTTTTAACTCTATATTCATCATCCCAAGTTATAGCTCTATCATCAAAGTTCATTTTATCCTTCTCCTTTTAATCCTACTCCATAACATTATAACAAATATCACATAGGTACTTTAACCTATTTACTTTTAAATATTTTATATTAAAAAACTAGAATATCTTTCTTTAGTATAACCTTTTACTTTTCTCTTTTATATAATAACGCTTTACTTGACACACCTTATTGTCAATATGAAACTCCATTTTTCCTAGATCATCCAGATGTTTCTCCTGGAAAAAAAATTAATTTTCCTATATAATAAAAAATCACGAGAATCTCACCCGTGATTTATATATAATAACTTAGTTACATGCCAACAACCTAGCCGTCATTGGATTACTCTTTGTAAATTCGTTAACTTCTTCAATGTTTCTTGCTTTAAAAATAAGTTTTCCACCATTTTTATTTAAAATACCACCACAAAGCATATACTTAGAAGCTTCCTTCATTGTATTCTCTATAAATGACATTCCTTCAAGTCCTTTTCCATCCGCTTTATATTTTAACTCTATTAAAAATTCCTTGTTACCCATCTTTTACTCCCCCTAGTTTGTTTCCGCAATTAACTATTCACAGTATATCGAACAACAGTTCGCATGTCAATAGAATTACAAAATTTAATTTTTATATTGTTAATTTTAGTAGCTTGTCTTACAATACAATATGTATGTTTAACCCTAAGAAAATATTACTTCCAAAAATAATTTTTATATTTCCTACAAGATAGCTAAGCATTCATATATCTTAGTTAAGTTTCGCCTAAAAATATAGGCTAACACAAAGTTATACTTAGATATATCTTGTTATATGCCCTATAGAGAAAATCAAAACTTAACATACTTAGGAGGATTTTCATGAAAAAGAAACGTTCAGCACTACCGATATTTGCTGGTATCACAGCTTCTTCTATCTTTGGATTAAGCTTTATGTTTTCTAGTGTTGCCTTAAAACTAGTAGATACCTTCACTTTACTTTCCTTTAGGTTTTTATTGGCTTTTGCTATTATGTCTATACTGGTACTAACTAAAGTTATAAAGGTTGACTATAAGGATAAAAACTTAAAATCTCTATTTATTCTTGGACTTATGCAACCAATAGTGTACTTTATATTTGAAACCTATGGAATTAAAAATTCCTCTAGCTCCATTGCTGGGGTGATGATTGCACTAATTCCAATAACCGTAGCTCTTTTTTCAGCTTATTTCCTAAAAGAAAAGCCAACTTCTCTTCAATGGATGTTTATAATAACTTCAGTGATTGGAGTAATATTTATTATAATAATGGGTGGAAACTCTTCTGGTTCCATGAGTTTCATGGGCATTATATGTTTACTTATAGCAGTTCTATCTGCTACTGTATTCAATCTTCTATCACGTAAACTTTCCAAAGAATTTAGCCCTATAGAGATCACCTATTATATGATGGGTCTCGGCGCTTTAACATTTACAATAATGTCGATAATTCAACATATACTGAAAGGGACATTATCACAATTCTTTGCTCCCCTTGGAAATAAGAGTTTTGTAGTATCCTTAATGTATCTTGGAATATTATCTTCTATAATTGCTTTCTTATTTATTAACTACTCCTTATCAAAGTTAGAGGCATCAAAGTCTGCTATTCTTGGAAACTTCTCTACTATAGTATCTATAATTGCTGGAGTAGTATTCTTAAAAGAGGACTTTAGACTTTTCCATTTAGTTGGTTCTGCACTGATTCTAATAGGTGTTTGGGGTACTAACTATATTGGAAGCAAAATTCCTAAGGACACTTTAGAAGGAGCCATTAAAAATCAAAGTAGTGAGTTATAAAATTAAATCCTCATAGGCATGTTGCTTATGAGGGTTTTTCTCTTGGTGTCAATTATATTGCAAGTGGCAAGTGTATAGTTATATGGGTATTTTTACATTATAATTAATTCCATTAATTATTCCGGACTCATGATTAGCCAAAATATCCACGTTGTAAAATTGCACCATATAATTACACCTAGCTATACCTTAATTAACCCAATCTCGATAAAGAAGAAGAGCTTGTGCTATCACCACTAAACTCTTCTTCTTTACATCTATAACTTTTAAAATAAACTTATAGTTTTTTCTTAAGTCACTAATTTTAGTCCTTAATAATTGCTCTTCTTCCTAAAAGATATATAAGCCCTGAAATCCCTGCAGCTATAACAATGAAACTGAAGGATGCCATATAGGAGTTATGGCTTTCAATACCAAAAGCTTTAGATAAAAAGTTTCCAAAACTACTCCAAAAGCTTTGTGGAACTAACTGTTGATTAGCATTTGAAAAAAACATTAACAAAACGAATGGCACAACTGAAATTACAACCTTTAATACTTTATTACTTCTGTAATAAAGCATATTAACAAAAATCCCAAGGACAAAAATCATAGAATACAAGAATACTAAGAAAAACGCAGTTGAAAATAGTGTGCCAATACTGTTGCTTTGAGTCCAAATTGATGTTCCAAAGGCTTTTTGATAAATCATATCGTAGATAGTGGGACAATCCACAAATAAATTGTAAATTCTATTTAGTATTATATCTAATACCGCCATTAATGCTCCTATGGGCAATGAGCTTAGTACTAATCCCTTAAAGAAAGTCTTTCTTGTTATATTGTTTCCGAGAGAAAACTTAAAGCTACCTTTAACGGAATTAAGACCTGCTATAAATAAAAAGACTATTGTTGAAAATTCTAATCCTGAAGATGTTGTTTCTCCATTTGTCTTTAAGCTTACTATAGTTAATAGTGTATATACCGCCATAACAATAGCGTAATACACCTTCATTGATTGTAAAATCTCAAAGAATTCATATTTTGCAATCTTTAAACTTTTCATTTTAATTTTCCCCTCCATTTGTTAAGTGGATAAATAGTTTTTGAAGCTCCACCTTATTAAGCTCTAAGCCTAGGACACGGATATTTTCTCTATCTTTCTCCTTAAGTTCTCCAAGAATTGCAGTACTTTTATAGCTTCCTAAAACTTCAGTATTAATCACAGTTTTGTCTTTTGTAAAGGCATCAACCTTATCTCCAGCTCCTGCAATTGAGTAAGCTCTTTGTAACAGATCTTCCACACTATCATCCACTGCTATGGTTTTATCTTTTATTATAATTACTCTCTCAAGAATATCTGAAATCTCCTCAATAATGTGAGTGGATAAAATAATAGTCTTTGGTTTTTCAATGAAATTTTGTAGAAGTTCCTTGTAGAACAGCTCTCTATGGTTTGCATCTAGTCCTAAAATAGGCTCATCAAACATTAAAATTTCAGCATTAGAAGCTAAAGTTATAATAAGCTTCATAATGGAGTTTTGACCTGTAGACAAGGCCTTTACCCTTTTGTTTGTATCTAAAGAAAATTTCTTACTTAAACTCATAGCATAATCCATATCAAATAGTGGATAGAACTCTTTAGTCCAGGCATAAGCCTTATTTACCTTCATTGCATCAGGATAAAGGTTCTTTTCTGTCATATAAAACACTTTTCCTATTACCCTTTCATTTTCCAAAACCCCTTCCCCGTCTATGGTTATTTCCCCTTCTGTTGGAAATAACCTATTGGTTATTAGATTTAAAAGTGTAGTCTTTCCAGCACCATTTCTTCCTAGTAATCCATAGATTTTATTCGGCTCTATTTTTAGTGACACAGCACTTAATGCACAGTACTTCCCATAGTATTTAGACATATTTTTAATTTCTATTACACCCATGTTATTTACCCCTCTCTAACATTTTAACAATTTCTTCAATGGAAATATTAAGTCTTTTACCTTCATCAATTAAGGTTTCAACATATTTCTTATAGAAACCTTCTCTTCTCTTTTCCATTAACTTCTCTTTAGCCCCCACAGTAACAAACATACCTACACCTCTCTTTTTATATATTATGCCTTCATCCACTAGCAAGTTGTATCCCTTCCCCACTGTAGCCGGATTAATCTTGTAGGTTACAGATATTTCTGTGGTAGAAGGTATCTGAGTATCCTCTTCGTATATCCCCTTTAGTATGGAATCCTCAACAGCTTGTGCCAATTGTAAATATATAGGAATCTCGCTATTAAAATCTAAATTCACTTCATCACCTCGTTGGTTAGTTACTTATGTAATTAAGTATATACCCTAAGAAATATACTGTCAATACATTTTTACAATATTTACAATTAATTGCAAAAGCAAATCCCAGGAGCGCTGCACCTGGGATTTGTAAGTTATTAATTTAATCATTCAAGTCCTGTACCTAGTAATATCATGTGAATCACTATTCAGTAATATTATTGATATTTATGAAAAAAAAGTAATAATATGCTATAATAATACTTTTTTGTTTATATATTGAAGAAATAAGTAGACTAGTGTATAATTTAGCTCGTACAGTTTTAATAAAAATTATAGTTTAATTCGTATATTAATTAAATCGGATGTGTTTTGAAATGCTTAAGGTTTTATTTGTTCAAATTTTATTTTTTTTAATTTCTTTACTTGTGTGTACTGTAGTAGTTAATTTATTACAAACCAACTTATCAAAATCAAACTACAAACTTTCAAAAGAATTTTACAATCTCTTAACTTTTATTCTCATCACCGTTCTGGGTATTGCCATAGGAAGAATAATTGTAATTAGATTAATATAATTAATTGATAATTAAGGGAGCGGATACCATGTCAAAATTAATTTCCTTTCTAGAAAAACATAATTTAGTAGAAAAGATTGATAAAGAACCATTACCAACCGAAACCCCAGAAAACCCTTCCTACGAATCCACCTCAATAGACTTAGAAGAAAACTTAACAGCATCCATAATTGAGGATATTAAACATAAACCTATCGCTAAAACATCAAGCCCTATCATAAATAAAGAGGAGAATTCTCTCTTGAACAAAAAAAATAAATATGATAAGCAAATAGATATAACTGAGATCTACTCCTTATATAATTTAGACACTAACACACCTAATACGGTGTTTATGCTAGAGAATCTTATCAATGCATTGCCTCAGAACTTACCAGAGGATGTTATGAAGCAAACCATTAGAAACATAATAGTAGCTTCCAACATCAATTTAAATGAACTACTTTCTGATGGAGAACATCGATTAAAGGCCTTAGTTGAACTGATGAATGATTACTATATCGAAACCAATAATGAAATTTCTCAATGCAAGGCAGAAATAGCCAAGCTATCCACCTTAATCAACGGTTATCAAGAGCGTATTAAAACAAAAGAGCTCATGCTACAAGAACAATCCAATTTAGTAAAATCCGAAAACCAAAGAATAGAGAATATAACTAATTTCTTTAGCAATTAAAGATATTAAATTATATTTTTATAAGGTGTTAAATGAAAATTCAGTACCGTATAACCAGAACCTCAAAGATTTTAATAGCTCAATTTATATTTAATTGTATCGGTTTACTGCTAGGTCTTATTTGGCAGTTAAGCATCGAAACTAAAGAATGGAACCATCAGTTGTATAGCAATATCAATGTGGAAAATCATAATTTAGGTGGCAAAACTAAAGATGAGGCTAGAAAACTTCTAAAAACTGAATATATAGATCAGATTACAAACAAAAGGCTCCATGTAACTTTTAAAGATAGAGATTTTTCTATAGAACTATCTAAGCTAATAAATGACTCTAATTTAGACACTGTTATTAATAACGCCTTTGACTTTGGGAAAGATCTTAGCATATTGGAAAAGTATCAAATTATCAGTACTAAGTACGAAAAGAGATACAAGGTTGCTTTCACTTATGATGAAGATAATTTAAGTGAGTTTGTTAAAGCTATCCAAGACGAAATTAATAAAGAACCTGTTAATGCTAAAATCGTCACTAACGTTGATGGCACCTTAAAGAAAAATCTAGACGGGTCCCTGTTTATAGAACCTGCTGTAAAAGGTTATAAACTTTCAAACGATAAACTTCTTCAAAGCATTAGAAATCTATCAATAAATAATTTAGATGAAGATGTATATATAGATGCTTCAATAGAGGAAGTGGATGCTTCTATAACTGAAACAATGCTTGTAGATAGCAACAAAAGCTTCGCCTCTTTTAGTACAACCTTTTATTCCTCCACTAAAGGACGGTCAACTAACATAGCACTATGTGCTAGAACTATTAATGGCATTTTACTAATGCCTGGAGACGTGTTTAGCTTTAACGATATTGTAGGGGATACCACTATAGAAAAAGGCTATCTAGATGCTCCAGTTATTGTTAATAATAAGGTTGAATCTGGTGTTGGCGGTGGGATTTGTCAAGTATCCTCAACTTTATATAATGCGATTTTAAGAACTGGCATTAATTCCCTTGAAAGAAGCAATCACACCTTTCCCTCTAGTTATGTTGGCATTGGACTTGATGCAACTATAAGTTGGGATTATACTGACTATAAATTTAAAAATACGCTTAACTACCCATTGTTCATAGAGTGCTACCCCAAAGATGAAGTCCTTTATGTTAACATTTATTCTAATGAAAAGTTAAAAGAAAAAACTTACATTATTGAGAATGATATTTATGAGGTTATAAAGCCTAAAACAGAATATGTTTATAACAAGAATTTAAAAGAAGGCGAAACTCATCTATTTAAAAATGGTAGCAATGGCTATAAGGTAAAAGTAGTAAGAAAAACCTTAGAAAAGGATGTTATTGTAAACTCAGAGATTATATCTAATGATACCTACACACCGATTCCCACAGTGTATAGCACTGGTAGCAAAAGATAATATTTGAGATAAAAACAGAGCTATTTAGTCTTCACTAAATAGCTCTGTTTTTAATCTTTCATATTCCATACATCTTTGAAATTGAATTAAGGTTATCTCATAACTTTACTTCAAAGCCTTCTCCAAAGTTTCAATATGCTTAGCCTTATTATTAATGATGTCCGATAATATTTCATAGGTCTTTGTGTAAGTATCATCTGTATTATTTACAAATCGTCCTTGTACATCAATAAGCAGGGAATACATATCCTTTTCTAGATTTAAAGAGAACTCTAAATAACCCTTTACATTATCAAATTGCACTTGATAATGCTTTTTATTATATTCATTTATTAAAAATGACATTTTATCATAAGTCCAAAAGTCTATATCTTCAAGTTCTATATCCATTAGTTCCTTTTTTAAAACCTTATAATGATTAATGGTTTTGTTTATTTCCTTTATCAAAACTCTTGACATAATTTTTATGACAGGATGATGTTCATGATTCTTTTCTATACCCTCATATAATTTTTTTCTTTTGTCTTCAATGTCAATAGATTTATCTATTAAGTCAATAACGTTGTATGCCATATAATTACGCCCTCCAAATATAAGTTAATTTTCACAAATACTATATACTTACATCATAGTATTCGTTCAAATCTCAACTTTAATTAGAGTTTTAATTAATTTGATAAATTTATTGAAATTTTTAACTTAAATTACCATAAAATGCATTTCAAAATCTTTTTTTGCAAAGTGGTGTCTATTGTAATATTTATCCAAAGAATTCGATTCGCCATAGGTCATTCCCCACAAACTTTATTATATCTTCTAAAATTTATAAAAAAACAACAAAAGTAATTCTGCTAAAACAAAGCTACTTTTGTTGTGTAAATCACTAATATAAAATTTTCAAGTATACTAGCAGAATGTACTAAATTAAATACTCTCCACTATCTTAGTCTTATCTATATAAGAATTAAAGGCCATCCCACCTATAATAATAAGACCCCCAACAATTTTCCCCATTGAAATCGATCCTACTCTTAGGTAATCTATAATGATTCCAGTAAAGATTTGTCCTATAAAAATTAAAATAGTTGAATACAGAGCTGGTATTTTAGGAATTACTACATTGGAAGCTACCACCACCATTACTCCTATAAATCCCCCTAAGAAGGCATAAAAAGGAATACCATTAAAATCACTGATTTTAAACTTACCTGTAACCTCTAGTATTAACATTATAAGTAGGGTACCTGACAAACCAACTGCATAATTTATAAATCCCCCTTGAAATACACCTACCTTTTTACCTAAATTAGCATTGACTATCATTGAAATTATGGTAAGTCCACCACACAAGAAAGCTAAAATTATATAAATCATCTAAATACCTCCTAATATGTTGTCATCACAACGATTCCTACTAAGATTATCCCAAAGCCAATTAATTTTTTTCTTTGAAATTTATAAACACTCATGTGAAGTAATCCAAAGTGATCAATAAAAGCCGCCAGAACTAATTGCCCTAAAACTCCTAAAGCTAAAGTCAATGAAGCACCTAGCTCTGCAAAGCATAGGTTATTTAAAAATACCATTACAACCCCTATTGCTCCACCACTGAATAAATAAACAGGAATACCCCCTTTTATTTTGAGTTTTTCTTTTTTTAGTATTAATATAATTATCAATGTAACAAGCCCTACTGTATGAATTACAAACAATGAGAAATAACTACTTAAATAACTATCTAATATACCATTAAAGGTTACCATTACGGTAATTAAAAATCCTATAAATACTGCATAAATTTGATACATAAAAATCCTCCATTTGAAATATTCTTAGGCATTTCATGTATATTAATAAACTTAAGCTGAGAAGCCTATTTTATAATATATAAATTGATTACGTCTCTGAAGATGCCTTAATACTAGCATATCAAATAAAGACAAAAAATATATATGACATATGTCATATATATTTTTTATTTATTATTCACTTTATGAGCCAAGACAATTCCTAAAATAAATCCTGCGTTATTTCTATTAAGAATTAAGTTTCTTTATCATTGTCATATCATCAGTAACGTGGAACTCACTATACGTACCAAACTGAAAGTTAAATCTCCAATAATATTCAATCCCTAAATCTAAAAGCAATGTAGTTATTACCTTTAATGTTCCTTCATGACTTACCAAAAGCACTGTACTATCCTTGTATTCCTCTAGCATATTCTTTAACCCTTGTTCAATTCTATTATAAAACATGTTAAAGCTCTCCCCTTGAGGAATAGTATAATTCACCCAATCTTCACTCCAAAGGTTCCATTCCAGGGGATAACTTTTCTCTATTTCTTTATAATGCATAGCTTCCCACAGTCCAAAATTTAATTCCTTAAAGGCATCACAAGTAATGAGTTTACTATATGGTGTTCCAGTTATGATTTCTGCTGATTGGACAGCTCGCTTCAAGGGGCTGGTTATCACTACATCGAAAGTTATACTACTTAACTTATCTCTAATTTCTTCACAGTGTTTTATACCTTCCTCATTAAGACCACTATCCACCCATCCTTGATAAACCCTTTTCTTATTAAGCTTTGTTTCTCCATGTCTTGCAACATATAACTTCATCATATTATCATATATCTTTCCATTATAAGTATAACCAAAAATATAACTATTTCACTTATTTCATTACCGGCACCAAGAGTGTCCCCAGTCATGCCACCAATCTTAGAAGATATATAAACTTTATAAAGCAGTATTACTATCAAATTGACTACTATGACTATCCCTACACCATAACCAAGAATAGCAAAACCTAGAATTACTCCTATCACCGCCGTAATTAGTGTGTCTTTTAAAGAAACCTTTCCTATAAAAGTATTTCCAAGACCCCCTTGGGCCCTTGCATAAACAGAACAATACATAACTATTACCATAAAGGTTCTAGATAGTATTGGACTTAGTAATAACACTTTTATACTTTGAACTTCACTTATTGATAGAAGGATTCCTATTCTGAGTGCTAAATCAAAGAACATGGCTACTGCCCCATTAGTACCTATTCGGCTATCTCTCATGATTTCTAACATTCTTTCCTTGCTTCTTGCTGAAAATATTCCATCACAGGTATCTGCAATTCCATCAATATGAAGGGCACCTGTAATTAATATGTTAGAAAGCACAGTTAAAATTATTGCTATTTGGCTCGGTAATAATAATAATGCCCCTTTGTACACTAGTACATTAATGATTCCTATAATAAGTCCAACTATAGGAAAGAACTTAACACCTTTTATAAAGTCCTCTTCCTTAACATCTATTGATATATTTATAGGAATTCGTGTTAAAAACTGAATTATAAGTATAAAGTTTTTCATATTTTCCTCACTTAATCTTTACAGGTATGCCGCAAACCACTAAATAAACTTCATTGCACCTAGAAGCTATGTACTGATTAACCCGCCCTGCAATATCTCTAAATATTCTTGACAGCTTATTTTCAGGAACAATTCCATCTCCAACTTCATTTGTAACCATAACCAATTTAGCAGAACTTTTTTCTGCAGCATTAAGAAATTTCTCTATTTCTAGTATTATTTCTCTCTCTATGCTATTTATATCCTGCTGACTTAAGTTATCTATGCCTTCTGGTGACTTTTCAAACATTAGATTAGTAATCATTATAGTTATACAATCAAGAAGTATTCCACTATACTTTGTCTTTCCTTCTTCAAAAATTGTGTCTAAATTCTTATATCCTTCATGAGTATTCCAACTTTCTGGTCTTCTTTCACGATGCTTCTTCACTCTATCTCTCATTTCATCATCAAAAGGGATAGATGTTGCAACGTAAAGTACCTCTCCCTTCAGTTCCCTTATAATATTTTCAGCATAGTTACTCTTACCGCTTCTTGCTCCACCTGTTACCAATACCAATCTTCCCATATGCAATCCCTACCTTATATCCACAAGATAGTCATCTTCTAAGGCAGCTTCCTTAAAAGTTGCCATATTGTTGATTACTCTAGTGGCAGCAGTTACTATGTTGTAAGCTAACGGACATCCAGTTCCTTCTCCCAATCTCATGTTAAGATTTAAGAGTGGGGATAATTCAAGTTCCTTCATTATACGTTTATATCCTATTTCCTCTGATGCATGAGACGGAATCATATAGCCTTTCACCAGAGGATTTAATTTGTAAGCAACTAATGCTGCAGCTACAGAAATAAATCCATCTATAATTATTGGTACTCTATAATATGCTGCTCCAAGATAACATCCTACAAGTCCTGCAACATCGAATCCCCCAATCTTTGATAGCACATCAATAGGATTTTCTTTATCAGGACTATTAACTTTAATAGATAGTTCTATGGCCTTCTTTTTATTTTCATAACCGTCTTCAGTTAGCCCTGCCCCTTTTCCCACAGCTTCCTCTGAAGTGCATCCTGTAAAAGCCATAGCAATAGCACTGCTTGTACTTGTATTGCATATTCCCATTTCACCTGTTCCAATAATTGTATAGCCCTCTTTAACTAAATCCCTCACCATTTCTACTCCAACCTCTATGGCTTTTATAGCTTCCTCCTCTGTCATAGCTCTTCCCTTACACATGTTCCAAGTACCATTTCTTATTTTTTTATTCAATATCTTTGGATGATTAACCTCACCATTTACTCCAATATCCACAATCCTAATATCCATATTAGTATTATTACTTAAAACATTTATTCCACATATACCCTTAGTAAAATTTAAAGTTTGCATATGTGTTAATGATTGTGGACAAGTACTTACTCCTTCTTCCCAAATACCGTTATCTGCACTCATTATAATAGTACATCCCTTATTAATTTCATTATTTACTTTTCCTGTGATACCTGAAAGTTGTATTGCAATATCTTCTAATCTACCAAGACTTCCTATTGGCTTAATCAGACTGTCCAATCTGGTTGACGCTTCCTTCATTGCATTGTTATCCAATCCTTTAATACCACTTATAACTTTTTTGAAACTTTCCATTCCATTCCCTCCAATGACTATTTTTATACTATTCATCCAATTACCTGTTAGTTGACTAACTAATTAATCTGCTCTTATTTAATAGGTTTTTACAAATAAAAAATCCGCACTCTCAAGAGTGCGGAAACAATCCATAGAGACCACAAAGGGTACTCCTATACCTTTTGCAAAAATCCTTAGGTGCATTTCTCATCCTCCCTCCGAAGACTAAAATATTTTCAACATGAGGCAGGTTTACTGGCTTAAGGATCTCATTACTTTCCAGCCTTCTCAGTTTCCCAATGGCTTTCACGGATTTCATCCTCTATTACAGTAGCGGGGGCTGCAGTGGAATTTAACCACTTTCCCTTTTAACCCTTATACTTAACTATAAGAGCACCTAATGTTATAATATTAAGTTGTTTAATGATTGTGAAAGAGAAAATTGCAATGATCTTAAATATACTTAAGTTTTAAATATAATAGATTACTTTTCTTCCAAAATATTATTAAAATTATGATATGATTGTAACATTAGAAAAATATTAAATCAATGATTTAATAATATTAGCTACACTTCTTGCTTACAATAAAGTAAGCTCAAATAAGCTTATTATTAAATACCTACTAAATTCTAACTAGGAGAACTTATATGAAGAAGTTAACAAATAAAGATAAACTTAACTATTATGTGAAAAAATATGAAATTAACAATATATTTAGCACTGATATGACGAGTTTTATGGAACTTTTCCATTTTGATAAGGATGAGTACATCTATAAAGCTAATGATAAAATAAATTACCTTTACTTTTTTGTTGAAGGTAAAGCTAAAGTTTTCACCCTTTTAGCCAACGGAAAATCTCTTTTACTTATGTTCTGCACCCCTTTAAGAATATTAGGGGATGTTGAATTTTTGGATTCCAACACTGCCAACTGCAATCTTCAAGCCTTAAAAGACTGCCTATGTATCGGTATTTCTCTAGAAGATATAAGAAAATATGCTGCAAACGACTCAACTTTTTTAAGATATATGTGCCAAAGTTTGAGTAAAAAACTTACCAACTGCTCTTTAATCAGCTCAATAAATCTTCTTTATCCTTTGGAAAACAGGCTAGCTAGTTATATCTTAGCTATTATTCCTGAAGGGGAGACTTCTCCATTAGAGGAAATGGAAACACAAAAACTCACAGAAATTTCTGAGCTTCTCGGAACTAGTTACAGGCATTTGATCAGAGTATTAAATAAACTTTGCGAAAAGGAAATAATTAAAAAGGAAGGTAACTTACTTGAAGTTGTAAGCAGAGAAGAATTAAAAAGATTAGCTGGAGATTTATATCAATAAAACTTGAATCTTTCATTAAAATAAAAATCTTATAGAAATTTAATAAGAAACTGATGTTAGTGTATCAACAACATCAGTTTCTTATTTTTTATTAATATTCTTACTACCTAATTACTAAGGTTTATAAGGATAAGTTACTCCTACTTTGCAAGGATTTAACCGCAAATTTACGGTACACCCTAAAGGTCAAATGGTACTGCCAGTGTACGCAAGGAGTATTAAAAGTTCTTAATACTGTGGTGGGAAATGCCATTAAATTGTCCTCCTTAACATGTGAACTATAACCATATTACGTCAAATGCGCCTTCTTTATTATATGTATGAACTTTGAGAACAGTTACATGTCCTTATATTTATCTTTAACCTTTTAAAATATTACACATATAATATTATAGCAAGAAAAAAACTTTATGGTTCAACCAGGCTTCAGAAACCTTAATGTCTTGATATTCATGAGTTGAACAGTTTTTATAAGTTATATTTTACAATTAATAGATTATTCTTATGAACTCTATTGTACAAAACTAACTTGTGAATCATTTAAAAGAAGTTATTTTGATTGAAAGTGAATAAATAAAAGGAGTGTTATTATGTTTCCAGCAACAGATGGAGATTGGATAGAAGAATCTCTAGAACAAAATAAAAAAAATGATTTAATAAATTTAAACAACATCAGCATAATTGAAGTTAATAAACTTTATTACCACGTGGATTCTGAAGATATAGCTTTTAGAATAAAAATAAATTGTTTAATTACAAAGGATACCACTAAGATACCTGAAAATACAACTTGGGGAATTAATATAAATGATAGTGACAGCAAGAAATTGTTATTTTCACTTCAACTTAATGATACTAATGATAAATGTACCATTGAATTATTAGATCAAAATAAAACTACAAGAACTAGCCTTGAGGGTAAAACAAGCGTTCCAGCTGAAAAAGAAGACAATATTAAAATCACAACACTATCCTCAGAAGCTATTGATACTATAAATATGGATCAATCAAATCTTATATGTTTCAATATAGATTTTAAGTTTCCAAACAATTTGATTTATAAACACCTCCCCACTTTGATTAATAAAGAATTGAACTGCTATTTGACCTATTATATTTTAGAGTCAAGAAAGTAAAAAATTAATATTTTTTCACCAAAATAAATAGATACAAAGCTTGTAACAAAAATAGTGGACAAAGAGTATTATGTATTAAAGGCATTAATATGAAAGATTTAAATATTAATGTTCTTTAATAATGAAAGTGCCGAAAATTTGTCCTTGATAATTTTATAATATTTAGTTAGAAAGGGTAACTTTATCTACTTTATATTCATTATGCAAAAGTACCAAGGAACCTTCTTGGTGGCTTTCATTTTACCTTAATCTCAGTTATTAAAGTAAAATAAAATTAATGAGGGTGAATAAATTAAATGTTATTAAATGTTTTAAACAATAAAATTAAAGAAGTTCAAGCTCAACAAGAACTTGCAATGGGTTGTTGCTGCCAAGATTGTTCTGAAAATCCTACTGGCACTACTCCTTGTGCAACTAGAGCACGCTTTACTGTGACAACAGTTGTACGAGGTACTGTTCCTACTACTGGAAATGTTCCTATCACGCTAGAAGATATTAATTTAAGATGCGTAAGAGAGAAATGTTTCGTAGAGGATGTAGAAGTTCCTAATCCATGTCCATCAGGTGATCCTTTATTCTGTACAGTATGTCTAACTAGATTTAGATATATCGGCTGTATTAACTATGCTGTAAATATACCTTTAACTAGTGGAGCTTTCTTCACTTGCTTCAGAGATTGTGTATTTGTAGATAGCATTAGATGTTATAGTTGTGCTGAATGTGAAGATCTTCCCGATTGCCCACCTGCAGGTGGATTCATTCTTGGCACGCCTGTAGCAACTATAGATAGTAGTGTACCGGTTGGAAATACAGGCTTTAGTATAGTGACCTTTACAATAACTATAGGTCTTACTAGTCCATGTGCTGTTGCTTAATCTGTCACTGAAACTGAAGAATAGTTAAACTATAATCTAAGCTAGGAATATGGAAAAAGCCTATATTCCTGGCTTTTTAAATAATTAATGACTTCTATGACATATCAATAAATACTATCTCTGTTTGTTAATATATACTTTTATAACTCCTCCACTTATAAAAATACTTACTCTTAAAAATCATATAAGCAAATTATAGGATGATGATATTATGAACATTAAAGATAATAAAGAATGGACTATATTGATTTATGCAGATGGAAATAATGAAATGGAAGATGTAATTTATAATTCTTTTAACACCTGTACAAGTTCATACGTAGGCGAAGATACAAATGTAGTAATAGAAATTGGGCTTTTAGGCAAAATTAACTCCCCTGAAGGTAAATGGTGTGGAGTAAGAAGATATTGTATTAACTGTAAAGACACCATACAGACAAAGTATAATGATATAAATAATTACGCTGATAATACCTCCTCAAGTTCTGTAAATCCTATATTTTTAGAAGATTTAGGAAATCACAACATGGCAGATCCAAATAATTTATTTAACTTTATAAGTTGGGGAATGAAAACTTATCCTGCTGAACATTGTATGGTTATACTCTCTGGTCACGGCACTGATTTTGTTGGTTGCCTCACTGACTTAAGCTTTAGTAATCATTATATAATGGGAATTCCAGAGATGGCTAAAGCTATATACCTAGGAAGTAAAAGTGCAAATTCAATTATTGATATATTAGTCTTAGATATGTGTTTCATGAATTCCATTGAAATTGTTTATGAATTTTCCCAATATACCGACTTTATAAAGACTATGATAACCTACACTAATTTTGCCCCTTATGAAGGTTTAAACTATAAAAGATTAATTGAATTTATGGCTTGTAATAGTCACACAAAAGATTTGAACAAATTTATAACACTCTTAATAGATACTTTGAAATTTAGCCTTACAGCTTATAGGTTAGACAAAACTCAGTTGGATAAAATTAAGCAAACACTTAGTGATTTAGGTTTATACTATTTAACCAAACATTCTAAAGTAGATTGTGCTTATAAATCTACTGAGCAAAATCAGATTATGGACTATCTAAAAGAATCTCACTGTGAAGAGTTAAAAAAAATTAACAATGTAATTAACTCTATTATAATTCATTGTAAAACAAAGTTCATGGGGTTAAACTCTTCAATTAAAATCACCTCAGAGGATGTGTCAGCCCTAATATTTTTTTATAGTAAGTTAACATTTTCAAAGAATAACTATTGGACAAAGTTATTGAGCAATTTACCTATAGATGAAGAAGGGAAAAATATAAATAAAGTTAAAGTGAGAACAATTAATTCCACAACTTCTACTATTCACTATATTTTACCCTTAAATTCTGTTTGAAATAAATAATCCTTATTTGAAAGTTAGTAATTTATCTTTATTTCTTCATTATTAGCCTCAGCGAATTAAAAATTGTGTTTATATGGAGGGTAAAAAATGTTATCAAAAGTTTTAAATAAAAGAATAAACAATCATAAATGTATACCATATTGTCCTTCAATAGATTTTTGCAATCCTAGTGAAAACTGCGCATTAATAACTTTTGAAGGTGGAGGAAGTCTTACTCCTATCCCTGATGTGAATGTAGGCTTTACAGTAGTGCAATTTCCTGGATGGATAACTACCATTGACAGTGAAGCTGGGGGAGTTGCTCAAACAGCTAACGAACCATCGCCTGAAACTAGTGCCGCCTTTGTTGGTGCACCTAATTTCAGAGATATAATTTTTACTAATCCTGTTTCAAATATAAAGCTATTTTATGCATCAGTACAATCAGTAACCATAGAGGCCTACGATGAAAATAATAATCTACTTGGTTCAGACAGTGGTGCTGCTAATGCTGGAACTGGAGTAAATCCACCTGGTGATGATGGTGTTTTTAATAAGTTTGATGAATTAATTATTACTATAGGTACCAATGATATTTTTAGTCTTAGAGTAATTGCTAAAGAAAATGATACAGCAATTGATAATCTTATTATATGTATAGAGGGAAGGGGCTTATTAGTAAAAGAGTATTAATTTCACGTGAAAACTTAATATATATATTTAATTAAATAATGAATAAGTTCATTTTCTTCAACGACTTTGGAAGGAGATTTAACTCCCACCTAAAGAGTCTGGGAGACTTATTCTTTCAAAATGTCGTTAAAAGTGTAAAAAATTCACCCTGGAATATTCCCTATAAATAAAAACCAAGCCTACAATAATAGACTTGGTTTCTTTATTAGATATATAAACTAAAATTACTTTTAATTTACACATCCTTATAATATTATATGAATTTATAAGGTTATTGGTATTATTTAATTCAATAATAGTGGAATTAAATTTAAACTACCTTTATATCTTTTATCTAGCAGCGTCCTTTTCTACAAAATTTACATTGCTGGTTAAGTTTATCTGGACAATCTCAGATCTGCTTCCTATTCTTATTGGTGGTCCCCAAGTACCGTATCCTGATGATACTACTATATTGAAATCTTCCATGGCATCAAAGCCATATACCATATCATATCCCCTATTTACCAAAAAATTATAAGGAATAAATTGACCATTATGAGTATGTCCTGATACCTGTAAATCCACCTTTTCATTTCGAGCTTCACTTATATCCTTAGGATTATGATCAATAACTATTACAGGCTTTGTTTTATCTAAGGGTTCTGTTATGTCCTTCAATGCTTTTCTACTTCCACCCATTCTCTCAATAGCTACATCTTCTCTACCTACAACATAAAAACTATCATCTATAAGTCTATAATCATCTTTTAGCACTGTAACTCCTTGCTCAGTGAGTAACCTTGTTAACTGGTCTGCTTTTTTTCCAAGATCATGATTCCCAAAGGAAAAATAAGTTCCATACGTACTAGTTAGCCTTCCAACTTCTTTTGCCATTTTATTATCCACAAAGGGCTTTATTGAACTATCTATTAAATCTCCTGCAATAAGCACAATGTCCGGCTTCATTTCATTCACTTCATTAACTAAAGCTTTTAGTCTCTTTATATCCATGTAATCCCCAAGATGTATATCTGAAATCAATGCAATTTTCAGGTTATCAAGCTTTAAAGTCTTAGCAATCTTCACATCATAAGCCTTGACATAAGAACTTCGTCCACTCCATGTACCATAAATTAAAATGGTACCAATAACTAATCCAAGAAATATGGTTAGATAAAAGTTAAAATTATTATTTGCTACTACATGCTTAGGCAAAAATGAATATTTACTGTTTACAAACCTTACCATATCAAATATAGGGAAAATAACCATGAGATAAGACAAAATGGCTACATAATATATTCCCACATATAAAATAGGATTTGCAATATAGGATGGAAGGTAGTCGCCTGCAATTTGATTTACTACATAAGTAAAGGCGATTATCCAAAATATAATCCAAAACACCTTCGCATTTAGTTCATATTTAAATTGTATTCTTTCCATTAACCGGCTTCCTACATAGTAGTTTCCAATAATATAAATAGAAATGGCAATTAAAACAAAGATAAAAATTCTAAAATCAAAGTTTTTCATAAACAAATTCCTTCCTCAATTTGAAATATTTTATTGTATTTTAGATACAATTAATATTTTCCAAATAAGGTTATGCTATTCATCTTTAAAGATTTTTGATATTACCAATATTTAGCCTTTACTGAAAACAAAAACAATATAGAATCTGGGATTAGTGCCATTGTGGTCTTGATACCTTAAATAAAAAAAGAGCAGCTATTCATCCATAACTACTCTCAAAAATATATATAAATTATAGGGACTTGGTAAATTAACTGTAAACAGATTCTTTCTATCTGCTTATCTCACACATTTATGCTTAAAGTTTCTTACATAAATACTATATCTATAAATATAAAAATTAATGTTAATTATTAAAGTATTATATCCTCAAATTGCCATCCTAAATATTCAACATCTATCCCATTGATTATTTCTTCAAGCTCATTCATCGCTTTTTTATCGTCTCTTATCTTATAATTAAACTGCCATGTAAGATACTGATGATCAACAATTGACAACATTTTAACACACTCCCTTATAATTAACCTTCCACAGTTAATATCTTAGTGGTTTCACTTATAAAAAACCATTTATCTCAATGATAATTTGTATAAATTTCTAGCATTTTCATTTAATTATAATTTAAAGCATCTTATATTTCATTCATTGTTTATATTTTAACATAGTTCAAAGAGAAATGGAAGCCTTTTTTCTAATATTTTCAAAATTAAGATTTTTCAATTAATTATGCTATAATTAAAAGGCCTTTTTTATTTCTCATGTTTCTATTTGATAATAACATTTCAATGTTATTATGAGTTCATTAGCATATATCCACTTTTATTCTGCTACTTTTAGAAAAAATTATGGCTTAATCCATTATATCAATTTCTTTAAGCAAGGCTCTTAATATTTCTAAAGCTAGCCTTTTCTTCTTCATTAAGGTAGAATACTTTATATTATTCTCTATAGAATACTTTGCAAAACTTCCTTTGTTGTTAATATAACAATAATTAATAATATCCTTTAAGTCCTTTGGAAGCTTATCCACACATTTTAATACTAGCTTCAATGTATCTTTTTTCATAAGTTTTTCTTCGAAGCTTTCTTCTGACCCAATGATATCCCCTAATTCCACATTCTCTGATATGATTGTATTTAGACTTTGAACATAGTTTTCTTTAGCTTTTCCCCTAATTAAATAGTTAAAATTATATTGTATTGCAGCATTAACATAAGAGGTAAAATTTCCTTTAGTTAATTCATAATTCTTCACTGCGTTTATTAGTGAAATATATCCAATTTGAATTAAATCATCTTTTTCATAACCATTTATGTATACATTGTTGCTACATTTAATAATATAAAACTTAAATTTGTTCATTAATTCCTCTAGAGCTACCTTGTCCCCACTCTTAGCTCTTATTACTAAATCATCATTACTCATAAATTTCTCCCCCTTAGATTTGCTTCAATAATTAAATATGCAGAAACTTGGGAAGTTTATAAAAATAAATAAACTTTTTAATTTTTTATATGTTTTTATAGAATTTTCATCATTTGTAAGACCTGATGTATCAGTAAACCCTGTATTTCTATATTAATACGAACATTAGTTCTGGTAAAGTGAATCTTCCATTTATTATATTTTTTATTTTTACAGTGTCCTTTTTAAGTATTTTTGTATATAATTTAAAGATGGACTATTTTATAATATATCAAAAGGAAGGCTCTTCTAAGCCTTTGTTGTGAAAACAATTTGCCACTAGCTAACTTTTGGCAGGAGCTAGTTCTTTTTCTAGAAGTAATGGAACAAAGAAACTTTGTTCATTGTTTAAGTAATAAAATCTACATAGATTGACTAATTATGAGGAGATGTTATAATGTCTTTTGATTTTCTAAAGGATACTCACAAAAAAGTTCACTTTATTGGTATTGGCGGAATAAGTATGAGTGGACTTGCAGAAATACTACTAAAAAATGGTTATAGAGTTTCTGGGTCTGATATGAAGGATTCTTCTATAGTTGATAAGCTTAGAAAAAAAGGTGCTGAAGTATATATAGGTCATAATGGTAATAACATAACAGATGTGGATTTGGTGGTTTATACTGCTGCAATTCACCCTGATAATGATGAGTATATTAGAGCGATTGAGCTTAACATTCCAATGATGGATAGAGCTGAATTTTTAGGGAAAATAATGCTTGGACACAAGTATGGTATTGCAATATCTGGAACTCACGGAAAAACTACTACTACTTCAATGGTTTCACACATTGTTTTAGAAGAAGATGTAGACCCAACTATTTTAGTAGGTGGAGAACTGGATGCAATAGACGGAAATGTTCTTGCTGGTAATAGTGAATACTTCATTACAGAAGCTTGTGAATACAAAGGCTCCTTCTTGAAATTTTTCCCTTATGTTGGCATAATACTTAACATAGATGCAGATCACCTTGATTATTACAGAGATTTAAATCATATCAAGGAAACTTTCCAAAGCTTTGTAGATATAATTCCTGTGGATGGCTATGTTATAGGAAATGGTGATGATTCTAACGTCCTTGATGTAGTTAGAACTGCTAAGTGTAATGTGATTACTTACGGAATAAACAATGGTGATTATAGAGCTAAAAATATAACCTATAATGCTGTAGGCTGCGGCACCTTTGATGTTTATAAAGGAGATACCCTATTGTTTAAAGTAGAACTTAACGTACCAGGAGAACATAATGTACTAAATTCTCTTGCTGCAATTTGTTCATCCCTTGCCTTAAACTTGTCTACAGAATCCATTATAGCAGGTCTTTCAAAATTTAAGGGTACTCATAGACGATTTGAGTTAAAGGGCGTTAAAAATGGTGTTTATGTGATTGATGACTATGCTCATCACCCAACAGAAATCATCGCCACTTTAAAGGCTGCACAAAATTATCCTCACAAGAAAATTTATGCGGTTTTTCAACCCCATACTTATACTCGAACCATCACATTATTTAATGAATTTGTACATTGTTTTCATGGTGCAGATGAAGTTATTCTTGCGGACATCTATGCTGCTCGTGAAAAGGATACTGGAATTGTTAGCTCTCAAAAACTTGGTGACTCAATTAGAGCTATCGGTGTCAATGCTCTCAACTTCCATAGCTTCGAAGATATAGTTTCTTATTTAGATGAAAATCTAAAGGATGGAGACTTGCTTTTAACCATTGGGGCAGGAGATATATACAATGTGGGAGAAATGTATTTAAATAAATAAAAGTCAAAGACTTTGGTGGGAGTTTACACTCCCCCAAAGTTTGTTTTATATTAAATAAATTCCACAAAATGTTTTCAGCTAATATATTATTCATAAAATAAATCATGGGGAGAGATACATATGAAAAAAGAAGTATATATCGTTAACGCCTTTACCTTTATGGAAAAGGGTGGTAATGGTGCTGGTGTGGTAGCCGATGCATCTGGCTTATCTTCGGAGCAAATGCAAATTATTGCAAAAGAAATAGGTCTATCTGAGACCGCTTTTGTAACTAAGGCACAAAAAGATGAATATGATTTTCTTGTTAGATTCTTTACACCTACAACAGAAGTAGACTTATGTGGCCATGCTACTATTGCAGCTTTCAGTACCTTAGGTCAGTTAGGAATAATTAAAGGTCATAATGAAACTGTTATAGTAAAGCAAAAAACTCTAGCAGGAGTATTGGATGTAGAACTTACTTTTAATGAATGTAACTTGGACACAGTGCTCATGACTCAAGCTACACCAAAATTCTTGTTTGCCCTAACAGTAAAAGACTTAGAGCCTCTTTGTGAGATTTTAAACATCTCCATTGATGATATTGGTGTTGGAGTATCAGGTTATGCGGCTAGACCAATGGCTGTATCTACAGGACTTAGTGATTTGATACTACCTATGAAATCTCTTGAAGGTTTAAAATCAATAAATCCTGACTATAATGCCCTAGCACAATATAGTAACGAAAGAGAGTTAGTAGGAGTTCATGCCTTTACTTTCCAAACTGAGAGCAAAACTTCTACCGTTGCTACAAGAAATTTTGGCCCAGCAGTCGGTATAGATGAAGAAAGTGCAACTGGTACCGCCAATGGTGCCTTAGCAGCTTATCTAATTCACAATAAATTATACCCTTTCACTGATGATACAACCATAGTATGTGAACAAGGTTACTACATGAATAACCCTAGTGAAATTATTGCTAAAGTTGAAGGTGAAATGGATAATCTCATGGTTAAAGTCGGTGGAAAAGCTACGATTTTAGATAAAAGGTTAGTAGATTTATAATAAAAAAGAAGTAACTATTAAATAGTTACTTCTTTTTTGCTAATTGGTCCTCAGGAAAATTTTCCTAACCCTCTTAGGAAATTACTAATATCTTTCGAATATCTTTTTAACTTTTTCCACGTCACTTTCATCTAGAAAGTAGTATGCAATTCTGTACTCTCTAATTCCCACGCGGAACTTAATTGCCTTCATAGTAAAACGCACATCACTAATATCATTGAACTTAAATATTTTTCCTTTTGAAGAAATATTGTTATTTAATTCAAATCTATCCTTTTCTATTCTAAGGTAATTTATGTTTTCAATATTTTTCACTTTTTTAATAACTAAATAGGAAACTAGAAAAGCTATTATAGTCAATACTAAAAATAATCTTCCGTAAAATATCTTTTCTCTTAAGAATAATCCTATAGTAGTAATTATAAAAGATACACTCATAAGTAAGCTTATAGCTAACTGTTTTCTGGTATGTCGCTTAGTGGCAGCATTAAATTTAAATTCCTTCATATATAATCAATTCCTCCTGAATAAATCCTTCGAATAATGGCTATTATAACAGAATTTACGGCTATTTGTATATAGGCTTCTAAGTTTAGAGTTAAATTTTATCATATTCTAAAGGATAGTTACTCTTGTTAATTATAAATTCTATATAGTAATCTTTAAATAGAACTTTAAGATGAACTTTACTATAATCTATCTCTATGTTGCTAATAGTGGAATGGATCCCTTCATCTGCTAAGAAATGAATTGTTCCAATATTGTTATTTAAATCTTTGCAGAGCCTTATAATTATACTGTTAATATTATTATATTGTATCCTTGAAGTTACAACCTCTGGCATATTATCAATACAAAGATTTATCGTTCTCATATCCACTGGAATAATTAAATCAAGATCTTCATCTCTTTCTTTAAACACCTTTATGGGAAAATCACTTATTAAATTCAAATTATATTCTTTAAACTCATTCATAACCTCACCTCAAAATTTATATTTATTAATATAACCTTTATCATAAAAATATATCATAAATTACATTATAAGGTGTATATACATTCCAAATTTAATTAACTTTCAGTTTATTTTTAATGTACTCAATTATTTATATCAATTTTTTATAGTAACTACCTTGAGTTTATGCCTACTTCCTATTGTAAAATTATCATAGCTCTCTTATTCATATAAAGAATATATGAGTACTATAAACTTAAAGGAGTGGCATTAGCCAAAAATTCCTCCACTATATTAATAATCTTACTCCTTCTTAGAGTATTATGGAAATGAGTACTCATTTCCATAAAGTATGCTATAAACCTCTTATTGTTGGTTATTATGATGATTTGTATATCAATAAATAAAAAAACATGTTATTAAAAAAATCATTGACAATATGGGTTGTCTATAATATAATATTCTTTGTCAGCGGGGTGTAGCGCAGATGGGAGCGCGCGTGGTTTGGGACCATGAGGTCGCAGGTTCAATCCCTGTCACCCCGACCAAAAAGAGAGTTACTAATGTAACTCTCTTTTTTATTTCCTATACTTTCTCTAATTCACCAATCAAATCCTGTTTTTTCACCATTTAAAGTTTTTTTAATATTATAATAATAGGATCTGCTTTAAAAGATCCATATTAAAATACTACGGAGGTTTTTTATATGCCCCTAAATTGCCCTGAAAATATCACTCTAGAATTCCCAAATTCTCCTGGTAACACCTATACCTTTCAGTTCAATGGTGTAACTTCACTTGGAGAAGGTTTGTATAGATGGTGTTATACTGTTAGTCAATCTTTATTACCTGGCAGCGGTAGAGGTCTAAGTCATTTCATCTTAGAGTTTTGTCCAGATATTACAAGAGATAATATTACTAGTGTAACTTTAGATGGTGTTCCTTTAAGTGATGAGGAGCCAAATCCTGATTTTGAATTCGGTAATATAAAAATTTTCCCACCAGCTAATGACCCATCTATTTATGGTATTAAGTTTGATGAGCTTGGCGATCTACCCTCTACTTTATGCTTTACGCTAAATATAAATGTAGAACCAGCACCTGGTACTTTATCTATTAAAACTGGCGGCGGCCCAGCATCTGTAGATACAGTATTAACACAAGAAAATGCTATTTGTACACCTGGCTGCACTATAATACCACCTCGTGGAAGAGGCGTTTATTGCAGCATTTAATCCTTAATTAACTTTGTAATTAATTTTATAAATACAAAAGATACTGGGCTATTGGTTTCCACCAATAGCCTTATTTTCATTCCTTAGACGGGTACATTTATGACTTTTAATTAAGGTTGATATGAATCAAAATCATAAGTATTACCACCAAAGAGCCAATTACATGAAATTTTATAAATTCTCTTTTTTTATCTCTGTACATTAGTTTATTCATTAAACCTATCACTATAACAAACAGTATTGATAACCCTGCTAAAAATCCACTAAAACTAAAACCTACATTAATACTCATTATGATACCATGAATTACTAAAGCTGTAAGTGCTCCTATTCCACATAGAGTATGATTTCTCTCCAAGCTTTTTAAGATCTTTGTAGAAATATCTATAAGCTTTCTATTTCTTCGTTTAGATAATCCTCTTATAAACTTATGATAAAACATATGAGTTATTATTTTTAAAAAACAAAAAATGATTAATGCTATGGCTACAAAACCCCAAAACCTACCTAAAATTATCAAAATCTTCCCCCCAAATATCTTCTATTTCTATATTTATATTAATCCTATACCAAAAGTTATGCAGAAATTTTTACATATTCTATAAAACCTACCCCTTAGTATAAAATTCCATTACATAGACAGAATAATAACTGTTATAATTTAGCAATAATTAGAATAACAATACATGTACTTAATGTAATTATAAAAGTCTTATATTAACAAGAATATTTTAGGATGTGTTATTTATGAAAGAACAATATAGTGAATTGTTTCAATCTATTATTAAAGCTTATTACAATGGAAGATTCGAAGAAAAAATAGTTGAACTTTTAGATAAAGAAGGAATAGATAAGTCTCATTTAGCTGCTGCTATTTCTAGTCTTTGTGGTGTAGGAGTAGATCTTAGTGATAATTATATAGAGGAATTAAAACATGCTATTAGAAATTATGACCTTGATCACAAAGTAGTTAATAAGGTTAGAAAATGTAACATTGACTGTAACATAGACAAAAATGGCAATACTCATTGTCAAGACTCTTGTCCCTTTGATGCTATACTCGTAGATGAGGTTAAACACACCACTTACATCAGTAGTGAGAAATGTACAGATTGTGGATTTTGTGTTGAGGGTTGTCCTACTGGAAGTATACTAGATCGGGTAGAGTTTATTCCTCTTGTGAACCTACTTCAAGGAAATCCTCCAGTAGTGGCAGCAGTTGCCCCTGCTATCATGGGTCAATATGGAGATGACGTTACTATTAAACAATTAAGGACTGCCTTAAAGAAAATAGGGTTTACAGATATGGTAGAAGTAGCTTTCTTCGCCGATATGCTCACTTTAAAAGAAGCCATAGAATTTGATGCTCAGGTTAAGACCAAAGAGGACTTTATGATAACTTCCTGTTGTTGCCCAATGTGGGTAGCTATGCTTAAAAGAGTATATGGAAATTTAGTTAAGCATGTATCTCCAACAGTTTCTCCAATGATAGCGTCTGGAAGAGTCTTAAAACATTTAAATCCTACAGTAAAGGTAGTTTTCATAGGCCCTTGTGTTGCTAAAAAGGCTGAAATTAAGGAACAGGACCTTCTTGGAGACATTGATTATGTTCTAACCTTCTCAGAGCTTAAAGAAATATTCGAAGCCTTAGAAATCAGCCCTTCTGCATTACCAGAAACTGAATCTGTTGAATATGCCTCCCGTGGTGGAAGGCTTTATGCTCGTACTGGTGGAGTTTCGATAGCCATTGCAGAATGTATAGAAAGAATGTTTCCAGAAAAACAGGATTTGGTTAACCCAGTTCAAGCTAATGGTGTAAAAGAGTGTAAAGAGATGCTATCAAATCTTCAAAAGGGAGTTGTCTCAGGAAATTTTATTGAAGGAATGGGGTGCATTGGCGGTTGTGTTGGTGGACCAAAAGCTATAATTCCAAGAGATAGGGGACGCGAACAGGTGAATAAATTTGCTGAGAACTCTGCAATAAAAGTAGCTTATGATAGCTTAGTGATGAATGCTATGCTAGATAAACTTGGTATATTTACTATAGATGATTATAGAAATCATGAAAAAACCGAAATTTTTCATAGAGATTTTTAAAAACTATACAGTCCTAAGTAGATGCAAACTAGTACTGTTAAGCTATATGGAAATTTTTATATAAGTTGTTAAATTGCTAGAACTTTATCTTTTCATCTTTATGTTTAGTATCTTTTCTGATATACTACCCTTCAGAGGTGATATTATGATAAAAGATATTAAAGCTGCAATTTTTGATATGGATGGTACAATTGTAGATTCCATGTGGGTATGGGATGAAATAGATTCTGAATATTTAGCAAAGCATAATGTTGAGTTACCTCCAACACTAAAGCATGATATCTCACACCTAAGTTTTAACGAAGTTGCCCTTCATTTTAAAAATGTATTTAATTTACCTTATACTATAGATGAAATACAAAATCATTGGAATGAAATGGCCTATGATAAATACTGTAATAAAGTCAATCTAAAACCTGGTATAAAACCATTTTTAGAAATCCTAAGACAAAGAGGGATAAAGATTGCACTGGCAACAAGTAATAACATGTTGTTACTTGAAGCTTGCTTAAAAGCAAATGGCATATATGAATACTTTGATGTAATAACCTTAACAAGTGAAGTATCTAGGGGTAAGGATTTTCCTGACGTGTATCTTTTAACTGCTGAAAAACTTAACGTAGCCCCTTGTAACTGCATAGTTTTTGAGGATATTCTTCCTGCTGTAAAGGGTGCTAAAAAAGCTGGTATGACTGTAGTTGGTGTGTACGATGAATATTCTAAGATTCATCATGAAGATATAAAACTTTGTGCAGATAACTTTATAATAGAATATGATGAGATAATTACTGCAGAGTAGAGATGCCATTTTTGAGGCATCTTTTTATTTATAATTAAAATGTGTTTAATATTTGTTCAACTTTCCATGCATAAAGAATAGTATATTAATAATAGTACTTTATGGAGGTACAACCTTGACTACTTTTTTAATCTATACCCTAATCTTTACTTGTATTGCACTTGGTTTTTTTAATTACTTAAATATACAAAAGCTTAACGATCAAAATCTCAAACTCAGGGTTATGGCAAAGCAGAACAAGGACTTAACTGCTCAGATAAATATAATAAATAGACCTGTAGATAACTTAAAGGTGCTTTACCATCCTATAAATCATCTTCATGGTGAAATCACTAGCAGGACTTCTTTATATCTTTCACCCCTTTATAATAGCCCTGTACTTAGAATAATTCATGGTGGTACTAGGTTACAACTTTTAGATCTTTGTGAAACCTATGATAGCCTTTGGTACCAGGTAAAACTTATCCTTGATGATAACATCAATATAAAGGGCTATGTAAAAAGAGAATTCGTGAAAGAATTAGAAACTGTAGAAACTGGATTAATTTATAAGAGATAAACAATAAATCCCCCTGCATCTATAAATTGCAGGAGGATTTATTGTTATAATTTAATTACACTATTTTAGTTGTCCAATCTTCACAATTCCACACCTCAGTTACTACATCTCTATAGAACTCTGGTTCGTGGCAAACAAGTAGAATTGTTCCTTTATATTCTTTTAGTGCTCTTTTAAGTTCTTCTTTCGCATCTACATCAAGATGATTTGTAGGCTCGTCAAGGATTAGTATATTGGTTTCATTGTTTATAAGTTTTGCAAGTCTAACTTTTGCAGCTTCTCCCCCTGATAATACCATTATCATACTTTCAATGTGCTTTGTTGTAAGCCCGCATTTTGCTAGTGCAGCACGAACTTCATATTGAGTATATCCAGGGAACTCTTTCCAAAACTCATCTATACAAGTGTTAGTGTTTCCTTCTCTACTTTCTTGTTCAAAGTATCCAATATACTGATAATCCCCAAGCTCAACTTCTCCACTTATTGGCTTAATTTGTCCCATTAAGCTCTTAAGTAATGTGGTCTTACCAAGTCCATTAGATCCAACTAAAGCTATCTTTTGTCCTCTTTCCATGTAAAGGTTAAGTGGTTTAGTAAGTGGGTGATCATATCCTATAACTAAATCCTTAGTTTCAAATATCATCTTTCCCGCTGCCCTTGCTAACTTAAAGTTAAAGGTTGGCTTTGGTTTTTCCTTGGAAAGTTCAATTCTATCAATCTTATCAAGCTTCTTTTGTCTTGATTTCGCCATGTTAGCAGTAGCTGCATTAGCCTTATTTCTCGCAACGAAATCCTCAAGTCTAGCGATTTCTGATTGTTGTCTATCATAAGCAATTTCTAACTGTTTTTTCTTAACTTCATAAATTCTTTCAAACTCTTCATAGTTTCCAACATATCTAGTAAGTTGTCTATTCTCTACATGATATATTAGATTAATTACTGAATTTAAGAATGGTATGTCATGAGATATTAATATAAAGGCATTTTCATAATCATTTAAAAATCTCTTAAGCCATTCAATGTGTGCTTCATCTAAGTAGTTAGTAGGCTCGTCTAAAAGCAATATGTCTGGAGTTTCAAGTAAAAGCTTAGCAAGTAAAACTTTTGTTCTTTGTCCTCCACTTAGGTCAGTAACATCTCTATCTAAACCAACATCTAAAATACCTAACCCCTTAGCAGTTTCTTCTATTTTAGCATCAATAACATAGAACCCATTATGATCAAGCATATCTTGGATTATTGCTGTTCTTTCTAGCATTTTATCAAGTTCTTCAGGAGTAACATCTCCCATTTTTCCATATAACTCATTCATCTCAGCTTCTGCATCAAATAAATACTTAAAGGCACCTCTTAAAACTTCTCTTATGGTTAAACCTTTTTCAAGAACAGCATGTTGATCCATATAACCAACTCTTACATTGTTTGACCAAATAACTTGTCCTTCATCAGGCATAAGCTTACTTGTTATAATGTTCATGAAGGAAGATTTCCCTTCACCGTTCGCACCAATTAACCCAACGTGCTCTCCTTTTAATAATCTAAAAGAAACATCCTCAAATATAGCTCTATCTCCGAAGCCGTGGCTTATGTTTTTTACTGTTAAAATACTCATTTGTTTTCCCCCTGTCATTCTGTAGTAATATTTTTTTGTTGCTGTAATGAACTCTATATTATTAATTCTTATAAATATCTAGCTATCTTTTATTAGTAAAGAACTAAAACTATATATGTTTTCATGCTAAAAGCTTAACCATTTCTGATTACCAAAGCATAGTCTTAATAAAACATTGAAATATATATTTAGATTATTTTTTATATTTTCTTTTTTAATTACCTATTAAAAAAAGAAAAACTTAATCTTCAAAAGATCAGTCAAAACTCTATAAATTCCTCTTATAAAAAGGATATAAACAAAACACTTAATATTATACTTTAATAAGTGGATTTTTTCTATTAGAAATTATAAGAAAAAAAGAAATAAAAAGCTAATCTTGAATGCTTTAAAAGAATTCACCCCTAAACATAAGTTTATAAGAAAACTATCAAATCTTTTATATAAGGCTTAAAACCAAAGATACCTTATATTCTTTCGTTGCATAAAGAAAGCGGAGAAGTTATATTGTAACTTCTCCGCTTTATAAATACTATTAAATTAACATATCACTTTTAAAAATCTCATCATAACTACAAAGACCTCTATCAATTGCATTTTGCCTTAGTACTAAATACAATTCTGCATCTGTAGCATACTTATATGGGTTTACAAAAATCCCACCAATTCCAAATGCTATTGCACCTAATAAGTACCAACCTATAAATGAAAGATCTAAAACAAATATATTAAACTTTTCTCCATTGGTCATTTGCACACTTAACTCCACCGCACGTTTGTATCCAATATTAGGATTGTCAGCTAATATATATGGCACCATTCTGTAAGCATAAGCCTTAATAATTCCAGGTATAATAAGAAGTAAAAACCATAAAAAGTTAAGAACACCTCTCCACAACATAGTGATTACAATGTCTTTATATCTGTCTCTATTAAAACCATATCCTAAATTGTTCATATCAGCATTATTTTGTGCTTGATGAATAAAAAACCGCACTCCACCTACCTCAAGTATATATCCAATAAATATCCTAAATGCTGCTATGATTAAAATTACTACAATTCCAATTCCTAATCCTAAAACAAACCAACCAGGCAACATGTCACTATTAAAATTTATATCAAACCCATGCCCTCCATTGTTAAAGTTTATGATAGAATTATAGTCACCTCTATCATAGTTTCTTTCAACATTATTTCTTATAGATGATCCACTTCCACTACCACTCCCAGAAACAATTGCAATAACAATACTAACCAGAAAAGCTTTCCAATAGGAAATTTTTAACACTGATTTTGCCCTTGTCTTTAAATCTTCCCTAGTCCACATAATACTTCCTCCTTATATTCTTTATATTAAATATAGTAAATAGACTTTATTAATCTATGGTTTATCTTTATACAGTGATATATATAGATGACTTTATATAAAATTATCTTTCAATTGATGCTTAAGTAAATTCATATCTTAAGTATTCTATGCTAATAACCAGTTTTTTGTTAACAGCTATACTTATATTATACTCATAGTTCTCAGGATAATGATTTCATGAATTCTAGTGTTAAAATAGAATAACGATCATCATCATAAGTTTCCAATTACTTCGTCTAGTTCAGTTAAAGATCTTATCACTGGATACTTACTTTCTATAGTATAATCCCCATATCTATCTATAAGTAGTGGTACCATTCCAAATTCCTCTGCTACCACTAGGTTATTTTCAATATCGTCAATAAATATAACTTCTTCAGGGGTTAATCCTAGCTCATTAACAGCTAATTTAAATAATAACTTTTCTGCCTTATAAGATCCATGTACAGAAGACATTACGAAGGTTTTAAAGTATCTTCTTAAATCTTTATTTATAAAAACCCTTTCTAATGAAGGCCAAGTATCAGATACTATTCCAAGTAAATATTCCTTACTTAGCTTACTTAGCATAGGTTCTACATCCTCAAAAAAGAAAAATTTTTCATCATTAAGTACATTGTCTCTAGTCAATGCATGAATTATGTCATCAGTAGTTCCTTCATAGTTAAATTCTTTAAGAAGAATAGTATAAAACTCCATAAACAATCTATATTCCTCCTCTTCATCTTTTATTACTTTTATAGAATTAATATAGTTATATGCCTTATTCATAGCAACTTCAAATTTTGTATTTTCAATATCCTTTTCAGTGGTACCCAAAATACTATGAAAGTTAGGTGTAATAAACCAGTGTCCTGTTGCTGGCACATTTAATGTTCGCCCAGAATCAAACAATATTGCTTTTATCATATTTATCATCCCCTTGAAATCCATATAAAATAATCAATTTCATAAATATTATACCACAAATTTACAAATGTTACATAAGTTCACTATACTAAATAATATAATGAAAATATTCATTATAGCAAGGAATTGTTTAACACCATTGCAATAAAGAGGCTGCGAATAAGATTCACAGCCTCTTTATTAATGTATTCATCAATAAAATCTTTCAAAACAACTATTCAGTATTAGGGTACTTTCATTGCAACCTATTTTCTTATCTGCACGATTTTATTTGCGGTCACAAGCTTGCTTGTGCTCATAAAAGTGATATCCTTGTCATTGTAATTTTTCATACATCTAAGTAAACTTCCACAGTCCTCTTAGCATCAGCATAAATAATATCATGAATGCAGTTATGAAGGTAATCAAAACTATTAGCAATATAGACTGAAGCCTGTTTCTATCTTTTTTAACTAAGCTCATTACAGCAGTAACATCTGATGCTATACCTAATAAAATTGGTAATGATAATAATATAATTGTTAATTCAATTTTTTTAATTATAGCGCCAAGCCCAACAACAATTCCAAAAACAATAATAGAACTTCCTAGGAGTATCAAATCTATATTAGAAAGCTTAAACTTTTTCATACACTTCACCTCTTGCAGTATATTTTATACTTATTTTACGTAATTTTATAGTATAAGTTAGCTTACTAGCATTTATTTAGAGTTTTTATAAACTGCCAAGAATGGTATTAAAACTACCACTAAGGCAACCCAAGATATGAAAATTAAAAATGAAAACTCCTTAAACTCAGAATATAGCTGGTTTTGAAAAAGTAGAGGTAAGGGAACTGTCCCAGCTACCATTAATCTTGTAAATAATGTTGGTTTATATATACTTTTGCAATTATCACATTGAATGGGACTATATCTCCTCATTATAGACTTCAATATTAACCCCCATGAAAATCTATTTGAACACTCTTTGCATTTTTGCATAATGTCCTCCTACTGTGCTTCTCTGCATCTTTTATTCCGTTTCATCTTTACTTGTTTCTAACTTGCTTATACTTATATGCAACATAAGGTAATAAAGAAAGCAAGAAAATAAATTCCTTATTCATATAGGAATTTACTTCTCCACTGAAACTAAATTGTCTAGGTATCTGTGCTGGTAGCATTGGATAAATAATCAATGCAATTACTATTGGCACTATAAGAATAAGTGCATCCTTTTTACTAAATTTCATTTTAAAATCCCCTTAACATCATCTATACTTACTTTCACATAATAATAGTTTTTCTATAACCTTCATATTCTTAATTCTTTTTGTACTTTCCGAATCTTATAATGATCCACCCTAATAACAAGTATAACAGGATTACCACAAATAATGTTAACATTCTTTCACTCATTGAGCCATCTGCAAGAATAACTGGACCTAAGCCAAAGAATGTAATCAATATAAAGGCTACAGCCATAACGAAATAAAATAAAGTCTTCATTTCCAACTCCCCTTTATTTATAAACTCATATAGTGTTTTTTATCACATTTAAAAACAGTTATATATATTAACTTATGCTTCTGAAAAATGTTTAATCAGTATACTATATCTTAATATATATTAGCATTTATTATACCACAAATTAACATATATGATTTTTGTCCACCTATAATTAACTAATTTTAGTCTTAAAAGAATGTTTAATAATGAACAAGTTCATTTTGGTAAGCGTCTTTGGGTGTAGGTTTAACTTTAAGAAAGTAGCCTTTGTTACACTAAAGTTTAATTTTTAGCACAAGATTCCTCCCTTAAACTTGTTTAACCACTGATGAGGATTGGAAAATCACCCTTCTAAAATGTGGTCAAACCTAAAAAATAACCATACTTTTAGCTTTTTCTTTTCTTTATAAGTTCCTTAAATTCTAGATCTAATTTTTCATATTCCTTAGATCCTGGAGCATACTTTGAAAATTCTCCTAAGACAAATGCAATCTGATTTTCTATAATTAACTTCTCTTCTTCTGTATTTCTCTTTACTTCTATTTCTTTTTTGTCTTTATTAGAATCTTTATGGCCTTTACTATCCATATTGTCTAAATACTCCTTAGCAGTTTCATTACTCCTAATTATATTATCATCTTTGAATACTAATAGCACATCACAAAGATTTTGAAGCATATATCTGTCGTGAGAAACCACAATAATAGTCCCATTATAATCTAAAAGAGCTTCTTCTAATTTTTCTCTACTATAGATGTCAAGATGATTTAGTGGTTCGTCTAAAATCAATAATTCTTGATTCTTAATGATAAGCCTTGTCATTCTGACTCTAGTAAGTTCACCAAGGCTTAAGGTTGATAAAGGGTGATTTATCATTTTTTCGTTAAAACCCATGTTAGCGAGAAGTGTCCTTATCCTTCCCCCTTCGTCTCTAGAAGTAAGCTCAAATAAGTCTATTACTTTCATATCTCCTTTAATATCTAAAGTCTCCTGGCTTAAATAACCCTTTTCAACCGAAGAACTTATAAAGACTTCCCCAGAATCTAAGGTTTCCTCACCTAATAAGATTTTTAATAAGGTACTTTTACCACAGCCATTCTCCCCAAATATGCCTACCTTTTCTCCTCTTCTGATGTAAAAGGTACTATCTACAAAGAGAACTCTATCTCCAAAGGACTTTTTCATATTCTTTCCTTCCACTATCCTCGTGCCTTTTACCATAGATTCCTTAAACTCAAAGTCAATCCTTTTATCTTCTTTTGGTTTTTCAACTCCATTAACATCAATCTTTTCAAGTTTTTTTATTTTAGATTTAACCTGCTTATCCTTTTTTTTAGCTTTCATTCTGAAGTACTCTTTTTTTCCTAATGCTGCTCTTTCCTTCTTTCTCGAATCTCTATGGGCTTTATCCGACCAATTTTTCAATCTACTTATTTCATCATTTATCTTTTCTTTAGTTATTTCTTGCAGTTTGTACTGATTAAGCTGTTTTTCATATCTTCGCATCTTTTCTTCCCTATAAAAGCTATAGTTTCCATAGTAAGTTTCGCTTACCCCTTCTTTTATCTCAATGACCTTATTTACTGTTTGATCAAGAAAATATCTATCATGGGATATGATTAAAATTGTTCCTTTGTATTTTTTCAACTCTTCAACAAGCCACTCAACTCCTAAATAATCTAAATGATTTGTAGGTTCATCTAATATGAGAAAGGCTGGATTAAGGGACCAAATATTAGCTAGGGCTATCTTCATTTTTTCTCCACCACTTAAATTTGAAATTCTTCCTTCCTCCCAGGTATTCACCTTTTTCATTCCTAATTCACTGGATATTTGATAGAAATCTTCTTTAAAATCTTCTATTATTTCATTGGAAGTATATTCAATATCTTTATTTCTCTTCTCGCTTGTTACCTTGACTTGAGAATACCTACTATCTTGGTGCAGATAGCCAACCTCTATACCCTTCTTGCACCAAAGAACCTTTCCTTCCTCCGAATTTAAGCTTCCGTAGATAATGTTTGCTATTGTACTCTTTCCTGCTCCGTTTATTCCAACCAATCCTACCCTATCCTCTTCCATGATTTCAAAATCAATATTTTCTAAAACTGTAACTTCTCCAAATTCCTTTTTAACTCTATTACAACTTAATAACACTGTCATATATATCAAACTCCTCTAACTTCTCAATTATTTATTTTCTCTAGCATCTAGAAGAATCCTTATTCTCATAACTCATTCTTCTACTTAAATTAGTTAAGAACCACCCAGTACTAAAATGTATCCGCTGTCTAGTTCTTTTTAAAAATCAACACAAAAAAAGCTGTCAATGAACATAGTCCACTAACAGCCTTAATTTAACGTCATGAAGGGTACCTCCATAACAATCTAAATTATTTTTAAAATTCCAGTAGTTAAACTTATAAGAAATGAGCTATCTATATTATTTAGATTCACTCCACTTTCTATAAATATACACTTTAAAATAATTAACAAATTCATATAGAATCGTAAAAAAGTGCATAAAAAAGCTGTGCCAAAACACAGTAAACTACGGATTATTTAGACTTTACCAATGTTCTTAACTAATAATTAGTTTAAAAGACATTACAAAAAGATAATTTCCCTGGAAATTATTTTCCATCTTTTAAACCCCTATATTCAATTAGGTTATTTAGTTAAAAACGTAAGCTTCATGTCTTTCTCCCTTCGAGAATTATTTCTTAATATCATTAGTCTTATATTATCACATTATTCATGAAATTTCAATAGAGCCTTTATGCTTAATTTATTTAATAAAACACGTACTAAACATTTGTATATTTCTAATTATAAAACCACACCCCACTTAATCTTTTAGCCTTTATTTAGAAATTATAGTGCCTCATAATTTCTAAATATATAAATATACTATTATAAGAAATACTAAAGCAATTTTAGGGGGTGCCTTTAAGATGTTATTACTAAATGTATTATTTACAGTGTATGGTAATCAATTAATTGCTTTAATTTGTAGTTTATTTTAATGAATAGTACTAGTCTTGCAATAAATGCAAGTGTACGCAGAATTTAGCGTCACAGGTTAAAAGGAGTAGTTTCCACTTTTTATTATGTCAACTATTCCTTTTAAAATATAATAATACCTATTAATATGACACCTACCATATTAGTATCCACCCTGCTGTAAAATTAGGTTCATTAATGGTTCAATGAAAATACTAATTATATCTAAAACTATGATTAGAATATTCACTATTACTTTTTTATTATATTATGTCATTCAGCTTAGAAATCAGTTTTCCATATACCTTCTGCATATGAGGCTCATTACAATGCTCAATAATTTTATCTATTGCAATCCATTTAACATCACTATTCTCATCTTCTTTTACTGTTAAGGCTTCATTTTCATCTCCTTGAAGTAAGTAAGTAACATTCATGTGTAGATGTGCTGAAACATATTTTCCTTTTTTTATATGACCAAACACAGGTAAGACATCTAAAGAAAAAATATCATTAGAAATAGGATAAATACTATTAACTCCAGTTTCTTCTTTTGCCTCTTTTATTGCAACACATAGCAAGTCGCTTTCTCCATCTGCGTGTCCTCCTGTCCATGCCCAGGAATTGTATATATTATGATGTATCATAAGTACCTTATCCCTATTTTTGTTTAATATAAAGGATGAACTAGTTAAGTGAGTAACTTCATTATCTCTAGTTAATACATCTTCAAACTTATCTATACAGCTTAATATTATTTCCTTATCATTTTGTTCTTGTTCATTGCAAGGCGTATATTCCTCTATATGTTTAATCAAGTTCATTTCATTCTCTCCCTTAATAAATTTAATTTTAAACTACCTATATTATATTGCTTATATAAGTCTTTCACCAATAATACTACAGATTTCAAACTAATTTAAAATTAATTTACAAATTGTGTAAAATTATTCAAATAGTGTAATACTATTATAATATACATATATTTCTAAAATGGGGGGAGTAACTCGATGAACAAAAAAAATATAATCATTACGTTTAGCATTATTGCTATTGCTATATTATGTATATGGGGTGCATACTATTTTGGATCTCATGAACTTTTAGGTATCATTGAAAAAAAGGCTGCTGAAACCCAAACCACTGAACAACCCACTAAAAATTCTAATAATACAGTTACCGTTAAAACCGATAAAGAAATCTTAGATACCATGCATAGCATGGCCAACACTTTAATAGTTCCAGAGGATGGTCAAATATGGGGTAAAGAGCCAATTACTAAAGGAAACCTCACTAATCTTATAACTGCTGTAACTAATTCTAATATATCTTCTAAAGAGGATCTTTTAACTATATTAAAAAGATGGAGTAATGGAGACTTTAGCTCTGCTGTGGAGGATCATAATAAGGTTTGGAAATTACTAGATGGCACTGTAGGAAAGGCTGTAAGCTTGAATGAAGATGCTGTAAAAGAAACCATAGCTACCTTAAATTCTAACTAAATTCTCAACAACTTCTTGTGAATTTTCTTAAAGTTCTTTTAACCGTTGACATTTACATTCTATTAAAATGTATACAAAGCTTATCTGCAAAGTTCACTCTAAGCTTTAAATTCTAGTAAATTTAATAAAGGATAATATAAAAGGAAAGATTCAATCCTCTTTCCTTTTTTCTAGCATAACCATTCTTTCAATAGGATTTCCGTGGCCTATAGCATACTGTTTTGCAACATTATCACTATTTTTAATCCCTTTATCACATATTAGACAAATAAATTATACTTCCTTACTGTTCCAAACCTATCCCCTTTTAAACTCATCTATAGTTCCACTATGAATTAACTAATCCATATTTTTCTCATATCTATTAGTTCACATAAATACCACCACTTTTCAAGTATTTTTGTTGGTTATTAATTAGTAGAAATTAAACAAATATAATATATATTCTGAATAATTTATAGTTCCTATCCTTACAGCAAGATTGCTCTGTAATGAAAATATGAATCATAAAATATAAGTGCCTTTTATCTTTACAATGATTACAAATATAATAAAAATTTTAATTGCATTCTGAAGTTCATATCATTATACTAGAATAAGTCAAATTAGTTAAAAATAATAAGGTACATTGAACAAAATGAATTATCATGCTAATTCATTAATTCGTTTAATTTATTACTGTAAAAACTTCAAAAATTATTTGAGTTTATACGGAAGTGAATTATGCATTTAGTTTTTATTATGTACTTTATTAACTTATAATAAATGTTGCACATAAGAATACAGGAGGCGCAATAATAATGGCTTGTAAATTTTATTTACATAAAGGAAAAGGAAGAAATGCTGAAGGTGGACATCTTTGGGTTTATACTACAGAAATAGAACAATATGATGGCGAATACCAAAATGGAGATTTAGTAGAAGTATATAATTTTAGAGGTGACTTCATTGGAAAAGGATACATAAATGATGTTTCTAAAATCGCTATAAGAATTATGACAAGAGACATTAACGAAGAAATAGATAAAGACTTTTTCAGAAGAAGACTTCATGCTGCTTGGGAGTATAGAAAAAAAGTTGTTGATACTTCTAGTTGTAGATTCTTATTTGGAGAAGCAGATTTTGTTCCAGGTCTTATAATTGATAAGTTTGAGGATTACTACGTTATACAATCCTTAGCTCTTGGAATCGATAAATATAAGGACATAGTTGTTGAGCTACTTGTAGATGAATTTGGTGCTAAAGGTGTTTACGAGAGAAGTGATGCTAAGGTTAGAGAACTTGAAGGTATGGAACAAGTAAAAGGTTTCCTAACAGAGCCCTTTGATACAATGATTACAATCACTGAAAATGGTGTTAAGTATTATGTAGACCTTGAAAATGGTCAAAAGACAGGATTTTTCTTAGACCAAAAGGAAAACAGAGCAGCTATTCATAAACTTTGTAAGGATGCTACAGTTCTAGATTGCTTTACTCATACTGGTTCCTTTGCACTTAATGCAGGAGTGGCAGGAGCAAAGTCAGTACTGGGTGTAGATATATCTGAGCATGCTGTAGATTTCAGTAGAAGAAATGCAGAACTTAATGGACTTCAAGATACAGTTAAATTTGAATGTCATAATGCCTTTGACATTCTTAGAGAATGGTCAAGGGAAGGTAGAGAATATGACGTAGTAATTCTCGATCCACCAGCTTTCACAAAATCTCGTTCTACAGTACAAAGTGCTACAAGAGGTTACAAAGAAATAAATCTTAGAGGAATGAAGCTAGTTAAAAGAGGCGGTTACTTTATCACTTGTTCTTGCTCTCATTTCATGAATCCTGATTTATTTAAAGAAACCATTGCAGATGCGGCTAGAGACGCAAGAGTTTCCTTACGACAAGTAGAATTTAAAACTCAATCTCCAGACCATCCAATACTATGGAATAGCGATGAATCTTATTATTTAAAATTCTATATATTTCAAGTAGTTTAATCCTACATAGAATTAATTAAACTTAATTTATGAATTGGTTTATGTAAACATAAATAAGCAAAACCCTGCTAGTGAATTATTCCTAGCAGGGTTTATGTTTTCTATTTTTATTTTTTGAATGTGGCTTTCTTGTATTTCAAAGTCTATTGCTCTTTTCTATCAATGATTATCTTTTTACAGTTGTCGCAATGATAAGCAGCAACTTCACAGTTAACGAATAGTCTTGCTTCATCCAGAACTATGCAATCTCTTTCCATAATTTTAGAGAAAATATTTCTTTTTTTATCTTCCTCTACCCATACTACACTTTGTCTTCCATCAGCTTCAATGAAACCTGGATTCATTTCAACTTTACAATAAGGGCATATCATTATAAATCCCCCCTTTGGTTATCTACTTCTACATAGGACTGTGCTTGGGGCATATACGTACATGGTTTCCTATTGCCTTCTAATTTGCTACTTAAGATGCTCTAGTTTCAAAAGTGTTTTCTTTATAAAATCTATTTCATAATTCCTGTCATGTTCTCACTAAATTGCCACAGTTTCTTAGCTAAGTTCTTATCATAGGATAACTTAGAAGATTGAACTGACTTTTTCCTGTAGAAGTATTTACCTGATACATTACTTACCTCTTGAGATGTTGCAAGATAAATAGTCGTAGCTGCTCCTTCTTCTGGACTATGGAAGAAGGGTTTTAATGCCTTAGTTATTAAGGTTCCAAAACCTGTTTTTCTATTTATCCCCATCTGTGTTGCCACCGCTCCTGGATGTAAGCAGTTTGCAGTGACCCCTGTTCCCTTTAGCCTTTCTGAGAGTTCATAGGTGAAAAGTACGTTAGCTAGCTTGGCTTGGGAGTATGCTCTAATTAAATTAAAGTTATTTTTAAGGTTTATATCCTGAAAATGTATTTTCCCAACTTTATGTGCTCCTGATGCAACATTTATAATCCTAGAAGGTGCACTACTTACTAATACATCTAAAAGTAAATTTGTTAAAAGAAAATGTCCCAGATGATTCACTCCAAATTGTAGTTCATAGCCATCCTTAGTTTCATGTCGTTTAGGCAAAACAACTCCAGCATTATTAATAAGTACATTTAATTTGGAATGTTTTTCTTAAAGTCCACCGCGAATTTTCGTATGCTGTTTAACTCTCCTAAGTCGCAAAGCATTAACTCTACATTGCCATTTCTACTTTCTGCTTTTATATCACTTAATGCTTTTTCTCCTCTTTCCTTATTTCTACAAAGTATCACTACTTTAGCTCCTTGTTTTGCAAGCTCAATTGCTGTTGCCTTACCCATTCCAGAATTTCCACCGGTAATTAATACAACATCCTTATTATCCACCCACTATCCCATCCTTTTCACCACTATTTTTAAATAAGTAATCACCTAAATTATACCATATTACGAAAAAGACAGATTGAAGTTTATCTTAACTCCATCTGTCTTCAATAAAAAATCAAACTTATCTCATTTTCCATTTACATAGCTTTTCTTCTAATAGATCTACTAATATAAACAATAGAAATCCTAAAATACTCACCACTATAATTCCACCATACATCGATATGTAATCAATTCTTGTCCATGAATCTAAAATGAAATAGCCTATGCCATACCGAGTACCATAACCTTCAATAAAAAATAAAATTGATAATGAGGTTCCAATTGAAAGCCTTAAGTTTGTAATAGCTTCCGGTAAAATTGCAGGTAATGTCACAGACTTAAACACCTGGTATTTTGATGCTCCAAGGGTTTTTAAAGGGTCATAAAACTCTGGTGGAATATTGATGATTGCACCCTTTACCCCTACAATGATTTGAAAAATCACAATTAAAGTAATTATAATAATTTTAGACTTATCACCTAAACCAAACAATAACATTACCATTGGTAGCAATGCTGTTTTTGGAATAGGGTAGGTAAAATATACCATGGGGTTTAACACACTATCCCAAAACTTTGAATAAGCCATAAGTATTCCAAATGGCATCCCAATTATAAAAGATAATCCTATGGCAGCAAATACTCTCCAAACACTAGCTAATATGTGCAACAGGATTTGTTTTTCAAATAGCTTACTAAAGCCCATAAAAACATCAAGTGGACTCGGCAAAACCCTCATCTGTAATATAATAGCTGCTAAATACCATAATATATTAACCATAATAAAACCCTTTATAAAGGTCTTTATATTCTCTCCAAGCTTCATATTTCTTTCCTTTCTATAAGA
>NZ_JAVWDJ010000005.1:79667-106515 GCF_036642255.1 Clostridium sp. | reverse complement strand
CTTATTCCAAATACTCAAGAAAAGTTCTTGAGCTTCCTCTCTAGTTATGGCATCTAAGGCCGAAAAAGGCTCATCCATAAGTAATACCTGGGGATTCATTATAAACGCTCTAGCTATCGCTGCCCTTTGCTTTTGTCCTCCACTAATTTCACTAGGATACCTATTTCTTAAAGTATCAATGTCTAAGGTCTTCATCATTGCTTTCAGCCTATCTAAAGAATCTTTATTTAGAGTGTTTTTTATTTTCAGTCCTAAAATACAGTTTTCCTCAACGGTTTTCCATGGTAAAAGTCCAAATCCTTGAGGTATTAATCCAATACTATGAACCTTAGTGCTTAAAGGTTCTCCCTGCAGCGCAACCTCTCCAGTGAAATTTGAAACAATTCCCCCAAGAACCTTTAGAAGTGTTGATTTGCCACAGCCTGAAGGCCCAATTATGGCAACAATATCTCCTTTGCCTATTTCCATATTGAGAGGCCCTAAGGCCGCTACTACTCCATTTTTAGTGTTATAAGAAACTTTTAAATCATTTATTTTTAACATTTACTTTCTCCAAGATTAGATTATTTAACTAAATTCTCAGGTTTTATATCCTTACTACAAATTCCATTCGATACTGCCCAATCTATTGCTCTTTGAAGCTCTTCCTTTGATGGTACAGCGGTTTTTCTAAACTTAGGAAGTTTTATTGTTCCCTTTGCAGTTTCTGGGTATCCTACTGTTTCAATTACTAAATTTTCATATTCTTTAATATCTGTAGAATTTATATATTCTACTGCCTCATCATAAGCCTTATAAAGATTCTCTATTCCCTTGCTTTTTTCATCTAGTGCTTTTTTTGAAAAAGCTGAAACTGCTGGCAACATTCCTTCAGCACTTGCACTACCGAGTAGTATTCCTCCATCATTAATGGCTAGAGTTGCAAAAGGCTCTGGTAAAAGTGCCACATCAATTTTATTGTTTGCAAGCATCTCAAGTCTTGTTGGTATTGCTGGCACAAAAGTTTTTTCTACTTCCTTAATCTCAATAGAATTCTTTTTTAATATCTCATCAAGTGTATATTCTATTACAGTTTTCTCTGATATTCCAATTTTCTTATCTTTTACATCGCCTATAGTCTTCACTTTTGAATCTTTCCCCGCAACTAACATGAAGTCCCCATCCGTAACTCCAGCAATTCTAACATCAAAACCTCCATTTTGATAAAGTGCTACAGCAACTATATCTGTAAACACCCCATCTAAAGCTCCGCTTTGAAAAGCTGCATCTCTGTCCTTTGCACTTTTAAACACTTGAAGATCGAGGTCTACTCCATTCTTTTCTAAATAACCCTTTTCCTTAGCTACAACGAAAGGAATAACATCTACTGAAGACATAGCTCCAATAGTTATCTTTTGCTTTTCCTCTGTTTTATTATCTTTATCTCCCTCACTATTTGTAATCTCTTTAGCTCCACACCCAACTAAAGCCACTGTAACTATTGCAACACTAATTAGAGCTATTAATTTTTTTAATCTTTTCATTTTTTTATCTCCTTACTTTTAAATTTAATCCCATTATGCAATTTAATATTCATACTAATGTACCCATAATCAATTATTATATTTGAATTTCTACTGCCACTTTTCAAACAAATCATTGTCTATCTCAAGATGGTCAAAGATTTTTCCTACCATAAAATTCACTAAGTCCCCAACAGATGTAGGTTTATGATAAAATCCTGGAGCTGCAGGCATTATTGTTACACCTAATCTTGCTAACTTCAACATATTCTCTAGGTGTATTGCATTAAAAGGTGACTCTCTTGGTACAATTACAAGCTTTCTATTTTCTTTCATAGCAACATCTGCTACCCTAGAAAGTAAATTTTTAGTTATTCCATTACTTATTTCTCCAAGTGTCCCCATAGAACAAGGAATGATTATAACACCATGAAATTTATAAGAACCACTAGCCACAGAGGAAAACATATTATTAATATCTTCTACCGCTATGTTCTTATATTGCTTATTCAACTCTTTAACCCAATTTCCAACTACTGTTCCTGTTTCATACTCCATAACCCTACTTCCATTTTCTGTACAAATTACATGAACAAATATACCTTTTTTCAAAAGCTCTTCTACGAGAGTTTTTCCATAAATACTCCCACTAGCTCCTGTTATACCTACAACAATTTTTTTCATACTAATTCCTCAACTCTTTTCGCATAAAAATTTATTAGCATGCTACAATCTTATCTCTAAACCTTAAGTTCCTATATTTTGAAAAATTCTATGTATATTCTACCATAAATTAAAGCTGCCCTAAAACTAAATGACAAAGCCATGTGAATCTTTTGGTATAGGAGTATATAATTAAAAGAAATAATGCCAAAGGCGATAACATAGCCCCTACGGTATTTAACATGTATGCTGCAACTATCATTTTAAAAAAGCAAATATAAGAAAAGATTATAACTTCTTTTTTACTTGAAAGACCTTAGGATATTTGCCTTGAAGCAGTTCTTGGATTTTTCATATCCATATTTGCATCAATTACTCTATTAATTGCATTTGCCCCAAGCGCCATGCTCATTCTTTTATAGGTTCCCATAGCATTTATAAGCACTGTGTATTTAGATCCCTTTATATTTTCAAAAAGTATTGCTTGTCCACATTTTCAAAACCTTATCTGCTATTTCTGTAATTTCAAGGGTTGAATCCACTTTCGTTGTGATTCTTTTAATCTCTCCCTTTTCTTCAAAAGTTTTTATAAACTCCTGTAAATCTTTTAATGCCAAATTACCACCACATTAAATAGTTATTTTTTTAACTACCTAACCTATAATTTCTTACCTTTATGAATTAAATCACTACCTACTTCTCTCTTTATTGTTATATTATACCATGGAACCTTAAAAATATCATTATTCTTGTTAACAAAATTAACATTACAAAAATTTACTAGTTTATTTTGTGTTATTATTTAAAGACTAATAGTACAATATACATAGATAAATTTACAGCTATTGAGGAGAAAATCTATGAACAGTTATACTAATCATCAACAAGATGTAATTAATAAAACCCTAGACTTTGTGAAGGAAACTTTATATGGTGAAGGTTCAGGTCATGACTATTGGCATGTTTATAGGGTCTGGAATAATGCAAAGTCCTTAGCCAAAAGTGAAGATTGTAATCACTACATAGTTGAACTTGGAGCATTGCTTCATGATATTGCTGATCACAAATTTCATGGTGGAGATTTAACTGTAGGTCCAAGAGTTGCAAAAGAGTTTTTAGAAAAGCTAGCAGTGACAGATGAAGATATCAATGCGGTGTGTGAAATAATTGCTACCATTTCCTTTAAGGGTGCAAAAGTAGAATCAAAAATGAGCACTATAGAAGGAATGATTGTCCAAGATGCAGATAGGCTTGATGCCCTAGGGGCTATTGGTATTGCTAGAACTTTTGCCTATGGTGGACATAAAGGTCATGAAATGTATAATCCTGAGATAACCCCTCAGTTACATCATAGCTTCGAGGACTACAAAAGCTCCAAGGGTACCACTGTAAACCATTTTTATGAAAAGCTACTTCTTCTAAAGGATTTAATGAACACTGAAAGCGCTAAAGTAGTGGCAGAAAAAAGACATAAATATATGGAAGATTTTTTGAATCAGTTTTATACTGAGTGGAATGGAATACTTTAAATCTATTTCGATACTGATTATTATATGAAAAATATTATGAATGAAATTAAAAAGGTGTGCTTATCACAAATAGTGAACTCACACCTCTTAATTTATATACTCTTAAATATTAAAAATTCATTCATCTCCTCTAATTATGGGAGATGAAATGTTTTTAATTCTTTCCCTTTTAACTATTCAAAACTAGTTCTTCTAAAGCACGTGCTAATTGATCTGGACAAGAGGTTGCATTTCTGCAAGGAGTACCTTTTAATTTTTTGACTACTTCCCTTACTTCCATTCCTTCAAGTAAATTAGCTATTCCTTTAGTATTTCCTGAGCATCCATCAACAAAAGATACCTTTTTTACAATATTATTTTCTATCTCAAAGTTTATTTCTTTTGCACAGCAACCCTTTGTCTTGTAGTTATAATTCATAATATAAATCCCCTATCTAAAGTATTAATTTTATAGGTTACACAAATAAAAGCTTTTATTCTTTATAACCTTATTACAAATAACAATATAAATGTATTTTCTCATAATATCAATGGTTCTGGTGAACTATTTAGAAATCAGATAAAACTTTCCTAATTAATCAGTATATATGAATAAATCTACATTTTTCATACTATTCTTAATTATAAGAGTTGTTATAATTAAGATATATATTTTATTATAAGGGGGTTATTGATGGATAAATTCTCTATCTTATTAGCTATAGTCATAATTGTTTTATCACTATCTAAATATATAAAAGCGTACAAACACACAAAGGATTGTGAAGGGGTAATAAGAATTAGACACTCTAAAATGCCCACTATTATTTTCTTAATAATGGCACTTTTCCAACTTTTCATTAACAGTATTGATATAACCGTTAATAATATTAGTTTTAAAGATTTATTGTACCCTCTATCTAATGCTCTTCCTTGGCTTGTTTCTGCCTTAGCATATTATGACTACAACTTTATCACATCTAATGGTGTAATTATCAATGGCAAAAAGTACAACTGGAAGGAAATCATGAAATGGGATTATAAGAAGGACTTTTTTAACATCATAGTTTTTGAAGTTCTTCCAAAAAAGCAAAAAGATAATGGTGGAATGACTTATTTAGCTACCATTGAGCTAAAAATATCCAGTAATTCCATGGAAGAAGTAGAAACTTTTCTTAGCCGATACTTAGGGGAAAAAGGCTGTGATTCTTTTTATGTTGATTCCTTTTAATTCATATATTTTGTAGTATCATCTAATGATTTCGTTGTATCTCCATTGGTTAAAATCGCATTTAAGTAAGAAAAAATAAGATTAATGTTATAGTAACGCCTTTACCATAATAAGTATTTATAAGAAACCTTATTAAAATATATGGAGGTATAAAAATGAATCAAGCTGTAGAATGTTTAAGATGCAAATCCCAAATGGAATACTTAAAAGAATATAGGTTTGACTCTCAAGATAATAATAGAGGATTATTTAGTGCTCTCTTCGATGTGGAAGAGCATTTAATTTTTGATATTTATGTTTGCCCTCACTGTAGACATACTGAGTTTTTCTATGGTGGAGCATTAAAGGGATTGGATTACTAAGGAAATTTTAGTAGACTTTATACAAACTAGATTGTTGGTAACATTGTTTTTAAGTAATGCTTATTATAAACTACGTAATAAGCATTACCTATTAATGTGGATATAATGTTATATAATTACATAAGAGGAGTTAGTCACATGTGGATTATATATGAAGTTTTATTTCTCATCTTATTGAACATTGTCTTCCTTCAAACACTTCTCAGGATCAAGTTTTATTAGTTCCCATTGTTCCTGACTATTTCTCTTGTATTGTGCAATTTCTACATCTGTATCATTTGTTAAGGTAAAAAATTTTATAAGATAATCACTACCATCGGTTCCTTTAAAGGGAATTTTTTTACATAGCCTTCCTGCTCTGTTGGTTGCCTTTCCTTCACTAAGGAGCACCATTCTCCAAACTTAATATCCACCACAGACTCTGCCATGTAAGCCCATCCATGATAAGGGGCACAAAGATAATTTTCATAAGTTAATTTTTCCTTATAATCTGTGATTAAAAAATTATAAGCTATTGGATAAGGCGTTGTAGCATTGCCTAAAGTTCCACAGCCTGCCCACTTTCCTTCCTCAAAGCTTCCAGCACCTTCTCTTAACACGCTAAAATAATTAATAACCGTATCCTCTGGAGTCTTTAGTAAATTGTCAGGCACTTTAATTTCATTAGGCTTTTTACCTTGAAACTCAATATAAAAGCTAAAATCCTTTATCCTATTATTAATTATAGCTAGCTTAGAGGGTCTAAAATATTTTTCCTGGTCTATGGGCCACTCCTTGCTATATACTTCCTTAGTTTCCTTATGAGTAAATTGATATTGAAACACTCCTCCCATCACCATCTTTACTGTGTTCGTGCTGTAATTGTTTTTAATAAAGCTTAAAATCATTACTAATAGTACTATTTCTATCCCTACTATAATTTTAAATAATGTCTTCCCCTTTATTACGTTTAAATTCATTTAACTAACCCACTCTCTAATATTTTTTATATTAGATTATATTTTAAAATAATAAATAAATTCTTTTCATTGAAGATTTATCTAGGAAAACCTATCCCTTAACCAAATTTAAACCTTTGGTTTTCATTAATTCCTTAAATAGTAAACTTATTCTAAACGCCCCTTACTAAATCACCTAATTAATGTTAAAATACTCTTAATATGGTCAATACTTTAAGGCACCCATTTAAAATGATACGTTATACCTTTTAAAATTTAGATTTGGTACTAGAAACTATGTAAGGAGGAGAAATATGAATTTATTAAACAAATTAGAAAAAAAATTTGGAAGATATGCTATAAGAGATTTAATGAAGTATATTGTAATCTTAAACTTTGCAGTGTACTTAATTGATATGATATACCCTGAAGGACGCTTAACTAGTTGGCTTATTCTTAGTCCTAGCCATATTCTAGAGGGTCAAATTTGGAGACTTTGCACCTTTATTTTTATACCTCCACAAGCCTCAACCTTTTTCATATTATTTGCATTATATTTTTACTATATGATAGGCTCTGCCCTTGAGCAAGAATGGGGAAGCTTTAAGTTCAATGTTTATTATCTTACAGGAATTATAGGTACCATAATTGCAACCTTTATTACTGGAGGCTATGCTACTGCGGAATACTTAAACATGTCCTTATTTCTGGCTTTTGCTTATTTTTATCCTAATTACGAGTTTTTGCTATTCTTCTTTATCCCTATGAAGGTTAAGTACATAGCTTTATTGGATATGGTCCTTCTCCTATCCTCTTTCTTTTCTGGAGGTTTAACTACTAAAATCGTAATTGTTGCAGTTCTTGGAAACTTTCTTTTATTCTTTGGCAAAGATATGTTTTCTGGTGCTAAAACTAGACAGAAGGTTGCCACTAATAGAAGAAAGTTTAAAGATAATAGTCCAAAAATAATATACTTTCATAAATGTACTATTTGTGGTGCTACTGAAAAGTCCCATCCAAATACAGAGTTTAGATATTGTTCTAAATGTGATGGACACCATGCTTATTGTACGGAGCATTTGTTTAATCATGAGCATATAAAGGAAGAAGATCAGTAAATCTATAATTAACATGGCTGTGTCATATTGAATGTTTATGCATTATGACACAGCCATTTTCTTTATGATTTTACTATGATTAAAATATTTACTTTGATTCATAATATAGTTATACCATTTATGCAAAAATGTTGTACTTATAATTAGTGTTAAATTATGTGTTTCAACTTACTGTTTATCTATAGTGAAATTTTATAATAACAAATTGCTCTTATTCCCTAGAGAAAATAAGACATTAAAAGCAAGTTGAAAAGTATAAAAAAGGAGTTATCATGGAAAAGAGAAAACTTTGGATGCAAGATTATATAATTAACGTGCTAAATTTCATGGCGCAAGGGCTTTTTTCTTCACTTATCATTGGATTAATCTTAAAGCAAATTGGAGAAAAAGCAGGAATCCCTATGCTACTGGAGTTTGGTAAGATATCTCAATTTATGATGGGACCTGCCATCGGTGCAGCCGTAGCTTATGGAGTTAAAGCTCCAGTGCTAGCTATCTTTTCTTCAATCATTACCGGTGCCTTAGGGGCTCAAACTTTACTTGCCGGTGATAATGGTATGTATGCGGCTCGAGTAGGAGAACCTGTTGGTGCATTATTCGCAGCGTTAATTGGTGCAGAACTCGGAAGACGTGTCCACGGAAAGACTAAATTAAACATTATTGTAGTTCCTGCAGTTACCATTATTGCCGGTGGAATCACAGCTTCCTTTGTAAGTCCATTTATGTCTTCATTAATGACAACTTTGGGCCAAATGATTAACTATGCTACAGAGCTTCAACCTATTCCTATGGGAATTTTAGTTTCTACTATAATGGGCATGGTACTAACTCTTCCAATTAGTAGTGCTGCCCTAGCAATTTCATTGAAACTAGATGGTCTTGCCGCTGGAGCTGCAACTATAGGTTGTTGTGCTCAAATGGTTGGCTTCGCAATTTGCAGTTATAAAGAAAATGGCTTTGGTGGTTTAATCGCTCAGGGGCTTGGAACCTCCATGCTTCAAGTCCCTAACATTATTAGAAATCCAATGATATGGGTTCCACCAACTCTGGCTAGTGCTATTTTAGGTCCAGTTGGTTCCGCTATATTTAAGATGAAAAATACTCCTGTAGGTGCCGGGATGGGTACTAGTGGATTAGTTGGCCAATTTGCTACAGTAGAGGCCATGGGCACAAATTCTCTTCTTTTAATACTTATTCTTCACATTATAGCTCCTGCCTTACTAAGCTTGATAATTTCAGAATTCATGCGGAAAATGGGTTGGATTAAATGCGGGGATATGAGATTAGATTTATAGACATAAAAAAAACTAGCAGTAAAATGCTAGTTTTTTTAATATAACTTCAAAACTACCCGTGAAGTATAAAAATTTTATAAGCTTGATCCATATCTAATGAAACCTATTTATAATAATCTTTTTATCATATTAGTAGTTTTCTTTTCAATAGTTCGATTAAATTATATCAAAGTAACTAAAACATACCAAAGTAAAATTATTCCTGCGGCGATACCTGTAACCTTCCAGCTACCTGCTTTTTTTCTATGATCATTGATATTAGTCCCTTGTTCCTTAACTTCAACTTCTTTATAAAGTCTATTGGCATCAAGATTTGGCATTAGCTTCAACTCCTAACAACGATATTTTAAAAGAAGAAATAATATCCGGCTGCACAAATTGCAAAAATCACAACCCAGGCTGCTGCTGTCACTTTCCAAGATTTTGGGTTTTCATATTTTTCTACATCTCCATTTTGACCTTTAAATTCTGAATCTCTAGCAGCTGCTCTTCTAAATAAGTCTACTGACATTCCTATACCTCCAATCATAAATAGAGTTCTTTACTATATTATATCGATAATTTTCTTAATATTCAAACCATTACCATCTCATAAAACCCTCTGATTTCTTGATTTTGACCTATTTACATAAATTCCCTGAAACTATGTATTATTTACTATTGTTTTCAGGTTATTTCGAGTTGGTAGACCTTTATGGTCTTTTTATTGGCAATTAGATTTTAGTTTAATGCTTTTATGTTGAACCTAAATTCATCTTATTACCAACTAATTATTAAAAATCCAGCAAAATGCAAAAATGAAATTCAGTTTTTTATGTAATGTTGTTAGAATATTTGACTTAATAAAAAAGAAGAGTAGCACACACTACTCTTCTTGAAATATCTACTGCATTTATTTTACTGAGTTAAATGCCTTCGCATACTTTTTTACTATTTATTAAACTGAAATACCCTTTTCAAAGGTTTCAAAAGATATAACGTAGATATAAAGGTAATTACTCCACTACTTAAAGAAACCTGAAAGCCCAATAACAATCGAATGATTAGCCCTCTATAATCTAATCCTGCCGCTAAAATATAGGGTAAATCTATAAGTGTTCCTGCCATAAATGATAGTAAAAATCCTAAGGCTGCAAGGCCATACTCGTTTTTGAAACGACCACTAACATAGGAATATATCAAAGCATATTGAGGAAAAATTATCAGATACATTAAGCTCCAAAGCCCTATTCCCCTAGTAAGCATAATCATAAAGCAAAACACTACAACTGAAAGCCAAGCTTCCCTTTTCTTAAGATATACTCCATATAGTAGGATTGCAAAGTTAACCCACTCAAAATATAACATGAAGGAACCTATAAATTGAATTACATATAGTAAAGTTGCTAGAACGGCAATTCTAGTCATTTCTCTTGTACTCATGTTATTCATCCCCGTTGCATTGATTTTATATTCCTGTTGTGTACTCATATTACATTCCTGTATTATTAGTAAATGTGAATTCTATTTCATCTTTATCGTGTAATCCAAGAGTATCAACTCCAGGAGCCTCTCCTAACTTCATATCAAGGCTTTGACTTGGAGACTTATATGAATACATCCACCATGGTCCTTTAGTCATATCTGTAGTCTTTATATCCATTAATCCTGATATAAAACGTCCATATTGTGAATCTGGCATATCTACTTTAAGTTCTTCTTTGTTTTCAACTAAAAAGTCTCCTAAATTTACTGCATCTGTTTTAAACTTTTTCTTGTCTATTATTACCTTATTATTAGAATCATCCTTAATTGTGATTACAATAGTCTTATCTCCCTTTGATCCTCCTAGGAAGTTATTAACTGCAAAGTATCCTCCAATTACAACAACAAGTGCTAGTAATGTTAACCCTAGTTTTAAATTATTTGTCTTTTTCATTTTAAGTATCTCCTTTTCAAATTTCTGAATTTAAATGTTATGACGTTTTATTTCTAATAGCCTTATAATGATTATTATATGACTTTTTAAAACTGAATTTCCAAGCTTCATAATAATCTGTTGAACTAATACTAAATTCACCTTATCTAAAAATTAGACTAGTTTATCTATTATTAGCTTACTTAGAAATAAAAAAACTCCTCATAAAGAGGAGTTAGAATACCAAGGCAACTTTAAAAATCATATGTAGTATTAACTACATGGATTCTTCCTTTCCCTCCGAAAGTGAACAGCAGCTCTAAGGTAGGTCTCCTGGCTTATGGCTTTATCATTTGATACACCTTCCCATAGTTTCCTACAGTGGTCAAACAATCAAACATACCATATACAGTAGCGGGGGCTGCAGCGTTTTACGCATTTCCCTATTAAGTCCAAATGGACACCAAAAAAGCAATATTTAATTTTTATTAATTTAATTATATTCTTTTTTATAAAAACTTTCAAGGTACAAATGAAAAAATCAATGTTAACCATAAGTATTTATATTAGTTTTCTTATGAGAATAAAAGCTACGTTATCTATATACGAATAAATACTGGAGAATTTTAACTCCATTTCCTTTAATATTATAGAATATATATCTTGAAATTTCACATACTTATATTACACTGACAAACAAATTTGTTAAGCAAAGCTACTTGTTACAACAAAAGGATTTGCTAAAACAAAAACCTTTCTTTTGACAAATTATATGTTTGCAAATAAATTTAGCATAAATAAGTTCCTTTACAAACAGATTCTTTTGTAAGAAGGTTTGTTTCAATAAACAAATATATTCTAATAAAGCATTTGTTCATAACTGAACTTATTTTAATAAAACTATTTGTTTACAAGTAAATTTGTTAAAAAGATTTGTTTAAGTAACAGCTTTTGTTTAATCAAAGTTAATTGTTTTCAAAAGTGCTTGTCATTGTAAAAATACTATACTTTAACGCTAAAGGAGGAAATTATTATGGCAAACAGAAATAATAGAGCATTAGTTCCAGAGGCTAAAGAAGGTTTAAACAGATTTAAAATGGAAGCTGCACAAGAAGTAGGAGTTAACTTAAAACAAGGTTACAACGGAGACCTAACTTCAAGAGAAGCAGGATCAGTTGGCGGACAAATGGTTAAAAGAATGGTAGAAGCTTACGAAAGAAACCTATAATCTGAAAAATAATGGGACTACAGATAAATTTGTTGTAATACAAATTTGTCTGTAGTCCCAATTCTATTATAATTATATTATTCTATCATAATATGTATCTTGCTTAAATTACTATTTAACTGTATTTTCTACCAATAACTTTGCAGTTGAAGTTATGTCTTGTAATGTTGCAGTTATTTCTTCAGTAGCAGCTGCTTGAGATGATGCTATAAGTCCAACCTTATTTATCTCATCCAAAACTAAGTTTATAGAGGATATAACTGCTAAAAGAGCCTTTGATATTTTATCTGCTGATTCACTACTACTTTGAGCAAGCTTTCTCATTTCCTTAGCAATAATGTTGAATCCTGCGCCCTCTGCTCCCGCTCTTGAAGCCTCTATAGATGCATTCAATCCTAAAAGATTTGAGTTTTTAGAAATATTCTGTATTAATCCTATTAGTCCTCGTGATTCCTCAAGCTTTATACTAGTGTTGTTTACTAAATCTATAACCTTATCTATGCTTAAGGACAAGTCCTGCGATGTAGAGGATATTTCCTCTGAACTTGCATTAGTCTGTTGTAATGCTCCAAACAAAGTATCAGATAATTCTTTGATATCAAATTGTGTGTCTGAGTTTTTTTCCAAATTCACTTCCCTCATTATTAATCCCCTCCAAGTTAAGTATAGCATGCTCTTAAGTCATAATCAATTAACATAGATTATTAGTTTATATTATTCCGAAACCTAGTTGTATCCCCTCTCACCTTAACTTAGTTATTCTTATTTTTTTATTATTACTCCATCAATGTCTCATACAATGAACTTTCTTGCGTCATCTACTGGTATATTATCTTATTATTAAGTCTTATCCACATAGTTTATCCACATTTTTGTGGATAAACTATGTGGACAACTTTACTAATTATGATTAATACACTCCTTTTAATAAAAAAAAACATAACTTGAAGGTTTCCCAACTTAAACCTTGATTTTTTGTGTGCTTCATCTATTATTCTTCTTATTATTTTTGAACTTATCAACAGATAGCTTCCTTATTATGATACGATTAAATCCATTGAAACTACTTGTTCTACCTAACTTATCCACATATATTTTTATACTTGTCCACAATATGTCAACAACATTTTTTGATATATTAAAAAAATATAAATAATTCACTCTTTGTTTGCATTTTCAAATTGAGTAAAACCATTTAATATAGTATAATAAACCTGTATATAGCTATCTATCATAATATTTAGTAAATTAAAAGGACTACTAGGTATTTTCAATTACAACTCTGTTAGTGCTATTCTAAGACTCCAGTTTATTTTTTAATTTTTTCTTCTATAATAAACATAGTTTTACAACTTTTATCTATACGTCAATTTAATATGGGCGTAGGGGGGGGAGCTGGCTGGACCTTCATAGCTATAGTTACAGTAATTTATTATAGGTCTGGAAGATGGAAAAATAAATCCCTAGTAAAAATTAGTAAAGCTAAGGAAGAATTAACTGAAGAAAATGTTTCTAAAGATACACCTTAAGAAAATCTTCAATCAATAAATTAGTTTATGGATTAATTTATCCATTATTAATAGGAATTAACTCCCTTATATAGAGAAAAACACTGGTTACCTCGCAGTCCAGTGTTTTTATTTTTCATTGGAATTGATCTGTAAAATTTTAAATTTATCTGGCTATACTACTTTAACTTTATGTCAAAACTCTCGGTCTTATATTTGTGAATAGAAGGCACAGTAAATTTTAATATATCTTCTTGTGCTGAAAGTGTGTCAATAGCTACTCCGAAATTTGATATATATTCTCCATTACCATACTCATTCCAATGCTGCTCAAACTGTTTTGAGCTTCCAAGGAAGTTTAGATTTATACTACTGATTTTTGCATCTTCTTTTATTTTGAAGTTGAACTGTGTTTTGCCATCCCTATAGTCCACTCCTAATAATTCTATTCCATAGCCCCCATCTTCTAATAGCTTTTCATGGTTTCTGTCTATAACTAATTGTTTATCTACTTTGGGTTGATAAAATACTCCATTAGCTTTTAACGTCAGTTCCTTAGCTTTGTTATAAGCACCTCCACCAAAGGTTAAAGTATATTCGCTTCCATCTTCTGAACTACTACCCTGATATAATCTATAGACATTTCCTTTTTCATCTTCTAAATATCCATTATCAATCCACGTAAATCTTTGTTCCTTTCCTAAGTCTCTTTTGATAACAAGCTCTGTTCCCATGGGATAAACTCTCATTTCCTTTATAAAAATCTTATATTCATTTAAGTGAACCTCCTTATTTAAAACATAAGTTTGTGGCTCTACCTCAAGCATTTTGTCCTTTATTTCAATATTCATAGTAAACTTAGAAGTTGACAGCACTTCATTTCTCTCTGAATTATTCTTATTTTCTATTTGGTCAAAAATCACAGTTATCTTTTCTGGAACACTACCTTTTCCCTTCAAATCAACCTCAAAATACTTTTCATTTTCAAGGGGTTTCAAGCCATCATTACTATAATCTCCAATGCCATAACTTAGAAGCATTTCTAGTTCTCTTCCTTCTTCATCTTGAAATTTAATTGTTCTAGGACCAATGTATTGTCCTTCCTTTTCTTCTATACCATCAATGGTATACCCAAAGATAAGCTTTTTGTTATCACCAATAATTCTTGTAATGGTAACATTAACTCCATCTATTTCCCAAGACTTGTTGACCTTTTGAATATACCCTTCCTTTAGTGCATACTTTATCCCTGGATTAATTAAAACCATATTTGCGAAATCTCTTATAATAGGTACATCCCTAACAGCTGTAGCAAAAACCACTGAGGTGTTTAGCAATATAACAAAAGCTACCACAGCTGCTACTAATCCCCACATTGGCCTTTTATATTTTAATTTCCTTATTCGTGTACTTTGCTTTATCCCTTTCTCTATTCCATTGGTAACGATACCCTCTAATTCTTGGGGTGGTACTATTGCCTTATATTTTTCTTTAGTTAGCTTCATATCTATTTTACTCAAAGTATTCACCCTCCTTTAATTCAATCCTTAACCTATTTAAAGCTTTATGCAAATAATTTTTCACATTACTTTCTGATATATCTAATATCCTTGCAATATCCTTAATTTTTAAATCCTCAAAGTATTTTAATATAATTACAGTCTTATATAAGCCTTGAAGGCTATCAACTGCTTCATAAAGATCTATATATTCTATATCTTCTGTACCTGACTTATATAACTCTTCTTGTCCTTCAATGTAAGTTAGCTTATTTCTCTTCTTTATACAATCAAGAGACGAGTTCACGATTATCTTTGTTATCCAAGTATTAAAAAACTCAACTTTTTTTAATTTCTTTATATTAATAAAAGCTTTGTATACAGCTTCTTGTACAATTTCTAAAGCATCTTGTTCATCTTTTACATACATAAATGCAATTCTATAAAGTCTTTGTTTATCTACATTAATAAGGTTCTGTAATAATTTTCCATCAACTTTATCATTTTTTTCCCTAATATCTAACAAGCCCATATTCTATATCCCCCTTTCATTTCCATTTACATACTATAGACTTATTATATTACATATTTGTTTTTTGTTTAGGAGTTAAATTACATATTTTCCATTATATATATAAATATCATTTTACATATTTTACAATTATATCCTATATATTAATATATATATGTAACCTAATTATCTAAATTCTATCAATTAACAAATGCAAACAATTAGATAGTAAGGATTTAGTATAAATGATAAACTAGTTTGTTTTATTTTTAGTATTTACCGCCATTAAATCAGAATACAATACAATAAGCTCGCATATAAAAAGTTCATGTAATCAATCTATAACTTTTTAGAAGGGGGAGTTTAGGTGAGTAAGCAATATAAACTTCTTATTATAGATAATGACTTTAAAACCATTCAATTACTAAAAAAGAGTTTAAGCCCATTGGATTATCAACTATATTGTACCTTCAATCCTGAGAAAGCACTGGACATGGTAAAGAATCTCCAAATTGATATTATACTCTTAGATGATAGAGTACTAGGCTCATCAGCTGAGGAATTACTTACTGTAAGCAAAGAAATTTCTCCTAATACCATAAGAATATTAAGTAGTGAAACTCCTAATATAAACTTCGTTATAAATGCATTTAATCATGGACTAATATGTAAATATATACCTAAGCCCTTTAAGAGCAATGAAATTATTGAAACTCTTGAAAAATCAATAGATTATAAGGAATATCAGGAAGAAAAAGATGAATGTTACAATCTTTATAAAGAACTGGAATTAAATTATAAACTTGGAGAAGTTGATTTGACCTCTACCAATGAAAAAAACAGAGATAGTGACCGTAGAAGATATTTTCGTGTTCGAACTATGATTCCTCTATGTTGCGATATGCGAATAATGCAAATCAAGGGAAATGCAGTAGATACTCCCTTTACACAAGTCTGCGTGCTAGACACAAGTGCAGGTGGGTTTCGCTTTTTATCTGAATTAATTCTTCCCATTAGCTCTGAAGTCTTACTAGAATTTCGAACTAACATTTTAGATACTACACTTTTATTATCTGGTCATATTGTCCGAATGTACCAAGTTGAAAGTGATATATATGAATATGGGGTTAAGTTTGATATCGATGAAACAAAAGAAACTCATTTAGTAAGGCTTCTAAATGAAATTCAAATTGATATAAGAAACAATGTAGCTATCAGAGGTTGCAGTTTCTGTACAAAAGAAAACCAAGCAAGTTGCCTACGGTTAAGAATAAAGAAAAAACAAAAGGACAATATTACTCATTAATCATCAAAATCTTTACGTAACTTATATGAATTTGTTGTAATAAACTTATTGCCTTTTGCATACTGAAATGCAAAAATAGTATTATAGTAAATAAATGGAAATTCATTTACTATAGTACTATTTTTTCTTGTTATGGATAACTAACTTGAAACCCTTACTTAGCCATAAAGTTGCCTGGATTCTATTCTAGCCTTTAGTATACTCTAAGTTTTCATTTTGGAGTTTCATACTTAAGAAAATTAATTAACTTTAAATTTCTTCCGCCATGAAGGCACTATTATATGTGTCTCATGGACTATTTATAACGAATAAGGTGATATTGTGAATAAATCTTTTATTCTTCGTTTTTTACAAGTATTCTTGTGCTTTCCATTAATTATGGTTTTAGCTACTTCAAATATGGATAATAAAACCCAAGGGATCTTTGTAGGAATTTTTACTTTCTACACTATAGTTTATGAGCTTTTATTAATGTCCAAATCTAAAAGAAGTAGAACTACCAAAAGCAATTCTATTTAATTTTTTTCTTCATTATTTTAACTATAAGATTAAAGGTTGTTGTGGCAAACATTATACCAAAGGCAATTGCTCCTGCCACCCCTAATACCTGCATTCCTTTTGAAAATGCCAGGTCATATTTTTGTTCAACAATGAAATACACGGTATTATAAGCAGTTATACCTGGCACCAATGGAAATATCCCTGGAATGGAGAACTGCATAGTTGGAGTTTTTAGTTTTCTTGCTAAGACTTCACTATATAATCCCACAATTAAAGCACCACAAAAGGATGCCATTACTGGACTTTGGTTGTAATTATAAACTATAAGATAAGTTGTCCACCCAAAAGCTCCTGAAAACCCAGTCCAAATTATTTTTTTTCGATCTATATTAAAAAGAATAACAGGAAATATACTTCCAAAGAAGGCTAATATTATTTGTTTAATCATGCTCCTACCCCCATTTTAAGCGCTAATGCTGTACCAATTCCAGCGCCTATAGCAGTTATCACTAACATTGCTTCGCCAAATTTTGCAATTCCTGAGGTAAAGTCACCATAAATAATATCCTTAATACCATTTGTAAGCGCTACTCCCGGAAGTAATATCATAATAGCTCCTGTTATAACATTATCTTTATTTACAAAAGGGAACACCCTTTCAGTTAATGAACTTAAAGTTCCAATGATAAATCCAGAGAAAAAGAACTCGAAGAATTGAAAGAATCCTATCCCAGATACCTTTTCTAACATATAGTATATTCCCATACTTATAATTGCTGATATAACAGAATCAAAGATTGTCCCATTAAAGAACAAGGAGTAAATAAAGGATGTCATACTTGCAGCAAAGAGCCTTAGAGGAAAGCTGAAATATGGTGCTCCTTCAATATCCTTTAAAATCTTCTTAGCTTCTTCATAAGTCATATCTCCACCTTGAATATCCCTTGAGAAGGAGTTAACTAACTCTATTCTATATAAATCTACCCTTCTAGTTCTAACTTTTTTTAAAGAGGTAATCTTTTCTTCATTCTCATCTACGATAGATATAAATACACCTTTTGCAGTAACCATACATTCACATTGTAAATTAAAGGCCTTACATATTCTCTCAATGGTTTCTTCAACTCTGTATGACTCCGCACCGTTACCTATAAGCATTTGCCCTGCACAAAGTGCAATTTCTAAAACTCTTTTTGCTTCCATAGATTTTTCCCCTAACATTTATAATCAGAAATATTGTATAATTCTTTTACTAATTTTAATAAACCAATTGGATTTAGCTAGTTGACAATTAAATGTTTGTATCATATAATAATCTCGAACATAAGTTCGGGAAAGTCCCCACTTTCCCTCTTTAGTCCATCCATCCTTTGGGCTAAAGTAAAATTACTAACTCTATATGAAAAAGTCCTTTTTAAAGGACTTTTTCTTTTTTAAGCTTAAAGTGCATAGTAAAAATAGCAAGATATTTTTAACTTAGGTGATTCTATATTGTTGCTTCATCTTTGTGAGCTATACTAATTTGCTTTTTTTCATTCCACCTATTATTACTTCACAAATAAATATCCCAATCCCTCATTTAATTAATCCGTCATGATTAAATCTTTATTTTGCTATCTTTATATTCAGGCACAATATCTACAATATCTTTAGTTAAACAGTACTTTAGATCTTCTTCAAGCCCTAATTCCTTTATTCTATTGTAATGAGTAGCAAATTTAACAAAACTCAATATATCTTGGTTATTTTTATAGATATAGTTTGAGGTTGTTGAAATATCAGTAAGCTCTACATTTGTTAATCCCTTTAAAACCTCAATGATATAGCCACTTGTGATAAAATCATCTATAGAAAATTCTCCTTGAGTTCCTGCATTAACAAAAACCACATCTTTATTGAGTTCCACTAGTTTTTCAGCCACTGCCTTTGCGTTAATCATTGCCGCAATAAATATATGCTCTGCATCTTCACTATTTTTAATTGCTCTTGTACCATTAGAAGTAGTCATTACTAAAGTTCTTCCATCTACATTTTCTTTGGTATAATCTAATGGAGAATTTGAAAAATCAAAGCCTTCTATCTTTAGGGCGCTTCTTTCTCCACCTAATATATACTTTTCTCTTTCGTTTCCTACTATGTCTAATGCTTCATCTATTTCCCTTGCTGGAATAACTTCTTTACAACCATTACTCAACGCGGTTATTATTACTGAAGTTGCTCTAAGAACATCAATTACTACAACCACTTTGCCTTGTAGTTTTTTCCTTTTTATATCTGAAGCTGAAATAATAACATCAACTTTCACTTAAATCCCCCCTGATGCCTTTATTCGGAATAAATCCGATTAATTGTTTTCTCATTTTATCCTTCCAAAACATTATTAAAGTTTTTACCCTGATATAAATCCTCATCTTCGAACTTTTTATCTATCGCATTTAAAACTTCCCATTTCTTTAAGCTCCACATTGGCCCAATCAAAAGATTTCTTGGGGCATCCCCTGTAAGTCTATGGATCACCACTTGTTCTGGTAACAGAGTTACTGCAGTAGTAATTAGCTCTAGATATTCATCCATGTCTAAAAGTCTAATCATCCCTTTATTGTAGAGTGTTTCTAAAGGAGTATTTTTCATAAGATGTAAAAGATGTAACTTAACTCCTTGAATGTCTATCTTTGATAAATATTCTATAGTTCCCAGCATATCTTCCCTATTTTCCCCTGGAAGTCCAAAGATAACATGAACTACTACATCAATATTTCTCTCTCTTAATTTTCTTACTGCATCCTCAAAAACTTCTAATTTATAGCCTCTATTAATTAGCTTCGCAGTATCCTCATTTGAGGTTTGAAGTCCAAGTTCCACCCATGTATATACCTTTTTTGAGTATTCACCTAATAAGTCTAAAACTTCATCACTCAAGCAATCTGGCCTTGTCGCAATAGCAAGACCTACTACATCATCTTGGTTAACAGCTTCATCATACTTTGCCTTTAATACCTCTATAGGAGCATAAGTATTAGTGTAGGCTTGAAAATAAGCAATATACTTTCCATCCTTCCATTTCTTGCTCATCATATTTTTTATATCATCAAATTGATTAGAGATAGAATAGCATCGATTTCCTGCGAAATCTCCTGAACCCCTCTCAGAGCAAAAAATGCATCCACCCTTACTTATGGTACCATCTCTGTTTGGACAAGAAAAACCTGCATCTAGGGATATTTTAAATACCTTTTCACCAAACTTTTCTCTTAAAAAATAATTAAGGCTATGATATCTTTTACCATTCCATAACTTTGTCATATATAATCCTCACCTTTTATGATTTTACTTATCAAAACCCAAGTTTAACATCTTACTTTTACATTAAACACTATTGATTCTACTAAAATCTTTAATATATTAATTTATTATCTTCAGCTCCAGTAATTTTTAATTAATAGAACTATTTATTAGATTTAATCCACAGTAAATTATTTAATCTCATTAGTTATGCACATTTTAATATATAATCCACATAAACCTTACTTTTATTCATTATCCAACTAATAGTTTAACTCTTTGAAATGAAATTTTCCATACGTTTATTTAAATGAGTATTTAATTACCAATCTTATGATAAAAAAGAAATAACACAATTATTTATTATTATGAAATTTTAGAACAAAAGCGTGACTAGGCACGCCCTCTTATATAGCTTGTATCAACTTGTAATTTATTACACTAAATCTAAAAACCAGTAATCGCAAGGCCTTACGATGGCTTTTCTGAAGTACGAAAAGTTTTATTTCCTATACAATAAAAAGCACCCTATTAAGCTTAAAATAGTAGTGCTCCATTCTTTGTATTAATGATTTATTATAATTTGTTATTCCAGTTTTTCACTAAACTCCATAGCTTTCAATTTTTTAGCTAATAACTTATTAGCTAAAATTACAGCTTGTTCCCTGTTAGCTACAGGCGCACTAATCATAAGTCCATCCTTACTATTCCATTCCAATCCACCCACATGATTGCAATCTGATTCTAATAAACAAATTGCAACTTTACTCATATCTTCATTTATATATATAGTACCAAATGAACTGTATTCTTGTTTTTTATCGTCGAAATAGTCTAACATTCCACTATTATTGCCATCAAATTTTAGCTTAATATTAGAAAACTCTTTATCCATAACACTTAAACTTCCAGTAAATACTTTCCCTTGAAAAGCCCTTCTTCTAAGCTTTCCATGTAAGTTTACGCTAACATACTCCTGAAGGGTTTCTTCTCCTATTCTAAAATTGATTCCATCTAAAGAATAGGAAACCTTTTGTGGAAAGTTATAGATAAAGTAAATAGCAAATAAACTTATAAAAATAATAATAGCTACTTTCTTTTTATTTATTGCCAAACAGTTCACCTCTTTTAATATTTATGAAGAATCTTAAAAAAGATTATAGATATAATTAATAATTCCATATTCTAACCCAACTACTAGTATGCATAACATAATGAACATTCCTAGTTTAAATTCACCTAGCTTATCCTTCCTATACCGTCCTTTAAATAAAGAAAATAAATCAGGTGTAAACTCATACTTCACAGCTTCTCTAAAATCCTCACCATCCACAAAAATCATCCTAAATATCAACTTGTAAATTGGAATGTTAATTACCATTAAGATTATAATTACAGTAGTCATGATATCCCCCTTACATGGTTCACTATAAATTATATCATTTTAATATATTAGTTACTTTTTATTGATTTCAAATATAAGTGAAAAAACCTTCTCGCTAATATGCCTAAAAATATCATCTGCAACCCTTGAGATAATCTAAGATATACTTCTCCAAAGTTAATGATAAGTGTGCTTATTCCTACCCAAGTAGAAAATATTGCTAAGCATATAAGAACTACATCATAAGACCAGGCCTTTTTATGAAAAGTTTTATTTCCTAATATAAATCCTAAAGTAAATACAACTATAAGTAATAAAACATTAATAATAAACGCCATATTCATCATCTCTCCCTACTTTTTTCCTATAACTATATTATAAGTTATTTTTTTACATATAACTATAGAATATGTTACAATAAATAAAAAAATAAAGTTAGAGGGTGACAATATGTTAAGAGTGGATTTTTCATTTAAAAATAAAGATGGATATAATATATCTGCTTATAAATGGGTTCCTAAAGGAGAAGTACGTGGAGTTATACAAATTGCTCATGGCATGAGTGAAAAAGCTCTTAGATATGAGTATTTTGCAGAAAAGCTTACAGAAGCTGGCTTCTTAGTTTATTCTAATGATCATAGAGGACATGGAAATTCTGCACAATCTCTAGAGGAATTAGGTTATATTAGTGACAAAGATGGTTTTCAGGATATGGTGGAGGATATGAAACTGCTGACAGATATTATAAAAACAGAAAATCCTCAAAGGAAGATAATATTATTAGGTCACAGTATGGGATCCTTTTTAACACAAAGATATATTCAATTATATGGAAAGGACTTATCTGGAGTTATTTTATCCGGCACTAATGGAAAGCAAAAACCTATTATAAACCTTGGCATATTCCTAAGCAAAATTATTATGACACTTAAAGGCAGAAAGTATAAAAGTAGCCTTATAGATAATCTTGCTTTTGGTTCTTATAATAAGAAAGTTAAACCTGCCCAAACAAAATTCGATTGGCTATCAAGAGATATGGAAGAAGTTAAAAAGTATATAGATGATCCCTATTGCGGCACTATGTTTCCTATATCCTTTTTCTATGATTTGTTTAATGGAATGAAAATCATCCACAAAGAAGAAAATTTAAGATTAGTCCCAAATAATTTGCCTATTTATATCCTCGCTGGAAATGCTGATCCCGTTGGTAACTATGGCGAAGGAATAATAAATTTGTACAAAACTTACAAATCTCTAAATATGAAAGTTGTAACCTATAGGTTATATACTGGTGGAAGACATGAAATGTTCAATGAAATTAATAAGGATGAAGTTATAAAGGATACCATAGAGTGGCTTATTGAAGTACTATAAACCCTTTTTTAAATCATTTCTATAGTATATTTATTCATAAAATACACTTTTTTAAACAAATTTGCATAATCTGATTTAAACATTTAGATTTAGAGTTATAATATAATAATAATTGTTATATTAGGAGGTCTTTATGGAAAAGTTCATAAAAAAAGTTAGTACAATATTAGAAGATAAATTTGAGCAATGTGGTTATGATAGACAGCTCTGCACTGTTACTGTATCAAACCGTCCCGACCTTTGCCAGTTTCAGTGCAATGGTGCCATGGCTGCTGCTAAGAAATATAAAAAGTCACCAGTAGAAATAGCAAATCATATAGTAGAGACTTTAAAGGATGAGGAAGCCTTTGAAAATGTATCTATCGCAGGTCCTGGTTTTATAAACATAAATTTAAAGGACAGCTTTATATCAAAATACATAAATAACATGTATTCAGATGAAAAGCTTGGCTGTTCTACTGATACAGCTCCAATGACTATAGTTGTAGATTATGGTGGAGCAAATGTTGCAAAGCCACTCCATGTGGGTCATCTACGTGCTGCTATTATCGGAGAAAGTATTAAGAGAATCGGACGTTACTTGGGACATAAAGTTATTGGAGATGTTCACTTAGGAGATTGGGGCCTTCAAATTGGTATGGTAATTTCTGAAGTTAAAAGACGTAATCCAAGTCTTCCTTATTTTGATGAGAGCTATGAGGGTGAATATCCATCTATAGCACCTTTCACCATAAATGAGTTAGAAGAAATTTATCCATCAGCCAATAGTCTTGCAAAAACTGATGAAAATGCTATGGAAGAAGCCAGAAAGGCTACCTTTGAACTTCAAAATGGCCGCAGAGGTTATGTTGCCCTTTGGAAACATATCTTGAATGTATCTGTTGAAGATTTAAGAAAAAATTATGGAAACTTAAATGTGGAGTTTGACCTTTGGAATGGAGAAAGTGATAGCCAAAAATATATTCCTGAAATGGTAGACTTCTTTAAGAAAAATAACTTTACTTATGAAAGTGAAGGAGCATTAGTTATTGATGTAGCAAAAGAAACTGATAGCTACACAGTTCCTCCAATCATAATTATAAAATCTGATGGAGCAACTTTATACAGTACTACAGACCTTGCTACTATCTGGGAAAGAGTCATAGATTATAAGCCTGATTCTATAATTTATGTAGTAGACAAAAGACAAGGACTTCACTTCGAGCAAGTATTTAGATGTGCTAAGAAAACTAAAATTGTAGAAGAAGATGTAAAACTTGACTTCATTGGTTTTGGTACCATGAATGGAAAAGATGGAAAACCTTTTAAAACAAGAGAAGGTGGAGTTATGAGACTCCAGGACTTAATTCAGATAATTAAAGATACTGTAAAAGATAAGTTAAAAGAAACTGATTCAATGACTCCTGAAGAAATAGAAGAGATTTCAAGAAAGGTAGGCCTCGCTGCACTAAAGTATGGTGATCTATCTAACCAAGTTACCAAGGATTATATCTTTGACATGGAAAAATTCTCTTCTTTTGAAGGAAACACTGGTCCTTATCTTTTATATACTGTAGTTAGAATTAAATCTATTCTAAGAAAAGCTGAAAGTGAAGGTATAGTTCTTACAAATACAATTCTAGAACCTTACAGTGATACTGAAAGAGATTTAATGCTTAAGATTTCAAAATTCAATGAAGTAATAGAACTCAGCTTTAAGGATAGAGCTCCAAACAAAATATGCGACTATATCTATGACTTATCTAATATATTTAATAAATTCTATCATGATAATAGAATTATTGCAGAAGAAAATATGGATAAGAAGATGTCTTGGTTAAATCTTATAACTTTAACTCAAAAGGTATTAGAAGCAGGCCTGGATTTACTTGGAATAGAAGCTCCTGATAAGATGTAAGCAAAATCCTATATATTTTAAATACAGGATTTCTAATGTAATAAGTATTAAATACCTAGAACTAAAAATCCCTCCATTTCAATATGAAGGGATTTTTCATTTCCCTATATTACTCCTAATAACTACTTAGTTATACATTGAATAATAGGCTTAATAGCCTTTATATCTGTCCAATCCATTGGATTATCATAGCATTCCAATAATCCTTTAACATCCTCATTACGTTCTTTTTCTTTTATATTTTTTAATTTTACCTTAAGTACATTCATCATCATCTTGTCTATAAAATCTAAGTTTCCATAGTTAAAGGCTCCTCTTAAATAGAAGCAATTTATGTTCTCTTTAATATCACCTTTAAAGTTTGCAGCAAATACTTTTTCAACATCCTCTGACTTATGTGGAGAGCAACCTACTGCAAAAACTATTATTTTCTTATCCATTATTTTTTTGTAATTAGCAGTAATTATTTTCACCCCATTAATACCAACTGCATGTAAAAACCCACCAAAAACTATAGTGTCATACTTTTGTAACTCTTTAGTCTTTACTTTAGAAACTTCAATCAAGTCTCCCATTGTTGCTTCAGCAATCCACTGTGCGTACTTCTTTGTACTTCCGTACTTAGACTTATAAATTACAAGAACTTTTTTAAATTTCTCTGACATAAATTACACCCCCACCGTATAGGCATTCTTACTATTTAATACCATTATATTCATTGTAACTTAGATTTATATATTTTAAATATAATACATAAAAAGCTACAATAGATTTTATCATTAATCTCTTGTAGCTTAAAAATTTATTTAAAGTTAATTATTAAAACCTATTTAAATATCTTTATATGTTGAATTATCACTTAAAAAGTCTGTATTCAACTCTATCATATAGCTTACCTTGAATTTCTATGTGACTTTTAAGTTCTCTCTCTTTTATCATGCCAAGCTTCTTCATTATCCCTTCAGAGTGCTTGTTATCCTTAACACAACCAGTCATTAATTTGGTAATCCCTGCTTTATTAAAGGCAAAATTCACAACTTCCTTTGCAGCTTCTGTCACAATACCTTGCGACCAAAACTTAGGTAATATAAAGTAACCTAATTCTGCAGTCTTTTCTTCTTCAAAATCTGAAATTATAGTAAACCCAATTTCCCCAACATACTCCCCTGTCTCTTTTAGCGTTATAGCAAGGAAATACTTTTCTCTATCTTTTAATTTTGATTCAGTCATTGATACTCTTAGATTCTCCTTAGATTCGTCTATATTCCTAGTTTTTATATCAGGAATATAAAACATTGCCTTTTCATCGCTTATTAAACTATGTAATGGAAGTAAATCTTCCTCAATATGATCTCTTATGATTAATCTATTGGTTTCTAATCTTATCATTTCTTTATCAACTTCCTTTTACATTAAGCTCTGCGCATGCTCATATAGATTTCTAAAGTAATCCACTCCATAGTCATGGAATTCTCCCCTGTGAATCATAGTTTTAATCTCATCCTTGGTCATCCACCTAGCATCGCTAACTTCTTCCTCCAATAGCTCTAAGTCCTCTAAATTAACATTTTCTTTAATAAGCCATACATCGCCAAAATTATGTTTTCTTAAAACTCTTTCAATCTTCATAAGATTATCACCATTAATATCAATGCCTAACTCTTCTTTAACTTCTCTAAGTGCTGCAGTTTTACTATCTTCTCCTGCAATCACAGACCCTCCTGTAGCCGCCCACATACCAGGCATTATCTTTACTACTTCAGACCTCTTTTGAATTAAAAATTCACCTTTAGAATTCATTATCCAAATATGCACCACTAAGTGATACTCTTCTTCTTTTAGTT
>NZ_JAVWDJ010000005.1:72026-79567 GCF_036642255.1 Clostridium sp. | reverse complement strand
TTAGAATTCATTATCCAAATATGCACCACTAAGTGATACTCTTCTTCTTTTAGTTCCTCTCCCCTTACAATTGTTTTTCCAGTTAGGTCCCCCTGTCTATCCAAAATATCCCAGATTTCCATTTTATCTCCCCCTATAAAAATATCTCAATATGAAAACGTATCTTACTTACCGTAATTGAATAAATTAACCACTCTAGGAATAACTTCCCCCAATTTCAAACTTTATTAATAGATTTTCTCTTATCTTAGTTTTTCAAAATCAAAGTCAAGTATATTAAATTTAAAAGTTGCCTTCCCAATGATATCATCAATTGGTATTATTCCAAGCATCCTACTATCAGTACTATTGTCTCTGTTATCCCCTAAAACAAAAACATGGCCATCTTCAACGTGTACTTTCATTGATGGATTTGTAATTATATCCCCAGGTAAATACGCTTCAGTTAATAGTTCATTATTTACATATACTTTTCCTTGCTTTATTTCTACAGTTTCACCAGGTAGCCCAATAATTCTTTTTATAAGTATATCCTTATCAATTTTATCTGACTTTAAAATAATAATATCTCCTCTTTTATAGTCCTTAGTATAATGCTTATACTTTTCTATAATTACCCTGTCATTGTGTTCCCCTGAGTTTAAAGTAGGATACATAGATTGACCCTGTACCTTTGCATTGTCTATAACAAAAGTTTTCAGCACCAAAATAACTAATAAAATTCCTAAGGTTTGCACTATGTCTTTAAAATTAAAACCTAACTTTTTCATTTTCTCTCACCTCTAATATTATTTTAACTTAAAAGAGCCTAGAAATTCTAGGCTCTTTTAGCGATATTATTATTTTATATTTTCTGCTTTAAGCGCCTTCCATAATGAAACACAACTTAGAAGCATAACTACAATGAATGGAAATGCAGCTACTACTGATGCTGTCTGTAAGGAAGCCAATCCACCGGCTAACAGTAAAACTGTAGCTAGCAATGCTTGAAGTACTCCCCATAATATTTTCTTTTTATTGGATGGATTTAAATCTCCGTGAGATGTTAACATACCAAGCACAAAAGTTGCTGAGTTAGCTGATGTTATAAAGAAAGTCCCTAATAATACTATTGTAATTACTGAAATTATTCCCCCAAGAGGATAATTAGCTATAACTTGGAAAAATGCAGTTTCCGGAGACGCTGCTAGTGCTTTTAATGCATCCATTGTAACCTTACCAGTAATACCAAGATCAACTCCAAGAGTTCCAAAAATTGAGAACCAGATTAATGAAGCAATACTTGGTGCAACAATAACTCCAATTATGAACTCTCTTATGGTTCTTCCCTTTGATATTCTAGCGATAAATATTCCTACAAAAGGTGCCCAAGCAATCCACCATGCCCAGTAAAATATTCTCCAGTCCATTAACCACTTATTGCTTTTGAAGGCCTGAATTTGTAAGCTGTCTTGTATAAATTCTCCTAAGTAAGCACCTGTACCATTTAATAAAGTATTTATTATCTTTATAGTTGGCCCTATAAATAAGCATACTAGTAATATTCCAAAGGCAAGAATTAAATTAAGATTAGATATTGCACTAATTCCTTTTTCAATACCACTTACTGCAGTCCAAATAAATATCACTGTAATGACGAATATTATTATTAATTGAACTATTGCATTCTCAGGAATTCCAAACAAGTAATTTAATCCGCTATTTATTTGCAGTGTTCCAAGCCCTAAAGAAGTTGCAACTCCAGCAACTGTGGCAAATACTGCAAGTATATCAATAGCTTTCCCTATAGGTCCCTTTACTTTTTCCTCTCCCAGTAATGGAATAAATATACTACTGATTAAACCAGGTTTATTTTTTCTAAACTGGAAATATGCTAGAGCTAACCCTATGATACTGTAACTTGCCCAAGGGTGAAATCCCCAATGAGTGAAGGAAGCTTTAAACGCAAAGTTTGCTGCTTCAACTGTTCCTGGTTCTATTCCTTCCATAGGTGCCACAAAATGAGATATAGGCTCTGCAATTCCCCAGAACACTAATCCAATTCCCATTCCAGCTCCAAAAAGCATTGCAAACCAACCAGTAGTGCTATGCTCTGGTTTTGAGTCATCCGCTCCAAGTTTTATCTTTCCATACTTACTAAAGGCTAGTATTAATGCAAATAAAACGAATATAAACATAGAAAGTAAGTATGCCCAACCAAATTTTTCAGTCAAAAATGCCAAAGCACCTTTGGCTATCTTTTCAAAACCACTCTTATCTATGATTCCCCAAAATACTATTGCAAAAGTTATAATTAATGAAATAATAAAAACATGATTTGTTTCTTGTTTTGCCTTAGGTTTTAACGGCAAAACCGTATTTGAATTCGTATTTCCCATAACAATATCCTCCTTGAAATTTGATGATAATTTTATTTCAAGTCCTTTTAAACAATATATTTATTTATCAATGAGTAAGTTCATTGGGACTGTGATTTCATTTTGCACAGCCCCATTATATTACTATTATACAAGTTACTTTTATTATCTACTTTTGAACAGATCATAATTCACTCAAAAATTTTCTTTATAATCAAGTAATATATTCAAATTCCAAAATCATAGGGAACTTCCCACTTAAACTATCTCTAGAATTTAACTTTGAAAACAGTAGTTTCTTCTACATCTGCTGTTAAAGCATCTAAAGCTACCCCAACTCTATGATAACGAAGATTCCATTGTACTTCCTTTGATGTAGCAGGGTCTCCTAATGGATACGGAATGGATATAGTTGGGACAATCTTATTTGCTCCAGCTGTTTTTGAAACTGGAATTAAGTTTGCCATTTGTACAATTGGCATGCCAGACTTCTCAATTTCTTTAACCATTGTTGCACCGCAACGTGTACAAGTTCCTCACGTGGAAACCATTATAACTCCATCTACACCTTCATTTTGAAGATAAACTAAAATCTCCTGTGCCATTCTTTTAGCTTCCGCTTGAGTAGTTCCAGTACCTACTGTTGAATAGAAGTAATCATGTAATTTCTTAAATTTTCCTTCCCTTTCATAAGCTCTTAATGCATCTATTGGCGCTATTACATTTGGGTCAGCATCTGCTGCGGCTGGGTCAAATCCAGCGTGAATTGTTTTATAAACCCCACCTTTTAATGCATCTACTCCAGCAATATTATATCTTCCCCATCTTGTAGCTGATGCAGACTGAATTCTATCGGGATTATCTACAGGTACTATACCTCCAGTAGTCAATAGTGCTATAGTTGCTTCTTTAAGCGCCTTAATTGGTTGTGCTACAGGCACTTTATCTGTTTTTGGAATTGGAAGTTCAGTGATAAAAGGTCTTCCATTTAATTTTTCTATAAGCATTTCTACAGCTCTGTCGGCACCCCACTTACCATCTTTTCTCCATACTTGATGTCTGATACCTCTTGGATAATATCCTTCAGCTTCCGCTCCAAGAGTTTCCTCACCCTTTAAAAGTTTATTTCCAAATGCAGCCATAGCTCTTATATCACTTCTCATTTTAGCAGCACTATGTCCCCCAACGAAAACATACATGTCTTTCTTAAACATCTCTACTCCTGGGTTTTCTATATGCATAGACGTAATTACAGGCACATTAAACTCAGCTTTAACAGCCTTACATATTTCCCCACAGGCTACCCCATATCTTCCTGCTTGGAAGGCAGGTCCTGCAAAGAAAATATCAAACTCTATATTTTTAAGTTCATTTATTATTCTTTTCACTGCTTCATTTGTGTTAGATCCCATGAAATTATCTCCACAAATTATTGTGTGTGTAACTTCTGCATCTAAGCTATTATTTAATTCTATAGCTGGCCCTATGGTTCCTTCTTTTACAATAGGTTCAAAATCTGCTTTATCTTCTCCACCAATTTGTCCAAAGAATTGATTTATATATAATACTGCCTTTTTCATATTATCCCCTCCCATTACTAAAATTCAATCATAGTTTTTGGTGACCAACCACAAACCTGATCTCCACAGAACATTGCATTATTCTCCATAATTATTGATCCGTCTGGTCTTACAGAAGGTCCAAGCAACTCATCATTTGCCCATCCACCAGATAGTCCATCTCTACCAAGAGCCTCTAACTCGCCTATAACCATTTCCATAGCTGGAAGTTCTATCATTTCTGAAACATTTCCACAAGAAACAATTGCATTAGCCTTTTCATCCATTGAAACTAATGGTTGTGATGCTCCATCCCTTCCAGTACACTCGTTAGTAAGTCCTACAACTTTTACACCCGCATCTTCAAGTGCAACTACACATGCTGTAAAATCTGCATCTGGGTTACCATATCCTTCTTCTGCAACTATAGCACCATCCGCTCCAAGAGATTTCGTAATTTGAGCTACAAATAGAGCCGCACGATTTTTTTGGTCTAATGCTACATTAAGGTTTGACATCACTATACCTAAAAAGTTTATTGTCTTTCCATGTTCTTTATATAGCCTTTTTATTGTAGGATTATTTTGGAATTCATAAGTTGCCCATTTAGATGAACATGGCATAAAACTCCCTGATACAACTGCACCATCTAAAACTTCATTTGGATGCATAAATGTTGGTAGCATACGATTCATATCCCATCCATATAAAAGCGTATTGTACCCTAACTCCTCCATTTGAGATTGAGGCTGCATAACAAATACCATACTCGGAAGAGTATTCACAGTAGTATCACGCTTTATTACAGGCTCTAACTGGTACTGTTCTATTTCTTCCGGTTCTAAATTTTTAACACAACTTCCTATGAACTCTGCAAGTTTATGTCCTGCTTCTCTTAAGGCCTTATTCTTTTTCTGTTGCTCTCTTTTTTCAAATTCCTCATCTGTATCTGCAACTAGCACTATGTTCTTAAGCTGAGAATAGTAAGTATACTTTGCTCCTTCTCCACTCATATCAATAAGTCCATCTTGAAATCCACCCCAATGTTTCCCTACAACAATTAAACTACAATCCTTTAACGCATGAGTTCTTCCGTTGCCAGCCTTAACTAAATCTCCAGTATATCCCGGAAATAATGGGTCCCCATTTAATTTCACTCTTGGTTCTATAGCTTCTTTAACTGGCACAAGACGCACATTATCACCTGGTTTTACAATAAGTAAATCTGCTTCCGTAATATGCTTGTCTTCTAAAACGAAATCTAAAGCTTCCTGTTTATTGATAGTTAAGATCCCATTTAAAAACTCAGTTTTTTCACCAAAGGCTATGTCCTTAACATAAAAGTTTCCAATTTCTAATTTCATTTCCCCACTCCCCCATGTAATATTTTGAATGTTTGAAATATTTATAATTTTATTTTATTCCATAAACTAGAATTTGTAAACACGTTTACTCAACTTCGTTATTTAATTAACAAATATGTTCTATCAAAAATTTAAATAATAAGGCATCTAAGTATTTAATCTTGAAATAATTCATTAATAATAGTTTAAATATATCTTTTTTTGCTTTATCTTAAGATTAGATTTAGTATCAACCTAGAAATAAAGATATAAAAAAGCACATCCTACCAACAAAGGTTAGATGTGCTTTTTGTTAAATTCGTAATTTGTATTGATAAAAATCAAGGTTAATAGAATTTACATTTTTGTCTATTCACTTAACTTCCTCGATGCCTCCGACATTAAATCTGCAAGAAGTACAAGAAGTAAGTAACAGAGTAATAACAAGGATATTTCCGTGTATTTAAAATAACTCATACTTAATTTGAACTGTTGTCCAAGTCCCCCTGCACCTACAAAACCAACCACAATAGTAGTACGGAGAATCACTTCTCCACGGTAAAGAATATAGGTTATGAACTTAGGCATTACACTTGGAATTACTCCATAAAACAACATTTGAACTGGACTTCCACCAGAGGAAGCTATATTTCGATTCATCTATTTCATTTTCTTATATTCAATTTATTCCTATTTTATGTGGTATCTATGAGAATAGCATTCACCTTTAGCTAATGATACTCAGAAAGAATAATTAAAAAAGTAGAACTTTTAATAAGTTCTACTTTATATATATTTTTTAAAAAAAATCCTTCTTGAAAGGCTAATATCAATTATTTTTGCAATATATCTCATTGTGGATCCACATTAATACTTCCCTTAAACTTTTAATTACTTTGAAATACTTCCATATAACCTAGGCAAGTCAAATAAGCTTAGAATTCCTAAAGGAGGTTCATTTTTCTCACCTGATTCTGTAATAATAATAGCATTAAGCCTAAGCCCCTTTTTATACCATTGATCAAAAATGCTTATAGCCTCAAACACTGTAGCTGACTTTGAAATAAATGTGTAGCTTTCCTTATGTTCACTGAATTCTAAAATCATTCTCACATCTACAAGTTCATCAAACTCAACACCATTCTCTAAGTTGTACGCCATCCATCTAGCCATGATATCCGTAGTGAGTAATCCTATAAATTTCCTGTTATCATAAACTGGAATCTTAGAAAAAGAATTACTAAATATCTTTCTTGCAGCTACACTTATTTTATCGTAGGAGCTACATTTAACTACCTTATGCAAAAAACCATTTTCTAAAATAGGAGGTTTTGTAATCATTTTGCACATAAATTCTAAATCTTCCACTACAGTTGTATGGGGTTCTGCGATAGCTTCCCCATCAATTCGTTTATGAACAATTGCGTTGCGTAGCTCTGCATACTCTTTTAAGGTGTTTTTATATTTTTCAACACTTGAGTTTTTACTTGACGCCCTATCTACCAACTGATAAAAAGCCTTGTGTGTATCATTACTAACTATTTCCTTCAACTTGCTTTCAATCTTTATAAAAGCATTCAAAAATCTTTCAGAATTCTTTTTGTCCAGTTTTAATCCCCCCTAACATAGTTTCATATAGCTATTATTATAAACTTAGTTGATGAATCTTATTTAAATAATTACTTTCATTATACCATATTACACATACTCACCTATTTTATTTAGAATTCATATAAAATGTTTAAAAAAATGATAAATAACATATTGACCCTCACCTAACGTTATAGCTTATTATTAACTCACAGGGATGAAAGCAAAGCACAAAGGAGAGGATTTTATGACATATAAAGTTAAAGAAGTTGCCACCTTAGCAGGAATAAGCGTACGTACCCTTCATCATTATGATGAAATAGGTCTTTTAAAACCTGAGTCTATTACACCGGCCGGATATAGACTTTATACTGATAGAGATCTAGAAAGATTGCAACAAATCTTATTCTTTAAGGAGCTTGATTTTAACCTACAAGAAATTAAAGAAATTCTAGATAGCCCTAATTTTGATAGGGAGCATGCTCTTAAGCTCCATAGGGAGCTATTAGTTAAAAAGAAAATAAGGTTGGAAGAAATAATTAAGTCCGTAGATAAAACTATGGAATCAATTAATGGAGGTATAGATATGAGTAAAAAGGAAATGTTTGAAAGTTTTGATATGACTGAAATAGAAAGGCATCAAGAAAAATATGCTGAAGAGACTAAAGAACGATATGGTAGCTCAGATGCTT
>NZ_JAVWDJ010000005.1:0-71926 GCF_036642255.1 Clostridium sp. | reverse complement strand
CATCAAGAAAAATATGCTGAAGAGACTAAAGAACGATATGGTAGCTCAGATGCTTACAAAGAAAGCAAAAGAAGAACTTCAAAGTACACTAAGGATGATTGGGCTGGGATTATGAAAAGAGGCTCAGAAAACTATGTAAGGCTCGCAGCTTTAATGGATACTAAGTCCCCTTCAGACCAAGAAGTTCAGGAAGTTATAGCTGATTGTAGGCAATATATTACTGATAGTTTTTATAATTGCACCCCAGAAATCTTTAGAGGTCTAGCCGACTTATATGTAATGGATGAACGCTTTACTGCTAACATTGATAAAACCAAACCTGGTCTTGCTAAATTTTTAAGTGAAGGCATAATATTTTACTGTGAGAACTTACAAAAATAATTTTACTGAAAGGTTATTTAGTTACCATAACTTTTATATGGGGCTAAATAGCCTTTTTTTATATAAACTTTAATTTCATAATGTGCAACTATAGATGTTTATAGTTCTAACTCCGTGAAGTACAGGGAAGTTGATTTTCTTCAATGTCTTCTAGGAGAAATTTAACTAATAAAAAAAGTTTGTATCCCTACTATGCACTGTTATCTTATACATATTGGATGACTTATCATTTAAAAATAACCCTATACCTTAATTAATAATTTGGCCTTCTTAAGAAATTCTTAAGAAAACCTTCAGGTAATTGCTAAGTAATTATTGATTTCTTAATGTTACAATATTCTTAGGTATTTAAAATAGAATAACTAGTGAACACTAGAAGGAATATTTTGTATCGAATAAGGCGATAGTCTCTACTGATGATATTAAAATCAGCAGTTTCTATCCATACAATATAAGACAAAATAAATTGACACATTGAAAAGTGTGTAGATTCTGTGGTTGAAGGGAGAGATTTATTGATGAATGTACTTGAAGTTAATAATGTTTATAAGAAGTTAGGCAAAAGACAAATCATTAAAGGTATTAGTTTTTCCATAAAAGAAGGAGAAATTTTTGGATTTCTTGGTCCTAATGGAGCAGGTAAAACTACTACAATAAGAATGTTAGTGGGACTTATTGCTACTGATAGTGGTTCAATAAGTATTTGTGGCAATGATATTTTAAGTGATAAGGTTAAAGCCCTTTCTAATGTGGGGGCAGTGGTGGAAAATCCTGAAATGTACACCTATTTAACTGGACGACAAAATTTAAATATGATTGCAGATATAAAAAAGATTCCTAGAAAAGATGTAGAGGAAATCGTTAAGTTAGTTAATTTATCAGAAAGAATAGATGATAAGGTAGGAAAGTATTCTCTTGGTATGAAACAAAGATTAGGACTAGCTTCTGCACTTCTGTCAAAACCAAGACTTTTAATTCTAGACGAGCCTACTAATGGACTAGACCCTACAGGTATTATTGATTTTAGAGAAATAGTGAAAAAAGCAGTTAAAGAAACTAAGGCTGCAGTACTCATATCTTCTCATATATTAAGTGAAGTACAGCAACTTTGTGATACTGTTGCCTTTATAAATCATGGTGAAATCAAAGTTGTAGAAAGCATTTCTGAAGATAATGCACAAAATGAAACTGAAACCCTTACTATTGTGACTAAGAATCCTTCTAATGTATTGGAAATTCTTAATAATATGAAGGTAGTGAGGCAAGCATCTACTGAGGATAATATATTTACGGTTATAGCAGATAGAGATTCCTCTAACCAGATCATTAAAGAACTAGTATCTCAAAATATTGACATTTATGAAATTTATAAAAAACATAGTGGATTAGAACAAAGATATATGGAACTAGTAGAAGGAGGCATTAGATAATGTTAACCTTAATTAAACATGAATTATTCAAACTCTTTAAAAGAGTAAAAACCTTAGTTGTTGTTATTGGCTTTATATTACTAACTGGAGTTATGGCCTATGGTTTTAATCATGATGCTGAAAATATGAAGAAATACAACACCCCGGAATTTAAAATTGCGAACTTGGAAGAAAACATTAAGTATATTGAGCAGGATAAGAATAATATACCCCCTGATATAAAAAATGATCAGGCTAAGGCCGCTGAATATGTTCAAAATATGGAAGAAAATATCTTGCAGATGAAAAATGAAATTGTAAGACTAAAAGCACTTAACGGCAAAGAAGAAGATTGGAGAGAATCTTTGAACTCCAGAATTCAAGAAGTAGAAACAATGCTAAAACAAGATCAAAGAATGTCTCAACAAAGTAAGGGTGAAATGACTCAAGAGCTTGAACACCTAAAATACTTAAAAGCTCATGATATTAAGCCAACCCAATATTATGACTTTAATGCCTTTATTTTTATTGAGAAACTAGTGATGGTCCTTGGGCAAGTATTCTTAGTAATAGGTCTAGCAATGTTTGTTTCAGACATGGTTTCTGGAGAGTGTACTCCTCCAACCTTGAAGTTACTATTAACTCAACCCGTATCTAGAGGAAAAGTTATATTTTCAAAATTTATAGCAGTAACTATTGCTGCTGTGGGTTCAATCTTAGTTTTGGAAGCATTGGCTTTCGTGGTTGTAGGTTTGTTATACGGATTTGGGGACTCCACCTATCCAGTTATGGTAGGTGCAAAATATCAATTTGATCCATCAGTATTCCTTGAAGGTGGTGGCCATCCACTAGCACTTATTGCAGGAAGCTCTCATATAGTACCAATTTGGCAATACACTTTGAATATGCTGCTAGTACAAGGATTATTCATTATGGCATGTACATCTTTTGCATTCCTTATATCAACATTATTTAAAAGCAGTATGGTATCCATGGGTGTCAGCTCTGTTTCATTAATTGCTATGTCTATTGTTTTTAGTTTGATAGGTGCACTTAAAAAGTTCAGTATCTATGTGTTCACAAGTTACATGGATATGGGTGCTATCATAAAAGGTACCACTGCTGGTATGTTCAATAATCCAAACTCTACTTTAGGCTTCACAGCCCTTGTATTTATTGGATGGACCGTTGTTTGTTACTTAATATCTCACTTTGTGTTCACAAAGAAGGATATATTAATTTAATCTTTAGTGTTAATTAAAAGAATAATTTAACCTCCCCCTTTGGTGATATTATTCTAAATTTAAATAAAACAGCCGTGAGAAATTCCATTAGGATATTCTCACGGTTTTCTTTTATATATTTATATAAGTTTTTTCACAATTAATGTATCCATATGATTATAAATTAATTCATGTCTTCCTATTTCATTTTCTCTTGTCCACATTTTCTTTGAAATCTTCATATTTGTCCACAAATACTTATATATTAATAACAGATATAAATTTATGGGGGAGATTTTTTGCGAAAGGATATAAAACATATTTTTCAAGTTGCCACAGTGTTTATCGGAACAATAGTGGGTGCAGGTCTTGCATCTGGACAAGAAATAACTCAATTTTTTTCCACATACGGATATATGAGTTTTTATGGGCTATTAATTTGCGCAGCTTTTTATATTTTATTTAGCTCTATGATGGTATCTATTAGTACAAAATATTGCTTAAATTCTTACACTGATTTTATTAACCTTGTTAGTCCTGGGTTTCTCGGAAAGATTACAGACTACTTAACCAGCTTTTTCTTGATCTCTGGTGCTGCAATAATTATGGCTGGTAGCGGAGCACTTCTTTATCAATATTTTGGACTTCCAAAGTACATTGGAATACTTATTATGTCAGTGGTAGCTCTAATCACCTTACTCAAGGATACAAAAGGACTCATTGCTATTAATTCCTTCATAGTACCTTGTCTTACTATCATTATCATAACAGTATTTGTATTTTACCTTATATATTCTAAAGATACTATGTCTCTAGATTATATAAAGCGCGTTCCTATTCATAAAACCTTACTCGTAGACAATCAGTGGTTGATTTCAACTTTGTTGTATGCAGGTTTTAATATGCTATTTTCTAGTGGAGTTATCATCCCACTTACAAAGGAAATGAAGAAGAAAAAAGTTATAATTACAGGCTTAATCATTGGTGCCCTTACTCTAACACTTATTGCCTTTTTTATTAATACTATGCTTCTTGTTAATATACCAGAGATATTTAAGTATGAAATTCCATTATTACACGTTGTAAGCAGATTTGGACCACTGATTCAAGTATTCTTGCTAGCTGTGATTTGGTTTGAAATGTTTTCCACAGAGGTTGCTAATATTTATAGTGTAGGTAAAACTTTAGAAAATAAATATAAAATTCCCTATAAAAGAGGCGTAATCTTAGTTTTAATCATCGCCCTTCCAGTATCTCAAATTGGATTTAAAACTCTAATTACTTACCTTTATCCTGGGTTTGGAGTTATAAGTTTAATCTTTACAGTACAATGCGTTATGTTTTATTTAAAGATGAAAAAATCTAGATAAATAATAGGAGCAGAGGAAATCTTACAACCCTCTGCTCTTATTGTTCATCTATATGTTTCTTAGAGATTATAGATTTAATCATTTATAATAACCATTTTTCAGTACCTTATAAAACTCTATGATTGCACACTTAAAAGATATAATCATTGCAGCTATTAATGTGTAAATATTTGAATGCGTGGTTATTACATTTAATTCTAACAGTAAAATATTTTCAGTAAAATATTCTCTCAAGTATTCTATTTTGTTCAAATCAAAAACTTCATATATTCTACTTAAATACTTGGGTGACAGTTCAGCATAAATTTTCTTTGTACTACTTATAATTAATACAAGGGATGTAATGAAAAGTATTAGCCACCCAATTCTCCCCCAAAACCTTTCCCCCCTCAGGATTAATTAAGTTCCATATGATTATAAACTATACATTTTTACTTATTTCTTAAACTGAATAAAATACTAATAAAGCCTTTTATGAATAACCTTTTTTCTGAGTTCTTCAAGCTCAAGATTTATTGCTCTTATAGCTCTTATATAAAAGAAGTAAAATATCCCCCCGAGTACTAGCCTTGTAACTATATATCTAAAGCTTCCCTGAACTTGACTTAGTAATACTTCCTTATATAGAACTCCGTTTACCATAGTGTTTCCTATAGTTTCTAACTCAGCAATGGCATATCCATTACCTATACTTGTAATCAACACAATTCCAGCTAAGTAAACAGTAGCAATTGCACAAAAATATAATTCAATGTTTCTCCATACATTTTCACTGCTACAATGAGTTATAAAAGTATTCTTAAAAAGCTTTACTATAATAGCAAGGAACAAAATTAATGCTATTATGATGAATATAGCATTACCAACTCTGAGTAAAAGGTAATTCTCCCAAACACTTGCCATATTAACTCCTCCAACAAAATATTCAAATACAATTATGATTTATATAACTGATATCCATTATATTCATATTATACCATGAAGTTGCAATTTAGTCTGAATATTGCGAAACTTTACCGCTATTTTATAATCTTATTTCGTAACTACCAGATTCCCATCCAACTATGGAATCACCGGTTATGCTAACATTAACCATAAATAATGCTTCTGATTTATTATTAAACTTCATCTAAACTACAGATTTATTTTTTAAAGTAATATGCTATAATTAATAATAGAACTTGTATTGCAATAAGCTATTCTATTGCATTTTTACTTTTATAAATATTAGATTTTATTTGAGAATATATTTGAGATAGTTGCACTAATCTTCATAGGATGTAGTGCTTTTTCTTTGCTTTATGAAAAGGAGTAACTTTAACATGATTAATGACTCAATAATATGTAAATTAAATAATTGTAATCTATGCCCTAGAGATTGCAATGCAGATAGAACAACAAATACGTTTGGATTTTGTAAAAGTTCATCAATTTTAAAAGTAGCAAAGGCTTATCCCCATATGTGGGAGGAACCATGTATCTCAGGAGAAAAAGGCTCTGGCACAGTATTTTTTTCAAATTGCAACCTAAGCTGTGTATTTTGCCAAAACCATGAGATAAGTCATGCGGCAGTTGGAAAGGAAATTTCTACTCAACGGCTTAGTGCGATATTCTTAGAGCTAGAAAAAAAAGGTTGCCATAACATAAACTTAGTTAACCCAACTCACTATGTTTCTAAAATCATTGAAGGAATAAATCTAGCTAGAGAAAAAGGTTTAAAAGTCCCTATTGCTTATAACACCAATGGTTATGAAAAAATAAAAACTATTAAGGAATTGGAAGGATATATTCAAATCTATATACCCGATTTAAAATATTTCGAGGATAAATACGCGATAAAATACTCAAAGGCTCCAAATTACTTTAATATAGCTTCTAAAGCTATTGCTGAAATGGTAGGTCAAGTGGGTAAGCCTGTATTTAACGAACAGGGTATGATGCAAAGTGGTGTTATTATAAGACATCTGATGCTTCCAGGGTTGTTATTTGATTCAAAAAAGGTAGTGGATTATATCTATAAGGCCTTTGGTGATGATGTTTATTTAAGCCTTATGAATCAATATACTCCTATGTATGATGCTAAAGACTACCCTGAAATTAATAAATTTCTAAATCCAAAACACTATGATAGCTTAATTGATCATTGCCTAGAAATTGGTTATAAGAATGCCTTTATCCAAGAAAGTGGCACTAGTTCACAGATTTTTGTACCCCACTTTAACTTAGAAGGAATATAAACTTCTTATATGAGAAGCTTTTGTATAGTAAATATAATACTTCTCACTTTTGCAACCATACTACTACTTCATAAATAAATTAATGATAAATAGATTTTATATATAAATAATCCCTCAGGGCTAAATTCCTTGAGGGATTATTTATGTGTCTTAAATTTTCATGAAACCTTCCTTGGGACGATTATCACTATTAGAGCTTGTACTTATCTAAGCCTTCTTTAAAATACTCAGCAATCTTTTTAAACTCATTAATAGATTGAATTAAATTTCTAATTTCTTCGGTATAAGAACTTACATTTGCACTAACCTCTTCAGTGGATGCAGAGTTTTCTTCTGCAATAGCTGCTAAGGACTCAATTGTCTCATACATGCTTGCAATAGATTGAGCTTCAGTATCTAAATCGTTTATAGTTTCAATCATGGATGCTGAAACAGTTCTTACAGACATGGTGGATTCATAACTTACTGTTCTTATTTCTTCTAAACCCTTAGTCTCTTGTTGAAGGGTATCATACTGATTTTCTATATTATCTACAAGCCCATCGATATCATTAACAAACTGTATTAAGTTGTTATTTATTTCTTGTACTGCACTCTTAGTTTGCTCTGCTAGCTTTCTAACTTCTTCAGCAACCACTGCAAAGCCTCGTCCTTGCTCTCCTGCCCTTGCAGCTTCTATTGAAGCATTTAGTGCAAGAAGATTGGTTTGATCTGAAATTTGAGCAACTATAGAAACTATATTTGTTATATCCTTAGCCTTGTCCCCAAGTTGAACACCCTTGATTTTAACTTCTTGGAAGTTATTTAAGGTTTTTTCAATATTTTTACTAACAGACTCAATTTCATCAAAGCTAGAATTAATTTTTTCAATAGTTCCCTCTAACTCTTCCTTATTATTATTCTCACTATCTACAATAACCTTTAATGCATTAATGTTATCATTTAATATAGAGGCTGCATGTTCTGTATTTTGAGCTTGATCCACAGATGTGCTTGCTACTTGCTCCACTACCTGTGAAATTTCATTAGAGGTATTTCCCATGTTATTAGAAATCCTGCTAAGCTTCTCAGCAAAGTCTCTCATTTCCTCGGTAATACCATTAAATACCACAAAATCAGAACTTATATTTTTCATATGAGACTTAAGGCTTCTAAATATATCTTCAAAAATATCATTAGTGAAAATATCTCTATCTTCAAAGAAAATATTTTCATTAAGTTTGTCTCCAAGTCTTACCAACTCTTTTGTTGGCTTTAGAAGTAGCCCCACACCTATTAGTGTTGCTAAGGATGAAACCCCAGTTATAATTAAGGCTTTAACTATGTTTTCTAAACCTAAAACTCCCACTGAAGTTAATAAAGTTCCTAATAAAGTAACTATAGTGGACTTCCCTGCTATAGATTTAATAAACCCTAAAGACGTTATTTTATTAAATAAATAAGACTTTTTATGGTAGATTTCCTTATTAAAGGTTATTCTGATCACCAAAGTATCTGCAGTCTTTTCTTCAACATTATACTCATACTTTTCATTGAAATATGCAAAACTTCCTTCTAACATACCTAAAAAGTAATCAAACATTCCTCTCTTTGAATGATACTTCATTACTGCTTCTCTTTGTGATACAGGTTTAATTTCTACTAGTGGAGGTTTTGCTCCTGGGATCTTTTGCGTCATAACTGTATGGATATCATAAAGAGATTTTAAAAATCCATAAGTGCTGTCATGTTTAAAAAACACTGGGTAAACCTTAGCAAAGGAGTATATGTTATCCTTACCAATGGCTCTCCAAAGTTGTTCCGTTGTTATATTTTGACTTCCAGACATTTTCTCTATAAACGTTTTAATATGATTATCATTTATATCTTCAGCTGGAGAAAATACTTTATCGCTTCCCCAACCTACAAAATCCATTGTGGTATCCACATTGGAATCCCCATATAATTTTCTACAAGTTTGCATCCAAACGGATACTACTGTACCTTTCATTTTTATCCCCCCGTTTTAATAATTAACTATTGAATATTTAAATCTTGTTTATTAACTTGAATATTTAAATTTGTTACTTCCACAAATTACTTTATAGAATATAATCTCCACTAACTAAGGAATTATCACTGATTTTTAACAATTAATAATCATAAATATTAACTATTTTCGTAATAAATTACTAAAACTAAATACTAAGAATGATTATTACTTAATAATATGATACCAGACCTTCTAAAATTTGTATATAAACATGTCTATAATAGAAAATATTTTATTATCTATAATTATTTAATTTCTCAAAGCCAGTACACACAAATATAATTTATTTTGTTCTCCTAGAACTAAAATAACTTTGTTAGAATACTATTTTACTTCTAACTCCTCACCGTCTATCCCAAAATAAAACATAACGCCTCTTTCAGTGTTTCTAACTCCGTAAAATCCTTCATGCAGCTCTATAATTTTCTTAACAATGGATAATCCAAGTCCTGTGCCACCTAAACTTCTATTTCTTGATTTATCTCTTTTATAAAACTTAATCCAAATTTTTTCCATATCCTCTTTTTCAATATGAGACCCACTATTTTCAAAGGATATCATGACATTTTTATTGCTATTCTTCATCACTAGAGTAACCTGTGATTCCCCATTATTCATATCAGACAAGTCCTTTTCAGACACTACATTAGATACTATCCATATATCACCTTTGAAATTTGTATGCCTTATGGCATTAGTTAAAAAATTTGTGACTACTTGTTCTAACTTAAATGGATCTCCCTTTACCTTTAAACCCTCCTGTAAATCCATATGAACATGAATTTCCTTTTCCTCAAGGGAAGGTTTAAGTTTTTTTATGGTATTTTTGATTATTTCTCCAATATTACAAAGTTCTTTACTTAAAACCATATTATCACTTTCTAGTGAAGAAAGATCTAACATTCCTTTTACTAAGTTGCTCATCTTGTCTGACTCGCCAATGATAACATCTAAAGAATATTCTACCTCTTCCTTTGAAAATACATCATCTTTAATCCCTTCAGCGTATCCCTTAATTAAGGTAATTGGTGTTTTAAGTTCATGAGACACATCTGCAATAAACTCTTTACGCATATTTTCCAATTCCCTTTCCTTATGAATATCACTTCGAAGCTTTTCGTTTGCACTTTGAAGGGAAAACAGGGCATCTTGAAGTTTAGATGATAAAAAATTAAGGGTATGTGCTAATCCTCCAATTTCATCTTCTGATTCAACTGTGCACTTTTCATTAAAATCTAAATGGGCCATTTTCATTGCAACTTTATTAATTCTTTTCAAAGGCCTTGTTATCATTTTAGTATAAATCAAAGAAAGCATAACTATTGCTACTATAGCTGCTATATAAAAGTACTTATAAAACATTTCTATAACCCCTACTGCTTCAGTTATAGATTGCATAGAAGTAAATCCTAGCACTAACTTGGAGCCATCAACCAATGCCGATACTAAACTTTTTGTATCATTTCCAGGATTACTTGCTCCAAAGGTTATTTTTCCATTTTCTATCAACTCCATACTTAGCTCTTGATTATATCTAATCTCATTTACGATATCTCTAACCATATTATTATTTTGTAAATCAACTTTTAAATGTCCTGTATTAAAAATTACTGTGACATTATTTGTGGTATCCACTATGGCCATAAAGGTATTATATGTATCTTCATATTCCTTCATAGCCACTAATATATCCTCTTGGCCTTTAGCCTCAGACAAAGTTTGGTTAAATCTCGCTACATTATTTTCGATATCTACCTTCTTCTTATTGTAGTACATTTTTTCAAAGAATACCCTTTGAGTAATAAAAGTGAAGGCCAAAAATGAAATAAATATTACAACAGTTATAAGAAACAATTTCTTTGTTATACTATTTCTCACAGTTGACTTAACTTTCATATTGCACCTCAAACTTATACCCAAACCCTCTAACAGTGCCAATTAGATTGGAACTTTCCTTAAGTTTCTCTCTAATGCGTTTAACTGTAGTGTCCACAACCCTTAAATCTCCTTCAAAGTCATACCCCCAAATAGCTATAAGTATTTGTTCTCTTGTGAGCACAATACCCTTGTTTTTTACAAAGTAAACAAGTAGTAAAAACTCTGTTGGCGATAGGTTAAGTTCTTCCTTATTTAAAATTACTTTGTGAGCCTTTTCATTTATATTTAAGCTCCCAATAATTAACTCATCTAAGTCCACAGCTTTCTCTTTATTTTCGTTACCATAAATCCTCTTAACTTTAGCTTTAATCTTAGCTACTAGTACCTTAGGGCTGAAAGGCTTTGTTTCATAGTCATCTGCTCCAAAACCAAGAGCAAAAAGTTTATCCTCATCCTCCGCTCTTGCACTGAGCATCATCACCGGCACATCACTATCTCTTCTTAAAATCTTTAAAGTTTCAAATCCATCCATCACAGGCATCATTATATCCAAGATCATTAAATGTATTTCATTGTTCCTCACTACATTTAATGCCTCCACTCCATTTCCTGCATGATATATGTTAAACCCTTCTTTTTTTAAATAAACATTTAAAAGATTTCTTATATTCTCTTCGTCATCTACAATTAAAATTGACTTGTTCAATCTTCTCACTCACTTCCATTTTTATAGTAAGTTGCTTCCTAAAAATAAATTCCGGTAAAAACTCTTTATTATGATTATATCCTATTTGGGTGTCAGATTAATGTCAACAAAAACAAAATAATTCCCCTGAGGACATCTTTCCTCAGGGGAATTATTTACATATAATTAAAATTCCTCATAATCTATATATGGAATCCTTACATTAAATGTAGTTCCTTTACCTATTTCACTTTCTACTTGTATTTTCCCTTTGTGGTTTTTTATAATTTGAAAACAAGCATTAAGTCCTAATCCAGTACCACTCTCTTTTGTGGTGAAAAATGGTGTACCAATTTTTGATAAATTTTCTTTAGGAATCCCACATCCATTATCGCTAATTTTTATCCACAATTCCTTCTCTTCTTCATCTAATTTTGTTTCTATTATCAAGATTGGATCTCTAATACTACTCATTGCATCTACAGCATTCTTACATAAGTTAAGGATTACTTGTTTAACTTGTCCCTCATCACAAAGCACATATCTATCATCACTATTTATATTAAAGTCAACTGCTATTCCCTTTGTAATAGTGGAGGTTTCTAGAATACTTTCCATAGAAGCTACCAAATCACTTATTGCAACTTCTTCCATGACAGCTTGGCTAGGTTTAGACATAGTAAGTAAATTACTGATTATCTTATTAACCTCATCAGTATTTTCACTAATTTTTTTTGCATAGCACTTAACTTTCTCTTCTTTAGAAAGTACCTCTATAAGTTGACTACAGCCTTTTATAGTGGTGAGAAAGTTCCTAGTCTCATGGACTATAGTAGCAGACATTTGCCCTAATAATGCTAACTTTTCCTGGTTTATTAACTTCTGTTGATGTTCCTTTTCTTCGGTTACATCTTCAATTATACATACTGAACCTATTTTCTCATTTTCTATATTGTAGATTATTGCATTAGTTTCTACTGTTTCTATCTTATTACCCTGTGGATGATAAAAAAATGATTCATAGACTTCCTCTATTAATCCATTACTATCCCATTTGCTAGATACCAATTTTCTTGTTACCTTTACCTTATCTACAAGTCTGTTAAAGCTTATACCTATAATATCTTTCTTCTCCATATTCACCAATCTAATAAAGGCACAATTACAAGCCGTGACATTATTCATATTATCTAAAATCATTGCTGGAGTTACCATGCCCTCTAATATTATCTGAGTTTGTAGGTTCAAGTTCATTATTTGTTGTTCTGCTTTTATATCATTGAAAAGAACCAACACTCCATTTTCTATTTTATGAGCATTAACCTGTAGCTTTGTTTTCTCCCCAAAGCCAGTAATATAAGTTCTTATAGCCCTCTCTGTGCCATCTGAATTATATAAAGCCTTTTCCACTATAGGTATTTCATCCTCTTGCTCTACTTTAGGTACAAGTTCTAAAAATTCTTCAGGATTTAACCCAACAAGTTCTTCTCTTTTCCATCCTATAATTTCTTCAAACCTCTTATTCACAAAATCCATATTATTATCATCATCATAGGTTGCAATAGATATTGGAATTTCATCTAATATATCAGTAAGCCTACTTGTACTCTGTTCCAATTTTTTATATGGATACTTAATAAAGCTTTCAACAATTCCTTTATATAGATAATAGTAACTACATATTTTCAATACATGTCCATAAGCTACCCAAAATGATGAAGTTGATTTGAATATCATAAAGCATATTCCTGTTGGAACTGTTAGCATTAGACTCATTAAAATATGTTTTGGTCTAATTCTTTCATCTACATAGTAGTTTTTATTAAGCATAATGATTGCTAAAATAGCTAAAGTTATAACAACTACTTCCATTATAACTTTTGCCATAGTCATTCCATCTGCAGTGTACATTGTTGGGTAAATCTGAGGATATGATGTTGCTGTATACCACACACTTAAAATAAATAATATTACTAAAGTTAATAATTTATACTTAGTTCTTTTATTCTGTTTGTGTTTTCTCCTATTACTATATATGGGATAAAATGCAAATATAATTAGTATAACTCCCTGAGCAAGTCTTCCCATCATCCAAAACTTTAATGTTATATCATCATTTGCATTACTATAAGAAGTAAATCTTTCATAATAATAAACATGTAATAAATCAAGTGCTGAAATTATCAAAAATCCAAATCCAAGAATATGATTAATAGAGTTTTTAAGACTATAGGTGCTCCAGCTTAATAAAAATGTAGATACACCAATAAATATACAAATTAACTCTAAAAACGTATGTATCAGCACCTGATCATAATCCCAACTAGAGTTCATTATCATGAATGTCAATATCCCCGTAGAAATTAATATGCCTATAAATTTAAACACCATTTCTTTAAAGGAAATTTTAAAATCTATTGAAGCCCTTTTGTTCATAACAAATAATCTCCTAGATAGTTATTTTTTATATAACCTAACTTTATTATTAACAACTGACATTATTAACTTTCTTAACTCACTTTTGTAAGGTGTTTTAACTTTCCTTGAAACCACGGTATTATAGGGTTGCTCCCTTAAATATACCATGGGAATTTAATCTTTAAAAGTAAAACTAAAATTGAGTGATCTAGTGATAAATTTTCTTTATAAACAACCTAATTCAGTAAAATATAATCAATCAATAAATATACAACTTATAACACATTTTACCATAACCCAGATAAACTTACTACAATAATAACCACTTTTTAAACACGTTATGATACTAAAAATTAAAATATTACATAATTTTCAGTTAATTTTAGCAGCCTTATTAAAGTATACTTCATTCTTAATATCTATGTAATATATTAAAATAAAAAGTAGCAGAAACGTCTCTCTACTACTTTCATAATTTTATATTATAGATTTCCATTTTGAAGATTTTCAAATAGTTTTTCAAAACTTAACAATCCATAGCCAGACTCTGGGTTAGGGTATGAAACACCTGCTTGCTGAATAACACTTCTGATTAAGTAGGTTCTTATTTTAGGTGTAAATAAATTAACATCATTTTTTTCTACAAGTCCCCATTGCATTATTAATGCTACCGCCCCACATAAAATTGCTCCTGCTACCGCTGATCCACTTACAATTATATTTTGCCCATTTATTCCAGTAGTTAACACATCTGTTCCCAGAACTCCCACCTCAGGCTTTATTCTACCATCTCTAGTGAACCCTTTTCCTCCCTTTATTGCAGGAGTTGCAGTTTTACTATCGAAATAAGATGCAGAAAGTATATTCATTGATGTATTAGGAATCATTAGAGTAATCAATGGATCTTGAACCATAAATTTTGTTTCTTCATATAATAAATCTCTTTGGAATAACCAAGCATCATATCTTCCATTAACAATATATTCTCCAAATAAACTTATTTTCCAAAGGCCACTTTTTACATCCCTAATCAATATATTTACAAATTGATCTCCGTTAACATAGGATACAAAGTATTGGATAGTGGCTATACTACCTTCCATATCAATTCTTATCTCCTCACCATTGGAGAAAATCCCTGGAATCTTCCCTGTTGGATTACCTATTGGAGGCGTAATCCCCAAACTGAATTTATCTGGTCTTCTCAGCCAAATACCAAGAAAAAGATTTTTTTGCTTTTCATCTACACTTATCTCAATAACCTTTTCATCTAATGATTGAATACGGATCTTCTCCCTGTTGTTCTCGTAGTATTGCTCTATCTATATTTCCTCTTAAAAACTCAGTGCCGTAATTAATAATTTCAGGACTTGGTCCATCTTGGATTGTTTGATCTCAGATAGACACAATTCTAGTTTTTCCATCATTACTTATAAAATGCTTATTCAAATAGTCGATACCAGTACTAATAATTCCAACAATAATACCTTCTCCTTTTAAATTTGAATTCGTATTCCCCATAAAATTTGTGTATGTTGAAGCTTCAACTCTTTCCAATTGTGATAAGGTGAATGGATAGCTATTCTCTACATAGATAATTTCAGGAACCTCATCAAGCAATCTCATTAACATACCTGGTTTCACAGATATCAATGCAAATGTTGGCCCCGTGACTTCAATTGCTCCATAATCAATTTTTTGGAAACTTGAAGCAACATCTCCTATGTATTCAGCAACATAGGTTTCATAGTCATCCCTAAGGTAAAACTCTTTAAATTTGTCATTTATTTTATCGCTTTCTCTCCATGTCAATTTATTAATTTTGTTAATATGCGAATTATTTGCTATTTCACAGTGTTGGTTGGTGGTCATAATACACCCCCATATTATTCTATACAATCATTTTATGCTATGAATAAAGTTTTGGTTAAAGGATAAAAGAAGTTGAAAAATAACAACCTCAGTGGAATAATCGAGTTTTTTTCAATGAAAAAATTATAGAAGTTAATTTCATTATCAAGAAAACTTATCTTTAAAGTTAATAGTTATCCTTAAACTTATATAACAGAAAAAAACAGTAAACTATTCTTTTTAAAAATCTTAGAGAATAGTTTACTGTTTATTATTTTTTTATGTTATTTTGCTTCAGATGCGATTTCCACAGCTTGTTGATGCTGAGGATCTACCACCGCCTGTACTTTTCCATCTTTATGTCTTTTACTGCCCAAGAAATGCACATCAAAAACTCCATCCATTCCATTGTCCTTTACTACATCTAAATTTTGCCCTGTACCATAACCTGCTGAGAGATTCTTTGCAACAGCTAAGGCAGGTGCAGAGTCTCTTCCTGCATGAGGCATAGCAGCCATAGATGCCGCAATTCTTCTTCCTGCTATGTTAACGATAATAGGCCTTCTTTCCCATGAAAATCCGCCCCAAATCTCTTTTATTACTTCAGTATCCTCTTTATTTAATGCTTCACAATCAGCATGATTTGTACCAAAGGTTCTCTTTATATTAAATACTCTTCCAGTGTAAACATCTTCTACTTGAGCCACCATTCCTCTTGGAAAAACGTATTGAGCTTCTGACCACCAATCTAAGGCTTCTACCTCACGCTGCTCTTCTTGTTTCGGGGCTGGTTCACTTTCTACTTCAATAGATTCCTCTTCAGATTTTATTGTTGTAGTTTCAGAACTTTCTTCACCTTGTATCAATTTAATATTCTCGTTATTTGTTGAATTAGATAACATGTTGTCGTCAAAGGTTCCCCCTCTAGACATTCTAGTGCCTTGAGTAACTTGAGCATGTTTTTCAATGCTTCCATTATCCTTTACACCGTTTTTTTCTCCTGCTAATACCATTGCACCTATAGACACTGACGTAGCCAATAGAATGCATAAAATATTTTTTTTCATTTTATTTCTCCTCTCTTAATGCCGACGAAGTTAGTTGACGGGTTCGGTAAAGAGATAACCTACCATAGTCTATGGATTCACCCCGAAATTAAAATCCTCCGCTGCTAAAAATAGCATTAGGCTTTTTTATAAAATCATTCCAAAATTTATTAATAGTATATTTCTAATATTACTATACTAGTACCAAAAATATATTTAAATGCTAAATTAATGGAAAGATTTCATATAATTAGTCCCTTGGGTATTTTTTCTCACAAACGTATAAATATCTGTGAAGATTTACAAACTCACTGGAAAATAACTACTTAACTACCATGAAAAATACCCAAAACTTAGTATAAGTAATTTTCAAAAAAATATACACCTATAAAATCTTTCCGTGCCGAAGCACGGAAAAATCAATTCTTTCTCACCTCTATTTATTTCCGTGTCGTAGCACGGAAGATATCAATTCTTTTTCACTAGTATTTACTTCCGTGTCGGAGCAAGGAAAGTATCAATTCATTTTTGTAATATATTCTAAATTCCATTCATTCCTTAATTCAACCATATATCTATAAAAATTCCTTCTGTTTTTGCGCATGAAAGTCCAATTTTTTCTCATCTGTAAAAATCTTATCTTCATGGGGGTGAAAGAGTTAAATTCATTTTCACATTTAACACTTCTACCTCAGAGTACAGAAAAAAATCAATCCAGTGCTCTGACTAAAAAATATTTCTATGGGCTCTAAATGACACGAATTTAATCTATTCTTCTCACAAAAAAATCCCCCAAGATAAACTCCTTGGAGGAATGCTTTTAAATCGGATATTTAATATTGGGTATATTCACCATGCCTTCATAAGGAACTGGTGGGTAAAACCGTGAAGATTGTGCTGATGGTGAAATAGTACTTCTAAGCTCTGCAATTTTTGATACTCCCACATAAATATTGGAGATACTATACCAAGTTGCATAATCTACTTCTCCTGTTTGAGGGAGATTAAATATACTTTGAAAAGTCTTTACTGCATTAGCAGTGGCCTGATCATAATTTCCATTCACAGCTACCTTTGGAATAGCAGGATAATTATCTCCAATCCTATTTAAAAATGTTTGTGTAGTTCTTACTGGAGTTCCAGAACTTCCAATCTTAAGTGTGTATCCTGGATAAGATTGGGGTATTCCTGATACTCTTTGTGCTTGTAATATATCTATGTCACTTCCATAAAAGTTAGTTAAAATTTGGTATGGACTTCTTCCTTGTTCTGCTAAACCTTGGCTTCCCCATTGAGTTAACCATCCTGGACATTGCACTTGCCGTCCGTCACAATACTGAGTTAATAATGGCTGCTTTCCTCCAGTTCTTCGCTTAATATAACTAGTAAATAATTCATCAACTACTCTGCTAATATTATCGTATATATTTCTCCCATAAGTAAAAGCATGATCATAGGCTGTAGAATTTGTAATATCAAAACTATAGCCTTTCCCTCTATACCACTCTGTGAAAACTCTATTTAATGTAAAGGATAAAATACAATATATATTGGCTCTAATTGCTTTTTCATCCCAAGTAGCATATATTTCACAACTTGCCACATTCTTAATATAATCTTGGAATTTTACCTTGTAATTTGGTGCTGCTGTATTAGTTGGTACCCCAGCATGAACTACAACAAACTCTGGAACCACAACTTGTTGTAATACTACACCTCCAGTTGGTGGTGGTAGCGGTTTAACTGGATCTTCTGGAATTTTAGGTGGAAAGTTACCAAATAGAGTATTCGCAGGTACTTCTATTATTTCAGAAGGTTGAATTATTTCCCTATTCCACCACCTTCTAGCTCCATTTGAAATAGTACCTGTAGAGCCTGTTACCCCATTCCCTTTAACTTGATTTCCAATTGCTCCCGCAGAGTTAGCTAAGCCAGCTCCGCTTGGAGCTCCATTTGTCCCATTAGGAATTAAATTACAAACCTGCAGAGCAGTAATTTCTGGAAGTATTTGACATCCATTAACCTGTAAAGGTTCAAATCCCTCTGCCTCAACTAGTACATCACAAGTGCTATAAGGCTGTACTGTAGTATTATTAGGGTCCAGTGAATATTCTATCGGTGGTGCAACTAAGTCAACAACTTGAGTTAGCCCTGAATTATTACTTTGTAATTCAATAGGTTGTCTTGCATTATTTTCCCTTGGAATAACTGTTACCCTAGCACCACTCACTGGAATATAAGAATTTCCTTGAAAAACTTGAACATGTAGTCTACCTACATCAGCCATGATATTCTCCCTCTAACATAATGCTTCACAATATTATATGAAATATATATTTAAAATGTTCGGGAATTTAGTTCCATTATTCTACTTAAATTTTGACATTATTTAACCCCTATACTAAAAAATACAGGGGTTTCATTGCATGTAGCACATTCATTTTAACTTGATTCTTTACCATTATTCTTTTAACCTTCTATATATTTCAGGCGGAATGGAAAAGTGTAGATTTTCTATGGATATACTTTCAAAAGGATTAAAACATCCTTTTGGGTGTTTTTTTCCATGGTGCCTTCCTAGTCCCCTAAAAATATCCTCATACTTTAAAACTCCATATCCCCACTCTGGATTTGGAAATACAATTCCTTCTACTTTGCTACTACCCCTAATTAGATAAGTTCTAACTTTAGATACGTACATATTTACATCATTCTTTTCTACAACTCCCCATTGCAACAACAATGCCACTAATCCTGTCAAAATTGCTCCTGACACTGCTGCACCACTAGCATTAATATAATTTTCATCCAATGATACAGTTAAAACATTATTACTTCTAACTACACCTATAGGGCTAATTCTTCCATCTCTTGTGTAACCTATTCCAGATTCTGGCGCCACCTTATTTTCTTTTTCATTATAACATCCTCCAGTAATTACATTTTTTGCAGTAGATGGTACAGTTAGTGTTGTATATTGTGTTGAATTTAAGAATCTAGTTCCTGATTCTAGGAGTTCTCTTTGATGCATCCAGGCATCATACCTTCCGGAAAACACTATTTCCCCATAGACTTCTATTTGCCATACTCCACCTTTGATATTTCTAAATAAAATCATAATAATTTGTTCCCCGCCACTTTGCATTTGAACAAAATACTGAATCCTAATATCTCCATCTTTTAACTTGATATGAACTTCCCCCTCTTTATCTGTTGGTAGTGATATTTTTTCTACCCGTTCTCCTGTAGGAGAAATTATACCTATAGCTGCTTTATCAGGTCTAGTTATCCAAAGAGAAAAGCAAAATTCTTTTTGTACTTCATCTACCATAACATTAATAGTTTTTACTTCTCCAGTTTTAGTTAAATTTCCACCTTCATGAGTTGCGCTATTCCCTTGTTCTCCAGTGGTTGTAGTAATGATAAACCCTCTTCTCATACTATAAACGTCTATATACTTTTCTAGAGTAGTTTCCCCATCATGTCCTCCACAGTTACTTCCTAATGGTATGTATACTACCATAGGTTTGTTCATTTCTAGTTGTAAATTTGCTAAATATTCAATAGCCCCTGCTATGTCTGTACTTTCATAAATCCTTCCTGATCTTTCCCCTATCCCATTAATTTCTAGGGTACTATTTTTAGCCTCCTTCAATTTTACAATAACAAATTTACACTTTGGAGCTAAGCTGGTAAAATAAACATCGTCCTTATCTATCCTTCCACCAACAATTGCTGCAATAGCTGTACCATGACCCACTTCATCCTTGTGTTTAACAATCTTATATGGCTCTCTTCCCATAAGTTTTTCTCTTACAGCTTGATTAATCTGTGCCTCATTAAAAACTGTTCCATACCCAATATTTGCAGGAGGTGGTCCTTCTGCTAGAGTTTGATCCCAAATTGCTATAATCCGACTTCTTCCATCCTCTGAAATAAACTTCGCATTGGTGTAATCTATGCCAGTGCCAATAACTCCTACTATAACCCCTTCTCCATTTAAGGTTCCTAGGTTTTCATTCAAAATTTTTTCACCAGTAATTTCATTAGAAACTTTCAATGTTGATAGGGTAAAAGGATAACTTTTTTCTACGTTCACAATTTCTGGAACCCTCTCTAATACCTCAGCATATCTCCCTCTTAATACCGATATCACTGCAAAATAGTTTTGTGACAGCTTTACTGCAGCAAAATCAATATTTTCAAAGGATTTTAAAATATCGCCTGAATATTCTACCACGTAGTTTTCAGTATCCTCCCTAAGATAATACTCTTCAAATTTTCTCCCATTTCCTAATTGATTTCCTGAAGCTAATTCAATGTTTTCCCTGAAACCATTATGAAAATTTCTCATATCTTCATTATGAAGTTTGTATAGACTTTTATTATAGGCTACACTGTCCTCATTCAATTTATGATCAACCCCTTATTACTTTATTGTCCTAGACATGTAAATAGATAGTTAAAGCACCTTTCATAGCCTATTAGTTAACCCATTGCCATATCTTCCATTTTACAATAAGCAAATTTAATTCTCTCAACTATTAAATATAGATGTTCAAGCCTGAATAAATGTTGTTTTATATAGACATACTTACAATCCTAAGAATCCCTAAACATTTACTAGTTTAAGGGTTAATTTTTAAAAATGTCCCTAAATAAAACTTTCATCTATCACTCTGTTATACAATTCCTTTGGAATATTTATATAAATCTCCTTTGGAAATACAACTAGATCTCGTGATAACGGATTGTTTGAAAGCTCACTTAGAATTCTAAATAATTCATTAATGGATAACACCCCATAACCTACCTCTCTATTGGGATACTGCATCCCTTCCTGCCTTTCACTTGCTGCAATTAGATAGGTTCTTAACCTTGAAGGGAACATTTGAATATCGTTTCTCTGCACTATTCCCCATTGTAGTAAAAGGGCAATAACTCCAGCTAAAACTCCCCCTGCCATAGCCGCTCCGCTAGCAACTAAATATCTACCATTTAATCCCACAGTCAATATATTTGTTCCCGAAACACCTGTTCCCGGTTTTACTCTCATATCTCTTGTATATCCTCTTCCTGACTCAGCCGGAACCTTATTGATTACTTCATTAAAGTGGGTGCCAGTGAGGATATTCCTTGCTGTGGATGGAATCATTAGAGTTATAGTCTCATCAGATTTTAAAAATTTTGTGTCTGTGCTTAATAATTCTCTTTGAAGCATCCAAGCATCATATCTTCTGCGTAATATAGCATCTCCTAAAAGTTGAATTTGCCAAATGCCACCTTTAACTCCCCTCATTGAAAGAATTATAGCCTGACTTCCTTCAGTTTGTTCTTGAATAAGAAATCGAATTTCTACTACAGTGTCTTGAATAGTAACTTCAACTATATCCTCTTTGGCTAATGGAGCTTGTATTCTCTCTATGGTTTCTCCACTAGGTGATATTATTCCAATGGATATTCTATCTCCTAGGATTAGATAAATAGCCATGCAAAAGTTCTTTTCACTTTCATCTATCATTATATCTATGGTTCTTACATCTCCAGTTCCTGTTAAAAACCCACTAGTGTGAGTGTCTGTATTCCCTTGATTACCGCTAGTATTTACCACCACAAAACCTCTTTGGTTAACTAAAAAGTCGATATACCTCTCTAGGGCATCAGACCCATCATGCCCTCCACAGTTACTTCCTAGGGGCACATACACTACCATAGGCCTATTTTCCCTAACCTGTATATTTGATAAATACTTTAGTGCCAATCCAATATCTGTAGTCTCGTAGATATTTCCTTTTCTTTCTTCTACTCCATTTAGTTCTAAGGTATTATTTTTTGATTCCTTTAACTTAACTATAGCAAACTCGCACCTTGGTACTAAACTTATTAAATCGTCATTGCCACCTAAATTCCTTGCCCCTACAATTCCTGCAATAGCAGTTCCATATCCACTATCATCCCTATGGCTAACTACTGCATAAGGATCTCCACCCTCTTTACTTATTCTTATAGCTTCATTGATTTTTTCTCTAGGATACTCTGTTCCAAAGGTGTTATTAGGTATTGGTCCTATATCTAAAGTTTGATCCCATATAGTTAAAATTCTACTTCTACCATCTTGAGTCATGAATCTTTCATTTAAATAATCCATGCCTGTTCCTATAATTCCAACTATTACTTCCTGTCCTTCTAAGTTCAATCCCTCCTTATCGAATACTAGTGGAACATAAGGCTCGTTAGATATTTGCAGATTAGAGAGATTGAATAAATAACTCTTTTGAATGTTAATTATTTCAGGAACATCTTGCAAAAGTCTTTCTAGCATTCCTCTTTCCACAGATACAATGGCAGAAAAATTATCTGAAAAATAAACTACACCGTAATCAATCTTTTCAAAAGCTTCAAATATATTTCCTATAAAATCCACAATGTAATTTTCATAATCTTCATTAAGATAGTAGTCCTGAAATACATTCTTTTCATTGATTTCTCTTATTCTCTCACCTCTCATTAATTTTCACCCCCTAACATCATTTCTCTGTGCCCGTATATTGAAAGTATACCTAAATCCAGATTATAAAAGAATATTCCTTCCCCTCTGAGCATTTGGGTGTTTCCTACTATAAATTAAGCTTTATAAAAAAGAAATCTCTATGGAAAATCTTTTCACGTCTTTAGTCTTCTATATACCTCAAAAGGAATGTTTAAGTAAAGATTTCTTTCTTCTAATGCCTTACAAGGATTTAATCTTAAATTCTCACTTTTTATTCTATTTAAATTATCTACAAGCTTTCTAAAACTAAATCTTCCATATCCCCATTGTTCATTGGGATATATTCCACCCTCTTCCCTTAAAGTTGCTGAAATCACATAACTTAATAGTTTTGGTGGATAAAGACTCATATCATTTCCTTCAACAAGTCCCCACTGATAAATCATTGCCACTGCGCCAGTAAGCAATGCACCTGCCAGCGCTGCTCCACTGGCAACCCTAAGTCGATCATTTAAACCAGCTGTTAAAAGATCCATAGCTCCCATGGTTATTGATGGTTTAATGCTTCCAGCTCTTGTAAATCCTCTTCCTGATTCCAAAATCATACTATTATCTACTTGATTATAATATGAAGTTACCAATGCATTTTGTGCTGTAGACGGGGTCATCAAGGTTGTACTTTCATCAGGTTGTAAAAATCTTGTTCCAGGTTTTAATAGTTCCTTTTGTAGAAGCCATATGTCATATCTGCCCTTGATTACATACTGTGCATTAAGATTTATCTGCCAAATACCTCCTTGGATATTTCTTATTAGTACGTCTATCCTTTGATCTCCACCACTTTCCTTTTCCTCAAAATACTGTATAGTAATATTGCTATTGCCTAAAGTCTCATTAACAGACTCTCCATTTACCTTTGGAACAGTCAGAACCTCTATACCTTCTCCTGTAGGGGATATCAGTCCAACTGTTATTTTATCCGGTTTTAAGGCGTAAACAGAAAAAAATAAATTCCCCTCAACAGGATTAACATTAAAAGGTATAAACCTTTGCTCACCATTCCTAGTAAAATTACCACTGGCATGACCTCCAGCATCTCCCTGATTTCCTGTATTACAAACCATAGCAAAATCCCTTTTTTCTGCTGCGAAGTTCATATACCTCTCCAATACTGTTGCTCCATTATGCCCCCCAGAGTTACTGCCCAATGCTACATAAACTACCATAGGTGTTCTTATCCTTTTTTGTAGGTCTTCAAGATACCTAATCCCTGCCTCTATATCAGAATCTTGATATACGCCTATGTCTACGTTATCGATTCCGCTTAATGCTAATATATTTCTCTTAGCTTCTTTAAGCTTAACCACAGCAAAGTTGCATCTAGGAACTGCACTTATAAATCCATCTCCTTGCCCAAGATTTCTTCCACCTATAATTCCTGCAATAGCTGTACCATGGCCTACTTCATCCATATGATTTACTATTGTGTACGGATTACCTCCTAATGCTCTTATTCTTAATGCTTCATCAATGTCTTCCTTATTAAACTCTGTTCCTCTAAAGAAATTCTTAGGAGGAATATCTTCATTCAATGTTTCATCCCAAATGCCAACAATTCTACTACTTCCATCAGGATTCATAAATCTTGGATTCAAGTAATCAATTCCTGTGCTGATAATTCCAACTGTTACTCCGATACCCTGAAGATTTGTTGTTCCCATATCTAAAGTCTTATTGCTATACAAATTATTACTATTTTTTAAATCAGAAAGGGTATACGGAAATCCTTTTTGAATATTAATAATTTCTGGTACATCCTTTAATAGATCGTTAAGCTTTCCATTTTCCACAAATAAATAGGCAAAGAAACTTCCCATATAGAATAAATCAGCATAGGGAAGTTTATTTATGCGACTCTGAATATCTCCTACAAATTCAATGAGATAAACCTCATGATCTTCACTAAAGTAGTATTCTTTAATAGTTTTTTTAGTAATGTCATTGCCCGTATTAGTATTGTTTTCCTCTCTACCTTGAGTAGGATTATTTTTAGTTGAAAGTGTTGTGTTTTTTTCCGAACTTATAGTTTTAATATTATTTAATTTCCAATTTCGAAACTTATCATAATCCATATGTTTTCATCACCTTCCACCTTATTACAAACTACTTTTTAACCGATTATATACGTCTAAAGGAATATTAATATAAATATTATTGGCATTATTCTTTTCTATACTAGCAGTAAGTTGGGTATCTCCTAACATTTCCCTATGATCCCTTTTCGTAGATTTACTTGCTACTCTATTAAGATTTTCAATCAATTTACTAAAGCTAAATCTTCCAAATCCCCATTCCTCATTTGGATATATTCCTCCGTCATCTCTTAAAGTTGAGGAAATAATATAACTTCTTAGTTTTGGAGGATAAAGATTTGGATCGTTTTTTTCCACATTCCCCCATTGATAAATCATAGTAACCGCTCCTGTAAGCAATGCCCCAGCCACGGACGCCCCACTAGCCACTATAAGGTTATTATTTAATCCTAAAGTTAAAATATCTATTGCTCCCATGGTTGTTGAAGGCTTAATTATCCCATATCTAGTAAATCCTAGGCCTGATTCAGGAACTATACTATTTTCAATTTGATTATAATAAGAAGTTATCAAGGAATTTTGAGCTGTAGAAGGAGTCATTAAAGTTGTGTATTTATCTGGCTCTAAGAACCTTGTTTCTTTCTTTAATAATTGTTTTTGAAGCAGCCAAATGTCATATCTTCCATTTAACACATATTCAGCCCTAAGGTTTATGTACCAAACTCCACTTAAGGCATCTCTTATTAGTACATCTACTCTTTGTACCCCACCGCTTTGGCTTTCTTCGAAATATTGTAGGGTAATATTGCTATTACCTAAAGTAGCATTAACTGACTGACCACTCTTGGCTGGAATATTCAAGAATTCTATTTTCTCTCCTACAGGAGACGTTAACCCCATTATTATTTTATCTGGTTTATTAGTATAGAAAGAGAACATTAGAACTCCCTCAGAATCAGCTAAATTAACTAGAACAGATTTTTCTTCACCGACGGTTTCCAAGATTCCACTAGCATGACCTGCAGCATCTCCTTGATTTCCTGCATCACAAACAACAATAAAATCTCTTCTTTGTGAAGCAAAGTCTATATATCTTTCGAGCACAGTTTCTCCTCCATGTCCTCCAGAATTGCTCCCCAAAGCTAAATAAACTACCATAGGTTTCTTTAAGTTTCCTTGAACCACTCTCAAGTATCTTATGGCACCTGATATATCCGTATCTTGATATATCCTTCTATCTCTTCTTTCAATACCATCTAATCTTAATGCATTTTCCTTGGCTTCCTTAAGTTTAACAATGGCAAATTCACAATTTGGAACTACACTTATAAAGTTATCTCCCTCATCAAGATTTCTTCCACCCACAAGTCCAGCAATAGCTGTACCGTGCCCTATGTCATCTTTATGGTTTACTACAGTGTATGGATCGCCCCCGGTATTATTTAGCTCTATTGCCTCATTAATTTTTTGCATTGTAAATTCTGTACCCCGTATAAAAGTATTTGGTGGTTCAGCTTCATTTAGGGTCTGGTCCCAAATAGCTACAATTCTAGTACTTCCATCAGGATTTCTAAACCCTGGATTTAAATATTCAATTCCTGTACTTATAATTCCCACTATTACCCCTTGCCCTTTCAAAGTTGTTGTTCCTAAATCCAAAGGCATAGCTTTATTTAAATCATTACTTATCTTTAAATCTGAAAGAGTATATGGAAAACTTTTTTGAATGTTTATAATTTCTGGAACAGCTTCCAAGGTCTCATTTAGCCTTCCATTTTCCACAAATAAATAAGCAAAAAACTGCCCTGTTGTATACATTTCCGCATAAGGAACCTTGTCTATACTGCTTCTAATATCTCCTACGTATTCAATAAAGTACACTTCGTAATCTTCACTTAAGTAATATTCCTTTAAACTCTTCTTTGCAATTTCAACTTTTTCAGAGTTTTCAGGGGCTTCTCTATACTTTTCCATTCTCTCTTTTTCCTGGTCCGAATCTTTACTTTTACAATATATGTTTTTTTTTAGGCAATTTCTTTTTACTATAGACTCCTCATGAATCATAGTTTCAATTCTCCTCTCCCTTATCTGGACCTTCTGTTATTAGCATTTTATATGATTCACATAACTTATCTCTTCAAGATTTTATTGAACTTTAACCTATCACGTACTTCCTTAGGTATATTAATATATACCTTCGCTGTAAATCGCTCCGCAGTATTCTCCCTTTTATCTATTTTTTCTAAATCCTTCACATCATAACTCCATGAATCCTTATTCCTTGAAAATATAGCTCCTTCTTCTAAAGATTCATTTGTTCTTGGAAATTTCTCTAAGTTTTCAAACATCTTTTCTATACTAATTACACCATATCCCCACTCAGGATTAGGATAACTTACTTCTTCTTTCTTTAAGGTCGAACTAATCATAATATTTCTTGGCCGTTGGGGTGAAAGATCCGTAATATTTTTATCTACTATTCCCCACTGTAGTAAAAGAGCTGCAGCTCCTGCTAAAAATGCTCCTGCCACTGCCATGCCACTTACCACTATTAAGTTATTATTCAACCCCGTTGTTAACACATTCACTGCTGGACAAGTTACTGCTGGTTTGATTCTTCCATCCCTAGTAAAGCCCCTTCCTGACTGTGGAAGAATGGCATTTGTTTGTTGATTATACCCTGCAGCGGTTATAATATTATTGGCAGTAGTAGGAAGCATAATTGTAGTGTACTGATTGGGATCTAAAAATCTTGTATTATTCTGTAAAAGTTCCTTTTGTTGTAACCAGATATCATATCTTCCATAAGCAACAAATTCCGCGATAAAATCAAATTCCCAAATACCTTCCTTGGCATTACTAAATAATATTTCTGTTACCTCTTCTCCTATTTCCCCACGCTGTTCAAAGAATCGAATTTGTATTAAAGTTTCTCCCAAAGAAAAGGATAGATATTGATTGTTTTCGGGAATGGATATTTTTTCACTAACTTCTCCTGTAGGTGATTTTATAGTAAAAGAAATTCTATCAACGCTTGAAGTATACGCAGAGAAAAATATTTTTTCTTGATTCTTACCTATATTTAGTCTCACAACTCCTGGACTTCCAGCCTCAGTAATATTTCCTGTAGCATGAGTATCACTATTTCCTTGATTACCACTATTACCAACAAAGATAAGATCTTTTCTTTGAGAAAACAAATCTATATATTTTTCTGCCACAGTTAACCCATCATGCCCACCTTGATTGCTACCTACGGGAACATAAATTACCATAGGCTTTTTAAGACTTAACTGTAACTCAGACAGATATCTAATGGCCGAAGTTACATCTATACCTTGATAAACGTCAACTTTTGTATTTTCTATCCCTACTGCTTCCTTGGCTACCTGTTTAGCCTTATTTATCTTTACTATTGCATAGGTACAATTTGGTACAATACTTTTAAATTCTTCATCTTCACTTAATATTCTTCCACCTATAATTCCTGCTAAGGCTGTACCATGACCCACCTCATCTCTATGAGGCACTATTTCATAAGGGTTCCTTCCTTCATTTCTATTTCTTATTGCTTCATCTATGCTTGCCCTTCTGAACTCTCTCCCCTGAACAAAGCCCTGCGGTGGGTAACCTTCCTTAATGCTTTGATCCCAGATAGCTTCTATTCTGGTTTCTCCTTGTTCAGACATAAATCTTGGGTTTAAGTAATCAATACCAGTACTAATAATTCCTACTACCACATCATTTCCTTGTAAAGATACATTTCCCTTATTAATTGCCATTGGATCATTAACTTCGTTTACCACCTGTAATTCTGATAGGGTATATGGAAAGTTAGTTTTCACATTAAAAATTTCAGGTACATCCTGTAAAAGGTTATTTATCATTCCTTTTTTTACGAATACTACAGCAAAGAACTTTCCTGGCAAATACACATCTGCATAATCTAGCTTATCAATGGTTTCTTTAATATTTCCTACATACTCTACGAAATAGCTTTCATAATCCTCGCTTAAGTAATATTGTATGTCGCTTAGCTTTACAGGCGTTATTGATTGCTCTTCCTCACCAACTTGTTCTCTATTATCTTTATTAAACTTAGCTCTATTCCTTAAACTCAAATTGCTCCCTCCCATTTCAATCCACAAATTACTAATCTAGTAATAAATTAACTCTTTGAATAGTGATTCAACTATTTTTTATTTTTAAACTTAATATCTATTTAGAGCTACAAATTTACCCTTTCGTTTTCCCTATTTATTCTTGCTAATTGTGGTAACCTTCTCATAAATCTGTAGAGGTATATTAACATACAAAATACTTGAATTTTTTAATAACTCCTGTCTATACTCAGGTTTTACGGATTCCTGATTATTTTCACCTGATGATTGAAGTTGTGGTGTTTCAAGAAATACACCTCTCGATGCCACTTCCTCGTTCCAAACCTCTATAGCATTTCGCACACACAAGGTTCCATAACCCCAAGTGGGACCTGGATACTCTACATCTGTCCTAATTCTTCTTGCTCCCTTCAAAAGAAAATACTTGAGTCTTTGACCATAAAGGTAAGGATCTCTTCCCATAATTAACCCCCACTGCATAAGCTGTGCTGCCCCACCAGCTACACAAGGGGTTGCCATGGATGTTCCTGAAAGAGAATCGTAACCTCCCCCGGGAATAGGAGCTTCAATATTTTCTCCTGGAGCTACGATATCTGGTTTAACAGGCACTAGAATTTCATTCCCCCTACCTGAAAATGCAGATATATTTCCATTGATGTAGTTGTAACTACCTACAGTAATTACTGCCGGTACTGTGCCTGGTATTCCTACAGTATTATAAATAGTAGGATTCAAAAACCTTGTATTTGGATTTAAGCCTTCCGCTATTGGAAGCCAAATATCATAAGATCCTCTAATTCTAGTTTGAGCTGAGGTCATCACCAGAGTCCATACCCCGGCACTTAAAAACTCACTTTGAGCCACAAGACTTATAATGATTTCTCCATTAATGTTAAATGGAGTTGGCCCACTGTTATAAATATAATATGCATCTGTTCTAATACTACCTTCTGTAAAACTTCTTGTTAGTCTTAGCACTCCTGTTCTGCTACCATTGGGTGCAATAATATCCAAGTTAACGTCCCTTAAGAAGGTCTTATACAATTGGAAAATTATAGCTCTTTCCTCATTGGCAATATTCACATTTATTCTTAACTCATTGGTAATCTGTCCTCCAATATGATGAGCCTTATCCCCTTCATTTCCTGCAGCAATAACAATGGTTACTCTCTCTAAATTGGATATAGTTTCAATATATTGTTCTAAAAGACTTTGCCCATCATGAGCACCGTCATTAGTGCTAAAACTAATGTTTATCACAAGAGGTTTATTCAACTCATCTGCTCTGGTTACAAGAAATCTTATTCCTCTCATCAACTGAGTGCTTTTTGCATAGTTAGTTAATCCTTCTCTGGTCATTTTCACCATAGCGATAGAGCTTTGAGGAGCAACTCCTATGTACCTTCTCTCTATGTTTCCTCCAGCACAAGCAATACCCGCCACATGAGTTCCATGACCTATTCTGTCTACATGAGGTACTATACTAAAAGGGTCTGGAGAATTGAGTGCCCTATTAATTTCTTCCCTTGTATAAATTCTTCCGTTATCATCCAAGTCATAGATATAATCTATCCTTGTTTCTCCATTGGTATCTCTAAAGGCAGGATGTGTATAATCAATACCTGAATCAATAAACCCAATAAGTATACCATTTCCATTTAATCCGTATATCTGAGCAGCTTCTGTAACACAAGCTGCTCTATTACTTGGCTCAAAGGCTAAAAACAAATTTTTAGGCAATTCGATATAAAGTATTTCTCTTATATTTGCCACATCTCTAACCACGTTGATATTCACTGTAACAATGCCATAACCAAACCCTAAATCTTCAAAGGTTCCCCCTAAGGCCTGAACTTGAGCGTTTACTGCATCTCTATTATTTCCATACAAAATTATTAATTCTATCTGTTGAGATTCTATGGTTTCTTGCCCATATATACCACTCAGCTTAGCCCTAATTCCCTGTGGTAGATTCAAAAGCAGATTAAGCAATCCATCACTCTTTTCCAAAACTACCCCTCCCAGAATATTCTATATATCCATCTTATGCTATATTGATGTTTTGGTTAAAAATATGTGTTATTAATTATTTAATACTATCATCCTGCATTATATAGAGATGCATTATCATCCATTGGATTTTGCTCTAAGCCACATACCACTGCATCTTATTTATGATTGTTCAAAAATAAGAAATATAAAAAGTCCATATGAACCATTCCTTTAAGTATGTTCCATATAGACCTTATATAGTTTATTCTCTTTTATAACTATCAGCTCATTCATTTCATGCTGATTTTTCCCTCTCTGACATCTATGGAAATTTATTTTTCCTACTTAACATTACTTATTTATTATATATTTTGTAACACATAGAAATTGGTACCACTATAAAAGTCTTTCTATAACCTCTTGAGGCATTTTGGTATGAACATTGCTACTAAAGACCTCCAATGCACTGCTTTCATGATCCCTTATGGAGGGAACATTTAGTTGAAGATTTCTAATAGCATTGAAGGTACCTTCCAAATCCAATATACCATAGCCCCATTCAGGACTAGGATAAGTGTCTCCTGGCCTTTTTCTAGTTCCCCTAATTAAATAAGTTCTAATCTTATTTACATATAGATTTACATCATTTCCATCTACAATTCCCCATTGAAAAATCAAGGCTACTGCGCTGGCAAGAACTGATGCAGCCATACTTGAGCCACTATCTTGTGTAGTTCCTCCCCCTACAGCTGCAGTTAATACTTCAAATCCACCTGAGGTAACATCTGGCTTTATCCTTCCATCCCTTGTATATCCTCTCCCTGATGGAGGGTACAAAATATTCAAATCTTGGTTGTAGGTACCCGTAACTAGTGCACTTCTACTCGTAGCTGGAATTTGTAGAGTTACTAAGGGGTCAGGATTTAATAGTCTAGTTTCTGGCCTAAGTAGATTACTGCTCGATAACCATAAATCATATCTTCCATTTACTATAAATTCACCAATAATTCTAAGTTGCCAAACCCCTGGTTTTATATCTCTAATCAACACTTTTACAAAAGTGTCTCCAGTTATACTTTCTGGATAAAAGTAATCCACATTTACAGTGCTCTGTTCAAAAATAAACTTAAATTCTTGGCTCTGATTTCTCCTAATGGGGATTCTCTCCACAGATTCACCACTAGGAGCAACTAATCCTACAGATATCTTATCTGGTTTACTAGCCCAAAGAAAAACTGTTAGTGCCCTTTGATTTGCACCTACATTTATCTCCACAATATTTACTTCCCCTGATCTATTTAGAACTCCACTTCCGTGTCCCTCTGCGGTGCCCTGATTTCCCGTACCTGTTACAACGGCTACTCCTCTTCTTAATGATAGATAATCAATATACCGCTCTATTGCAGCACTACCATCATGTCCTCCAAAATTTGAACCCAATGGCATTAATATAACTAAAGGCCTATTCAATTCTCTCTGAACCTGTATAAGATAGCTCATGCCTAGTATTATATCTGTGGTCTCATAAATAGGGCCAGCACCCTCTGCATCAAATATTCCAAGCCGTTCTAAGGAACTGGTCTTTGCCGGCCTTAACTTTACAATAACAAATTCACAATCTGGAGCACCTCCAATGACTTCACCTCTTCCCCTAGCCCCTACGATTGCAGCATCCGCAGTTCCATGACCAATTTCATCCCTATGATTAACAATATCATAGGGGTTTTCTCCTCTTAGACTTGCTTCTATAGCTGTATTAATTTGTTCTCTAGTAAATTCTGTACCATAACTAAAGTTTTTTGGTGGAGGTCCTGTTAATACTGTTTGGTCCCAAATGGATATAATTCTTGTTCTATCATCCTCAGTCATAAAATCAACATTTAAATAATCTATTCCTGTATCTAACATTCCAACAATTACTCCATTTCCCCTTAAAGTTATATAAGGGTTCTCATGAAATATAGATATATTTGCTGTGTTTATAGGGGATAAGGCTGTTAGAAAATACCCTGCACTTAACTCAGAAACAACTAATTCCTGAACATCCTGAAATAATTGTTTCTCCATGTCTTTTCTTACTGCAACTACGGCATAAATGTTATTGAGCACAAATGCACAAGCATAATCTATCCTCGATAATCCTTCTCTTATATTTCCACTATACTGAACTATTAAGTTAATATAGTCTTCACTTAAGTATTTTTCTCCACAAGTAGCGTCGGTTTCAAAGACAACAAAGCTTTGTAGTGGAATTTCAACGGTTTCTCTTGTTTTTGTAACCTTATCGTCTTTCAAGGCCTACACCCCCAACAAAGTGTTTGTCTCTGTGCAACTTGTAGCCTATAATAGGTATCGCTAGGAATGTTCACGAATAAGTTTTTGCTTAGCTTTTCTTTCAATTCCTTATCGCCTCTCATGACATCTGAGCTTCTTAAGTTTTCGAAGGTTCTTAACAAATCCAATGTTCCATATCCCCACTCTGTATTTGGATAAATGTCTCCTTGTCTTCTATCTGCTCCAGTTATCAGATATGCTGCTATTGTTGGTCCATAAAGGCCTAAATCATTTCCTTTTACAATGCCCCACTCTAAAATCATGGCACAAGCCCCAGCTAGTACTGCTGAAGCTGCACTAGAACCTGTAACAGAGATAGTTTCATTGTTTAAAAACGTAGTTGCTACATCCACTCCACCTGTGGCGATTATTGGTTGAACTCTTCCATCCCGAGTGTACCCTCTCCCTGAGTCTGGCGTCACAGAGACATTTCCTTGATTGTAAAAAGCTGTAGTTATTATATTTAATGCAGTTCCTGGGGCTGCTACTGTAGTGTAAGCATCTGGATTAATAAATCTGGTATCTCCATTTAATAATTCCTTTTGAGGTAGCCAAACATCATATCTTCCATTTACAATGTATTCTCCATAAAGTCTGATTTGCCAGATTCCTTCCCTCGAATTAGCAATATAGATAACAACCACTTCATCTCCTGTTTTTTCATCAGGTAGTGAATATTCAACTCTTATAGTACTCCCTTCAAAAACAAAAGGATAAACTTCTTCTCCCTTTAATTTCACAGGAAATCTTTCAATAGTTTCTCCACTAGGAGATACTATTCCTATAGAAAATCTATCTGGTGATTTACCATAAATTCCAATGGGAACTATCCCTTCAACATCATCAATGGTTATTTCCACATTTTTTACCTCTCCGGTTCTTCTGAATATTCCACTGGTGTGGGTACCACTATCTCCCTGGTTCCCACTACCTGCAACAAAAACTATTCCTCTTCGAACTGAATAAATATCAATAACTTTCTCCAATGGAGAACTACCATCTGCACCACTAAAATTAGTATTTAAAGGTATAAATATTACCATGGGCTTTCTGTATCTAGTATGTGCTTCAACAAGATATCGAACTGCTAAAATTAGATCTATAGTTTCATAAACTGGAATCCTTGGCTCTACTATTCCCATCTTTAATAGGTTAACTGCTTTAGCATATTTTAGTTTTACCATAATAATATTGCATTCTGGGGCAGCTCCCATGGGGATATTCACCCCAGTAGCCGCTGCAACTCCTGCGGCAGCTGTCCCATGTCCTATAGTATCCCTTTGTGGGACAATACTGTAAGGGTCTCCTCCATTTCTTCTAGCCTCTATGGCTTGGTTAATTTCATTCTCTGTGTATACACTTCCAAACTTAAAGCCTCTAGGTGGAGTTCCTCCTTCTATGGTCTGGTCCCAAATTTCCAGAATTCTAGTTCTCTTATCTAAAGTCATGAATTCCTCATTTAAGTAGTCTATCCCAGTGTCTAAAAATCCAATTATTGTGTCTTTTCCAGTAAGCTTAATGGCCTCACTAATATGAAATACATTTATATTTGCAGCTTCACTAGGAGATATTATGGAAAGTGTGAAGGGTTGATTTTTCTCTAAATAAACGTTTCCTTGATACTGTTTTAATAATTCATTAAACCTTCCTACTCTCACAGATAATGCTATATTCACTGGACTTAAAGGAAAGGCACAAGCATAATTTAATCCTTGTATGGCTTCAATAAAACCATCTTCAGTTTCCACAATATAATTTTCATATTCTTCACTTAAGTATGCCTCTGTGCAGTTCAAAACACTTTCAATTCCTAACCCTACACCACTCTCAATAGGTATGTTTGTTTCTGCTGTAGAAGGTGGTGTTATCTCTGGCTGTGTTGGCACCAATATTTCTGTTGGTATAGGAGTTGTTTCTACAGGTATCTCTAATTGCTGTGGGCCTTGCATAGGTGTTTCCGTTACTGATATTGGTGCTATCTGCGATGTTATATCTACTTCTTGCCCTTGTATTGGTGTTATTGCTTCCCCTCCTATAGATGTATCTATCTGCTGGGGTTCTTGATCCGGTATTTCAGCTATTTGCTCTTGAGTTTGTGGTGGACTTTCCCTAATTATCTTCGAAAATATTTCTTTCATGTCCTCACCTCGCAAACTTCTTCAAAATTAATAAGTTAGCTTTTAACCTATTGATTTTCAATAAGTTGATTTTTCAATCATTAAAAATGTAACTTAATACGGAGTAAATTTATTCTATTTTATTCAGTTATTATCAAAATTTAGCCTATGATAAACTTCTCTTGGAACTACAGTATAAATTTTATCGTAGGTTATATCTCTATTATTTCTTGTTGTAGGTGTGGCGATGTTAGATTCCTGTCCTGCTATGGCATCGAAAGCCCCTGCAAGATCTAATATTCCATATCCCCATTCTGGATTGGGATACACATCTCCCGGTCTCTTTCTTGTACCTCTTATAAGATAAGATCTTATCTCCTCCACATAAAGCTTAGGATCATTTCCTTCTACAATGCCCCATTGAAGTATTAAAGCAACTGCCCCTGCTAATACGGCAGTTGCTGCACTGGACCCTGTTACTGTAACAGTTCCACCCCCTACTGCTGTAGTCAATACATCTACACCTCCACTAGCAAGGTCTGGCTTTATCCTGTTGTCTCTTGTAAATCCCACTCCTGAACTTGGTGCAAATACATTGTTACTTTGGTCATAATAGGATGTAGCAATCACCCTTCTGCTGGTGGAAGGAATGGTGAGAGTCATAACATTATTAGGATTTAAAAACCTAGTGTTAGGTTTGGACAATGGTCTTTGTGGTAGCCAAATATCATATTTACCATTGACTATGCTATCACCATACAAAGTTACTATCCAAATTCCAGGTTTTAAATTCTTGAATACTATCAATATCAATTCATCCCCTGTGATATTTTCTGGAAAACTATAATCGATATTCACAGTAGTTTTTTCATATAAAAAGGTACTGCTGTAACCAGGTCGTGGTCTTGCTGGAACTCTTTGAATAATTTCTCCTGTAGGAGAAGTTATGCTAACCGACATTCTATCTGGATAACTACACCATATATTTAATGCCATTCCTCTTTGTGTTTCATCTACATTTATCTCAATAACTTGTGAGTCACCTGTCCTAGTTAAAAAGCCACCTGTATGAGTTTCTGATCCCCCTTGGTTTCCTGTACCAGTCACAAAAACCAATCCTCTTTGTAATACATAAGAATCAATAATTCTTTCTAGTGGGGAGCTACCATCATGCCCACCATAGTTGCTTCCAAGAGGAATAAATATTACCATAGGCTTTAATTCGACCTTTTGAACCTGTGTTAGATAATAAATAGCAACTACAATATCAGCACTTCTATATATACCAGGTTCATCAAATATTCCTAAGGTTTCTAAAAATGGACTTATAGCTTCTCTCAGTTTTACAACTACAAACTCACAATCTGGCGCTGCTCCAACCACATCCTCATAACCCCTAGCTCCAATAATGCCTGCATTAGCAGTACCATGTCCTACTTCATCCCTTTGAGGAACAATTGCATAGGGATCTTCACCTCTTTGTTGAGCCTGAATTGCCCTATCTATGTCCTCTTTTGTATACTCACTACCAAACCCAATATTAAAAGGTGCTGTTCCTGTGTCTATAGTTTGATCCCAAATTCTATCAATTCTAGTTTTCCCATCTTCAGTGGTGAATTCTTTATTTAAATAATCAATCCCTGTATCAATAATTCCTACTATAACTCCAGATCCTCTTAGGTCAAAAATCCCACCTTGGCTAAACTGAATTATATTAGCTGCTTCAATGGGGGATACTTGTGTCAGCGTGAAGGGAACTAAAGGATCTAAAAACTGGATACTTTTGATATCTCTTAACAAATCACCTAACCTTTCAGCTGGAACAAGAATAATAGCATTAAAAGGGTTTATCACTATAACCCTGCCATAATCAATTTTTCTAAACTCACCTTCAATATCTCCTGTGTATTCAACCATAATATTTAGAATCTCCCCAGGGTTGGTTGTTACACTTAACAATAATTCTCTTTGGAAAAAGTCCATATCACTATTCTCATATCTCATCCTTCATTTCACCTTCTACGTTATTGCTAGGGCCTTCACTAAAATCCAAGCTTTTTTTATTTAAATCTTTTACACTAGAATTAACCTCGCTATGATGTGTTAATCTGTTAAATGATTCTATTGGAATATTTAGAAGCACCGCCCTTGATAACCTTTCTACATTTGAGGCTTTCCTTTCATCTCTGCTTCCAACAGACCTTATATTTGCGAGAGTTGTCTCTAAATCCAGAAGACCATATCCCCATTCTGTATTGGGATATATATCTCCCGGCCTTCTTCTTGCGCCTCTTGCTAAGTAAGCTTTTACAGTTGGTCCATACATGTTTGGATCATTCCCTAGAATAATACCCCACTCTAATAATAAAAGCACTGCTCCTGTAAGTACGGCTGCTCCCACACTAGAGCCGCTAACTTCCACTGTAGTGTTGCTAAGTCCAGTGGTTCTAGCTCTAACTCCTCCAGTAGCAATTTCTGGCTTAATCCTTCCAAGGCGAGTTGGTCCCCTACCTGAGCTAGGAACTATAGTATTAGTATTTTGATTATAGTATCCTGTGGTAATTACAGTTTGTGCATTACCTGGGGTAGTTACAGTTATATAAGGATCTCCATCTAAAAATCTTGTTAAGGGCTGTAGCAGTTGCCTTTGAGGAATCCATAAATTATATTGACCGCTTACAATATATTCTCCTCGAAGCCTTAACTGCCAAATCCCCTCAACTGGATTTACAAGATCTACAGTAATATTCTGATCTCCCGTAGTATCCTCTGGAATATTATTTGTTATAATTACAGTGGTGCCCTCTATAATTAAATTAAAACTCTCTGGAGTTTTAATCTTAGGGGTTACAGGGTCTATAATTTCTCCACTAGGAGACACTATTCCTAAAGAAATTCTATCTGGCTTTGTAGCCCATATTGTAATAAGTAAGTTTTTTTCACCACTTTGAGAAAATATTTCAACATTTCTTAATTCTCCAGTTTGCCTAAAAGTACCTCCTGCATGGGTATTGCTATCTCCTTGGTTTCCCGAACCTGCTACAAAAACTAATTCCTTTCTTGTGCTAAAGTACGTTATAAATCTTTCTAAAGAAGATGTTCCATCATGGCCTGACAAGTTTGACTCTAAACTCAGTAGCACTGCCATGGGCATATCTAATTTGGTCTGAAAATTTGATACAAACCTAATCCCTTCTAGATAGTCTATTCCTTCATATATTAATCCTTTTCTCTCCCGTATTCCTGTGATCGTTAATGCTACAGTTTTTGCTTCCTTTAGCTTTACTACCACAAACTCACATTCTGGTGCTGCCCCAACTACTCCATTTAATCCCTTGGCACCAACTAACCCCGATATTTGAGTCCCATGGCCTACTTCATCTATATGGGGTACAATAGCATAGGGATCTCCACCACTTTCAGAGGCTCTAATAGCATTATTTATTTCTTCTCTTGTATACACTGTTCCGTATCCTACATCTTCACTAGGTACTGTACCTGGAATGGTTTGGTCCCAAATAGCTATTATCCTTGTATTGCCCTTTTCATCTCTAAATTGAGGGTTTAAGTAATCTATCCCCGTATCGATTATTGCAGCTACTGTACCATTTCCTCTAAGAGTTAAAAAGGTCTCTCCATGAAATTTTGTTATATTAGCTGCTACCACTGGTTCCACAGCCGTTAAAGTATATGGTAGACTTGTATCTGCATTAATAATTCCTGGCACATCTTCAAAAAGCCTTGGAAGCATTCCATTTCTAACCGCTGCTATATAATAAAATGGTGAAAATCTAAAGGCACAAACATAATCTAATCTCTCTATTTGTGCTTGTATATCTCCCTCAAATTCTACTAAGTAATTAGTGTAATCTTCACTATAATAGGCCTCATTACACATAGGACTATCTGCAGCTTCTCTATTGAATTCTTCTTTAACCATATTTACATCATTTACCACATTTTCCTTTTCTTCTTCAGTATTTTTCTTTTCATCATCATTTTTATGTTCTTTATGGAAGCTTTCTATAGCTACACTTTCTATGGGTTCATTTTTCCATTTTGGATTTAACTCATTCATAAACTTCGCCTCCAAATAGATTTACTTATAAAATCCATAATACCTAAAATATTTTTTCCTTATACTATATATTTTCCAACTCTCAAGTTAACTGATGGGAATTTTGAATTTCTATATAAAAATAAAGCTCTCTATGATATGTTTATCATAGAGAGCTAAAATGTGTGCATGATTTTTATGCATCTTTAACTTATTATTTTATTTTCCATTACTAAGTTATAATTTTATTTCTAATCTATTTAATTTTGCAATAACCTTAATATCCTTATGGTTTACAGTTTCTGTTCTTAAGGAACCTCTATTGCTAAGAAGCAATATTTTGCTACTATCAAGTTTTTTAATTTGTCTTAGTACTCTTTCTCCATTGTAATCAAGTAAACAAATTGCATTATTTTCTATTTCAGAAGTTAGATTTGCAAAAGCTAAATCCCCCTTAGAAATTCTAAAGCCTATTAAATCATCATTTTCTATTTGCAGATATAACACTTTATCCTGAGCAAAGCCTTCTACTTTATTTGAAACTATCGGCATGTCTTTTTTTCCAATAGACTTACCTAAGTCATAATTATATATTCCTACAGATTTTAGAACCGAGCCTAATGCATCACTCCAAACATCATTAATAGCTTCTGGAGTCTTATATTGTTTTTTAGGGATGTCATTAACTTTCTCCTCTTCCATGATAATTGTATTCATCATAGAACTCATATTCTCTAAGTCTCCACCTAAAGCTTTGCCTATTCTATCCATAAGCTTCTCATTAATAACTTTTTTTCCACTTTCTATTTCATTAATAAAACTTTCAGCAACCCCTAATTTCTTAGCTAACTGCTTTTGATTCATACCCTTAGCATTTCTAGCATTTTTAATTCTTTCACCTATTCCGCTCATAATATCTACTCCTCATAAGATTAAATAATCAACAAGTAACTTTTTATTAAATCACATTTTCGAGAAGAGCTAAATCCCACTTATGCTTTCATTATTAAGAAAATATCCCATCTTAATCCATTTAATCTGTGAAAATCACGGGAAATTTATTCTTCAAAATGTCATTAAAAATTATTCATTTTAGGCATCTGAACTAAAATAACAAGTCAAAGATGCTCACAGATATTTTGTGTTCATAAGGATGCTTGTGAGCAAGTGAACAAATTGTATGTTGTTGTGTACACTTGTTTCCTTGCCACAGTATTTCACAAAGTATGCTAACATGCTAACTAGTTATTATGTTAAAACTACCTTAATACTTATATTATAACATAACTTTAATAATACAAAATAAAAGTCCTCTAAAATATTAGAGAACTTTTATTCTAACTTCTTTATTTCTTCTGCATTGCATTTTTCTTATGAAATTCTCTCTCTTCAATTAGATGTTCAAGTATTTCCCCAAACTTCATATTTATTGATATTGGAGTTACTACAGCTAGTATTGGACGACTTTGAAGAATTTCTCTTATGTTTATAACTGTTTTCTGAAGCTTCTCACCTTCAAATCCATTAAGTATTATAGCCTTTTCTAAAGGTAAATCTTTACTACATGATTTTTCACTTTCACAGAAAAGTTCTTTCTCATTGATTTGATTTTGCTCTTCAGAAGTTATTTTCCCCTCAAGAATTTCACTTAAGGTTTTGCTCCCCATTGAGCTTTTAATAATAATGCAGGGCTTTGCCCCTTCTTTTTCAAAGTGATTATTTAGTATGTTTACTTCCTCTGAATCTAAAGCATAAGTTAAAATAACCTTATCATTAATAAAACTCATTAATTTACTCCTTTTATACTTCAGAATTATAGTTTTTCTGGATCCTCATAATCTACTCCAAAAGTATCTACTGTCACAGATTTCATAACTTGTTCTTCATAAGGTCTATCTCTAAAATCTGTTTTTGTACTTACAATTTCATCTGCAACATTTTGACCTTCAGTCACTTTTCCAAAAGCAGCATATTGACCATCAAGATGTGGAGAGTTCGCTACCATTATAAAAAATTGACTTCCTGCTGAATCTGGATGCTGTGATCTTGCCATAGAAAGTACTCCAGGAGTATGTTTAAGATTATTTTTAAAACCGTTTGATGAGAACTCTCCCTTGATTCCATAACCAGGTCCACCCATTCCACTTTTTTCTGGGCAACCTCCTTGAATCATAAATCCTGGAATTACTCTATGGAAAATCAATCCATTATAAAAACCTTTTTTAACTAGACTTATAAAATTTTTAACAGTATTTGGAGCCACCTCTGGGTAAAGCTCTGCCTTCATTATTTTGCCGTTTTCCATTTCAAATGTAACTATTGGGTTCATAAAATGTCCTACCTTTCTTTATATGATTAACATATTAATTTAGTTTAACGACTCTCCAAGGAGGATAACCTTCCAATGAAAGGTTCCTTTTTATTATTGTAATAGATTGAATTTCTATCCTTAGAAAATATCGTCAAATCAACTCACAATTGAAAATAGCTTATTATTGCAATTTATCATAAAGATTGCTATTTTCTATAATTTACTAATTATTATACCATAATTTAATAAATATAATTCTTAAATATATTTAAATAATAAAGAAGTTACTTTCATTCTCCACTCTGCCAAAGGATTATCCATATACTAAAGTTTAATTTATCCAAGGACTTCTATATAGACTACACAACATTCTAAAATACTTTTAACAATACAAAGACTCAGGTGCTAATAAATTCAACTCCTGAGTCTTATTTCTTCTTAATTAATGTTTTGGTATACAAGCTTATGCCACCTAGCAAAAAAGCTGATTTATAAATAAAAACATTCTTCTTTTACAACACTTCTTTTCCCAGTAAAAACTTCAAAGAAACATCTTTTTCTTCCTTAGGAAATTCAATAGAAAGAGCTCCTCCTGGTAGCACCAAAAAATAGTCCTCCTCTATTAAATTTTTTGCAGGTTCGTAATTCATTTTTGTTCTATGGAGTAATGTCTTATCCGAAGTTTCTGCTTCATGTACCTTAAACTTAATCTTTAAAGAATCGTAATTAAAATCACTATCTGTATTCCTAAAATCATCATAACTGTAAAATCTAACTTCCACAAGCTTACTTCCACTTAAAGCAAGTTTATTTAGCAGTGTAATTTTATCTATGATATAAATACAATTACTGTCTGTAGGATTTGAAAGTACCACACTTTTAAACTCTTTATCCTTTGTTATCTTCACTTCAACTAAATCTTCACCGTTCCCATAGTTATTTTCCTTTGAAAATTTGAAAATCTTCACCCTTATCACCCTATTTTTTATTTTCACTAAGGGGCTTTTTAATAGCTAAAAAAGTGACTTTCCCTATTATGGTAAGTACACTTCTTTCTAAGCTCACTTAAATAAAAACTCCTTAGATTTAGAGTTTGTCTATATTATAGGATATTCCAATAGGGTAGTTTTTGTTAAAGATTTATATGAATAATTTAAAATCATTGTTATTTATTAAACAATACCTTAATATATGTTTAACTCACAGCCTTTTAAGTATTAAGTAACCTAAAACTTAAATCTATCATATCCTGGCCATCTAAGGAGTTATATATATCCACTGTTCCTTTTACACTGTTAGAGTTTACTATACCTTCTTCTTCTAAGATATTTCTTAGATGCCTTGAGGTACCTTCACTTCCATCTATTACAGGAACGCTCTCCCCTAAAATTTTTATTATTGTATCCTTAACAAAAGGATAATGAGTGCACCCTAACACTACTGCTGCTATTTTATCTCCTTCAACTTCTTTAAATCTCTTTCTAAGATAAGCTTCTATTAGCTCACCATCTATGTTACCGCTCTCAATTAATTCTACTAATCCATCGCAAGGTAATGGACATATATCTGCTTCTTCTTTAAACTTTTTTTGAAGTGCATTAAACTTCTTTTCTACCAAAGTCATAGGAGTTGCCATTATAACTATACTCCCCTGTCTATGAAGCTCCACCGCAGGCTTTAGTGCTGGTTCTATTCCAATTATAGGGATATCCCTGTAACTCTCCCTAAGCTGCTCAATAGCAGCGCTAGTTGCAGTATTACAGGCTACTACAATAGCTTTTACTCCCTTTGAACGCAAAAAATCTATAGCCTTAAATGATAATTCTTGCACTTGTTCTACTGTCTTAACTCCATAAGGCGCATTTTTTGAATCTCCAAAATATATGTAATTTTCATTCGGCATCAGTTTAATAGTTTCTCTAAGAACACTTAAGCCTCCTACTCCTGAATCAAAAAAACCTATGCTTAACTTAGCTTTATCCATCCCTTTATCACCATCCTAAATTTGTATATATTAATTTTTATTAATAGTTCTATGTTTCGTTATCTATATATAATTATAAGCTTTTAATTTTCTAATATTCCAAATGGTCTTATAAAGTTATTTATAGGGACAAAAATTCATCTAAAAAATACCTTGTTCTTACTTAGTAGCTTTCAATGTTCCAATATTAATTTCTAAGAATTGTTTTTAAAATCCTAATTTGCTTCTATACATATATGATACTACACCTATTTTTCCATGAAAAGATAAATATGTGTACATATTTTATCTTAATGAATACTTATATATTAAGGTTGCAATAACAATCCATCTTTTGAAGGTAACCTTAACAAGTATAATCTATATATTTAAGTACCTTAATAATAATGCAACTTATTTTAGCTAATTCAATCAATAATAACAATAAGGTGATAAAATGAAGGATAAAAGTTATTTGGATAAACTACTTGATACTCTTTCTGAAGGAATAGATGAACTGGCAAAGGGCACTGGCAATCTTATTGAAAACTCAAAGTTAAAGTATGAAATTCATAGTATAGAAGGGGATATAAAAAAACTTTTCTATGATATTGGTGCTGGCATATATGAAGACTATAAATGTGGAAAAATTAATCTTAAAGAATATGAAGATATCTTCAAGACAATCCATACTTTAGAGAAGAAGATACAAAAGCTTAAAAGCAAACTTATCTAGAAATTAACTTAATAATAACTTTGGTAATAAAAAATCCACACGTATTTTTTGTATTCCTAACTTACAGGGAAAACTTAACTTTTAAAGTCCTATCTTTATCTAGTGAAAACATCTAATGTAATAAAGTGTTAAAAGGTTGTATAGAAGTGCTTAAGCCCTTCCATACAACCTTTCTCTAGTTTATTTTATATTTAACTTTACAGGGTAGAAACATTTATAAGGCTTCATTATTAATCCCATTAGTCTACAAGCCCAACATTTAGGCAACTCTAGCATCCATCTCCTGTTCTTTTAAGAACTTTAATTCCTTCATTACAAAATACAAAGTAATTATTGATGCAATAGCATCGGAGGCTGGTCCACTAATCCAAACTCCATCTAATCCAAAGATTGGTGGCAAAATTACTACTAGTGGTATCAATACTATTACTTGTCTACAAAGACTTAAGAACATAGATATTTTTGCCTTACCTACTGCTTGGAAGTAGTTTGAGCTTATAACTTGAAAACCTATAACTGGAAGCACAGAAAGATAAATTCTAATACCATGAGTTCCAATTCTCACAAGATCAGGATTACTATTAAATATTTTAATAATATTTGGTGCTGCTAATTCAACTACTAAAAATCCTGTTGTAGTTACTAACACTGCTGCAATAACTGCCAGCTTCCAAGCCTTTTTAACTCTTCCATAATTTTTAGCACCATAGTTATATCCAATGATAGGTTGTGAACCTTGATTTATACCGAATACTGGCATTAAGCACATCATTGCCACACTAGAAATTACTCCCATAGCTCCAATGGCAAATTCCCCTCCATGGACTAGCAACGCTTTGTTGGATAAGATTTGTACCAAACTTGCAGCAAGTTGCATGAAGAAAGGCGCCATTCCTATAGCAAAGATACTCTTAATAATTTTAATATCTAATTTAAAGTTTTCTTTCTTAAGTTTTAAAGTACTATTTCCTTTTGTAAAGTGATATAATACCCAAACCGTACTCGCTAATTGGGCTATTACGGTAGCAATAGCTGCACCTGCTACTCCCATATCAAATACAAAGATGAAAATAGGATCTAATACTGTATTTACAACGGCTCCTAAAAGCATTGTTAACATTGCTATCTTAGGATTCCCTTCTGATCTTATAGCTGCATTAAGTCCAAAACCTATATTTTGGATAACCCCTCCAGCTATAATAATTTGAATATATTCCTTTGCATAAGGTAATATTTTCTCACTAGCACCAAAAGCAATTAATAAGCTATCTAAAAACGGAAATATTATTATCGCTAAACCAACAAGAATTATAATTACTAATACAAAAGAATTTCCAAGAATTTTTTCTGCTTCTTGCTTTTTTTGTTCTCCAAGTCTTATTGATATTAAGGATGCTGATCCTACTCCTATTAACATACCAAAGGCCATAATTATAATTGAAATTGGAAAAGTAACTGTAACCCCTGAAAGAGCTAATTCTCCAACGCCTCCTGGTATTTGTCCTATGAAAATTCTATCTACTATATTGTATAGTGCATTTACAATCATGCCTATAATTGCAGGAATAGAAAACTTCAATAGTAGTTTTCCTATTCGTTCTTCACCTAATTCTTTTGTTTTATCCACTTAATCACCTTGACCTTTCTCTAAATTGTCGCACATTTTCTTTAGCCAACAAACTAATAGTTGTTGTTCTTCTTTCATAAATCCTTTAAACATAACATCTCTTGTTTTAAGGAATTCCTTAAAACTTTCTTCTTTTATTGCCTTGCCTTCTTCAGTAAGAAATATTCTATTTATTCTTCCATCCTCAGCATCGCTTATCCTTTTAATGAATCCCTTAGTTTCTAGATAGGACACTAACCCCGTAAAAGAGGCTGGTTTAATTTCTAAAATTTGTTGAATTTCTTTTTGTGATTGCCCATCTTTTTTCCAAAGTTCTATAAGTACCCCTAGTTGTGCACTAGTAATATTATATTTACTCAGCTTACAGTCTTGGTAGGATGTCATCTTTCTAGTTAATACTTTTAACCAATACCCCAAGCGAAGGTCATTTTCATAGTCCATAATTATTTAGCCTCCTAACTAATCCTATATTATTCTATTAGTAAGTTGAGAAAAAGTCAATGTTAAACTTTACTAATAATCTTATATCTTGAAGTTTCATATAAAAATTAATCATTTTAAAGTCAGCAAACTTATTTTTCAAGTTAAAAGGGGACCTGAGCAATAACCCTAGTCCCCTTCTAATTTTTTTATTTTTTACTATTTTTCCAATAACTCTACTATTTTTTCTTTTACATAATCTATTAATATCTTTTCTCCAATGTATGCAACTTCGTTTGTATCACTTGGCTTTATTCTAAAGAAATTAATAATAAGTCTATTTCCTGAAATAATGTATTCATCTGAATGTAATGGAGAAAATATAACTTCTACTTCCTCAATATTCTCATTGCCTTTAAAATCCTTTAACTCATTTACCAAGGAATCCAAATTTAATTTCTTTAGGGGATTTGCCATAGATCTAGTATACTCTAAATCCTCCATCATCCACATATTGTTATTCCAAAACTTCTTTTCTTTTTTGTTTCCACGGTACGGTTCCCTATTTTTTATGGCGCTTAGTGCTCTTCTAACCGATTCACCATTGAATTCTTCATCATAAGCAGCACTTAATGCAGGCATTTCAGCTACATCATAGAAAAACTTTTCTGCAATGATATCCTTTTCACTAGCTGCCTGCCAGTAATATAGCATTGCTTCTACTGCCTCTAGGTTTAATCTAATCCTTTGTAACATAATAATCTTCCTTTCTAAATACAAAATCATTAGGTATATGTGGTTTAGCATTATGGTTTATATAAACATTAACTTTATATATGAATTACTACTTATAAAGCTCCTCTAAGAAGCCAATTGAAATCTTTTAAAATTAATAATTACTTAAATCATAATATTGCAAAACTTTCTTACAGCCTTATTATACAGTAAAGCACTTATAATAATCTATTTATTATAAGCAAATTATCAATTTTTTCATAGTATATAGTATGACCATAATTTGTAATAAGATTACGTATTCTTATTTATTTTAATATTTACTAAAAACCTACTAATTGAATTTCTTCAATAACCTTAAATGGAAGTTCGTATAAACGCAAATATACCTTAACTTATAAGGTTATTTAATCTTTCAAAGCATGGTTAAATAATGAATACTTTCATTTTACAGAAAGATAACCCCCACATACAGATGTTTGGAGACTTATCCTTCCAAAATGTTGTTAAAGGAGAAGAAAGATGAACAATTCGGATAACACGCAACAAAAGCCTGACCATAAAACCAATAATTGCAAGCTTGGAACTTGTCTCACTGACAGTTATTACAATTGCAATGAGGAAAATTGTAACTGTGGCAGCGGCTGCAATTGTGGCGAGAACTGTACTTGTAGTAAAGATTGTAATAAAAATTTCACCCCTATTGAAATCTCTGAATGCATTGAAGATTGTAGCTGTAAGACAAAAAGAAATACTTGTACCTTATTTACATTAAGTAAAGTAATAATTATCGACTTAGATGAAGAATAAATATTTTACTATCCATATTAAAGCTTCTAAGATACTTTCTTAAAAAATATGAATATCAGTTTAGCTTTATAAAACTCAAACACCCCTAAGGATTTTCCTAAGGGGTGTAGTTCTTATGCTATAGATTGTGATTTTTAAGTAAATATATTATCATCTGTTATCTAAAACTGTAACTATTCCTACTCAATGTTCCCTGCTTTTATTTTCTACTTATAACTCCAATGGCTGTTCCAATAATCATTGCATCTTCATTTTCTACTTTTATAGGATCATACTTTGGATTTTCAGGAATCAAGAATATACCCTCTTTTGTTATTGACAGTCTCTTCAATGTAGCATTACCATCTAAATCTACAGCTACAATATCCCTATTATTAGCAATACTCTGTTTTCTAATAAGTACATAATCACCATCATGAATGTTAGCACCTATCATACTATTTCCCTTAACCTTTAACATAAAGGCATCCTTTACTCCCTTTAACCAATAAGTTGGAATATTAAAAGCCCCTTCAATTTCGTCACTTATAAGTATTGGCTCTCCTGCAGCAATATCGCTATAAATAGCCACTGATCTTAACTCATCTTCTTTTAATGTTTGTCCATCACCATTAGGTTCTAAAATAATTTCCTTGTAGCTACTGCTATCTACCGCAAAATCATAAATTTTCTTATTTTTAAAATCATAATAACCGAAATACTCCATATATGAATTAACCATTTTCATCTGTGAATCCTTCTCATTTTGTTTATAATTTAAAAGCTTTTCATCTTGTTTGAATTTATGACCGTCTAATAAATCATCTTTTTTTGTAATATCCTCTTCTTTTAAGGTTATAGATTCGACCTCTTGGATACTTTTACTGATAAATGTGTTTCCACATTTATCATTATTATCATTTACTAGATTTTCCTCAGAAAGGTGTTCATCACTATTTAAAGAAAGCTGTTTCATAATAGCTCTTTCTTTAAACTTTATAACCTTGTACTTATTTTCACCATAAAAACCCTTAATTTCCTTATTGCCAGTGAAGTATGTAAGTGGAGTTGCGTTACCCTTATCATTAATTACAACTACAAAATTGCTATAAGATTTATTTTTAAATAAGGTCTTTACAAATTGAAGTTGTGTTCTTGTAAGTTCTTCACTATTATCTAAGATTATGTGGGTATATTTTTTACTACTTTTCTTACTTCCTTCTTCTCTAGCTAAAACCTCTTTATCAATTGAATCTATGAGATTATTTTGCTTTAAGAAGCTATTATAAAATATAAGTAGACTATAGATAACTTCTCTTGATGATGAGTTTTTAGAAATCTTTTTTTGTTTTCCTTTTCTTATAAAACCCTGATAATCTTCCAAGGTTCCTATTCCATTACTTTTTATATATTCAATTTCCTCAAGAAGAAAATTAGAGTTTTTACTATTTAGTAATTTTGATTTTGGATACTGTGGTTTTAGTTTTCCTATTCCTTCTAAAATCACTTTAATCTTATCTTCTTCATTTTCAAATATACTGTATGTATTTTTAGATTTTTTACTATAAGAATTAAAGTATGAATCTATTAACTCATCTACAGCTAATACCTCAAAGGAATTATTAATGGCGCTAAAGAAGGTTATGTTAGTATTACTTTCCCTTAAATCCTTATAAATATCGCCTATGTACTGCTTTTCTTCATTAGTAATATAAAGTATATTATCACTATTATATAGGCAATATTCGTTACTTAAGTAAGCTGCTCTCCTAATTGCAGTATGAGTTTTGCCAGCACTTATTTTTCCCTTAAAAACAAAAAATCTGTCATTTTTGTACTTATTGAAATTACTATGTTTTGATTTCACCACTTCACCCCCTTAATATGATGTAATGTTAATATATGCTATATCAACTTCTATTCCACGTGTGAATTTTCATATCTATTATAACCAATAAATGACTAAACTTATCTATATTATATCATGACTTATTCCGTTACTCACTGGAATATAGTGGAATCAAAAGTAAAACTTTTCTCACTTATCTAGTCATTTTCCTCACTAATGTGGAGGTCCAAATTGCCACCATAATTACTCCAGTAATTATTTCAACATTAGCAATGAACATACTTAATTTTCCATAGGGTACCAAATCTCCATAGCCTGTGGTAGAAAAAGTAACTACACTAAAGTGAATACAATATAATAAATCTTGAAAAAGTTCTGGAAGACCATTTGCCACAAATAATTCATGATAATCAATTACTCTACTTTGAGTTTTTATCCCAGTAAATAAATATATTATTGCACAAATTATTATTATAATCAAAGATACCCCAAAACTTCTAAAAGGTTTTTCTCCATAACCACACACAAGGTTTGAAGCACTTGAAACAAACTTTTTTATACCTTTTAAAGTTCTATGCTTAGCTAGCTTACTTTGGTAAAAACATTCTCCATACTTATCATGAATATCATTCTTTAGATACTGATTACCAAAAGTGATGTAACTATTTGAAATATGAAGATCTTTTTTTTCACAGCGATGTTTAGATTTATTTCTCAGGCAATAGTAATTATCTTTATAATTAAATGATCCTATATATGAGCCATAACTTAATTTAGTATATGACTTCTCATTTACAAATAATATATTAAAACAGCAGCAAGTATCCCTGATTATGCAATCTATAAGGCTACAATCATCTATAAATTTAACTGAGTTAAAGCTATCTTTTATTAAGTTGGACTTACTTAAACTAACATCTCTAAAAGACACTTCATTTAATTTGCACCTTTTTATAATAACCCCATTTAAGTCACATAAATTAAAGTTGCATCTTTGTAAAGTCCCATGGAAAATCTCCATAATACTTTTATATTCTATACTACAATGATAAAAGCTACACAACTCAAATAAGCAATTTTCAAAGATCACATTAGAAAAGTTAATATATTTAAATTCTATCTCTCTAAAGGTGCAATTGATATATGCTTCCTCTGAAAAACTTAGTTCTAATATACCAGTAGCCTTAGTGAAGTCTTTATTCTCCACTTTATTCTTAACTAAAGCTATTAGAAAACTATCCATATTATTTTCTTGTTCTTTATTTTTATTATTAACCACATCTTTTTGTCTATTTAGATTTTTTTTCCTTAGCATATTAATACTCCCTGCTTCAGATTATATTAGACAACTTTTAAAAATTTTTACATGTCATCTATTAATGATGACCTTAATTTAATACTAATCATCCTCATTAAAAATTGTTTAGTCCTTATATATTCTTATCCTATACCTTAATTTATATAAGGCTATTTTTTTAGACAGCTTAAATAATCTAATAAGTGAAAACATTCCTTTAGAACTTTCTTTTGTTAATGATATATCTATGTAAAACATTTGTATCTATAAATGCTTTAAACTTTATTTTAACATTAAAAAGCAAGGTATCATTTTTATGATACCTTGCTTTATTTTCATAATTAAGCCTCAATAAACTTAAGCTTAATGCATTTATTTTTCCTCAAAGAGTGTCCTTTTATATAACTACTTTCTTTATTCAATAATTTTATAAAACCTACATTTTTAAATCTCGCTTATCCTGTACAATCTTCTTCCAAGCATAAAGTGCAAGTGATACACAAATTACTCCATATGCTACGAATACTCTAAAATATTCTCCTATTTGAGCATTATTAAATAAATTCTTTCCTGCTGTTGGAGATACTACAAACAGAGTATGGAATAGAATTACTCCAAGAAAAGCTTGTTTATTTGTTGCTTTAGATACAGAAGCTCCGCCTATTAATATAGCCGCAATAGCGAACATACCCACTTGTTCATGGCTTCCGTATGTGTTCAATGTTCCTATGTTTTGTAGGAATATTATTTGTCCCCAAGCTGCTAGAACTGTAGAAATTATGATAGCTTTAATTCTTGTCTTATTTACATTTATACCAGATGCATTAGCAACCATTGCACTTTGTCCTACAGTTCTGAAATCTTGCCCCATCTTAGTTTTAAAGATGAACACATTGAAGGCACATAATACAACTAAAATAAATATACTTACCATCGGTACATTTACATATATCAAAATTTTCGCAATTTCTGGAAGTTGGCACACAATAACTGCTACTAAGCTTAATACAGCCATAACAATTTGTTTTGTAATGCTCCCCTTTTTCTTTACTACTTTATAAATTATAGCTGCCACATAGCCAATTATACCGATTAAAGCTACATAATAAACTAATTCATAAAGTGATAGCTTCCATAAATTATCTAAAGCATACTTAATTCCACCATTTAAATCTACTGTATTTTTTATTCCAACTCCACCACTTATCATAAGCTTAGGATTTTTCATAGGAATTACAGTTCCTACTAGGAATAAGAATAAAAGTTGATACAGTCCATTGGCAAAGATTCCAAGAATCATACTAGTTATCATTTCTTGACCCTTTGTCATGTTTAGAAGCTTACCTGTAAGATATCCAAAGACTATAGCAATAGGAGTAGTTAATACTACACATAATAAAAATCCTGGAATACCTACAATACCCCAATGGGTTACTGCAATAATAACAATTTGAGCTGCCATTGCACCAATTACTATACCAAAGTTAAGCCCCATCCCTGCAATAACTGGAATTATAAGAGATAATACAATAAATAAGTTTCTAGCTATTCTGTTTACTATTTCATCTAGAACTAAAGTTAAGGGTTGACCAGACAAATTTAACCCAATCAAACAAAGAATGATGAATAATATGGTAACCATATTACTAAATATATACTCTTTTGCCTTTGCAAATAATCCATTACTATGCATCAGCTCCACCTCCTTTAGCTTTTGTTAAGGCATAAATTATAATACCATTACTAACTATTATTCTTATAACTTCTGATAGATTACCTTCTGTAAACATGGAGTTAACTACGGGAAGTCCCACGGTTAATAATCCTTGGAATAAGAAAGTTCCAATAATAACATGAGAAATTTTTGCATTTCTAGTAGACGCTCCCCCTATGAGCACTGCAGCAACTGCAGGGAATGCCATATTCATAGGTGCTGTATATAACTGAATAAATCCATAGCTTTGAGAATAAACCATGATTCCTACAGCTCCTAAGATTGTAGAAATTGTAGTTCCAATAATTCTCATTTGATCTACCTTTATGGCAGAAGCATGTGCAAACTTAGGATTGTTACCTGCTGCTGTCATCATTATTCCAGTTTTAGTTTTAAGGAAAAGCCATATTATTAAGCAACAAACTAAGAACATGATAATTAATCCCGTAGGAATTTTTACTCCAGCTATGGAAAAGCTCCAGAGGTTATCTAAAACCTTACCAAACCGGTCTTCCAACGTTATAGTAGTTCTAAGACCTTGCCCAATTGGCCACTTTATCTCATCACTTGTGAAAGGCAATAATAGCCAACCGATACACATAAGAGATACTGCAGAGAACCCAGCATAGGTTCCAATCATCATTTCATCGCCCTTAACCTTATTAAGCAGCAATCCATAAACATATCCAAGTACTGCAGCAATAACTATAGAAATTATAGTACCAACAAAGAAGGCTTGAAACCCTACTAAGTCCATTTGTACACTGATTAGTCCGCCTAAAATTCCAGCAAGTATTCCAATAGGAACTCCAAAGTTTAGCCCTATCCCACAAAGAATACCTGGTACCATAGCAAGTACTAGTATTCCATTCATTCCAAATCTAACTAATATATCTGAAAAAAGAGTAGCCATATTTAAATTCATTGGAATTGCTAAGAAACAAAGAAGTATAAATAATCCCCCTATAATTAATCTAGGTAATCCAGTTTTATCAACAAATTCTCTAATTCTCTCCATGGTTTACTTTCACCCCCTTTTGCTCTTCACTTTCTATTTTTGTGTCTGCATTTAACCCAGACATTAAAAGTCCAAATTCTGCATCAGGAGCTTCTGGTTTTAATATTCCAGCTACTTTTCCTTCTGTAATTATGGCAATTCTATCACAAATAGATCTAAGCTCTGCTAGTTCACTAGAAGTCATAACAATTGTCATTCCTTTTTCCTTATTAAGCTTAACTAAAGTATCTAACACTAGCTTTTTAGCTCCTATATCTATTCCCCTTGTAGGCTCTGATACAAATAATACCTTTGGATTTAAGGTAAGTGCTCTTGCGATACATACCTTTTGTTGATTTCCCCCACTCAACCTTCTTGTAAGTTGAGTTGGTCCTGTACATCTTATATCTAAGTCTTTAATCATAGAATTGGCATAATTTCTTACATTTTTCGCATCTATCATTTTTACAGGGCCGAACTTTTTAAAGAAGCCATCGTTTATTTGCATAGAAGTTACTACTATATTTAACTCAATAGAATTATCAAGAAGTAAGCCTATACCTCTTCTATCCTCAGATACAAAGGCTAACTCACTTTTAAGAACTCCTTCAGGAGAATTAAGTACTAATGGTTTTCCCTCTAATAAAACTTCTCCACTAGTTGGATAAAGTCCCATTACTCCATTGGCTATTCCTATTTTTCCTTGACCTGCTAGTCCTCCAAGTCCTAAAATCTCACCTTTCTTAACCTGAAGATCTACGCCTTTTACTCTTTCACCAGGCATTTCTACCACTAAGTTATTGATGCTTAGTAAAGTTGCTTGATCTGAACTCTTCTTTTCTTCTTCTTTTCTAAGGATTTCAAGTTTTCTTCCTACCATATATTCTGCTAGTTGAACTACATTTGTATTTTTCTTTTCAACAGTCGCAACTAGTTGTCCATCTCTTAAAATTGTGATGTTGTCTGCTGCTTCCATAACTTCATCTAATCTATGAGTAATAAAGATAATTGCAATTCCACTTTTAGCAATATTCTTCATAGCAGCAAGCAGCGTTTCTGCTTCACTCTCTGTAAGAACTGCGGTAGGTTCGTCAAATACCAAGACTTTTAGATTTTTCTTATCTATTTCTCTCGCAATTTCTACAAACTGCATATATCCTACTGGAAGGCTAGATACATAAGCAAGTTCATCTATACCTATTCCTGTGGTTTTTAATGCAACTTTAGCATCCATATTCATAGCTTTATAATCAAGGGTTTTAAGATTTTCCCCAAATATTCTACTAGCAAAAGAGCTTTTAGTAATCTCTCTATTTATTTTTATATTTTCTGCCACTGTGAAACCTGGAATAAGCATAAACTCCTGATGAACCATACCAATTCCTAAATCCATGGCATTCTTTGGTGATTTTATCTCTATTGGCTCTTCATTTAAATATACTTGTCCTTTAAATCCTCCTGTAGAATGAATCACAGGCATTCCAAATAAAATATTCATTAATGTAGATTTTCCTGCACCATTTTCCCCAAGTAGTGCATGTATTTCCCCAGGTTTAATATTTAAAGTAACACCCTTAAGTACCGAGTTTCCAAAGTACTCTTTCTCAATGTTCTCCATACGGAGCACATATTTCTTCTCCATGTTTTTGCCTCCCCTCAAGGTTTGAATAAATTGCATCTATATTAAAGACTCACTAGTTATTATGTGCCAAATCCCCTTACCAAACTGAGTTTTTCATTATCTAAAGGAAAGTTAGCAAAGAAATTTCTTTGCTAACTTATATAATTCTTATGCTGGAGTTGTTAGTTCAGAAACAATTAATTTTATTCAAATAATTGTAACTGTTTTAAATTTTCAGTAAACTTTGGATACTACTAGAAGTTAATATAATCTGATAATAATAGGTAGTAGTTGTCATAAGTTTTATTAGCCTTACTATCTTTTAAAGGTGTAACATTAATTTCGCTACCTAAAACTTTAGCAATAACTTCTTGTAACTTAGCTTTATCATTTTTGCCATTAGTTTTTCCTTCTATAACTTGCATAGCATACTCTGTTCCAGCTTCAACGAATAACATATTTACTGGTACTGGCCAAGTTGAGAATTTACCTTTTCCACCTTTTTCTTCTATCTTCTTGCCTATTTCTTTAACTATAAAATCTACATCACCTTTTTTGTCATCTGGAATTTGTATTCCTAATGCACCTGGATAAGCATGGTATGGTGATGGACAGCATTGTTGTGGGAATATAGCGCCTTGTGCTAATACTGATTTAATAAGTGGTTCTTGCATTGAACAGTTTGTACTAAAGAATGCTGTTTCTTTTCCAAACTCTTGAACCTTTCTTGGCACGTCTTCAAGAATAAATTGTTGTGCTCCTGGAACTCCAGCATCTCCTGTTGGGTCTGGTGCTGTTGCATCAACAAATTTTAATCCTAATTCTTCACATGTAGCTCTAAATAAATCTCTTCTTTGAGCAAGTAACTCATAAGACATATGTCTTGGGAAAGAGTAATGAACAAAAGTCTTAGCACCTTGTTTCTTAGCTTGTTCTATAACAGATCTGCCCATACCAAGTTCGTCTGCTTGTAATATTACATCAGCCTTTCCAGCTATCATAGCTGGGTCTTCACCTGGAACCCCTGCTATAAATAACATATCAGGTCTTTTTTCTTTAACTTTATCTATTGCCGCAGATGCACCTGGCACTGCTTGAACAAATACTATAGCTTTAACATCTGGATCTGATGCTAATGTTAGTGTATTAGCAATTGTTGTTTCTTGTTCTTTCATAAAGCTATCTGGATAAGTTTGAAGTACTATCTTGTCCCCATATTTTTGCTTCATTTTTTCAGCAGCTCTGTACTCTTCTTCCCCTTGAGAAACAGTACCAGTTATGATTCCAATTTTGTAATCCTTTTCTTTGGTTTCACCGCCACTTGTTACTGGACTCTTAGGACCGCAGCCAACCATCCCTAGAACCATTAACCCAGTTAATACTCCTGCAAGTACTTTTTTTAACAATATAATCGCCCCCCTAAAATATTTCATGGTTTAAATATATTTTAGCACAATTATAAATATGTTAAAAGCAAAAAGTTTTTATTTTGTTAATAGTAATTTAATATTATTTACATATATATCAAATTATTAATTGTTTTTTTACTGTATTATGAATATTTCTACATAATTTAAGATAATTGTTTGAAAATTTAGAATATATTTTTATATGTGAAATTTTGGATTTTTTAATTTTATTTAAATCACTTTAATTTTTTTTAAAATAATTAGGATTTATTTCTTAGTTGCATGCTTTTATTGGCTTTATTATATGAAATTCTTAAATAAAAAAAGACCAAGATATATTATCTTGGCTTTTTCAATCATTATTATGATTATAATAATTAATAAGTATTATATTATGCTTTTATTCGATAATTATAGCACTTGTTGGACAGCTTTCTGCCGCTTCTTTTGCACTATCTTCATTTTCTGATGGAACTTCGTCTACAACTACTCCAGCTTTTCCATCATCTTCAAACTCAAAAACCTCTGGACAAAGACTTGGGCATAATCCACATGAGATACAGTCATCTTTTTCAATTCTTGCTTTCATTTTCAAAACCTCCATTTTCATTAAAGTTTACAAGTGTTATAGGTTTCATAAAATTTTTAAGTTTTATGAAACATACTTATTTCTCATAAATAGAATACCTTTAAACTTAAGTTTTTATGCATTTCTAAAAGAAAAGCAAGTATTGTGACTTCTTTTATATTTTCTTTAATCAATCTACTATTTATATATTTCTGCTAAAACTCCGCAATTTAGTACATTTCTCTATGCTTCAAAATAAAATGTCATGGTTTTTACAAAATAAAAACTTCCATTTCTATTATAGGATTCTTTTATTCTTGTATTCCCTTTATATTATTTTTCCTTTGTATTTCCTGTACCTCATCTGATTTTAATCCTGTTATCGCTGCTATTTCTTCCATACCTACATTTTCTCTTAGTAAATTTTTTGTTGCTTCTATGGCATCTTCATGCATTCCTTTGGGCATTTTTCTCATTATAAAAAACCTCCTCTTCAAATATATTGTAAATATAGTATTTGAAGAAAAGGTTTATTTATAGCTGTTAATTTATCACTGTTATTTTATAATTTTGATAAACTAACCATAATTTTGATTAAAGATTCATACTTAATTTTAAAATGATTATTTTTCTATTTTAAATGAGCTCTTTAAAGATACTATTCTATTAAATACTAACTTTTCTTCATTAGTATATTTTGTATCCACATTGAAATATCCATGCCTAAAGAATTGAAACTTATCCTCTGGTCTTGCGCTGCTCATATTTGGCTCTACATAGCCTTGTAAAACTTCCAAGGAATTTGGATTAATATTCTGTAAGAAATCCTTGTTTTCATCTTGGTTTTCATCAAGAATTAATGGATCATACAATCTAAATTCTGCTTCAACTGCAGATTTTGCATCTACCCAATGAATTGTACCTTTAACCTTTCTTCCAGTAAATCCAGTGCCGCTCTTAGTTTCAGGATCATAGGTGCAATGAATTTCTACTACTCTTCCACTTTCATCCTTTAAAAAATCATTACATTTTATGAAGTATGCACCCTTAAGTCTAACTTCATTTCCAGGAAATAATCTGAAGTATTTTTTAGGTGGCTCTTCCATAAAGTCATCTTGCTCTATATAGATTTCTCTTGAGAAAGGTACTTGTCTTTTTCCCATAGTTTCATCATCTTGGTTGTTTTCTATTTCTAATATTTCACTTTCATTTTCTGGATAGTTTGTAATAACTACCTTTAATGGCCTTAAAACTCCCATAGTTCTTGGTACTTTAGGACTTAAATCTTCTCTTATAAAATGGTCAAGCATTTGTCCATCAACAATACTATCATTTTTAGCAACTCCAATTTCTCTGCAGAAATTACGAATTGCTTCAGGTGTAAATCCTCTTCTTCTAAGTCCAGCGATAGTTGGCATTCTTGGGTCGTCCCAACCATCAACCACTTTTTCATCTACAAGAGCCTTAAGCTTTCTCTTACTCATCACTGTATTAGTCATATTAAGTCTCGCAAACTCAATTTGTTGAGGTTGGCTCTTCATTTCACATTCTTTAACTACCCAATCATACAGTGGTCTGTGGTCTTCAAACTCAAGAGTACAAATAGAATGTGTAATATTTTCTATAGCATCTTCAATTGGATGAGCATAATCATACATAGGATAAACACACCATTTATCTCCTGTGTTGTGATGAGCTGCATGAGCGATACGATAAATAACAGGATCTCTCATATTTATATTTGGAGAACTCATATCAATTTTAGCTCTTAAAACCTTTTCTCCATCCTTAAATTCGCCTTTTCTCATTCTATCAAACAAATCTAGATTTTCTTCAACTGTTCTATTTCTAAATGGGCTTTCTTTTCCTGGCTCTGTTAGAGTTCCTCTATATTTTCTGATTTCTTCTGCGGATAAGTCGCAAACAAATGCTTTGCCTTTTTTAATTAAAAGCACTGCTTTATCATACATTTCTTCAAAGTAATCTGATGCAAAGAATAAATTATCCCACTGAAATCCTAACCATTCAACATCTTCCTTTATAGATTCTACATATTCTGTATCTTCTTTTACTGGATTCGTATCATCAAAACGAAGATTTGTTTTACCTTTAAATTCATCCGCTAACTCAAAGTTTAATACTATTGATTTTGCGTGACCAATATGTAGATAACCATTTGGTTCTGGTGGAAAACGAGTTATTATATCATTATGTTTTCCTGTCTGTAGGTCATCTACTACAATCCTTTTAATAAAGTTTGACGAAGTACTTGTATAGTTATCTGCCATTAAATTCACTTCCTTTTTCATTATTCTTAAATATCTCCAACAAGTCATCTGAAATAAATATCAAGTCGAGATGAGCTGGATATTTTCCATTCATAAGCAATTTTTATTATTTATATAAATTTAAATATACCACAAAATTGTCAGTTTTGCTATTTATTATTACAAACTGATTTACCATTTTCAAAAACCCTAGGGTTTCTTCCCTAGGGTAATGTTAGTCAATATTAGTATATCAATTTTAAATCTACTTGCCTTTACTATAACTGAATCTTAATATTTATTTCTACTCCATTTTTTGTACATTAATAGCTTGAAGTCCTTTTTCTCTTTCTACTACATCAAATAAAACCTCTTCACCTTCATGTAAATCTTTATCATGAGTCTTTTCCTTTACTTGTGAATGATGCACAAATACATCTTTCCCCTCATTACAAGAAATAAATCCATATCCTCTGTTATTATCAAACCATTTTACAATTCCAGTTTGCATTCTAAATCCCTCACTTTTCTGTAGTTAATTAAACTTTGTACTCTTCAAATTCATTAATCTTGTTAGTTTCACTAGTACTGTTAGTTCTTACATATTAATAAGTTTTAAAATATATTGTATCGGTATTATTATTTACACTGAGTAGAGAAAATAATACTATAGAATTTATATTTTGTTTTAATAAAACTTCACTCATATTCAAATTTATTTAAACATTGAAAAATAGTAACATCTAATTACATTTGATGTTACTATTTTAACTTTTATTATAATTCTATTAGTTCCAATGGAGCTGTAGTTGGTGCTTCAATAATTTCTCCTCTAACTGTATATCTAGATCCATGACAAGGACAGTCCCAACTTTTTTCTGCATCATTAAATTCAAGTTCGCAACCTAAATGTTTGCAAACAATGTTCACTATATAAACTCTACCTTCTTCATCCTTATAAGCTCCTACCTTTTCTCCCTTATAAGTCACGTGAGCTCCTTCACCATTTTTTAAGTCTTCAATGGTTCTTCCCGTGTTATTAAGCCTTGCAGTTATTATTTTCTTAGTGGCTTCCTTCATATTTCCACCAAGCTCAACTATGGATGGAGCTAAATCAAATCTATGAGAAGAGAAAATTTCCTTATAATCATTTACCTTACCTAATATTTCATCGGAGATAATCATGGCAGCCACTGTGGAATTAGTCATTCCCCACTTTTTAAACCCAGTGGCTACATACAGTCCATCAGTATTTTTACCGTATTGTCCTATGTACGGAATATCATCTAATGGAATCATATCTTGAGCACTCCATTTGCAATGCAACTCAAATTTTCCATCATAAATAACCTTTGCATACTCAAATAAATTATTGTAACATTCCTGAGTATCTACTTTCTCTCCGGTTCTATGACCTTCTCCTCCAAGAATTATATACTGCTGCCCCATAACATCTTGAGTTCTGAAGGATCTTGCTGGGTTCTCATAGCTTTTATACATACCATCAAGCGGGAAATCTGGTGCCGTTATTCCTAATGCATAGGATCTTTCTGCATGCATTTTAGCAAAATATAAACCGTATCTGTCAAAAATTGGGAAGTGAGTCGCTACAACAACATTAGTAGCATAAACAGTTCCTTCCTTGGTAATTACCTTATATCCCTTGTTTTCATTTTCTAAATCTACAACTCGTGAATTTTCAAAAATGTGACAATCTCCACCGTCTATTTTTTCTGCAAGAGCTAATAAATACTTTCTAGGATGGAATTGACCTTGATTATCAAAGGCAATTCCTCCCTTTATATCAAAAGGAAGATTGGATTTATCGATAAATCTTGCAGGAAGTCCTAGACACTTAGCTATTCTAATTTCTTCATGTATCATAGGTAGATTTTCCTCTAACATTGTGTATATTACATTAATTTGTTCTTTGAAATCACAATCTATTTTATTTTCCTCAATTATTTCCCTAATCTTTTTAATAGCCTTTTCATTGGCAAGTCCATATTGAGCTGCGCTTTCTTTCCCATAGTTTTCTGTTAACTTAGTATAAAATATATCATGAAGCGAAGTAACTTTAGCTGTGGTATTAGCAGTAGTTCCCTCACAAATTCTATTTGACTCTAATAGAGTTACCCTTAACCCTGCTTTCTTTAAAAGATAGGCCGTTGTAATCCCTACAATTCCTCCACCAATCACTGCCACATCAGTTTTTATTTCACCTCTAAAGGTTTCATAATCTGTAATAGGTGTAGTTTCAAGCCATAGCGATCTATTATAATTTCTCATAGAAAAAATCTCCTTTATACAAACATTATTAAATGTATTATTTATTTATAAGGTTTTTATTATTCATACAGCTTTCTTCAAATTTTAAGTTATAAGATGTATATTTGCTATAGGCTACTGTCTTCAGCATTTTTTGAGTATTTCGATTGAATCTTCTATAAATAAAAAAGGCTATTTTCCAGTATATTTACTAGAAAATAGTCCTTCATTTATCCCTTATTCTTCATCATAAAAATCTAAGAAAGAATGTTTTTCTCCACCTTTTTCCCAACCTAAGATGGCCTCCATGTTAACATTTTGTGCTGCACGGAAGATAGACTTATCAACATCTTTAAAGTCTTCCTTTATATTTTTAATCATATCTTTTATTTCATAACGCTTGTTTCCGATTTTTTTCGCTGCCACCATACAAGCACAGTTAAGTGGCCATATTCCAGCATTTTGAGTGAATCTTTGTATATACTCTTCTTCCACATAGTAAAGTGGACGAATAAGTTCAAGTCCCTCAAAATTAGTTGCCTTAAGCTTTGGCATCATGGTTTTAAAATTCCCTGCATAAAGTACGTTAAGCATAGTAGTTTCAATAACATCATTAAAGTGATGCCCAAGGGCTAATTTATTACATCCAAGTTCTTGAGCTTTGGCATAAAGAGAACCTCTTCTCATTCTTGCACACATATAACAAGGATAATCCTTTGCAATCTTATCCACTACGGTAAAAATTCCAGATTCATATAGATGAATTGGTATGTTTAAGTAGTTACAGTTATCTATAAGTAATTCCTTAACCTGTGGATGGTATCCTGGATCCATGGCAATGAACTCCACTTCAAACTTCATTTGTCCATGACGCTTTAACTCTTGAAATAATTTCGCAAGAATTAAGCTATCCTTACCTCCAGAAATACCAACGGCAATCTTGTCTCCCTCTTCCACTAGCTTATAATCCTTTATTGCCTTTATAAACTTTGACCAAACAGTTTTTCTATATGTTTTAATTAAACTTCTCTCTATTTCTTCAAGGGGTTTTCTTTCATTAAGTGGTACTAATATTTCGCAACCCACTCCTGCAATTTCGCTCATTATATATCACCTCTAATTAGTTATGTTGTAAAATTCTATTTTATAAAACATACTATCTCGTATATTTTTTATTTTGTACAATATTTTACTTGGCGTAATATTCTATTTCGTGTAATATTCTATTACTTCAAATATTATAGCACCTTTATAATATTTTGTCTTTGGAAAGTATTAGTTTTGCATTTTTGTGTAGTTACAAATAATTAAAAAGCACAATACAAATTGGTATAAATATTAAACTCATTGCAGTTGTTAAGGTGCATAATACCGTAGCTTCCTTATAATCTCCCCCACAAGCTTCAGTTACAATTGCAGCTTGGGTCATCACTGGCATGGCGGCTTCAACAATAAATACTTTTTTCATCAACATAGGAAAATTTAGTCCCCCTACTAATAAGACCATTATTACAGGTGCTATTACGTATCTTCCCAAGATCACTACTATAGTCTCCCTGTTAAATTTTATAGATTTTCTATCTAACCTAGTTAGCGTTATCCCCATAAAGAAAATAGATAGTGGCGTTGTCAGGTTCCCCACATAGGTACAAGCCGATAAGAAAAACTTAGGTAATTTAATATCCAAAAGAATTAATATAACAGAAATTACAAAAGTAATAATGGGTGGAGTTATCACATTTTTTAGAGAATCCAATGAAAATAAAGTAGCACAAATTGAGTACTTTCTACTCCAAATAGAGCAATGTTCACAGGAAGCCCTATAAAAATATTATTAGACAATCCAAACATAACGCTAAAAAGTCCTATTTTATTTTTATTTATCTTAAGAACTCTCCCCAAAACTTGTCCAAGAATATAGCAAATTATCATGTTTAAAAAAGCAATTACAATTCCAAGGGATGATGTCAAAAGCATATCTTTTGTAAAAGATGAAGTCAAATTAGAAATCATAAAGGCTGGTAAGGAAACCTTTATAACTATCTTTGAAAAAAGCCTTCCTGTACTTTCATCAAACCAACCTTTTTTAGTTAAAAATGTACCTAACGCAACCATTAAAAATATTGTTAAAACGCTTTGTAAAGCATCCAGTATCATTTGTGTTCTCCCTTTTCTCCATAAAAGCCACCTGAAAACAGGTAGCTTTATGTTTATATCTATTAATTTATTTCAAATTAAGTTTCGCAAGTGCTTCTGCTAATGCTGAATTTATTGGTTCATCATTTGCTTTATTATTTTGTTTAATAATTCTAGCTACATCTTTTTTAGATACATTCTTGCTTTCATTTTTCCTTCTCTCATTGAAGGCTGAAAGCTTTTCTTTATGTCCGCAGCTGCATACAAATACCTGTCCTTCACCTTCACCACGAAGCTCTAGTTTTTTATGACAATTTGGGCATCTTGCATTTGTTACCTTAGCGATGCCTTTTCTATGCCCGCAATCTCGATCTTGGCAAACCAGCATTTTGCCCTTCTTACCGTTTACCTCTAACATGTACTTTCCACATTCAGGACATTTATTTCTCGTCATATTATCATGCTTAAACTTTTCTTCACTGTTTTTTATTTCTTCAACAACTTCTTTTGCGTAATTTTTCATTTCATTAATATAGGTATCTTTGTTTAGATTACCTTTTGCAATTGCAGCGAGCTTCTGCTCCCACTGTGCTGTTAGGGTTGGGGATTTCAAATCCTCTGGAACTAGCTCTAAAAGTTGTTTTCCTTTAGAAGTAACAAAGATATCCTTACCCTTCTTTTCTATTACGAAAGTGTTGAAAAGTTTTTCTATTATATCTGCTCGAGTTGCAACGGTTCCAAGCCCCCCTGTTTCTCCTATAGTTTTCTTTAATGCACTATTTTCCGTATCCATGTACTTCACAGGATTTTCCATGGCTGAAAGTAGCGTTCCCTCATTAAATGGAGCTGGTGGTTTAGTTTCTCCTTTGGTTTCACTTAAAGATATTACCTTTAAAATATCTCCCTTATTTAAGTTAGGCATAATTTGCTCTCTTATATCTTCCTTACTCTCTTCCTCTTCGAAGTTATTATCATAAACTTCCTTCCAACCTTGAGAAATTATAACTTTCCCTTTTGCAATAAAGCTTTCTCCTCCAATGCTTGCAGTAACTGCAATTTGAGTATATTCAAAAGGTGGATATAGCACTGCCAAGAAACGCTTAACAACTAAATCATAAATTTTTCTTTCTTTATCACTAAAAGAACTTAAATTTGGAACTTCCTCTGTAGGAATTATAGCGTGGTGATCTGACACCTTGGCATTATCCACAAAAGATTTACTTCCAGTTATGGACCCTTTTAAAATCTTAAAGGCAGCCTTTGAATATGGACCCACTGATATAGCCTTAACTCTATCTTTTAGAGTGTCCACTATATCTGTAGTTATAAACCTAGAATCCGTTCTTGGATAAGTAAGTACCTTGTGGCTTTCATATAGCTTTTGCATAATTGAAAGAGTTTCTTTTGCGGAAAAACTAAATATTCTATTAGCATCACGTTGAAGCTCTGTTAAGTCATATAACTGTGGTGCAAAAGATTTTTTATGAGTCTTACTCACATCTACAATCTCCGCATTCTTATTTCTGAGTGTACCCATTAGTTTATCTCTTTTTTCTCTATCGAAGGTCTTAACATCCTTTGTTTTACTATCTTGCCACTGAAGTTTTACATCTTTAGTAGTAGCAGTAATTCCATAGTAACCTTTCGGTTTGAAGTTTCTTATCTCCTCTTCTCTCCTAGCAATGATAGCCAGCGTTGGAGTTTGAACTCTTCCACAAGATAATTGTGCATTATATTTACAAGTTAGTGCACGAGTAGCATTGATTCCAACTACCCAATCTGCCTCTGAACGAGCTACTGCTGAGGCATAAAGATTTTCATAGTCTTTGCCTGGCTTTAATTTATTAAATCCCTCTTTGATTGCTTTATCTGTAACAGAGGAAATCCAAAGTCTTTTTAGCGGCTTTCTAACTCCTGCCTTTTCAATTATCCACCTAGCAACCAATTCACCTTCACGTCCAGCATCTGTAGCTATTACAATTTCAGAGACATCCTTTCTATTCATTGCTTCTCTTACAGCTGAAAACTGCTTGCCACTTTGCTTAATTACAACTAATTTTAAATACTTAGGAAGCATTGGCAAATCTTCTATTCTCCAAGACTTATACTTTTCATCATAAGCCTCAGGATCTGCCAAGGTTACTAAATGCCCCAAGGCCCAAGTAACTATGTATTTCTCTCCTTCTAAATATCCATTGCCTTTTTTATTACAATTTAAAACTCTGGCTAAATCTCTTCCAACGGAAGGCTTTTCAGCAAGAACTAATATTTTACTCATAAAAACATCCTCTCAGCTTATATATATCTATTAACTTCATAAACATATAAATTAATTCATTTAGTAAATTTTTATATTGTCCCTTAAATTGGACCAGGTACAATAATATCTTAACTTCTTTTTAATGTATCTAGTTAATATTAACATAAATGTTAGTATTAAAAAAGAAAATACCAAAGTAGCCTTTTCTATATAGAGTTATAATATTGCTGATACTTCAAATGAAATTGCTGGAAGCACCGAAAATATTAGTGCAATCATTGAAGAACAGCTTATTATTATAAATGAAATAGATGAAACCACAGAAATGCTAGCTAATATGGCAAGAAAACTTAAGGACTTAACTTCTGGATTTAAAGTGTAAGCTTAAAGGCACTGAAATTAGAATTATGAGAAATTCCAATTCAGTGCCTATGTTCTTTATTTGCTTTTAAGTAACAACAATATTTACTTAAATAATATCTCCATTGTTAAAAATACCTAGTTAGTTTCATATTAAGTTATTATTATTCGAAAGCCTTAAACATTTCCTTTTTTACGCCACAAACTGGGCACTTTTCCACATTGTCTCCAATTTCAGTAAATCCACAAATTGGACATACATAGATTGTTTCACTTCCAATATCTTTTCCCTCTTTAGCTTGATCTTGAGCCATCTTAAACATATCAGCATGAATCTTCTCTGCTTCTAATGCATAGTGAAATGCCTTTTGAGCATCCTTTTCTTCTTGAAACTTAGCAGTTTCTAAGTATACAGGATACATTTGCTCCACTTCATGAAGCTCTCCATTGATTGCTCCTTGAAGATTTTCTACAATATTTGTGTTGCCAAAAACCGCTCCTGCAGGCACAGTATTATCTCCAACTTGATCTTTTAACACATTAAAATGATTTTTAGCATGAGCCCACTCTGCATAAGCTACTGCTCTAAAAAGCCTTCCAATATTAGGATATCCATCTTTTTGTGCTGAATCTCCCCATATAAGGTACCTCATATGAGCCATACTTTCTCCACCATAGGCAGAACGTAAAAAATCTGCAGTCATTGCATTGCTTACTCCCATTATAAACACTCCTCTTATAAATTAATTCAAATATATTGCTTTAATTAGTATATACTTATATCTCTAAACAATTCCTACTCCCAAATTATCAAATTTATTATTTCTGACTATTATTTAGAATTAAAAGTTCTAGTACTAAGATATCTCCTAAAATCCCATTTATTCATAAACTGTTCAGTATAGTCATAACCTAGCTTGAAAAGCTCATCTTTATATTTATTAACCTTCCGAAAGTCAGTGGAAGAAATATTCTTATACTTAATGATTATAGTTCTAATTAAGTCTTTATCTCTAATAAACCTTTCACCATTGATATCAATAGGAGCACTTATTACATTTTTTGTGAATCTATATAAGTTGCATTTTTTGCTCTTATGTTGTTCCTTTATTTTTTCTAATCTCAATCCAAAGGTCGGCCACCTTGGTAATCCTTCCACATCAAAAATCCAAATAGGAAAATTGCTTAGAAGTCCTCCATCTACAATGTAGCTACTCCCTTCTCTATGGTTCAAAATATGGGGAGTAAAATAAAAAGGAATGCTAGCACTCATTCTCACTGCAGTTGCGATATCAAATTCCCCTGGATCTATGCCATACTTTCTTAAGTCCTCAGGAAGGACTAACATATCTCCCTTAGTTATATCTGAAGCTATAATTCTTAATCTACTATTACCATTTTTCATTACATGCTTAAATTTTGTAACTCCCTTAGCCTCTAATAATGGTCTTATCCAATCTTCTATATTATTACCATTATATATTCCATTTTTAGAAATAAACTGAACAGTTCTAGGTATTGGTATTTTCAAGTATCTACTTGCTTTTTGAAAAGTTGTAAAATCAGTATCTCCAATTATATTATATAATTCTTCAATAGTATAACCAGCCACCACTAATGCTGCCATAATAGCTCCTGCTGAAGTACCTGCACACCTTTCTATTTCATATCCATGCTGCTTCAAGGATGTTAATGCACCTACAAAACAAATTCCAAGAACGCCTCCACCTTCGAAAACCATATCCACCTTCATTAAAAACACCTCCTAATTATCATATTCACAATAATTTAAGACGTACTTACCAGTCTAATATAACATCATAAAAATTTATGACATTATAAGATTTTATATTCTATGATCTATATGGGAATTTATTCATTAAAAATGTCCTAACAATCTAGAACATAATTATATAAGCACAGACACAATTACCATGGATAATGAAATAGCCTTTATAATTTTTTATAGAGTTTTACAAGTTATCTATAACACATTCTAAAAATACGCATTAAAAAAGCACCCTTTAAGGATGCTTTTATCTAAGAATTTCTGCTTAATAATTTCTCTGTTATTTCTAATAATATATGTTTATACTCATTTTCAGGTAGCTTATTAATAAGCTTAAAAGCTTTTTGGGTATACTTTTCTGCTAATTCCATAGCTTTTTCTACACCTTTATGTTCTTTTACTAATTCCATTATAAGAGTTACATCTTCATCATCAATAATTTCCTTTTCTAATATGCTTCTAAAGACCTCTTTATTCTTTTCCATAGCATAAATTAATGGAAGATTAAATATACCTTGTTTTATATCAGCTGATGCTGGTTTACCCAGTACCTCTCCTTCAGCAGAGTAATCTAATATGTCATCGATTATTTGGAATGCCATGCCTATATTATGACCAATTTGCCAAAATTGTTTACTAAGTTTTTCACTACAGCCTGCTTCAGATGATCCCATATAAAAGGCTAAAGAAAATAGTTCTGCAGTTTTACCCTGAATCCTAGATAAGTACTTCTTTACTGATGTATCTATTAGGAACTTTGAGTTCATTTGATCAATTTCACCAAGACAAATTTTTTCCATTGCCCTTGAATCTATCTTAATATTCCCTAGTGAAGAAGAATGTGTTGATAGAAGTTTGAAAGTAACACAAAATAAATAATCTCCAATATAAACTGCATAGTCCTTACCATACTTTGATTGAAGAGTTTCCTGACCTCTTCTAGTTTTTGCATCATCCACTACATCATCATGAACTAAGGTAGCTATATGAAGACATTCAATAGCTCCTGCAACTGATCTACTTTTTTCTTCATTAAAGGTTCCAAATCTTGATGATATTAAAGAAAAAGCTGGTCTTAGAAGTTTACCACCAGAATAAATTAATTCTTTTATGGAATTTTCAATCTTTTTATCCTTACATTTAATGCTTTTATCCATTAAAGAAAGAACACCTTCTAAATCTTTTTTTAATTCTGGATACTTATCCCACATTTTGTTCACTTTCATAATATCAACCTCTGCTAATTCTATTTGTAAAAATAAACCCTAAACTTAGTTATCTGTAGAATGCTACTTATCTATTCCTCTATTAGGGATAATAATCTTAATAAACTGATTTATATAAGGTAATCCAACGACATCTTATCTAGAAATCAAGTTCTTAACAACTAAATTTAAAGGATATTTATAAGCCTTGAAACATTAACTTTCATTACATAAAGTTAGCATCTATAAAGATACTTCTTTATATCTTCATAGATGCTTAACTAATTTTACTTACTACATTGAAACTGTTTTATCGTTGTCATATCCGTATATTGCTTTATCTTTTCCAAACCACCATGTGCCTAATTTTTTTCCTAGCCATGGCATTACATAGTAATCTAATCCTAATGTTCTACCTGCTCCAGCCATTAATGCTATTGAACCGAAGAAGTACCATAGTATTTCCCAACCAGCCATTGCTGAAAGAATAAAGTTAACTACCATAAATGCTGATGCTGCACTTGCAAGCCATGTAAATAATCCAGCAAGTAATGCAAGTCCCATTCCTAGTTCAAGGAATACAACCATTCTTTGGAACCAAACAGCTATTTCTGGATTTGGAATCATAAATTCCATTATTGCTTTAAAGAAACCTGGCATTTCTTTAAGTATTGGTGTTGCCCAAGTAACTGCTGCATCTCCGCCTTCTGCGCCTGCTGATGCTCCTGAAGTACCTGCAACTTGTAACCATTCAAACGGCATTTTAACATTTCCAGCTTTTAACCAGCTGTCTGCTCCAATACCCTTAAATAAATCGCCTAAAGAACTAAAGCTCTTTGTAGCACCTTCCCATGTTCCTTCACCAAAGAACTTTTTAGCTCCCTCTAACACCCACATACAACCAATGTACAATCTTAAAGGTACAAGCCATAATCTATTACCATGAGAAGATACGTGTCCTCTTATGATAGTTCTGTTATCTTCCATGTGGAAGAATTCATGTTGTAAATATCTCCAGATTAAATAAAGTCCACCTACTCCAAATAAGTAGTACATGTTAACCATGTGCTTAGTCATCATAGCCATAAGGCCCGACATTTTCATGCCTCCAACGTTTGCTACACAGTACTTTCCACCAATTGATACCATGAAACCATGATAATTTGGAGCAAAATTAACTTTTTCTCCATTTGCCATATGAGCCATTATATTCTTAACAGCTGTTGCTGCAGTCTGCTCTGCTGCTTCAACGATCTGTGGATTAGTGATGTTGCCCTTTTCATCATTAGCTATTGCTAAGTCTCCAACAACATAAACACCTTCTTGTCCAACTGCTTCCATGTTTTGATTAACTTCAACTCTGCTAGCTCTACCAAGTTTTAAACCATATTCTTTCGCTTCTTGGCTTCCTTGGATACCGCATGTCCAAATTAATGTTTGAGTAGGTATGATTTCACCAGTTTTAAGTTTGATGTTTTCTTTTGTAACTTCAACTATTGGTGAGTCTTTTAATACCTTAACACAATTTTTAGCTAAGTACTTTTCAGCTTTATCTGCTTGTTTTCTATCAAGCATATTAAGGATTGTTCCTAAAGCTTCAACTACAATAACTTTTACTTCATTTTCATCTAATTTGTATTCTTTAGCTAGTTTTGTTTTCCACTCTAAAAGTTCTCCAGCCATTTCAATTCCTGTAAAACCTGATCCTGCTACTACGAATGTAAGCATTTCTCTTCTCTTACTAGAATCTCTTTCTTTTGCAGCTCTTTCAAAAGTTTCTATTATATGTTTTCTTATTCTTATAGCGTCTTCAAAAGACCAAAGAGTAAATCCATTTTCTTTAACTCCTGGAACACCAAAGAATGCTGGTT
>NZ_JAVWDJ010000004.1:66302-181962 GCF_036642255.1 Clostridium sp. | reverse complement strand
TCGCCTCCACTGGGAGTTACCCAGCACCCTGCCCTATGGAGCTCGGACTTTCCTCCCCTGAAGTTTCCTTCAGCGGCGATTGTCTGGCTTACTCGCAAGAACTATATTATCATATATGTATTTGAAATGCAAATAGTATTTTATGCTAAGTTATATGGGTCAAAGGTATATGTTGAAATTATTACCTTATTATTATGTCCCATATCTTTTAATATGTTATTTAATCTTTTTCCTATAATCTTCATCGGTGGCCACTCTGTTACAAAATGACCAGCATCAATGATAGCTATATTATCTTCTCTCATATCACTAACATGGTGATATGAAGTGTCCCCTGTTATTATACAATCGCATCCTTTTAACCTTGCTAAATTAAAGTAATCTTCACCGCTGCCATTAATTAATGCAATAGTATTAATCTCTTTATTTTTATCACCAACATATCTTACAAAAGGAGCATTGTATTTTTCTTTTACCTTATTGCATAATTCAAGTAGTGTGGTTGGACTATTAACTTTAATTATTCTTCCTACACCATTATTATTATTTTCTATATTACTATTAACTTCTAATACTCTATAGTTATTGTACCCAAGTAATTCTGTTGCTAAGTCATTTAATCCTTCTTGTACAACATCTAAATTAGTGTGACTGGAATACACATTAAGCTTATTTTCTATAAGTTTAATAATCTTTCTTCCAAGTAAAGTATCTGTTGTTATAGTTTTTGGTTTTAAAAATAACACTGGATGATGAGTTAATATAACATTACATTCTTTTTCCATTGCCTCATCTATAACTTCAAGGGTTACATCCAGCGCTATTAAGATTTTATTAACTTCTACTTCTTTATTTCCTATCATTAATCCAACGTTATCATAACCTTCAGCAAACTTAGTTGGTGCCATGGTTTCCATAATTTTTATAATATCTTTTATCTTTAAAGACATTGTAAGAACTCCTTTAGCTTTTGTATAATCCTTCTCAATTCTTCTTTACGCTTCCTAGATAATTCTGTTTCCTCATTCAAGTTTTCATAAACTCTAGTATACTTGTTAAGTTTAAATTTTATATATTCCTTAAATAAAGGTTCTTTTTTATTAAGAAGTATTTCACTAATTTCATAGTATATAGGTTCTACTTCCCTTTTATTACTATCATACTTAACTTTAATTATTTCATAGTATTTTTCTTCATCTTTTACTATAACCTCATCCAAGATAGTATATCCACTTTTATAAATGTACTCTCTTAGTACTTCTGGATTTTGCACAGGTTGAAGTACTGCATAGTTAAGAGTTTTAAAAACTCCTTTACTCTCTTCTATAATATCCCTAATCAAATTCCCACCCATACCTGCAATTATAGCTGCATCTACCTCCTTGGGTTTAACAGTAGTTAATCCTCCCCCAAGTCTGCAACTAATTTTATTTCCTAGGTTATAATCTTTAACATTGTTTTTAGCCTTCTCAACTGGACCCTTATTTATATCACTGGCCACTGCATAGTCCAGTATATTGTTTCCTACTAGGTATATAGGGATGTATCCATGATCCGTACCAACATCCACAATACTTTTTACATTATTTATTAGATTACTAATGGTTTTTAATCGATTGCTTAACTCTATGTTTTTCACCTTTATAATTTGCTCCTTAAAATTTTATGGAATTCTCAATTCTTTAGTACTTCACAATTTTTTACATCGCACTTACTATAATTCGTATTTGAAGAAGTAAAAATATTACTGCTATTAACAATGTTATATATAAATATCTATACGCTGTTTTTCTATCATATTTTGCGCAAAAATACGCTGCATAATACATGCAGAAAAGTAGCGCCATATTTAATGCACCATAAATCATTTGTGTAAATGCAAATTGCCTATCAGTCCCCATAGTAACTGGATTAAATGATGCATCAAAAGTAAGAGGCATTATATTAGGTAAACTATGAGTAAAATAGAGTATTAACGGTGTTACTGTAATAATTACAATGATTATACTTGTCAAAAATAATGGAGTCTTGAATTTTTTATCTTTATATATCTTATTTGGTTTGTTAAACTTAACTTCCCATTGTGTTTTATAAATATTGTTATCATTTAAGAACTTCTCAAATTCTTCTACATCCACTGGAGAAATAGCATAACTAATGTCATCAGTTTTTAGATATATTACAGAGGAATTATTGGTAGCAAACATCCTTGTAGTTCCTAAGGTCTTAATCACATTACGACCAAGAGCAAACTTATTTGATGACACTCCCGACAATCTAATTCCACTAATTTTTCCTGATAATATAGTATATCCCTTTATGCTTGAAAGTGGTATTGCGACCCTTTTTAGATTTCCTACAGCTAATATTTTAATTTCATATTCTGTACAAACATATTTTACGGTAAACCATAGAAAAATGTGATATAAGTAAAATATATTACATGAAATCAATAACACTCTTAGTAGATTTAAAATTATATAAGAGGTTGTTGTAGTCATTAAAATTAATATTAATGCATTATACATTAATAAAATAAGTATAGTAGGTATTATTTCAAAACTTTTAATCGCTCTAAATACTTTCATTCTTTTACCACCTCATGAAAATTATAACATAAAAATACAATATGGTAAATTCTAAAAAAGAACACCAAACAAGGTGCTCTTAATCTAAATAATCCTTTAATTTTTTACTTCTACTTGGATGTCTTAATTTTCTAAGTGCTTTTGCTTCAATTTGTCTTATTCTTTCTCTAGTAACATTGAATTCCTTACCAACTTCTTCTAGAGTTCTTGCTCTTCCATCATCAAGACCAAATCTAAGTCTTAAAACCTTTTCTTCCCTCGGAGTTAATGTGCGCAATTGGCTGATTAACTGCTCCTTTAGCATTGTAAATGCAGCTGCTTCTGCTGGCGCTGGAGCATCATCATCAGGAATAAAATCACCTAAATGACTATCTTCTTCTTCTCCAATTGGCGTCTCAAGAGATACTGGTTCTTGTGCTATTTTCATTATTTCACGAACCTTATCTACTGACATATCCATATGTTTTGCAACTTCTTCTGGTAATGGCTCACGACCAAGTTCTTGGAGTAATTGTCTTGATACTCTTATTAACTTATTTATGGTTTCAACCATGTGAACAGGTATTCTTATTGTTCTTGCTTGGTCAGCAATTGCTCTTGTTATTGCCTGTCTTATCCACCATGTAGCATAAGTACTAAATTTAAAACCTTTTCTATAATCAAACTTTTCTACTGCTTTTATAAGACCAAGATTTCCTTCTTGTATTAAATCAAGAAATAACATTCCTCTACCAACATATCTTTTAGCTATACTTACTACTAATCTTAAGTTAGCTTCTGCAAGTTTTTTCTTTGCATAGGAATCTCCCTCTTCAATTCTTTCAGCAAGATTTATTTCTTCATCAGAAGAAAGTAGAGGTACCTTTCCTATTTCCTTTAAATACATTCTAACTGGGTCATCTATAGCAATACCTTCTGGTATAGAGATATCAATTTCTTCTTCTACTTCTGGAGCATCTCCAACAACATCAATATCCATAGATTCAAGTACTTCATATATCTTCTCTATTTGTTCTGGACTTAAATCTACCTCTTCAAGTTCATCCATTATCTCCTTATAAGTTAATGAACCCTTCTTCTTACCTTTTTCAATCAAGGTTTTAACAATTGCTACCTTTGCACCTTTATCCTTCATCACATTACCTCCTTTCCAGGTTTATATGTTACTTATTTCCTTTTGTAAATCTATAAGCTCTTGAGCTAATTTTATTGATTCTTCTACTTGACCCATGGACTCACACATCCTAATTTTATTCATAATCTCTTTCTTCGACTCCTCTAATTTAAATTTTTTTATTTCTCTGATACAATCATGAATCATTTTCTCCATATCGTATTCCTTTAATTTAATTTGGAGTTCTTGTATATTTATCCATTCCTTTGTGCATTCATTATCTTCAGCACATTTTGTATCGATTTTAGAAATTTTTTCTTTATAGGGTAATTTATCATACTCTACTATTAAATCATAAATGAACTTATGACTCTCCATAATGAAATCATCTTTTTTTATATGATTTAATATATAGTCGAAATTTTCCTTATCATTAACCATTATCTTAAGAAGGGTCCTTTCCCCTTTAACATAAGCAGGCTCTAAATATAATTTTTGCCCAAAATCCACATTAATATTATGTTTTTCTTCATTTTTTGAAGTTTTTTTAAGAATTTCTCTTGTACTCTCTAAAATTCCCTCTTCACTTATTCCAGTTTTTTGCGAAACTTGTTTTACATACACTTCTCTTTCAATAGAATTCAATGAAGCAAGTATTATAGACACCTCATTTACATACTTTATTATCATTTCTCTATTGGAAAAATTTATTCCATTTTCTGCTTTTTTTAATCTATAATCTATCAAAGGCAATGCATTATCTATAAGTTTTAAAAAGGCGTCTCTTCCATTAGCTTTAATATAATCATCAGGATCTTTGCCCTGTGGTACTTGAAGAACTCTAATATCAAAACCCTCTTTTTTTAAGATTTCCAATCCTCTTAAAGTTGCATTTTGCCCTGCAATATCCGCATCAAAGGAAATTATGACATTATCTACATATCTCTTTAATAATTTACTTTGGTATTCTGTCAATGCAGTACCTAATGTAGCTACCACATTAGTTATTCCATGTTGATGAAGTGATATACAGTCCATATATCCTTCTACTATTATGACTGTTCTATTCATGTCCTTTTTTACTGCAAAGTTTAAACCATAAAGATTTACTCCCTTTTTAAATAGTGGTGTTTCTGGTGAATTTAGATATTTAGGTTTAGAGTCATCCAGGACTCTTCCGCCAAAACCAATAACCTTTCCATTATAATCAAAAACAGGAAACATAACTCTGTTCCTAAATCTATCATATATGGATCCTTTTGGACTTTTTACTGTAAGGCCTAAATTCAGCATTTCCTCCTCATTAATACCTTTGCCTTTTAAATAATTTCTGAGGTTATGCCAGTCATTTAATGCAAATCCAAGTCCAAATTTTTTCATGGTTACATCATCAATACCTCTATTTTTAAAGTAAGAGTATGCATTTTTATCTTTTCTTAAATTACTATAAAAGTATCTTGCAGCCTCTACGTTTATCTTGAACATTCTTTCATGTTTGCTGCGCTCTTGCTTCTTTTCAATGTTTTCTTCAATATCAATACCTACTCTTTCAGCAAGTACCTTTACTGACTCCGGAAATGTTAAATTTCTAGTTTTCATTACGAAACTTATAACATTTCCCGCTTCACCACAGCCAAAACACTTATATATTTGTTTATCTTTAGAAACAGTAAAGGATGGTGTTTTCTCATTATGAAAAGGACAAACACCACTGTAGTTTCTACCTGCGCGCTTTAATCTAACAACATCAGAAACTACATCTACTATGTCATTTTGTTCTTTTACTTTTTGAATGACTTCTTCTGAAAACACTTAATGATTCCCACCTAACTACAAAGTCCACCCTTATTTTTTCGACAAAAAATCGTATATTCCTTCTTTTATTTGAACTTTTTTTTATTATTTTGCAATAATTGTTATTATTATATTCTGTGTCAAGTCATTTTTTCCTTCACAAAAAAAATATTTAATAAATTATAAATAAGTTTCACTATATTATATTGTGTAACAAACTTAGAAATATGCCATACTATTCATATTTCTAAAAATTCTTATTCGATAAAAAATTATTTTTAAGTATATTTAATAATTATTTTCTATTTTAAAATTTATTATTTTGGTAGATAAATATCATTAAATAAGCTGAGACAATATTCATCGCTCATTCCTGCAATATAATCTCCCACTCCTTGTGCTAATCCTTCATTTTTTGCAATTACTTTATAAAATTCTGGAAGTTTATCTGGATGATTATAGAAATGTTTATAAACGTGAATCAATACAAATTTTGCTTTATCCCTTTCCACTTTTAAAATATCTCCGTTATAAATATTTTTAAACATAAAAGTTCTCAAGCCACTTAAAGACTTCTCGACTTCTAGCGATAAAGAAACGAATTTCTCCCCTTTTTCTATATTGTTAATGGTGTTATAAATACAATCCTTAACTAAGGTGTCTATTCTTTTCCCATGAGTTTTACCTAGTAAAGACAAAAATTCCTGTGGAATTTGATTCTCTTTTAAAAGACCCGCTCTTATGGAATCATCAATATCATGATTTACATACGCAATTTTATCACTATATTTAACAATTTGTCCTTCTAAAGTATATGATTTTTTAGAGGCATTAGAAAATCCACTGTGATATAATATTCCATCTAAAACTTCTTCCGTAAGATTTAACCCCTTGCCATTTTTTTCGATGCGAGTAAGTACCCTTACACTATGCTCATTATGCTTAAATCCCTGAGGTAATAACTCATTTAATACTTCTTCTCCATTGTGAGCAAAGGCTACGTGCCCAATATCATGCCCAAGTGCTATAGCCTCAATCAAATCTTGATTTAATCCTATCCCCGCTCCTATAGTTTTTGCAATTTGAGCAACTTCTAAAGTATGAGTAAGTCTAGTTCTATAATGATCATTCCAAGTTTTTATATACACTTGTGTTTTCATTTTTAATCTTCTAAAAGATTTACAGTGTATTATTCTATCTCTATCTACCATATAGCAGGTTCTTATATCATCCTTTTTTTCCTCTCTTTTTCTTCCACTTGATTCAATTGAATGAGCACCTTGCGGTATTAAAGTCCTTCTTTCCACATCTTCTATTCTTTCTCTAATTTTCACTAAATCTTCCTCCATAAAATTATAGATTTCATGATTTTTTTATTTTAGCATTCCTACTCAATCATAAAAGCAATCAACATATATATTAGATATTTATATTAGATATTTATATTAATTATTTAAAATTTTCATCCTAGATTTCACATTATATTTAATATTTGTTTTAAAGGTCTCCTGTTTTTTTATTTTACAAATATATATGTATAAATATTGTTACATATTATTGTTTGATTGTGTAATATTTGTTACCTATTCAGTAATATATTTGTATTATGAGTTCATAATAGAAACATTTTTATAATAAGCTTATAATGCAAATGTTTTTAAGGGGTGTTATGATGACAACAGTAGCTGTAAATAAAAATAATATAGAACTATTATCTGAAAAAAATGTAAAAAAATACGTTTTACCCTACTATAATTTACATAATGCAAAAATATCTCAAGTAAAGTTTAAAAATACTGATAAACAGAGAGCAGTATATAAGGTTTCTCATGGTAAAGCAAACTACTGTCTTAAAAAAGTTTATTTTCCTGTAAATGAACTATTATTTGTTTACTCCGCAATGGAGTGGTTATATAGATATGGAATAAAAGTCCCTAGAATTCTTTCCACTATTGATCATAGTAGATATGTTATTTATGAAGATATGCTTTTTATCTTAACCCCCTGGGTTGAAGGTGAAAAATGTGATTTTGATTCTGTTAAGCATACACTGTTAACTAGTGGTAACTTAGGTAAAACTCATGATATATCTAAAACCTTCAAACCAATTCTAGGTAGTATGGAAAAAGTAGGCTGTAGTAATTTGCATAATTCCCTAAGTAAACATTATGATAACTTAAAAAGCTATTGCAATCTTGCTTTTAAGCATAATGATACTTTTTCAAGAATTTATCTAGATAACATGGAGTCAAGTTTTCTTTTAGCTAAAACTGCTCATGATGTTTCATTAAGTATTAATGAAAGGAATCTTTCTAAATCTTTATGTCATAATGATTATGTTAGTAAGAACATCATTATAGATAACAATGATGTATGGCTTATTGATTTCGACAAGTGTAAATATGACTACTGCTCTTTGGATATATCTTATTGTCTAAGAAGGCTTTTACGAAGAGATAGTACAAAATGGAACGTTGACTTAACCATAAACTTTCTGCAAGAATATGAAAAATACAATAACCTAACCTTAGATGATTATAAGTACATTCTCGCTTACCTGGCTTTTCCACAAAAATACTGGAAAATTTCAAGAGATTATTATGCAAATATCTCTAAATGTAATAAAAAAGCTTTTATCTCCTTGCTTGAGAAAGCAGTGGTTCAAAATAATGATCAACTTATCTTTGTACGTAAATTTATTGAATACATTGAATTCAAATTTGATGTGAAATTATAAGAGCTGGCCTAAATAAGCCAGCTCTTTATTTTAATTATAAAGCTTAACAACTCTGCAAATAAGTTGTCAATCTATTTTACTTCCAAGCCATACAACAGTTTTTATCATAGTCCTAATGTGTATAGTACTTAGTTAAGCAAAAATATTATTTTCTTGGATTTTTAACTTCTGCTTGAGCTGCAGCAAGTCTTGCAACTGGAACTCTAAATGGTGAGCATGATACATAGTTTAATCCTATGTTGTGGCAGAATTCCACTGATGATGGATCTCCACCGTGCTCTCCGCATATTCCAAGTTTAATATCTTTTCTTGTTTGTTTTCCTAATTTAACAGACATCTCAACAAGTTTACCTACTCCTGTTTGATCTAATCTTTGGAATGGATCAGACTCATAGATTCCTTTGTCATAGTAATGCTTTAAGAAGTTACCAGCATCATCTCTAGAGAATCCAAAGGTCATTTGAGTTAAATCATTAGTACCAAATGAGAAGAACTCAGCTTCTTTAGCAATCTCATCAGCTGTTAAAGCAGCTCTTGGGATTTCTATCATTGTACCAACCATGTATTTAAGCTCAATACCTTTTTCAGCTATTATAGCATCAGCTGTTCTTGTTACTATATCTTTAACATATTTAAGCTCTTTAACTTCTCCAACAAGTGGAATCATGATTTCTGGAACGATGTCATAACCTTTTCTTGTTTTAACATCTATAGCAGCTTCGATAACCGCTCTTGTTTGCATTTCAGCAATTTCTGGGTAAGAAACAGCTAATCTACATCCTCTGTGTCCCATCATTGGATTGAACTCATGTAAAGATTCAACTGTAGCTTTTAACTCTTCGAAAGTTATTCCTAATTCTGCAGCTAATTCTCTGATTTCATCATCAACATGAGGTAAGAACTCATGTAGTGGTGGATCTAAGAATCTGATTGTAGCTGGTCTATCAACTAACTCTTCATAAATTCCTATGAAGTCTTCTCTTTGCATAGGTAATAATTTTTCTAAAGCTTTTCTTCTAGATATCTCATCTTTAGCAACGATCATTTCTCTGATACCCATGATTCTGTCTGCTTCGAAGAACATGTGCTCTGTTCTGCATAGTCCAATACCTTCTGCTCCATATTTAACAGCTTGAGCTGTATCTCTTGGAGTATCAGCATTTGTTCTAACCTTTAAGCTTCTTATTTCATCAGCCCAAGCCATGAATGTTCCAAAGTATCCACTTATTTCTGGCTCAACTGTTTTTATTTGTCCAGCATATACATTTCCTGTGCTTCCATCTATAGAGATGAAATCTCCTTCATGATAAACAACTCCGCCAACTTCGAAAGTTTTAGCTTCTTCGTTAACTTTGATGTCTCCACATCCAGCTACACAGCAAGTTCCCATTCCTCTAGCAACAACAGCAGCGTGAGAAGTCATTCCCCCCCTAACTGTTAATATACCTTCAGATGCGATCATACCTTCGATATCTTCTGGTGAAGTTTCAAGTCTTACTAAAACAACTTTTTCTCCTTTTTCATGAGCAACTTTTGACTCTTCAGCTGTAAAGTAAACTTTACCACAAGCAGCTCCTGGAGATGCTGGAAGACCTTTAGCTATTACAGCCGCTTTTTTCATATCATCAGCATCAAAGTTAGGATGTAATAATGTATCTAATTGTTTTGGTTCAACTTTAAGAATTGCTTCTTCTTTAGTTAACATTCCTTCCTCAACTAATTCAACGGCAATTTTTAGAGCAGCTTGTGCTGTTCTCTTACCATTTCTAGTTTGTAGGAAGTATAGTTTTCCTTCTTCTATAGTGAACTCCATATCTTGCATGTCTCTATAGTGATTTTCTAAAGTGTTTACTATATCCATAAATTGTTTGTAAACTTCAGCATTTTCTTTTTCTAATTGCTCAATTGGTTGTGGTGTTCTGATACCAGCAACAACGTCTTCTCCTTGAGCATTCATTAAGTACTCAGCAAATATTTTCTTTTCTCCAGTAGATGGGTTTCTTGAGAAAGCAACTCCTGTACCAGAAGTTTCACCTTTGTTTCCGAATACCATTTCTTGAACGTTAACAGCTGTTCCCCAGCTTCCTGGAATGTCGTTCATTCTTCTGTATACGATAGCTCTTGGATTGTTCCAAGATCTAAATACAGCTGTTATAGAAGCTATTAATTGTTCAGTTGGATTGCTTGGGAATTCTTCTCCCTTAGCTTCTTTATAGAATGCTTTAAATTGATTAACTAATTCTTTTAAGTCATCAGCATTTAACTCAGTATCAAGTTTAACGCCTTTAGCTTCTTTCATTTTGTCCATGATTTCTTCAAAATGTTTTTTCTCAACTTCCATAACAACATCTGCAAACATTTGAATAAATCTTCTGTATGAGTCATAAGCAAATCTTGGGTTGTTAGTTTTGTTTGCCATAACTTCAACAGTTTGATCATTTAATCCAAGATTAAGGATTGTGTCCATCATCCCTGGCATTGATGCTCTAGCACCAGATCTAACTGAAACTAATAATGGATTTTCTAAGCTTCCAAATTGTTTACCTGATATTGTCTCTAATTCAGCCATTTTTGCATGAATTTCTGCAACTATTTCAGGTGCTATTGTTTGGTTATCATCATAATATTTGTTACAAGCTTCAGTAGTTACTGTGAATCCCTGTGGAACTGGAATTCCTATACTTGTCATATCAGCAAGGTTTGCACCTTTACCTCCAAGAAGATTTTTCATAGAAGCGTCACCTTCACTAAAAAGGTAAACGTACTTTTTGTTATCCATGGTATACACCCCTTTGTTTAATATCTATAGTTTAATAAGTAGAAGAGTTTTATATAAAAGTATTATTCAAATAAAAGATTCTACTCATCTTCACCCATTTTTACAAATAATTTTGTTATAGTTGTTTTGGAAATTTTACCTACTATTTTGAAAACTTCAGTGTTTTCTGATACTATCTTTTGCACTACTGGTAAACTATCTACTTGACGCTGAATTATTTTATTCGCAGCATCGTAAACAGATTCATCTTCATAAACATAAACTATATTTGGCATTCTAGTCATGATAATGCCAATGGGTACCTTATGTATATCAATTGTTCCCATTATTGTCTTAATAAAGTCTTTTCTTGAAACAGCTCCCACTAAATAACCATTATTTTCTATAAATAGTGTTCCTGCATCATTTAAGAAAATATTTAAAATTGCTTCATAAACTGTAGTTTCTTCTTTCACTACAGAAGGTTTCGACATTACGTCTTTAACACTCATAGTTTTAAAGTAATTTTTGTTTATTCCTTCTACTGGTTTTTTACCAAATATGTATCCAACCTTTGGCCTTGCTTCTAAGTATCCACTCATGGTCAGTATTGCAAGATCTGGTCTAAGGGCGGAACGAGTTAACCCCAGCTTTGCTGCTAGTGCCTCACTGGTGATAGGTGCATTTTCTTTTACTAAATTTATTATTTCTTGTTGTCTTGCTGAGAGTTTAATGTGTTTCGCCGCCTTTCAATGTGAATTAACGCAGACTTTACATAAGTTATAAGAAGATAAATAAGTTGACATATTTTCCATAGTCTTTATTATAACATGATATTATAACAAGTAATACAATTTTTCAATGTTTTTCTTAAATTAACCATAAAATATTAGTAATTTTAATATAAAATAAAGCTACCATTTCTTATTTTTGTTAAATTTTATAAAATTTATACATTTGTTTATCAATGATAATTTAATTTTCCTATGCTACAAGAAAAAGTTAGCAACCAGTGCTAACTTTCTTTAGAATCATCATCATCAAATTTTACTGTATAAGTAAAGGTATTAACTTCATTTTCTTTGTCTTCACTATCACTATAGTTCTTATCTTTATCAGCGTTAGTAAACTTTTCCTTTATATCAGCTGCTGCGTCATGGGCCTTTTCTTTAATGTCTTCTGCTGCATCATATGCTTTTTCCTTTGTATCTTTAAATGCTGATTTTATAATTTTGCTTACCACTTCTACAGAACCATCTGCTTTTGTTATTTCTATTTCCAATTTAGTTATTAACGCTGTTGCAGTACCTACTACTAGTAAAATTGGTTGCAATAAAGCTACAATCCCAATAGCAATTCCTGCATTTACAGGAATATCAATAAGAACTTTTTCATCTTTTTTAACCTTAACTCTTCTTACATTACCTTTTTTTATAATTTCTTTCATATAAGCTATGAAATCTTCAAAGGTAATAGACATATCTTCCATAAAGGATTTTGAATCTTTTTCTTTTATCTTTTCATGGTAAATCAGTGCTTCCACTACATCTCCATCACATTTTTCCAAAAGTTCTCTAGCTTCACTATAGCTTAATTTAGTTCTGCTTCTAATTATATCAATTTTCTCTAAAGTAATTTCACTCATGATTTATACCTCCTACTTTTATTCTTTATCTATACTTACTTCTGGTATAGCTTTAAAATAATCCAACATGGAAAGACTTTTAGGTTTTCTAGAATAGTTTAAAGCTATAAAATTAGTAATTATCTTAAATATTTCTTTTTTTGTTAATTCATTAACAGATAATCTCGAAACCTTCTCTACATCTACAGAATTTAAAAACTTTAACACATTATATGTACTTTTTGACATAAGTGTTCCATGAGCTTTCTCGCACTCTTCACAAACTGCACCAAAATACTGAAAAGATAAAAAACTTGAATTATTAATCTTTCTATCACAAACAGCACAATTTTCAAGATGAAGTCCATAACCAGTAGACCTTAACAGTTTGAGTTCAAAGGCTCTAGTAAGAAGTTCAAAATCTACCGCTTTATTTTTCAAAAGATAAAAACAACTTACTACATCCCTAAACAAGGAAATGTAAGCTTCCTCTTCACAAGCAATATCTATAAGCTCATTAAAATATGATCCATATATTAGGGTATCGTAATCATTTAATATATCTTGAAAAGATTCAATAATTCTCCCCTCATTTAGAGTGTATAAGCTTTTTCCCTTGTAAACTACAAATTCACCAAAACAAAATGGTAAAGTTAAAGAAAAGTTTTTATTTTTATTTTTTCTAGCTCCCTTGGCAAGCACAGAAATCTTACCTAATTCTTCAGTAAAGAGCCAAATCAGTTTATCATTTTCTTTATATTCTTGGGTCTTAATTACTATAGCTCTTGTTTTTACAGTATTCAATAATAAATCATCCCCTAAACCTTAGGATTATTTATATCCTAACTCCTTAAGCATAAATCCACTATCTCTCCAGTCTTTTTTAACTTTAACCCAAAGTTTTAAATTTACCGGTGCATCAAAGAACTTCTCTAAGTCTTGACGAGCATAAGTGGAGATTTTCTTTAACATTGTTCCATTTTTTCCTATTATTATGCCTTTGTGAGAGTCTTTTTCACATAATAGATTACCTTCAATACTGTATCTATTTTTTTCATCCTTTTTCATCTCTATTATTTCTACTGCAATCCCATGTGGAACTTCCTTTGATAACAATCTAAGTGCTTTTTCTCTAATAGTCTCTGTAACTATAAATCTCTCTTGTTGATCTGTAATCATATCCTCAGGATAATACATAGGACCCTGTGGTAATTGCTCTTCTATAAGCTGAATTACCTTATCTACATTTTTCCCATTCAATGCTGAAATAGGAATAATTTCTTTAAATTGAAATAACTTTGAATAGCTAGTCAAAGTTTCAGCTACCCTGGTTTCAAGATTTTCATCAATTTTATTTAAAATTAAAAACACAGGTACATTGCATTGCTTTAACTGTTCTAAAATATGAATATCCCCTTTATTTATTTCTTCATCAGGGGTAGTTAAAAATAGTACAACATCTACTTCATTAATTGCATCCTTTGCCACCTTAACCATATACTCACCAAGCTTATGTCTCGGCTTATGCATTCCTGGGGTGTCCACAAAAATTATTTGATGTTCCTTATTTGTATGAATTGTTTGTATATTGTTTCTAGTAGTTTGTGGTCTGCTAGATACTATGGATAGTTTCTCCCCCATTATATTATTTAGTAAGGTAGATTTTCCTACATTTGGTCTTCCAATAATTGTTACGTATCCTGATTTAAACATAATTCCTCCTTATTTAAATAAGTCTTCTTTTGTAAAGGCTCCTGGTAATATTTCTTCTAAAGTTTTCTTTACATATTCTTCTTCGTTTTTTATTAATATTATCTCTATATCTTTACTTGCAAATTCAGCTATTACTTGCCTGCAAATTCCGCAAGGTGCAGTAAAGGTTGACATATCGCCAACTACAGCAATCTTTTTAATCACTTTATGTCCTTCGGAAACTGCCTTAAATATAGCTGTTCTCTCACCACAATTTGTAGCTCCAAAAGAAGCATTTTCAATATTGCAACCAGTAAATATACTTCCATCTTCTGTTTCAACCGCAGCACCTACTGGGAATTTTGAATATGGTACATATGCTTTATTTCTTGCCTCTATAGCTAATTTTACTAATTGTTTGTCCTCCACAATAAATTCCTCCTAAACCTTGTATTTATAAGTAATGGCCAAGTTAACTTTATTTAATCATTTCACAGATTTAGCCTACCATAATAGCAATAAATTCTGTAGAATCCCCGTGTGTTCTAAGAAAATAAGTTTTTTTGTTTATATGAATAACTCATATCACATATTTAGATTTAAGTACATAAATTATACCACTAATGGATTCAATTTCAACGCATTTAAAATATTATCCTAAGAATTGATAGAGTAGTAGAGTTAAAAGAGAACCAAAAGCCGCTCCAAACACAACTTCTAATATGGAATGTACTTCTGAATCTACTCTGCTTTGGGCAACAATTGCTGCTAATAAATATGACAAAATCATAATTAGTGGTTCATCTGTAAGTAAAGTGATTGTAGTGGCTACAGAAAATGCAATTGCACTATGACCGCTTGGCATCCCACCCTTTAAAGGTGTTCCCTCATCATATATTGCTTTAACTACAACTGTTGCTATGCTTACTACTACCAACATGAGAAAAATCATGTGAGGACTGGAATTTTTAATCTTTGACATCATTATAATTGAAAATGGCAGCACTCTGTCATAAAATATGATGTAGGCAACAAAAAGGGCATTTATAGCTGTAATTAGCACTGCTCCTGCCGCTACATTTTTTGCAATCTTAGCTAAGGGATGATAATAGTTAGTGGTAGCATCAATGGCACATTCTACTGCTGTGTTTATCATTTCAGATACAATTACTATAGTTATTGTAATTGTTATTATTAAAAGTTCTATCTTACTTAAGTCATAAAAAAAACAAGCCGTTAGCACCAAAATAGCTACTATCATATGAATTCTCATATTTCTTTGAGTTCTAATAGAATATATAATTCCTTCGATAGCATAATTAAAACTATCCACTAGTTTCTTTACCTTCATTGCATAACCACCTTAAACAAAGTTGACATGGTATTTTAACCATGCCAAACCTTTATAATTATTTTATCTATTAATATTGAATCTATTCAATATTTCTTCCTCTTGCCTTCTCATTTTATACTTATCCTCTTCTTCCATATGATCGTAGCCAAGAAGATGTAGTATAGAATGCACTACAAGGTAACAAACTTCTCTTTCGAATGAGTGTCCATATTCTTCACTTTGTTCTAGGGCCCTCTCAAGGGAAATAGCCATATCTCCCAATACTAGATTGCCTTCATTTAATTCACTAATATGAAACTTAAACTCTTTATACAAGTCTTTAAAAACCTTGTGCTTTGTGTACTCTAACATAGGAAAAGATAATACATCTGTGACTTTATCTATATTGCGCATTTCCATATTAATTTCTTTTATTTCTTCATTATCTACAAAAATCACACTTATTTCACAAGGTATATTAACGTCTTCTTCCTTTAGAGTATATTGAACAATTTCCATAATTTCATTTTCAAGGTCTTGATTTACAATTATTTTATCCTGTCTATTATCTATATAAATCATGTTATTGCTCCTTTTTCTCAACGACTTTTTCTTTTGGATATTCAATTCTTTCATGATATATACCTGAAAGCACCTTTAAAAAAGCCTCTCTAATATTTTTCACATCTTTAAAGGTTAGATCGCAATTTGTTAGTTGATTTTCTTCTAATCTCCCTTTAATGATATTATCTACCATGACTTCTATTTTTTCTTTAGTTGGAGCTTGTATAGATCTTACTGCCGCTTCAACGCTATCTGCTAACATTACAATAGCTGCTTCTTTACTTGCAGGAGCTGGCCCCTTATATTTATAATCCTCTTTTTTTACATCATCAGGATTTTCACTCTTATTTTTCATAGTTATATAAAAATACTTTACCAAGGAATCTCCATGGTGTTGCCCTACTACATCTATTATAATTTGAGGTAATCCATATTTTTTTGCAAGCTTTACTCCATCATCTACGTGAGAAAGAATTATTAAACTACTTAGCGATGGCTCAATGTTATCATGAGGATTGTCTATACCTATTTGGTTTTCTTTAAAATAATATGGTCTTTCTAATTTTCCCACATCATGATAGTAAGAAGAAACTCGTGTAAGTACCGGATTTGCCCCCACACTTTCAGCCGCCATTTCAGCAAGATTTGCAACAAGTACAGAATGATGATATGTACCTGGAGCTTCAAGTAGAAGTCTCTTCATTAATGGATGATTAGGATTTGAAATCTCTAACAATTTAATATTTGTTACTAAATCAAACATATTTTCTAAAAAAGGAAGTATTCCTATAGCTAATATCCCTGAAATTATTGCTGATATTCCTGTAGTTAGCGACTTTTTAGCTATCTCCATGGTATTGGTACTTAAAAAATAACCAATTATAGCAGTGAATATTACGCTTATTATAGAAACATATAGTGATGAGTAAATTATATCATTTCTTTGCTGTATTCTTTTTAAAACTATTGGAACTACTATTGCATTTAGTAGAGCAATTAAAGTAATGTCTATTGAAAACTTCACTAAAAAAGATATAAATACTACGTTGAGCACACTTACTATTACAGAAATTTTCTCATCTAAAAGTATATTCAGCAATATAGGTGCGCAAGCAAAAGGAATTATATATGGGGAAATTATTCCCATTGTTCTTCCTAATACTACAGCTATAACAGTAAGTAAATTTATCACAACAATCTTACTGTAGTTATTATATACACTTTCATGTTTTGATTTTATATAAATCCATTGTAATCCAAGTATTCCAACTACCATGCCTAATAAACTTATATGAAGACTTAGGCTAAATGATTTATCCTTGTTCAAAAGGCCTAATGTTCTTAAAATATCTATTTGTGCTTCTGTGACAGGTTCACCTTCATTTACAATGGTTTGATCTTTTTTTATAATCACCGGTTTAACATTTTTAGTAACCTCTTGTCTTAATTCCTCTGTCTTTTTATGATCGATAAAATAATTTGGTTTAACTTGAGTATATCCTATTGCCATACCCAAATCTTTAATATTTTTAGAAAAACTCGAGTTGTTAAAAGTCGCAGTTATTACTCCTTGAGCAAGCACTATATCCTGTGGTTTGTTCTCATAAATCACCGTTGTATCAAAGAATTCATTCACAGAATCCAGTATAAATTTACTTAACTCATCCAATTGCTTATCATCCAGGTTTACTAATATATTATAGTTTTCAACTGATAAATTGGAAATAGGGGATTGCTCCATAACCTTTTTAACCTTTTCTATCTGCAATTCTTCTGAAGTTTTCTCCTGTTCTTGTGTAGCAATTTGAACAGTTTCTTTATTAACTTTTATTACTATTTGGAATAAACTTTCAATGCTTTGCAATGCATTTTTCTTAACATTTCCATCATAGCTATACATATCTTGAACATGCCTTAAAGCTTCTTCTATGCTCTTTTGTGTAGTTATTCCATCTTCAATATCTTTTGGTGCCTTAATACTTACTTTCGCAATGTCTCCCACAGCTAAATCATACTTTTGCGTTATTAAAGAAGAACTTAAAGTAAAATAAAGTAAAAGTACAGTAATAAGAAATATAATATATGGTTTTGTTTTTGGAAAATTAACTCTTCTTAAACTTGTGTAACCCATTATTACCACCTTTTTCTTGTGATTTCAGTACACTTACATTAATAATTTATATTATTTTATTTTTCTATAAACCTTTAGAAAATCTTATAGTTTCCTGTGCTTATGATTTATCAATAAAAAACAAATCGTTTATTAATTAAGTAGTGTATTATTAAGGCCGCGCTAATTAGAAGATAATTTTTAATTTCCAGTAACAACCGTGTTGTTATCGGAAGCTACTTCATCCTTTGCAATATCCTCTTCAGCAATAACCAATACCTTAATCACATATTTTTCCTCTACTTTTTCAATCTTAGGGGTAACTTCAACTATATTTACAGACTTATCCAGATTTAGTCTTATTTTATTTTCAATTTCCTTTGCAACTGCTTCAGGATCTGTAGGCTTGGATTCTTCTTTTACCTCATAATAAGTCTCACTTTTAATTATTCCCCTATTATTTTCTATTCTATCATAAACTTCAAAGTTATTTAATGAATTTTTCATATAAAATTTCTTACCTTTAAACAATAAATAATAGTTCTTCAATAAATTTCCTGTTCTAACTCTCTCTGTGGTGTAAATTGGCATCTCGGCAAATTCTTCATAAAAGGTCCTAGCAAAAACTTTACCTTCTGCTTTTATACTATAAACCTTTCCTTCTTTCCCCTGTTCTCCCCTTATTAACAAATCTCCCTTTTTAACAACCTTTCCTGGCTCAGTAGCCGCTGTTCCTGCCGTAGTATATATTCTCTCCACAACTCCATCCATATCAGCTACAATATTTCCTGTAAGCTCAGGTTCTTTGATTTTAGGAGGTGCTTGTCTTTCTACAACCTCTATAGATAACTTCGAGCCTTCCACTCTAGCTTTAACCCACATAACTTCATCCGTATCTCTAATAATTTTTTCCTCTAATTTAGCAACGTCAAAGGATGATTTTTTCACTCCAGTGGTTATACCATAACTTTTTACTAACATTCTTAATTCTAAAGGTGTTAAATAATGCTTTGTTATTATATCTATCTTCCAAATAAAACTACTTAAATAATATAAAATACTGAAAAATATTATAATTCCGCCTAATAGTAATTTTCTTTGTCTTGCTTTTATTAAAAGAAATAATAGCCCATTTCTCTTTTGTATTCTTATCTTACCATCGGTCTTTCTTACTGCTTCTTCGAGTAACCCATAATCACAAAGTCTTAAATCTAATGTAATAGATGCTACATTATTTTTCTTAACATTTCTTGTTTCAACTCCATTTTTCCATAGATAATTTAATATTTTTTCAGGATTTAAAGTTTGAATCTCTACTACTATATAACTTTTTCTATACTTATTTAACTTATTCATTCTCATCAAACACAACAGACTTAAATTTTCCACTTAAGGCTATGGTGCTTCCCCCTACAAAAATAATTTCAAAGTTGAATCCTGAAATGTGAACAATACCTATGGAAGTTTTAATTTTAATTTCACTTTCTCCAAAAAATATAACACCCTTGTGATTTTCAATGGAAATTTCACTATTTGATATAATTGTTACTTTAGGTAAATCAAGTACCATTTCTCTAGGCAAATCTAGTTTTGTAATCATAGATTCTTTTATTCTCTGTAATTTATCACTCAAATTCATCACCTCATCATAGCTTTGTAATTAATTTAAAAAGACCCTTCTAAATTTTATGTTAATGATGAAGGATAAATTACTAAAATAAAAAAACAAAAGAACTCAGATAATCTGAGTTCTTTATTTATTCAAATATTCTTTAACTATTTGACTTACTATTTTTCCATCTGCACGACCGTTTACTGCAGGTCTAATGTCAGACATAATTTTTCCCATATCTTTCATGCTATTAGCGCCCAGTTTTTCCGCTGACTCAACAATAATTTGTCGAACTTCATCTTCAGTTAACTGCTTAGGAAGGTATTCTAACAAGATTTCGATTTCTACATTAGTATTTTCAACTAAATCCTGTCTATTTCCTTTTTCAAACTCAATAATGGCATCTCGCCTTTGCTTGACTTCCTTAGCTAAAACCTCAATAATTTGGTCATCATTAAGACTTGAACCGTCGGCTTTCTCAGCCATTAGAATAGCAGCTTTGGCCATACTAATTACACTTGCCTTAAACTTATGCTTTTGCTTAAGAGCATCTTTCCAGTCCTGTTGTAATCTCTCCTTAAGGGATGACATTAATTCAACCTTCTTTCAAAAATTCTACTTGAATTTTCTCTTTCTTGCAGCTTCTGATTTTTTCTTTCTCTTAACACTTGGTTTTTCGTAATGCTCTCTCTTTCTAACTTCTGAAAGCACACCAGCTCTAGCACATTTTTTCTTAAATCTTCTTAATGCGTTCTCTAGTGATTCGTTTTCTCCAACTTTGATTTCTGACATTTATATCCCTCCCTCCGCTAGCTCAATTCTAATTTAAATTAAAAGTAGCCAATGCGGGGCCTAAATAGCACAGTATCAATTATACAATCGGCCTTTCATAATGTCAAGATTTTCGTTATTTTTTTCCTTTATTCCTTTGACTATATTCTTGAATCCTACTTTTACTAATTTGTACTAATAAAGTTTATTGTTCTTTAGTCTCTCCCAAGATCCTTTAACTTAGTTAACTTAGTGTTTAAATTATCCTGGTGGCCAGGTAAGGCTTCGTCCCCCTAGCAAGTGAAAATGTAAATGACCTACTGTTTGCCCTCCATTTTCACCTATGTTAGTTACTACTCTGTATCCTTCATTATCTATCCCTAATTCCTTAGCTAACTTTGATACTGTTAAAAATATGTGAGCTACAATTTGTTGGTTTTCTTCATTTATTGCATTTACAGATGTAATATGCATCTTTGGAATTATAAGAACATGTACTGGTGCTTCTGGATTAATATCCTTAAAAGCTAATACCTGGTCGTCTTCATAAACTTTAGTGCAAGGTATTGCATTATTAATTATTTTACAAAAAATACAATTCTCCATAAATTCACCTCCCGTGTCATTTATTATACTTTCATTAATTCTAGAATATTATTCCATAAAAATAACTTTTAGCGTTTATGTAAATAATATTTCCTTTGGTACTATAGGGTTACTTAATTAAAATTTATTTTATACAAAAGACTCGATGGCAAAAAATCTAATGTTATAACTTTAAATTGCAATATTATTTATATTCACAAGTTTATGAATAAGTTAACTTTAATCCTAGTAATCCCTATAAGGATAACTTAGTACATGAATTTTCTATTATTACTTATAATATCAATACTTATATTTGCCCTATAGTGTTTTCATTTTCAACATCTATAAGCTTTGTAGAAATAATCTTTCCATCTAGCTCTTGTGTTTCACTATAAGTTACTACTTTAATATAGTTTGGAGTATATCCTACATAATAATTTTCTTTACCTTTAGCTTCTTCCTCATATAGCACATCCATTTTTGTATTCAAGAACTTCTCCATAAATTCCTGCTCGTTCTTTAAATTAAGTTCAATAAGCTTGTTACTTCTTGCTTCCTTTATATTTCCATCCACCTGAAATTCCATATCAGCTGCTTTTGTCCCTTTTCTGGGGCTATACTTAAATACATGGGTTTTAGAAAGCTTAATTTTACTTAAAAATTCATAAGTAAAATTAAATTCCTCTTCTGTTTCCCCTGGAAAGCCTACAATTATATCTGTGGTTATAGAAACATCTGGCATATGCCTTCTTAAGTTTGTCACTACTGTTTTATAATCCTCTGTAGTATAATGTCTATTCATTCTTTTTAAAGTGGCATTGCAACCACTTTGAAGGGATAGATGAAAATGTGGACACATCTTTTTAAGAGCTACAATTTTATCTATTGCACCCTCACTGAAGAAAGTTGGATCTATAGACCCAATTCTTATTCTTTGTATTCCTTCGGTTTTATCAATTTCTTCTAACAATCTTACTAAATTCCAATCTCCCTCTAAATCTACACCGTAGGAAGCAGTATGTACTCCTGAGATAATTATCTCCTTAAACCCATTTTTAGCTAATTCTCTAACTTCTGACATAACTTTTTCAGGTGATTTGCTACATACAGCTCCCCTTGCAAAAGGAATTAAACAATATGAGCAAAACCTATTACATCCATCCTGGATTTTTAAGAATGCTCTAGTTTTATCTTGATAATCCTCAATGGATAGCTCCTCAAACTGGTTATTCTTAAGTACATCATTTACTTCTACTACTTGCTTTCGCTCTTCTCTTGCTCTATTTACCCAGTAAACTATATCACCTTTATTTCTGCTACCTAACACTACGTCTACCCCTTCTATTTGAGATATCTCATCTGACGCAATTTGTGAGTAACATCCTACTACTGCTACAATAGCCTCTGGATTCTTACGTTTTGCCCTACTAATCATTTGGCGAGACTTCTTATCCCCCATGTTAGTAACAGTACATGTATTTATTACATAAACATCTGAAAACTCATCATAGGATACTACCTCATATCCATCTTTAATAAATTTTTCTGTCATAGCTTCTGATTCATATACATTAACTCTACATCCCAATGTAGAAAAAGCAACTTTCATTATATATTTCCTCCTAGATCTCCTAATTCATACATTAGGAGGCTTAGAGCTACAAAGCCAGCAGTTTCTGTCCTTAATATTCTCGGCCCTAAGGTTACAATATAAGCACCCACCTGCTTTAAAGCTTCAATTTCGCTCTCCTCAAAGCCTCCTTCTGGTCCTATCACAATCCCTACACTTTTCACTATTTTATTCTTAACTTGGGCAGTTAGATATTTTATACCTTGCCCTTCTTGATTTTCATAGGGAACTACAACTAAATCATATTTCTTTAAACTTTCCAATAACTCATTAAATTCAATAGGTGTATTAATTATAGGAATCAAGCTTCTCTTACTTTGCTTGCAAGCTTCGAGAGCAATCCTATTCCATCTATCAACTTTTTTAAACTCAGAAAGTTCTGCCTTAACCACAACTCTTTCAGTTATTATTGGCGTTATCTGGGATATACCAAGTTCAGTGCATTTTTGTACAATAAAATCCATCTTTGCTGACTTTGGCATACCTTGATAAAGATGTACCTTTAAATCGCTTTCATTATTTAGTTCAATTTTCTCTAAAAGATTTACTTTAACTTCCTTTTTATTTACTTCTTCAATTTCCCCTAAGTATTCGTTACCTTCTCCGTCATTTATATTTATCTTATCCCCACTTTCAAGTCTTAAAACTTTATAAATGTGCTTAACATCTTCCCCTTCAATGACGCAGCTACTTCCAAAAATATTTTCCTTTAAAACAAAAAACTTGTGCATAGATATAATACTCCTATCTTTATAGAATATCTATAATCTAATATGATTTTCCAGGGATAAGTATCTAACGCTGGTATCATAAACAAATCCCCGAAAATTATTAATTTAGGTTAGACTAAGTTTTATTCATTATTAGTGCAATAAACCAACTAGCCTATTATTTAAAACTTAATATTACTATTGATTATTATATAGTAACAACTAACAATTAAAGCCTAGAAGTTATGCAAACCCATTCTCCTTCTTCCATTACCTCTACAATGGTAAACCCACACTCCATTAACTTATTAATTACTGATTCTTTTCTAGATAATATAATGCCAGAAGAAATAAAAATTCCTTCTTCCTTTATAAAGTCTCTAACACCTTCTGTCAAAAAGATAATTACATCAGCAATAATATTAGCTACAACAATATCTGCTTTACCTTCAACCACTTCCATTAAGTCCCCGTATAGAATTTCAATATTATTTAAATTATTAAAGGATATGTTATTTCTAGCAGAGTCTACTGCTACAGGATCTAAATCTACGCCAACTACTTTTTCTGCACCTAATTTAGCTGCAGAAATAGCTAGAATTCCTGAGCCAGTTCCTATGTCAAATACTGTAGAATTTGGTTTAACATGTTTTTCTAAAGACTTTATACACATTCTTGTAGTTTCATGAGTGCCTGTTCCAAAAGCCATTCCCGGATCAAGCTCTACTATTAATTCATCATTCTTTTTCTGATAGTCTTCCCATATAGGCTTAATAACTATTTTTTGTCCAACCTTCGTAGGTTTATAATACTTCTTCCAATTATTTTCCCACTGTTCTTCATTGACCTTAACTGCCGTAACAATTCCCTCACCTTTACTAAATCCAAACTCTGGCAACTTATCAACGCTTTCCTTTATGTAATCAAATGATTTTTCAAAGTTTTCATCTTCTTTAAAATACCCTTTAACAACAGCACCTTCTTTTATGTTAAGAATGGTTTCATCAAAATAATCCCAATCTCCAGGATGTTTCTTTTTAAATTCCACATCTTCAGAATCCTCTATAGAAACTCCCTTTACTCCTGAATTATAAAAAAATCCTGCTACAGCTTCTGTAGCCTCACTGCTTGTAATTACTGTTACCTCTATCCAATTTTTATCCATTATTTAGCCTCCATTTATATCATGATTTTATAAATTCTATAAAGTTTTATATTGTATAATTACTTTTTAAATCCACTTATGTGTCAATTTCTTATATTAGAATCCTATAACTATATTATAGACAAATAATAATGATTTCTAATATTTATAACACATTCCCTCTGTAAAAACAAATTTTTATTACACATATATTGCACTCTCAAAAATGCAGGAAAATAGTTGTTTATAATAACACAAAAATTTATAAAGTTTACTGTAGTTTAAAAAAACTTATATATTTTATATATTAGCACACTATTTTAATTGCAAATTAATTGATTGCAATATATTCAAGTTAATATTATAAGTTTAATTACTAATTAAATCAACCAATAAGGATATAATGATAGGAATTTAAACTTTAATTTTTATCATTAAAAAAAGATGTAGATATTTTACTTTATCTACATCTTTTATATTTTCTTTTAAATTGTTAACATATTAAATTTATTTATTATTTTGTTGAGAAATGTTGTGTAGCGTAAGCATAGTTACCTTGGCTACTAAACACTACCCCTGCAGACATTTTTGTCCAGTTGGCATTTAAGATATTTGCTCTATGGCCTGGTGAGTTCATCCATTGATCCACTAGGTACTTAGCTGTAGTTGTTGCCTCAGCATATCCCATACTATAGAATATATTTTCACCATAACCATTTGTATTATATTTAAAATATTTAGTTGCCAAGTCCATTGGACCTGCGTTATTTAGTGATGGTGTACTGTGATCAAAGTAGTTATATTGAAGCATGTTGTTTGATTTATATCTTGCGATAGGTCTCATGTTTTCTTCCCAAGTCAATGGTTTAAGTCCTTGCTGAGATCTCGCCTCATTAACATAAGTTAATATTTCCTTTTCTACTGCATCTAAATATTTAAAGCTCTTATTACTTGGATTTGCAGGTACTCCACTTGGTACTGCTGTACTAGGTTTTGTAGCTGGTTCTTCCACTTTTCGAGTTTCAGTTTTTGGTACTTCCTTCACTGGAACTTCAACCTTTGGTGCTTCTGTTTTTGGCGTTTCAGTTTTTGGAACCTCTGTTACTGACTCTTTTACATTTGCAGATTCGTCAGTTGGCAACTGAATAACTTGTCCATTATTTGGATTTGTAATTTTTAATTTTTGAATAATCGAATCAATTGGGAATCTTACTACTTGTCCATTATTATTAGTAACTGTGCCTGCAGCTACTCCTCCAACTGTAAATAAAGATAGGATTAATGCTAAAATTTTATTTGTTATCATATTATCAACAACTCCTTATTTTTTATTTTGCTTTCACTTCCTAGAGAGATAATTCAGCCCTCTTTGTGATTGGAAGCCTTTATTTCTTCAGTGCCTTGCTGATTGGTAATATGTTAACATCTTAACATGGTTAGCACAACCCCCTAGAAACAATTACCTAAATGAGGAAAAATAACCCTTGGAAATTAACTTTATGGTTAGACTTTCTTATTTCTTCTACAATTCAATAACCAGAATATTAAATTAATCTTCAATTTTTTATATGGTAGGAAAAACCCTATAGTATGTTTCTATATATAACCTAACACTTCATAATTTACTAATAACATTTTTTACATCCTACTCACTCAAACAAAAGATAAATCTTATCCATAGCTGAAATCATATTAAGGTCGCAACAAGCTACCTAAGTCTTAAGAATACAAGGGTCAAATTTAGACTGCCACCAAAGCAATATTCTTAAGCTGGACAACTGACACTTGTAGAAGCTTACAGGCTTGAAACTTCCAAAATATTTTCAAACTTTATTCTTGTATATTTATAAATGTACATTTTTCTTTATAAAAAAATAGTGGCCTAAGTTTTAGGACACTATTTAAAAAATAATCATTACTATATTATTTTGAAAAACTATTTATTATTTGAATTTGAAATAATGGATACTTTTATTTCTTAAAGAAGTCTTTAATAGATTTTTTATGTTCATCCACACCTTCAACACTTTCACCACTAGCTTCCATAAACATTTTCAAAGCCTCTTTTTGCTTATCATTTAATGTCTTAGGAACATCAACTATTACTTTAACATAATGGTCGCCTCTACCAGCAGAATTAACTCTTGGCACACCTTTACCTTTTAATCTGAACACAGTGCCTGGTTGTGTACCTGCAGGTACTTTATAAGTTACATCTCCATCTACTGTCGGAACCTTTATTTCTGTTCCAATGGTAGCTTTAGCAAAACTTACATGGGTTTCCATATGGATATCGAAACCTTGTCTTTTAAAAGTCTTATGAGGTGCAACCCTAATATTAATGTATAAATCTCCTGGAGGACCACCATTTTCACCAGCTTCTCCTTGACCTCTTAGTGGCATTACATTTCCTGTATCTACTCCTGCAGGAACATTTATGCTTACTTTTCTAGTTTTTCTTTCCTTACCTATTCCTCGACAAGTTGGACATGGTTCATCAATGGTTTTCCCTTTTCCACCACAAGCATCACAAGTTGCTTGTGTTGCTATAGTACCTAGTGGAGTACTTCTAGTAACTCTAATCTGTCCAGATCCACCACATTTTGAACATGTATTTGCTGAAGTTCCTGGTTTTGCCCCAGTTCCTGAACAAGTTTCACATCTTTCTCTTCTGGTTACTGAAATCTCTTTTTCACAACCAAACACACCTTCTTCAAAGGTCAGATTAAGATTATATTCTAAGTCGGCACCTTTTCTTGGTGCATTTTTGCTTCTAGATGAATGCCCTCCACCAAATATATCACTAAATATGTCACCAAACCCACCAAAGCCACCAAAATCAAAGCCATCAAAACCACCAAAACCTTGACCATTAAAATCTGCGGTTCCATACTGATCATATCTTTGCCTTTTCTCAGAATCTGATAAAACCTGGTATGCTTCATTAAGTTCCTTAAACTTTTCTTCTGCTTCTTTATTGTCTGGATTTCTATCTGGATGGTACTTTAGAGCTGCTTTTTTGAAGGCTCTTTTTATCTCTTCTTCATTTGCATTCTTATCTACTCCAAGTACTTCATAATAATCTTTATTAGCCATTTTGTCTTTCACCACCTATTTTTCTCTGTTTTATATGATAAAACATATTAGGTATAAATTCAACACTTTATAGGTTATGTTATATATTGGAAAATGTTCATCATTATTAAGACCTAATAAATATAATTGTATATTAGTTAAGTTTTACTTCATACCATATGTTAAAAACTTAGTAAATTTATTCATAGTTTTAAAATACTTTTTTATTTTTACGCTGAAATTAAACTAGTAAGGGTTTAATCCTACTAGTTTAATTTAATTAAGGGAAGGTTAGATCCTATCCCTTAATATTTGTATTTGAAATTGAAATCAGTAAAAGTATAATTTACTTTAACTTAAATTAATCTACTTTGAAGTCAGCATCTACTACGTTGTCACCTTGTGGGCCTTCATTAGCTCCACCTTGTGTTCCTGCTCCACCCATGTTGTTTGGGTCAAAGCCTTGTTCTCCGCCTTGTGCACCTTCAGCTTGATATATCTTACCGAATATAGCATAAGATTCTTGAGTTAACTCTTCAGTAGCTTTTTTGATTCCTTCTATATCTTCACTATCTTTTATTTTCTTTAAAGCTTCTACTTTTTCATTGATTTTAGCTTTATCTTCAGCAGAAACTTTTTCACCAAGTTCAGTTACTGTTTTTTCTGTTTGGTACACAAGCTGATCTGCATTGTTTTTAGTTTCTATTGATTCTTTTCTCTTCTTATCTTCTTCCGCAAATCTTTCAGCTTCATTAACGGCCTTTTGAATTTCATCTTCGCTTAGGTTAGTTGAAGCTGTAATAGTAATATTAGCTTCTTTTCCAGTTCCTTTATCTTTTGCAGATACTTTAACTATACCATTAGCATCTATATCAAAAGTAACCTCTATTTGTGGAATTCCTCTTGGAGCTGGTGCTATACCTGAAAGAGTGAATCTTCCAAGGGTTTTGTTATCAGCTGCCATTTGTCTTTCCCCTTGAACAACATTTATCTCAACAGAAGTTTGACCATCTGCTGCAGTTGAGAAGATTTGACTCTTTTTAGTTGGAATAGTTGTATTTCTTTCTATTAACGGAGTAGCTATTCCTCCCATAGTTTCAATACCAAGAGTTAATGGAGTAACGTCTAGTAATAGTACGTCTTTAACCTCTCCTGTTAGTACACCTGCTTGAATAGCTGCACCTGCTGCAACACACTCATCTGGGTTAACTCCTTTTGATGGCTCTTTTCCAGTAAAGTTCTTAACTGCGTCTTGAACTGCTGGTATTCTTGTAGAACCTCCAACTAATACAACCTTATCGATTTCATTCATTGAGTATCCTGCATCTTGCAGAGCTTTTCTCATTGGCTCTATAGTTCTTTGTACTAAATCATGAGTTAATTCATTAAACTTAGCTCTAGTTAAGTTCATATCAATGTGTTTTGGACCAGTTGCATCAGCAGTGATGAATGGTAAGTTAATACTTGTTTGCATTGATGATGATAACTCAATTTTAGCTTTTTCAGCAGCTTCTTTTAATCTTTGAAGTGCCATTTTATCATTTCTTAAATCTATTCCACTTTCAGCTTTGAATGTGTTAGCTATATAGTCCATAACCTTTTGGTCAAAGTCATCTCCACCTAATTTAGTATCTCCATTGGTAGATTTAACTTCAAATACTCCATCACCAAGTTCTAGGATAGATACGTCAAAAGTACCACCACCTAAGTCATAAACAAATATTTTTTGATTTGTATCCATCTTATCAAGACCATAAGCTAGAGATGCTGCTGTTGGCTCATTGATGATTCTCTTAACTTCAAGACCAGCTATTCTTCCAGCATCCTTAGTTGCTTGTCTTTGGCTATCGTTAAAGTATGCTGGTACTGTAATAACAGCTTCTGTAACTGTTTCTCCAAGATATGCTTCTGCATCAGCCTTAATTTTTTGAAGTATCATTGCTGATATTTCTTGTGGTCCATATTCTTTTCCATCTATATTAACTTTGTGATTTGTTCCCATATGTCTTTTGATTGACATAATAGTTTTTTCTGGATTTGTAATTGCTTGTCTTTTTGCCACTTGGCCAACAAGTCTTTCTCCATTTGCAACAAAAGATACTACAGATGGTGTCGTTCTAGCGCCTTCAGCGTTAGGTATAATAACTACGTCTCCACCTTCCATTACAGCTACACAAGAGTTAGTTGTTCCTAAATCAATTCCTATTATTTTTCCCATATTAAATTACCTCCAAATTTTAATTTACAACTTTAACCATACTATATCTTAAAACTTTGTTTCCTTTTTTATATCCCTTTTGGAATACTTCAGCAATTTGATTTTTGCCAAAGTTTTCATCCTCAGCATGCATTACTGCATTATGAAAATTCGGGTCAAATTCTCCATCAGTAGAAACTTCTTCAATTCCTAACTTACTAAGCGCGGTGGTGAATTGTTTCACTGTCATGTCTATACCCTTTTTAAGATCTTCTGCACTACCATTAACTGATAATGCCCTCTCCATGTTGTCAATTACCGGAAACATTTCCTTTAACACATCTTCACAAGCATCAACGTATATATTTTCTTTTTCCTTAATGCTTCTTTTTCTGTAGTTATCATATTCAGCCACAGTTCTAAGTAATCTATCCTTTAAGGAATCTAATTCCTCTTGAAGCTTTTTATTTTCTTCTTTTAACGATCTAACTTTCAACAATTCATTGTCCTCCTGGGATAGATTTTCAAACTCCATATCCTCATTGATTTCAGACTCTTCTAGAGTTTCTTCACTATCTTCTTCAAGAATTTTGTTTTCCTCTAGAATTTCCTCATTAACTTTTTCCATGTTTACTTCTGCATCATTTTCATTTTTTTCATCAAAATTATTATGCAAATGTGATTCCTCCAATCCTATCTTAAGCATCTGAAACAAAATAACAAGTCAAAATGCGACGGATATTTTTGAGATGCTTTAATATAATAAACCTTTTATTTTGAGTTATCATATATTTTGGATATATTATTATTTATCTCAGTTACTATACTATCAAGAACGGATATTACTTTAGCATAGGGGATTCTAGTAGGTCCAATAACCCCTATAGTTCCTAATGTGTTTCCATTGTAGCTATAGGTAGCTGTTATGATACTACACTCTTTAGCACACTCAACAAAATTTTCCTGGCCAATTTTCACAGATAAGCTTCCATGAACATTACTTTGTTCTAATATATTTTTAAGGCTTTCTTCATTATTAACTAAACCTAAAAACTCTTTAGCTTTATCAATATTGTTATATTCAGCATAGTTAAATATATTTGTGGTTCCTTGTGTATACACCTCACCATACTCGTTATCCACGAGACTTTCATAGAGTACAGGAATCATTGCATCAAAAATCTCTTCAAATCCCATAAGCTCTTGCTTCAAATTCAAAAGAAAATCTAAAGATATATGCTGAATAGTAATCCCAGACAGTGCTTTATTTAAAATATTATTAACTTTTAAAATCTTATTAAGGTCAATGGGATTGCTAATTTTAATTAAGTTATGTTTTATAATACCGCTATCTGTAATAATTGTGGATAAAATACTTCCTCTATCTAAACTTATAAGCTGAATAATCTTAATAGAACTTTTCTTAACAGAAGGAGCTTTCACTATTGAAGTTAATTTTGTTAGATCAGAAAGAATATTTGTTGCTGCTCTAATAATTTTGTCAACTTCGTAAAATGCAATATCTATTAAGTAGTTTTTAATAGCCTCTTGTTCCTCTGGTAAAAGAATGGAAGTTCCCATTAATTTATCTACATAAAGTCTATACCCCTTATCTGAAGGTTTTCTTCCTGAAGAAGTGTGAAGCTGCTCAAGGAATCCCATTTCTTCAAGGTCAGCCATTTCGTTTCTGATAGTAGCTGAGCTAATGCCCAAGTCGTATTTTTTAGCAATGGTTCTGGATCCCACAGGTTCTCCATAATTGATGTAATCATTAATTATGGCCTGAAGTATCTTGATTTTTCTTCCATCCATCTCCATCCTATCACCTCTTTATTAGCACTCACTGTCATTGAGTGCTAATTACTATATTTTTAATATATTACTTAAGAAAATAATTGTCAATAGTTTTTAAAATTATTTTACAATAAAAATTCAGCCATTATAGTGTTAGATATTTCTATACCTTTTGAAGTAAGGAACATCCTCCCATTGCGAATATTTAATAACTGCAAACTTTTATATTTACTAATAATATCTCCATAAATAGTGTAGATATCTTCCTTAAATCTTTCTTCAAACTCAGAAATACTAACTCCATTAGTTTTTCGTAATCCTAAAAACATGAATTCTTCAATATTCTCTTCTCTATTGTTTTTATGTTTTTCAACTATGACATTATTCTCATTATTCATTCTCAAAATATATTTTTCTATATTTTCCTCATTTCTATACCTAATATCCTCTGAATATGAGTGAGAAGAACTACCACACCCAATGTATGGCTCCAGATTCCAGTAAATTAAATTATGAATACATTCTTTATTTTTTTTGCTAAAATTTGAAATTTCATATTGAATGTATCCATTTTGATTTAATATTCCGATTGCTTCTTCATACATTTGCCTCTCTAAATCCTCTTCTGGAAGTGTTAGTAGATTTTTTTCGTGAAGAGCATAAAAATGTGTACCTTCTTCTATTATTAATCCATAAGCAGATATATGCTCTGGATCTAATTTTATTACTTGTTCTAAAGTTTCCCTCCATTGTGCAATTGTTTGATTTGGTAACCCAAACATTAAATCAACATTTATATTTTCAAACCCATAGCTTCTTAATAAATTAAAGGTTTTTTTAAAATCCTCTAAAGTATGAATTCTTCCTAGTGAAGATAAATGTTCTTGTTGCCAAGCTTGAAGTCCAAGTGATATTCTATTGACTCCCATATTCTTAAATAGCTCCAATTTATCTTCTGAAAAAGTTTTTGGATTTCCCTCAATAGTAAATTCTAAATTTACATTTTCTAATTTATCTATAGATTTTTTTATGATTTTCCACCCATCTAAAGATAAATAGGTGGGAGTTCCCCCACCTATAAATATTGTTCTTATCTTTTTATCTTTACACATTATATCTATTTCTTTAGAAAGGGCTTTAGCGTAATCTATCATACTAGATTCTTTTCCACTAAAGGAAGGAAAATCACAGTAGTAGCATTTCATTTTACAAAATGGTACATGGATATATAATCCTACACTGTCCATAAATTTCCTCTTTTCCATATATAACATCGACTTCATTAATTATGCAAATATCTAAAATCTTTTAGTCTACTTTAAGCACTGCCATAAACGCTTCTTGTGGAACTTCAACACTACCTACCTGTCTCATTCTCTTTTTACCTTCTTTTTGTTTCTCAAGAAGTTTCTTCTTTCTGGTGATATCTCCACCATAGCACTTTGCAAGTACGTCTTTTCTCATTGCTTTAACAGTTTCTCTTGCAATTATTTTTGAACCAACTGCTGCTTGAATTGGAATTTCAAACATTTGTCTTGGAATTATCTCCTTAAGTTTTTCAACCATGACTCTTCCTCTATGATATGCTCTCTCCGATGGAACTATCATTGATAATGCGTCAACTACATCCCCATTTAATAAAATATCAAGTTTAACAAGTTTTGTTTCTTTATATCCTTTTAGATCATAATCAAAGGATGCATATCCACGAGTTCTTGATTTTAACGCATCAAAGAAGTCATACACTATTTCATTTAGAGGCATATCATAATTTATAACAACTCTTGTTTCTTCAAGATATTGCATATCTATGAATATTCCCCTCTTTTCCTGACAAAGTTCCATAACTGCTCCCACATACTCAGAAGGAGTAATGATTGCTGCTTTTACCAAAGGCTCTTCCATATGTGAAATTTCTGTTGGTTCAGGAAGGTTCGTTGGATTTGTTATTTCTAACAATTCACCATCAGTCTTCATAACTTTATAAATAACAGAAGGTGCTGTAGTTATAATATCTAAATTAAATTCTCTTTCAATTCTCTCTTGAATAATTTCCATATGAAGTAATCCTAAAAATCCACATCTGAAACCAAATCCAAGAGCTATTGATGTTTCAGGTTCAAAGGAAAGAGCTGCATCATTTAATTGAAGTTTTTCTAATGCTTCCTTTAAGGCTTCATACTTTGCTCCATCTACAGGATAAATTCCACTAAATACCATTGGTATTGCAGGTCTGTAACCCTCCAATGCTTGCTGAGCCGGTCTATTTGCTTCAGTGATGGTATCTCCTGCTCTTGCATCTTTTACATTTTTAATTGATGCACTTAAATATCCAACATCTCCTGCTCTAAGTTCTCCGATTGGAAGTGGTGCAGGTGTAAATACCCCTACTTCTGTTACATCGTATATCTTATTTGAAGCCATAAGCTTTATTTTCGTTCCTGGTCTAACAACTCCATCGAAAACTCTTATATACGTCACAACACCTTTATAACTATCATAGTAAGAGTCAAATATTAAAGCCTTAAGTGGAGCTTCTTCATCTCCTGTAGGCGCTGGAACTTTCTTAACAACAGATTCAAGTACATCCTCTATATTTAATCCTGTTTTTGCAGATATAAGAGGTGCATCTGAAGCATCAATTCCTATTACATCTTCTATTTCCTTTTTTACTTCCTCTGGTCTTGCACTTGGTAAGTCGATTTTATTTATTACCGGTGCTATTTCCAGATCATGGTCAAGAGCTAAATAACAATTCGCTAAGGTTTGTGCTTGTATTCCCTGAGTTGCATCTACTACAAGAATTGCTCCTTCACAAGCTGCCAAGCTTCTTGAAACCTCATAATTAAAGTCTACATGTCCAGGAGTATCAATTAAGTTTAAGATATATTCCTCGCCATTTTCTTTCTTATATACAAGTCTAGCCGCTTGAGCTTTTATTGTAATTCCTCTTTCTCTTTCGAGATCCATATTATCTAATACTTGCGCTTCCATTTCTCTTTCTGTCAGTGTACCTGTTTTTTCAAGAAGTCTATCTGCTAGAGTGGACTTACCATGATCTATATGTGCAACAATAGAGAAATTTCTTATGTATTTTTGTCTATCACTTTGCATGAAAATTACCCCCGTAAATTTATTATCTATTTCAGTTAATTAATTTGCTCAAATAATCTTTGCTTATTCTTCGATAAACTTTACTTTATTTGCTCATAATAAACCACTGTAAATTATACCACAATAGAAAGGATTTTTGTCAATATTTAATTCATTAAAGATATTACCTGATCTTTCACAGCTTTATAGATTACTGTAGTCCCATCCATAAAATTTTCAAATAACCTTGTACTAAATATTATTTGCCTTTCACCCACATCAAATACCAATTCTATTGGATCATTTTTTATTTCTATTGCAAATGCTGATTTCGCCTTGGCTACATCAGCCAAATTAATATTAATAGTGATGACTCCATATATAATAAAAGCTAACAATAAGGTAATAAATAGCTTGTATTTTAAATTTTTTCTACGCTCACTTGATTTAAACTCTATACTCATACAAAAAGAGCACCTCCTTTTAAAAGGATGTACTCTTTTTCTTAAATTTATACCATTTCACTTTTCTCCACTTTAATAATTAATTTTTCTTTATTTTACATAAGAAATTCTCAATGCTTACATCATGGATTTTTCAAATTGCAATATTTAATTACTTTTTCCTCTGTTATTTATATGTTCTGATAAAACACGAGCAAAATATTTCATACTATTTACTGCTTCTTGAAGAGTATTAGTAGTAGCACCTACTTCAATTAATACTGCATTGTCACTTAAGTCCTGATTGTAATATTTTATTCCACTGGGATTTTCATGTAGATTTCTCGCTCTAAAAAGTTCTGGATATAGTTTTCCAGCTATAGCAAATATATCATTAATATTGGTCATATGAGATTTATATCTTGGATTTTTCGTAGTTGTTACAAACATTAGCCTTGCAATATTTTCTCCACCAATATTCGCAACTACATGTTTTTTTTCTGGTCCTGCATCTCTATGCATATCTATTACAAAGTCAAAATCACCATACTTATTATAATACTTACTTATTGTCTCTCTTGATTTATAATAGGACTTGTTATAGTCCATATCATGGATAGTTTTATCATGAATTACTGTAAATCCTTGTTTCTGTAGTTCCTTAGTGAGAGCATCACCCACAGCAACAATATTTTGATTAGGATCAAGTTTTCTTGTTTCCGCTGTGGAGTAGGCTTCAGATGTATGTGAGTGATATACCAATACTTTTTTCTTGGAATTATCTTCTGGATTTCCTACAGTTTCCACCACTGGCTCTTGTTTACTTATATCACTTTCATTTAAATTAAAGGGATTTATTACAATTTGTTCTACAACCTTTGATTGCTCTACAATTTCTTCCTTAACAAATTCTTCTCTAAAATTTTTATTATCTAGAAAACTCACTTCATTTTTTACAATGCTTAACGGATTTAAACTAAATAATCCTGAAATACTTGTATCATCATTTCTTCCTGCAAACTTAAAAGTTGAAATCACATTATCTACTACTTCAACAAATAATGTACTATTATTTGCTTCCGACTCCTCAGAATAAGCCATTGTTTTTTTAGGAATCAACATTGATAGAAAAAATATTATTATTAGTGAGATTAGTACTATTTTTTTTCCCGAAGTAAAATCAAGTGAATTTTTATGCTTTTTCCTTTTGTGCTTCATTTTACACCTCCTGTTATAAATGGATACAGATTTTCATGTATAAATCTAATCCAAATATATGAGGTGAATTTAAAATTTATTACAATAAAAACAATGAATACAATCGCTGCAATAGATGTTGGATTTATCTTTTAAGATTTAGTTTGATATTTGTTTTCAATAAAAATTAACAATAGTTAATTTTTTTAATTTAAATACTTATTGATATCATCCAGTGTCAGCGCTGGTTGAAGCGCTATATTTATACCATTTGCAATAATTCTAGATACAGACTCTATGACTTTGTCGATATCTTTAGGTGTCACAACTAAGCTTCCAAGAGTTGGATCAAGAACTTCTTGTATTAAGTTTTGCTTTTCATTTCTATCAAGATCTTGAAGCATTTTATAAAATGGTCCTCCAGTAGTAGCTTGCTCAGAAAGTTGATCTATAACTAAATCTATAGTATCACTAGCTAGTGTCCCCGCATCAACAACAGTTGGAACACCTATGGCAAGCACTGGAATTCCTAATGTTTTCTCACTAAGCTCCATTCTTTTATTTCCTATTCCTGCGCCAGGAGAAATTCCTGTATTTCCAATTTGTATGGTTCTGTTTACTCTTTGAGTCTTTCTTGATGCAAGAGCATCTATACAAATAACTAGGTTAGGTTTAATTTTTTCAACTACCCCTCTAATAATTTCTCCTGTCTCCATTCCTGTAATCCCAAGAACTCCAGGGGCTATGGCACATACTGGTCTTACTCCTTCATCTATGCTATCAGGTACATACTCCTTTAAATGTCTTGTAACCATTATTTTAGATGTGACCTTAGGACCTAATGCATCAGGAGTAATATTCCAGTTACCTAGACCAACGACTAGTGCTGTCATACTATTCTCAAGCTTTACTAAGGGTGATAATTCCTTTGCAAGAACTTTGCTAACCTCATCTATACTTTCTCCATCATAATGAACAAATTCCGGAAATTCTAACGTTATATAAAAACCTTTTGGCTTTCCAATCAGTCTTTCTCCTTCATCATTTACTACTTGTACTCTTGATACTTTTACACTACCATCCTCATATTCATTTACCTTAATTCCTGGTACATCACTCTTATTTTTTTCTGTATAATATTCTCTAGCTTCTAATGCTAAATCTGTTCTTACACTAACAAATTTATTACTCATTATACCTTCACCCCGTTTAAAAATATGTGATTTTGTATTTATCTTTACCATTTTATTTATTACTATACTTTTATGATATATTTTAGAAAACTGGCAACAATATATTAAGACAAACTTCAATAGGTTATTTCAAATATTATCTAATTTTAATTACAAGACAAAATCTACTTGAAGTAGTTGAAAATTAGTGTTATAATAGCTTTTGTTATGTAAGACTCATACGCAGACTTCCCCAAAGCTGCTGAGACGTGATAAAAATACAAGGGGGTGAATTAATAATGGCAAACATTAAATCAGCTAAAAAAAGAATTAAAGTTACTCAAGCTAAAACTATGAGAAATACTATGATAAAATCTGCTTTAAAAACAAAAATAAAGAAGTTTGAAGCTGCAATAGCAAGCAAAGAACTTGAACTTGCTAAAGAAAACTTAAAAGTTGTAGTTAAAGCTTTAGATATGGCTGCATCAAAAGGAATTCTACATAAAAACAAAGCAGCTAGGAAAAAATCTAGACTTTCAACAAAATTAAATAACTTATCTGCTTAATAAAAAATAGCAAGAAATTATATTTCTTGCTAATTTTTATTTTATTAGTAATTTTTACTATTCTTTTATCTAATGCAAATGTTTTAACTAATATAAACATGACATAGAACCTAAGTTTATTTGGGTAGATATTTAATATTACTGAATAGGTAATTTATTTAAATCAATTTATCACTTTTTATATTTAAATAAATTCATATTTTTACTAGCTATTTATTTATTACACTATTAATTATAAGCATTTCTAAAATAGTTTTATCATCAGCGCTAGTTGACTTCATCATTTTCTCTACATCTATGCATAGTTTTAAATTCTTTCTTAAGGCATTTATACTAAACTTTTTACTTTGTTTTAACATCTTTTCTGCGATGTAGGGGTTAAGTTTAAATTCTCTAGCAAGCATATCATGAGATTTCCCTACTTCATTACCTACACTTAAAGCAAGCAACAGTTTAAATTGTCTTTCTATCATATACAGAATCTTTGGTGGCTTTTCACCTTTATAAACCAATTCATTTAATATGTCTATTGATTTTTTCACATTTTTTTGTGATAAATAATCTACTAAGTTAAAAATATCATTTTCACTTTTTGGAGGCATTAACGCAATAATATCCTCCCGTTTTATTTCTCGTCCATCTGTATAACTAATAAGTTTATCTATTTCATTATTTATAATGTTCATATTATTATCTATAATGCTGCAAAAAAAACTAATTTCACTTTTTTCAATACTTTTTCCCTTGTTTTGAAATATATCCTTTACTTTACTTTGAAGGGTTTGCCCTTTAAGCTTGTCGATTTTTACCACAGTAGCTTTTCCATCTAACTTTTTAACTTTGCTACTTATCTTATCTCTATCATTATCGAAAATATAATACATAATCAAAATAGTATACTCTGGCATGTTATTGATGTATTTAAAAAGCTCATTAAAATCTACTTTTTTTCCATTATTGCTTCCTACTCCATTGGCATCTTCTAAAAATGTCGATCTGTATATCTCTACTATTTTTTTTGAAGACATAAATGGAAGTGTTTCACAAGAATTTAAAATTGTATCATTATCAACCTTTTCTCCATCATATCTTGTATAATTAAAATCCTTAAAAGATGGTTCAATTATTTTTTTTATAATAGCTTCTATTGATGTTTTAATAAGATTTTCATCTGTTCCACAAAAAATGTAGCAATTATCAATTTTATTTTTCTTTAAGTTTCCTTCAAATTCTGTTAATCCAATCAAAAGTTATCTCCTCTTCTAAATAAAACCTCTAATGAATATAAGTTTCATAAGCAGCTCCATTAATAATATTAAAAGATTTTATATATTGACCCTTTTCATGTATATCCTTGTTTTTTATAACCTTTATTATATCATAAGGATAGTTATTACTTCTAGAGAAGATTTTTTCTTCCGTATCTCCTTTCCTTTGAGCTTTATTAAAAACTTCAGTATTATCTAGTGGATATTCCACGCTAACCCTTTGGCCTAAATTCTTTTCTTTAGTGTTGTCATAAAAAGTTTCTTGCAAAAAAACTATGTTATTATTTTCATTATGTAGAAATAGAACTAATTCCTTATTATCCACATAAACCTTGAAATAATATTTGTTATCAAGGTAAATCTTTTCTTCCTTATAAAATTCATCATAAATTTTATTTACATTTATATTTTCATAAATTCTATTCAATTTTACTTTTTGGGGAGATATTAAAAATGTGCTCCATTTATAATTAACAGAAATTATATTATATTCTCCTCCATTGATAAAACTTACTTGTGGAAAAATCTTATAATAATTGACTATTACGAAAAAACATAAGGCTATAGGCATATATATTAAAGACTTATATCCCCTTTTAATTAGCAAGTAAGTTGGATACAACAAAACTACCACCATACCTTCAATATAACTTAAGTTTAATGGTATTGGTAATAAATATAGTAAAAAATCCTGTGATCCTTTTATAATGGAAAAAATAGAAATAAGTATTGTACATAGAAAATTAAAAATTGGTTCCACTTTATACACAAACAAAGCTACATTTCCAACTACTACAACAAAAGTATAAAAAGGAATGATTATGAGATTAGATAATAAACTACCTATACTAAAGGTATTAAATATAAATATAATATACGGTATGGTAAAAACTGAAGCTGCAATAGTTAGACTTATCGAATTATTTAAAACTATTGGTAACTTATATAGTTTTCTTCTTAGCTTTTCATATAAAAGGTATATACCAAGCATCCCTAGAAAACTTAGCAAATATCCCGCATCCAGTATGTAATAAGGGCTAAATATTAAAAGTATAAAAGCAGCAAAAGAAAGAGCAGAAATATTATCATAGTTTTTCCAAGTTTTATTTGATAGTACTAACACTATAATCATAATAAAAGCACGGACTGTAGCTGCTTTAGCCCCTGTAAATATTACATATATAAATAATAAAAATAAAGATAGTTGATATCCTAAAATACCGCTTATTGCACTATATATTAAAGATGTATGTAATCCAGATACACTTATTACATGTGAAATACCTAAGGTATTAAAAGCTTCTTTATCTTCATAAGATATGTAGCTACTATCTCCATAGCATACCCCCATCAATATGGAAGCATTGTAGTCTCCTAATTTTTCATTAAATTTTTCATAAAGTTCCTTCTTGATCTCATATGTGATTCCGATAATATCATTATTTAACTTGGTTAATTCTTTAACGGTAAAATTTCCTATTATACCTTTTTGATAAAGAGGTACCTTTTTAAAATCACCTTTAACTATATAATTTTTTCCTATCTCATATTCCTTATTAATATTTATAAGCTTCAACTTTCTCCCATTATACTTTGCAATAACATAGTAGCCTTTGTCTTCAGTTAATCTAACCTTCATAAGCCTGTCAGGCGTATCACCATTAAAGTATAAGTTAAAAGATACAATGCCAAGGACAAAATAGCACATAATAATATAAACAACCTTATAATTTGTAGTTTTATAAATTACTATTATGTATAAAAAAGTAATAATTAAAGAGCTTAATAAATTAAAATACACGAATACTGCACAAGATGTTATACCTAAAAACATCCCACTGAACAAATAAACTAAAGGTCTATCCACTAACTTCTCACCTCAGCTATGATAATATCCAATAATATACAATTCAATCAGTTTAACTTTAAGTTTCACATTGAAGTTCATGGTATGGTTGGAATGTTTATTCATTAATTATAATTCTATATTTTAAGTATAATTGCATGCAAAAACGAGGAGATAACTTTGAATAAGATATCTCCTCGTTTATATACTTATCTTTTTAATTAACTCCATTTAGACAGAGATTTATACTTGCTAACACTTAAAGTTTGTTTAACGCTCAAACTACTTTGTTGTCTTACCAAAGAAGTTATCATTGCTGAACATCCTATAAACAGTATTCCTGTTTGAGGTGCTATTATTGTAAAATCTACAAGCCCGTGACCTATTATCAATGCTTGTATAGCAGCTAGCATAGGCACAACACGATAATTCCTTCTATAAAGAATTTCAAGGTTCTTAAACAAATTAAACTTCATGTATAGATAAATACAGAGCCCTACTCCACCTAAGGTAGTTGTAAATGTAATCCAGATGTTATGTGCATGGAATAATGTTTTATAATAGTATTCACCCAAATATTTAGAATGAGGCTCTAAAAATGCCATAATCCCCCATCCTGTAATCGGTTTGTCCTCTATCATTTTTAAACTTCCACTCCATATACCTACACGACTATTAACCGACTCACCCACATCATGAGTTTCAGCACCTTCTTCAATTTTATCAGTTATAGTGTTTCCGTTAGTTTCACTACTCTTATTAAATTGAAAATCAAAGAGATTAGCTGGTATAACAGTAAGAGCTGCCATAAATATAAAAATCAATGTAAATAACATTACATCTTTTTTGTTCTTTTTAAGTAACCAATATATAGCAAGTCCAAATAATACCCCTATATATGCACCACGAGATCCTGTTAAAAACAATGTAAGTACAAATAGAATTGTGGTACCTTGATAAAATAACCTATTCTTCTTATCAGCTATATCTCTAAAATAAAGAGATAGAATAATCATTATTGCAAACCAATTTCCTGCTATATTAGGATTTCCAAAGGTACTATAAATTCTATTTTCAAATATAGGTTGAGCAGTCGCTTCAAGCAACCATCTCCAAAGACTCATATCCCAAATAAGAAAAAGAATTTTTTCGATAATTCCTATTATTGCTGAAAAAATTGAAGCATATAATAGGTATCTATATAACTCCTCAACTTTATTTTCATTAACACAATAATTTTGCAAAAACACACTAAGGCAAAAATATATTAAAAATACAAATGATGTAATAAAAGATATAGAACTATGATTTAATATTCCTACTATCATTGACCATATGAACAGTGAGAAAAGTCCTACATTCCATGAATTTTTATATACATTTGCTTTTTTAAACATTACCATGTATGTTGTGTAAATCAATGGCAAAATTGTCGTATAAGGGGACATAACTACTAGTAATATAAGAGCGATGATAATAACCCCCTCCTTATGCAGTATTCATATCTCTAATAGTAAATAAGTATTAATAAAGCTTCAATGAAAACTTTTTAGTATTAATACTTTATTAACAAAATTTCAAACTTAAAATATATATGACTTCAGTAGAAGCATAATTAACTATAATAATTATATCAAATAACCTGAATTTATTTTACACATCAAGTCTCAACTTAATCATTCATAGTGTAGTAGAATAAACTTGTACTGAAGTTTATTCTCAAAAATGGTGTTGTTTCATATCAAGTGTTTTAAAATATTTTTGTTCTTTAAAATAAAATGGGCTTGACTGCATTTACCGTAAGCATAGTCAAACCCATTATGTGTGCATGTTTGGCGGGAATATGTGAGAATCGAACTCACCCGTCGTGGTCTTAGCACGGCAACACAGTTTTGAAGACTGGCAGGCACACCAGCACCTATCTACTCCCATATGTCTTAAGCACAATTTGTATTATATTATGTTATAAATGAAAAATCAAGCATTATTTTTTATAATACTGTAAATTTACATTTAAAAATTATTATCGCATACAAATCAACAACTATAGAATTTATGTATTATGCCTAAAACAGTTTAAAATTTTAGTTTGCTTTGCTTCACAATTGTAAAAAGCCACTGAAAAAAGTACAGATAAACCGTAATTAACATCTACCTATAAAACTTATTATGGACAAATTTTAATAAATTATTTATTATCACTATTACACAAAAATAATTTTTTACACCTCTTCTATATTTCATAAATCTTAATAGAGAGCTCTTTAGTAAATTAAAACTAAAAAAAGTTTACTTGCATAAGAGCCCTATATTAATAGCATGCTAATCTTTTAACTTTCAACGCATATATCTTTTATATATGCTGCAATAAGTCTTTTATAATTTAAAAAAGAATCCTATCATTTTCCACACGCTTTGTGAACTTAATGCTATCTAAATATTCAAGTATTGCAACGGCATATTTTCTATTTGTATCTAGCACTTCTCTCGCAGAACCAGCAGCAATACTACCATTTTTCTCAATATACTCTTTGATTAAGAATTTTGCTTTATCATAGTGTTCTTTTAGTAATGTACAATCTTCATTAAGCTTAAAGAGAATACTTTGATCTAATAGCGCTTCGTATACCATTTTAAAGGCACTTTTATCTTTTTCTTTTGTGGCCATATCCATAAATTTAGGAGGATTAAAAGCTGCATCTTTGAATTCTTTTATTATTATATCCTTCATTCTTTCTTGGTCCTTTGTGAATTTTATCTTAAACTCTATAAGTGAAATAAACTTCTCACTAACATTAATTTTTTTTCTTTCCACTAAAACTCCAAGAATTTCATCATATATTTTTTGTTTTATATTTTTCCCAAATATTTTTGTTTTAACTTCTTCTTTTGACATGCCGAACTTTAATGAGTTCTTTTTATGATATTCCATCAATAAAAGCTCTAATTCGGAAGTTTTTTCTTTCAAATAATTACTATGAATAAATATTGGACTTTCTAACGCTTTTAATTTTATAATCTTTCGTTCTTCCACTAGTTCTTCTAGCTTTTCCTCAATATTCTCCATATTTTTACCTAAGTTTTTAAGAATTACTTGTATATCTGGATAATTGGCACTTAAGTTTTTTATAGTATTTTCAAGTATATTTTCATTTTTTCCACTTTCTTTTATTTGAAGGTCTTTTAGATATTCATTATTAAATCTTTTTGCCTTACGTGCTACTGGTTCAATTATTGTTCCCCCTGCAATAGTAAACATAGGTGAGTAATTTCTTATTACATATCTATCATTTCTTTGCGCTGTTATTGGTTTTTCTAGCTTTAATTGTACATAAGAAGTTTGTCCTGGTTCAACTTCTTCTTTATCCAATAAAATTACTCTACATAGTATTTCTTCAGTACCGTGGTATAATCTTACTCTTTGTCTATTTAATAACGGCTTTTCTGCACTTTTTAAGTAATATAAACTACAATCTATACTGTAAGAAGCTTCCATTTTATCTTCTTTTGCGATTACATTGCCTCTTTCCACTTCAGAAACCTTTACGTTTGATAAGTTAATTGCACATCTTTGCCCTGCTTCTCCGAACTCACAAGGTACATCATGTATTCTTATGCCCCTTACCTTTGATATTGTCTTTGATGGATAAATTTGTACGGTATCTCCTACATTAACTCGTCCACTTATGATAGTTCCCGTAACAACTGTGCCAAATCCACTTATACTAAAAACCCTGTCTACAGGAAGTCTAAAATGGCCTTCTGTATCCTTTGGTTCTACTTCCTCTGTCATCTTATCTATATCTTTAATCAGCTTCTCAAAGCCTAATTTGTTTTTAGATGATACCGCATGAATAGGAGCCCCCTCAAGGAAAGTTCCTTTAAATTCTTCTTTAATCTCTTCCTTAACCATATCTACCCAATCATTGTCTACAAGATCTGCTTTAGTTAAAACCACTATTCCTCTTTTTACATTTAGTAGCTGTAATATTTCAAAATGCTCTTTGGTCTGAGGCATTATACCTTCATCTGCTGCTATTACAAGTAGAACCACATCTATACTACTTATACCTGCTAACATATTTTTTACAAACTTTTCATGACCTGGAACATCAATAATCCCTGCTCTTCTTCCTGATGGAAGGTCAAAATATGTAAAACCTAAGTTTATGGAAATTCCTCTATCCTGCTCTTCTTTTAAGGTATCCGTTTCTCTTCCAGTTAATGCTTTGATTAAAGTAGTCTTTCCATGATCAATATGACCTGCAGTTCCTATTATTATATGCTTCATATAGTGTTAAACATCCTTTCAATAATGGTTTAAAAACCATGGTAATGTCCGTGGTTATTTAACCACTCTTAGGAAATTAAATATTCTGCTTCATACATTAAGTATTAACCAAATATTAATTAAACCTTTGTATAAAAAAATTTCATTAGCTAAAAGTGGTTGAACAAAATAATCTTATTATTTTTCAAAGAATCAATTCATATTATAAAAAGAATTTACTACCATATTAAAATCTTTTTCATACAAAGTTCTTGCATCTAAAATAACTTCATTATTGAAAATTCTACATATCACTGGAGTTTCGCCCATTCTCAATTTATATTCTATTTCTTGAGGTGAAAACTTCTCACTGGTAACTTTCACCACATAAGTTGGAATTTTTTCTGTTGGCATGGATCCTCCCCCAACCATGGAGTAATCACTATCTACTACAAAATTGAATTCATTTATCTTTTCCTGAAGTCTCTTTTTAAGTTTAATAGCCTTCTTCTTCACCTCTTCTTTTGGTGATAATATCATATTTAAAGATGGTATATTGTTTATTGCATCTTTTTCGTCTAAGTAGTATTTAAAAGTACCTTCAAGAGCTGCCAAAGTCATCTTATCAATTCTTAGTGCCCTCGTAAGTTGATTCTTCTTCATAAGGTCTATGTATTGCTTCTTGCCCACAATAATGCCTGCCTGCGGTCCTCCAAGCATTTTATCACCACTAAAGGTTACTACGTCTATACCTTTTTTTATGCTTTCTTGTACTGTAGGTTCATAAGTGAATCCATATTTTGAGAAGTCTATTAAAACTCCACTTCCAATATCTTCGATTACTGGTATGTTTTTTTCATTTCCTAATTTCACAAGCTCTTCAATAGCTACCTCTTCAGTAAACCCATAAATCTTAAAATTAGATGTATGGATTTTAAGGAGCACACCAGTATTTTCAGTTATATTATTTTCATAATCATAAAGATGCGTTCTATTTGTAGTTCCAACCTCTACTAGTTTTGCTCCACTAAATTTCATTACATCTGGAACTCTAAATGATCCCCCAATTTCAACAAGCTGCCCCCTTGAGACTATTGCTTCCTTTCCTTTAGCTAGGGTGTCCAGTGCTAGCATTATCGCTGCTGCATTATTATTAACTACCATTGCAGCTTCTGCCCCAGTAACCTTCTTAATGAGATCCTCTATATGAGAATATCTTGAACCTCTTTTTCCACTTTCTATATCATATTCTAAATTATTATAGTTCCCTGCTACTGCCAGCACATTTTCCATTGCTTTTTCAGCAAGCAGTGAACGTCCTAAATTTGTATGGATTACAGTACCAGTAGCATTTATAATCTTTTTCAAATTTGGCTTATTTCTTTTATTAATTATGGTATTAGCATGATTAATAACTTCTTCTTTTTCTATATTAGCTATTGCTCCTTGTAAAATTTCTTGTCTAAAAAAATCTATAGCTTCTCTCAAACAATCTACAACTAAATTTCGCGGATTATTATCAATTGCTAATTGAACAACTTCTTCTTTTAATAATTCATCTATTTTAGGTAGTTTTCTTAATAACTGATTATTCATATATTTTCTCCTATTATTCAACTATAATATGTTTATCCCCCATTGGTATTACTTCACCAATAATTTTTGATAATAGTTCTAACTTTGAGAGTTCTTCCATAATTTGTTTTGCTTCTGTAGGCGAAGCAGATATTAATAGTCCACCTGAAGTTTGTGGGTCAAATAAAACATCCTGAAGCCATATAGGTATATTTTTTAGTTCATATTTTCCTTCAAGATATTTCCTATTATTATAGCTACCTATTGGAATTAATCCCATTTCTGCATACTCTTTCACTCCATTTATTAGTGGTAGCTGTTCTTTGTATAATTTAAAAGTAACTTCTGATGCACTAGCCATTTCATAAGTATGACCCATTATTCCAAATCCTGTAATATCTGTACATGCAGTTACCTCATAATTTACAATAATCTCTCCTGCATATTTATTTAATGTACTCATTACCTTTACAGCTTCGTCATAAACTTCTTTTGATGCCAATTCAGCCTTTATTGCCGTGGTAATAATTCCTGTTCCTAAAGGTTTTGTCAAGATTAATACATCTCCTACCTTAGAACCATAGTTTTTTAAAACTTTATCTGGATGTACAATTCCCATGACAGATAATCCATATTTTGGCTCATCATCTTCCACCGTATGCCCACCTATAACTACAGCTCCCGACTCTATAACCTTATCTGCTCCACCTTTTAAAATTTCACCTAATACTTCGATGTTTAAACAGTTAGGAAAACACACTATATTTAAGGCTACAGTAGGTTTCCCCCCCATAGCGTATACATCACTTAGTGAGTTTGCTGCTGCAATAGCTCCATAAGTATATGGATCATCTACTACAGGTGTAAAAAAATCTAAAGTTTGAATTGCTGCGATTTCATCAGTTAATTTATATACCGCTGCATCATCAGATGTTTCAATACCAACTATTAAATTCTCGCTCTCCATCTTTGGTAATTTACCTAATATTTTTGAAAGGGTCTCCGGCCCTATTTTTGCTGCTCAGCCAGATGTTTTTGAAAGCTCTGTTAGTCTTTTTTCCATCTTTTGTACCTCCATATATTAATGCACTATACACTATTTTATTTTAGTTGAATTATCATAATTAAAAACCTAATGTAATTTTGGTTCTTAGTCTTATGAAAGAACTGCTTTAATCCTAGATTTAAATTTCTATAAATTTAACTTACTAACTCATATATAAATCTGTAATAATTTTATACTAATAACTATTTTATGTCCACATTATCTCTTAATTTGTCCACAGTTTTACTGCCAATACCCTCTACATTTCCTAAATCATCAATGGACTTAAATCCTCCATTTTTTTCTCTATAATCAATAATTGCCTTTGCTTTCACTTCCCCAATGCCATATAGAGTAGATAGTTCTTCAACACTAGCTTTATTAATATTTATTTTTTTACTTGCATTGTTAGTTTCTAAACTACTTCCCACTGGGGTAATTAATTCTATATTTTCACTTTCTCCCTTTTTATATATGTAAACACATTCTTCATCTGTAAGTATTTTAGAAAAATGTATAGTATTTTCGTCTGCTTCTTCTGTTAGACCTCCTGCAGCTTGAATTAAATCCCTTACTCTCGCCCCCTCTACTAACTCATATTCTCTAGAATTTTTTACTGCCCCTTTAATATCTACAACTATTTTATTTTCTTCCTTTAACTCTTTATTAGAATCTATATTTTCTTCACTATTAGTTTTGTAGTTTGTTGCTTTTTCATTAATCGCTTTATTGTTATCAACAAAAATAGACTCCTCACCATCTTTTGAAAAAATTTGTTCGTAGACTTGTTTATCTCTTTTATTTATAAAATGTCCACTTATTAAAAATACTAAGCTTAACACTAGTATACTAACGGCACCAACTAACTTCTCCTTTAACTTCATACTTTCTACCTCCTATTTCATTCTCATTATTACCATCTTTTATAAAATTCTATCGAAATTATAGTTTTTTTTTGGTATAATCAATTTAATATTTATTTTAGGAGGCTCTTATGAAAAAGATATTTTTATGTTTATCCTTAACATTATCTATAATAACTTTAAATATAACTAATGTGTTTGCTGCTTCAGCTGCTCCTTCTGTAAATGCTAATGGAGTAGTTGTGATGGATTCAGTTACAGGTACAGTGTTATACGGTACAAATGAAAACACTAAATATCTACCTGCATCCGTAACAAAGCTTATGACTATTTTACTAACACTAGAAAAAAGTAATTTAGAAGATAAAGTAAAGGTTGGTCCAATACCTCCTACAATAGAAGGTTCAAAAATTTATATAGATAAGGATGAAGAATTAACTGTAAAAGAAATGCTTTATGCGGTTATTATGGTTTCTGCAAATGATTGTGCTCAAGCTTTAGCTGAGCATATTTCTGGAAGTCAGGAAGCCTTTGCTAAACTTATGAACGAACGTGCAAAGGAATTAGGTTGTAAAAACTCAAATTTTAAAAACCCTCATGGACTTTCTGAGGCAGATCATAAAACTACGGCTTATGACCTTGCTTTAATTGAAAAGGAGCTATTAAAGCATCCAGAATATGTAGAAATATCTAAAACTAAAACACACATGATACCAGCAACTAATATTTATCCTGAACAAAGACCTTTATGGAATGATAACAGATTATTACATGATTATGAACAATATTATTATGAATATGCTATTGCAGGAAAAACTGGATATACCGATGAATCTAGACATTCCTTTGTGGCCTCAGCAACTAAAAACAATAATACATTTATAGTAACCATGCTTTATGACCCTGTAAAAACATATTTTTCAGACAGCAAAAAACTATTTGAGTGGGCTTTTAGTAATTTTCAAACTGTAAAACTTTATTCTAAGGGAGAAGAAGTAACTACATACACCTCTTCGAATGGAACAGTGATACCTCTTTTAGCATCAGAAGATATTTATTATACTAAGGATTTAAATTTGAATGATACTCCAAAATTTAATCTAGACCCTACTCAATTAAATAACAAATATTTTCTTAAAGGTCAACCTATTGCTGAAGGTAATGTAACTTATGCTTCTCAAGCTTATACTGTTACTTTAGTTAGCGCAGTTGATTATGAGAAAAAAACGCTACCTGTTGTAGGGGACTTAATGACTACAGAAACTAATACTATAAACTATACCTATCTCACTTTTTTACTATTATCTATTTTCCTATTCTTTTGCTTATTAGCCTTTGGATACTTTAGAATGCTTAAAGCAAAAGTAATCAAAAATTATAATAAGAATACACTAAAAAAAAGATACAAATAAAATAAAATGTAGGTAATAAAAGTGTATATTTATTACCTACATTTTATTTGCACTAAAAGCTTTTATTTTACATATAAAATTAGCAAATTTTATATGGTTACTGCCTTATATAAACTGAATTTTCCAATCATTTAATTTTGCATATAAGTTCTTTTATGTCATTAGGTAAATCACTTACTAGCATCAACTCTTCTCCAGTTCTTGGATGAGGAATAATAAGTTTATAGGCATGCAATGCCTGTCTATTAATTACATTAATTTCCTCTTCTCCTCCATAAAGAGAATCTCCATATATCGGATGTCCCATATGACTCAAATGCACCCTAATTTGATGAGTTCTTCCAGTCTCAAGGGTTAGCTCTACTAGACAATCTTTATCATAGCTTTCCACAATATTATAATGAGTAATACTTCTCTGCCCCTCATCACACACTATTCTTTTAATGCTATCTTCATTTGGCCTTCCTATTGGTAAGTCTATAGTTCCATTCTTAGGTTCAATATGCCCATGTATAATAGCTAAATAAGATTTTATAATTTTATTTTCTTCCATAGACTTTGCTAAACTCATATGGGCAAATTGGTTTTTAGCAATCATTATTAATCCAGAGGTATCCCTATCCAGTCTACTTACCAACCTAACTATACATCCTTCATTATTCTTTCTAAAGTGATATAATACTCCATTTGATAATGTTCCTATAGGATGACTTTTTGTAGGATGTACTACCATAAACGGGCGTTTATTTACTACTAATAAATCATCATCCTCATATATTACTTCAATATTCAAGTCTTCAGGAATTATATTTTGATTCTCATCCTTTTCCACCTGTATCAAAATTAAATCTCCCATTTCAAGCTTATAATTTAATTTCACCGTTTTTTCATTTACTTTAATTCTTTTTTCCATGGCAGCATTTCTTGTAAATCTTCCAGAGAAATTAAGTATATCGGTCATATATTCTCTTATTTTCATACCATTGCCAGTTTTATCAACTTCATATTTAAGACTCTTACTCATACTCCACCTCCTGCTATAACTTAATTTTAAAAAACCTCCAGAAATCTGGAGGTTTAAATTAAATTTTTCTTTAATAAGTTATTTCCTCTTTTACCTACTCAACTATAGCTATAACTTCTATTTCTACTAAAGCATCTTTTGGTAATTTCCCAGCTTGAACACAAGATCTTGCTGGTGGGTTTACTGAGAAATATTTTTCATAAACTTCATTCATTGCAGTAAAGTCATTCATATCCTTTAAAAATACTAAAGTTTTTACAACTTTATCTAGGGATGTTCCAGCCTCTTCTAATATTGCTTTAACATTATCTAAAGATTGAGCTGTAGCCTTTTGTATATCATCATTAATAAATTCTCCAGTTGCAGAATTTATTGCTAGTTGTCCAGATGTATATAACAAGTTTCCTACCTTTACTGCTTGAGAATATGGTCCTAAAGCTGCTGGAGCTTTTGTTGTGCTTATAATTTGTTTTTCCATTTTTAATCCTCCTAAGATTTTACTATTTAATTATTGTTGTGGTTTTATATAATTCCTATCTGCACCTAATATAACCTCTACTTCATAGAAGTCGTTATATTTAGTGGAGTAGTCAATATTATCTATGCCAAATTGTTTTTTTATATGATCCCCTACCTCTTTTTCTAGCCCATAAATTATAATTTTAGATTTTTGTGTAGGTTCAGCATCTCCTAAGTCATATGTTGTAAATCCTAATTTGCCTATATACTCACCAAAATCTGATGCTAACCCTGTCTTCCCGCTACCATTTAAGATTTTAATTCTTATATTATCTGTATCTATATTGCTAGTAGAAGATTTTTCATTAAATATAGCATTTACTTCAGTGTTCTTAGATTTATCAAATATAAAATATGAAATTCCATCAATATATTTATCTTCACCAGCTATGATATGATAGCCAATATTCTCTCTTTGTGTTCTAGCTATACTCATAGCATATTTAATTATTTCATTTGCATTTAAATCTGTTTCAATATATTTAGGGAATATGGACAATATACCTGGTATTTTAGGTATTATAGCTGGACTTTGAACCTTAGCTAATACGGTATTAAAGAATTGTTGCATATGTTTAATCCTTCCCATATCTCCATCTATATATCCAGTACCATCATTATTTTTTCTCCATCTTATGAAACCTTCTGCCTGTTTTCCATCTAAACGTTGAGGCTTATCACTTTTCCTAAGATTGATGTGAAGATTTTGAGTTGGATCATCATAGTACATATTTCTCTCAACTACAACCTCAATTCCTCCAAGAGCATCTATAAACTCCCTAAAGGCTATAGTATCAATTTTTACATAATGATCTATTTTAATACTTAATAATTTTTCCACTTCTTCTACTGCTAATGGAATTTCACCAAAAGCATGAGCAGAGTTGATCTTTTTATCTGATCTAGTTGTATTAATTTTTGTATCTCTGGGTATGGAAACTATATCATATTTCTTCTCTTTTGAGTTATAATGTACAACCATCATAGTATCCGTTCTTCTTGGGTCATTTTTATCCTTCTCATCACCACTGCCAAGATCAACGCCAACTACCAATATATTTGTTGAGTCTTTTATTTCATCCCTAATTTGCTCATCTATCTCAGGAGTGTCTTTTGACCCTCCACTACTGTCACCAATTTCAATAGAATTCTTACTGAAACTTTGAAGATAAGCATAGGTTCCAGCTGTTGCTAAAACAATTATAAAAAACAAAGTTATCATTGTAATTGCAAATGCAGACTTTTTCTTATTTCTCTTTTTTACTACCGTATCACCATTACCTGACTTTTCACCAATAAATTCATTTTCCTTATTATCTGTGCTTTTATTTGATCTCGTTAGCTTTCTTTCTCTTTTACTCATAATATCACCTACTAATTTTTATATAACAGATAGTTTCTTGCTTCTATAGTGTCTATATGAAGCAGGCTTCCCCTTGAAACTGTATAATTTATGGTATCATCAAAGGATTTTAGTAGTACTTTATCTAAGTCTATATACGTAAGTTTTCTTAATTCGTTAACGCCTCTAAAATTTCTTGATGGTTCAATATAATCTGAAATGTATATAATTTTTTCAAGTAGACTCATGTCTTTTCTTCCTGTAGTATGATATCTAATTGAGTTTAAAATATCCTCATCATATATTTCAAAAATATTCTTGCTTATATAACTACCTACCAATCCATGAAGTAATTGTGGTGCATGTAAATATATTTCTGGTAACTTTCCTTCTTTTTCTTCCGCCATGTGTATTAGTTCGCCTCGAGTTAAATTTTTTGCGCAATCATGACACAAACCTGCAATTCTAGCTTTATACGGATCAGCCCCATAGAAAATTGCTAACTTCTCACTGGTTTCCATAACTCCAATACTATGAATAAATCTAGGCTCATTTAATTGTTCTTTAATATACTTTTTTATTTGTTCCTCCTGCCACATATCTTCACATCCTTTATTTATATAGAATGTATTTCTTTATAACCTCTTCTATTCCACATGGAAGAAGATAGCTAACCTGCCTATTTAATCGTATTTTCTCCTTTATAGCTGTTGAAGACACATCTATAACAGGCATATGTAAATATATTATTTCTCTTTTATATGTTTTTTCAATAGTTTCCTTCATTTTGAAAATTTCTTCTGCTGTGTATCCAGGCCTAGAAAATACTATAAGAGTACAATTCTCTAGTATAATATCTATGTTTTTCCACTTATTTAAGTCCATTAGGCTATCAACCCCTGTAAGAAAGTACCACTCAGTTTCAGGTTCTATAGCATTGAAGTGCTGTAATGTTTTGTAGGTATAACTTAGACTTCTACTATTTACCTCATAATCACTAATTTGAAACATTGACTCACCTTTAATAGCCATGTTTACCATCTCATATCTTATATCTGCTGAGGTTTTAACCTTATTTACTTTATGTGGAGGATTTCCGTTTGGCATGAAAATAACTTTATCAAGATTTAAATTGTATAATGCCTCATAGGCAATATGCATATGTCCAACATGAATTGGATCGAATGTACCTCCAAAAATAGCTTTTTTCATAATAAAACCTTCTTTATTTTTTATAATACCACACAAACGAAATTTTACCAAATTTCTAGTATGTTTTTCAATACTATTATCCCCATTATTTTAAAAAAATAATTTTGTATCACGAGGCATATAACTTGTACTCTAAAAATACCATAATCCAGTTTAAAATTTCATGTTTCTTAATTTATTCTAAACAATTTACCTCATCTTAAACTTTATTTATTATATTTGAAATGCTTTAAATCTTTATATCGCACCTAATAAAACCTTTTTATTATTAACTTGTTACATCTATTATAGCTTGTTTACTTATTTTATAAAAATTAAACTAGTAAAGTTATTTCTTTACTAGTTTAATCTATTTCATATTGTTAGTAATACCTAGTTCTGTCTCCCGCCCATACTACCTAACCTTACATATCTAAAACTCTTTCACATATAGGTAAATAATGAATATGTATAATTCTAGGAGATACAGTATTTCTCCTGCCCTTAAATAGACCTTTTACTTCAAGTTGTACAATAAAAATAATAATTAAGCTTAAATCACTTTTATTTAGGTAACTCTATTTTAGGGTTTTTTGATGATTTTCTATAAATCACAAGCTTGCTTCCTATTGCTTGAATTCCTTCACAGCCTAATTCCTCACAAATTATCTCAGATGCTTCTCTAGCTGTAATTCCACTATTGTTTAAAGCTTTTATTTTTATTAATTCTCTTGCTTCCAATGCTTGATCTATTTGCGCTAAGAAGTTTTCTTCTATGCCAGCTTTTCCAACCTGGAAAATTGGGTCCATATTATTTGCTAAAGATCTTAAGTAACTTCTTTGTTTTGTAGTTATCATACTTTCCTCCTATAATAAGAATTCAAATTCAAAATCATTAAGTCTTACTAAATCCCCATCCTGAATTCCTTTTTCTTTTAATTCATCCATAACTCCCTTATTTCTTAATACCTTATGGAAATATCTTAAAGAATCTGGATCATTAACATTTACACTATTTAATAATCTATCTACGAAAGTTCCAGTAATTTCGAAAATTCCTGTTTCCACTTCATTAATAGAATAAGTAAATCTTTTTTCTTCTACTTTATATCTTTCCTCTTCGCTTATCTCTAAATCTTTAACTGGTATAGTACTTAAAATCTCTGCTGCTTCTTTCATAAGCTCCTCAAGACCTTGATTTGTAGCTGCAGAAATTTTGAATACTTTACTATATCCCATTTGATTTAATTGTTTCTTAAAGTTCTCAAAAACTTCCTCATCAAACAACATATCTGCTTTATTAGCAGCAATTATTTGTGGTCTATCCCATAGCTTAATACTGTATTTTTTAAGTTCTTCATTTATCTTATTAAAGTCTTCAATTGGATCTCTTCCTTCAATTCCAGATATATCAACAACATGTATAAGCATTCTAGTTCTTTCGATATGTCTTAGGAAATCTAATCCTAGTCCCACACCTTCTGCTGCACCTTCAATTATTCCTGGTATATCAGCAATTACAAAAGGTTGTATTCCTTTTACTGAAACTACACCTAAATTAGGTTTTAGAGTAGTAAAATGATAATTTGCAATTTTGGGCCTTGCCTTGGAAACAACTGATAATAGTGTAGACTTACCTACATTAGGGAATCCTAAAAGACCTACGTCAGCTAAAAGTTTAAGTTCAAGCTTAACCCATCTTTCTTCTCCTGGCATTCCTGGTTCTGCAAAATCAGGCGCCTGTCTTGTAGGTGTGCAAAACTTAACATTTCCTTTTCCACCTTTTCCACCCCTGCAAAGTACGTATTTATCCCCATCATGGGCTAAATCGCACATAATCTTATCTGTTTCAACATCCTTTACTATAGTACCCATAGGAACCTTTATTATCAGAGTTTCCCCTTGCTTTCCATAGCATTTAGAGCCTTCTCCCTTTCCTCCATTATCCGCAATAAATTTTTTATTGTACGAAAAGTCTAAAAGGGTAGTCAAGTTGCTATCTACTTCTAATACTACACTACCACCATCTCCACCATCTCCACCATCTGGTCCTCCCAGTGGTACATACTTTTCTCTTCTAAAGGAAATAGCTCCATTTCCACCGTCCCCAGATTTCACGTAAATCTTGGCTGTATCTATAAACATATTCATCACCTTGCCTTAACATATATTTTAAATCTGCTTTAACTTCATTCCTGTACACACATCTAAACTTCTTTATTTCAACTTTAAAAAGTTGGTACGTTCTATATAATAACATATAAAATCATTTTAATAATATTATTAACCAAAATAGCTAATATACATCAATAAATTTTTACAATACTTTGTATTTTATAGTAATATCACTTTAAAAGCACCAATTTATAGAGTGTACTTTTTTATATCATAGAAATTTTTATTATAGTCTAAATCTATGATATAAAAAAGCACCCCTTGAAGGGTGCTTCTTATATACTATTCAGCTATTGCAACTTCTACGTCGATTGGGTAAACACTAGCTTTCTTTTTATCTCTACCCATTCTTTCGAATTTAACAACTCCATCTACTTTAGCAAAAAGAGTGTCATCTCCACCAATTCCTACATTGTTTCCTGGGTGAATTTTTGTTCCTCTTTGTCTAACAAGAATGTTTCCTGCAAGTACAAATTGTCCATCTGCACGTTTAACTCCAAGTCTTTTAGACTCACTGTCTCTTCCGTTCTTTGAGCTACCTACCCCTTTTTTATGAGCAAATAACTGAAGGTTCATAATTAGCATAATATTACACCTCCTCTAATTCTACTTTTATATAGTCACTATAAGTAATTTCAATACTTTTTAATCCAAGCAACATGGTTTCTAAAAGAACCTGACATCTTTCAATGTCATTATCACTTTGATTTTGCAAAGTTAAATTCAAAAATCCATCTTCTATTTTATATGTAACATCTATTTTAAGAACTTCTAAAATTCCAATTAATGTAGTTTGAGAAATTGCAGAAATAGCTGCACAAGTTAAATCTACGTCTAAATCTAGCTCTCTTGGAGCAGCATGACCATATAATTTAAAACCTATAAATTTACTGGATTTTTTATAAAACTTAACGTTAGTCATAATTAAGCTTCAATCTTCTCAATTACGATCTTAGTGAATGGTTGTCTATGACCTTGTTTCTTTCTGTAGTCTTTTTTACGCTTAAATTTGAAAACTATGATTTTCTTAGCTTTACCTTGAGCTACAACCTTAGCAACAACTTTAGCACCTTCAACTACAGGCTTTCCGATCACTAAACCTTCTTCTTTACCAACTGCTAGAACTTTATCAAATTCAACAGTTGAATCAACATCAGCCTCAAGTTTTTCAACGAATAAAACGTCTCCCTCTTGAACTCTGTATTGTTTTCCTCCAGTAAGTAATACTGCGTACATTAAATACACCTCCTCAATCCAGTCTCGCCATCTCGGGTACAATTTAAATAAATTTAGAATTGTTTTAAAAACCCTATGTGTGCGGTCTACAAAAGCCATTTTAACACATATAAATATCTTTGTAAAGAAATTTATATTCGTTTTATGAAACTTTACTAAATTGTAGAAATCTTAGTATAATCAAAAATCTTCATTCCTTCAAGATTCCTTATTTGATTTGCAAACAATAAAGGTTCTACCCTTACACCTTCAAAATGCGGTGTAAAGTTCATATAAACATTTCTGTCTAGGGTTTCTATAGAAGTTATGAAGTCTATAATATTATTTCTAATTTCCTTTTCATAACTAGAATCAATCTCTATAAAAATTTCTTTAACCCCTTGTTCTACTTTGATTCTATTAATTTTATTTCTTATTATATTGGTTAAATATGATAACTTTACCTTTTGACCTTTTCCTTTACAAGTTTCACAAGGTTCTAAAATAAAATCGTATATGGACTTTCCATATCTCTTTCTTGATATTTGAACTAAATTTAACTCAGTAAAAGGATAAATCATAGGATTACTTTTATCATCTTTAAATCCTTGTTTTAATGCATTTATTATTTTAGTTTTATGACTTTCATTTTTCATGTCTATGAAATCTACTAAAATGATACCACCTATATTTCTTAATCTGATTTGATGCACTATCTCTTTGGCTGCTTCTAAATTAGTGCTTAATGCAGTATCCTTAAATGTTGTAGCTTTTGTATTCTTTGCCGAATTTACATCAATAACATACATTGCTTCAGTTTTCTCTATAACAATGTTTCCCCCGCTTGGAAGATTAATCTTACTATGTCTTAAGGATAATATTTCATTTTCTATATTGTAATAATGAAAAAGTGATAATTCTTCTTTATACAATTCCAATGAGCAATTTTCCAAACCAGCACCGTCTAAGGTGTTTTCACAATACTTGTAATCTGCTTCACAATTTAAAGTCACTTTAATATTGCCTTGGTAAATAGAATTTCTCAATATCCTACTCAAAATTCCTTCATCACTATACATAACACCTAATTTGCTTGAGTATCTAAATTTTCTAACTATCTCTAAATAATTATTATTCAAACTGTCAATCTCTTTATTTAACAAGATTACATCTACTTTTTCAGATTTAGTTCTAACCACTATTCCTAAGTTCTCTGGTTTAATAATATTTTCCTTAATATAGTCTTTGAATTCTTCATCCTTAATTTTAGGAGAAAATTCTATGTTACTATGTAAGTTTGTAAGAACTATGTATGTACCTGGCAAAGAAATTTTTTCACTAACCTTCGGCCCTTTTTTATCTATTTCTTCTTTCAGTATTTCAACTAATACCTCATCGCCTTTTTTTAACGAGGTCCCTTTGATACTATTAGTAAGATTTAAGTAAGCGTTTTTGCCATACCCAATATCAACGAAAGCACATTTTATGGCCGGAACAATATTCTTTACTATTCCTTTATATATTTCTCCAACCTTAGGGGTATTGTCTTCCTCTTCAATATAGCATTCTTTAAGCTTGCCATTTTCCTTTATAGCAATCCTAAGTAATCTATCTTCTCTCTCTATAAAAATTTCCTTCAATTAATCACACTTCCTATGTTTTTAGAAAAATTTATTAAGTGGAACTAATGCATTACCTTTATAGGCATACATATCTATTCTCTCAATATCTATAAATGCATCTTTATCTATTGCTTCAACATTTTCCTTAATAAAATCACCTAAAAGACTAGCAGACAAATTCTCTCTACTTCCACAAGCAACTAAAGTTTCAAATTCTAAGGTATCTTTATCACTTATAAGTCTAAACTCTTTAATTAAAGGTTTTATATCTACTTCCTTTTCGCCACTTTTGGACTTTTTTACAATATTCCATTGTGGCATGGCATGAAGTTCTTCTAATGAGTTTAAACTTCGTTGATTATTGGTAGATCTAAACTTCATTAAATATCTTGCTCCATCAATAATTGCCATTGCTTGTGGAGCTTTGCTATTATCATTTTTTTCTACCTTCGTAACATCTATAAATCTTACTCCACTCGGAGAATTTTCATTTAATTTATTTAAAATAACTTCTGTGTCTATATCTTCCTTTAAAACTATATCCATGTACTCTCCGATAGAATAAACTCCAACTGAAAGTGGTTGTGCAATAGATATAGCCATATGGGGATTAAAACCCTTTGAGTATTCAATAGGAATACCTGCTCTTCTAATTATTCTTTGTATAGTTCTCATTAAGTCTAAGTGAGATATAAATTTAATCTCGCTTTCTTTGCTGTATTTAATTAAGTAACGCACCTTCAAAACACTTCCCCTCTTTAAAGCTTCTATTTATTCCACAGTTTGTACAGTTGCCTCTACAATCTGGAGTAACTATAACATTCTTAGCTTTTTCATTCTCATCAATTAAGAACTCTTTGTTTATTCCGATATCTATAAAATCCCAAGGAAGTATTTCATCATAGTTTCTCTCTCTATAAGCATAAAAGTCACCATCTACATTGCATTCCTTTAGTGCTTCTTGCCACAATTCAAAATTAAAATATTCTGCCCATCCATCAAAACGTGCACCTTTTTCAAAGGCTTTAATTAACACATCGCAAAGTCTTCTATCTCCTCTTGCAAATATCGCTTCCATATAACTTAATGGAGATTCGTGCCAGTTATAAATTATTGCTCTACTTTTAATAGAATTTCTCAATTTATAAATTTTATCCTTTACATCTGGCATCTTATCCATTGGAGCCCATTGGAAAGGAGTAAATGGCTTAGGAACAAATATTGATGTACTTACAGTAACCCTAAGACCTCTTTGTCTTATATGTTTAGGAACTGCAAAATATTGTTCAACAACCTTTTCTGCCAAGTCACCAATTCCTAATACATCTTCTATCGTTTCATATGGAAGTCCTATCATAAAGTATAATTTAAGAGTAGACCATCCTGCTTCAAAAGCACTTTTGCTTGATTCAAGCATATTTTCTTCTGTAACACCTTTATTTATTATATCTCTCATTCTTTGGCTACCAGCTTCTGGTGCAAAGGTTAATCCTGTTTTTCTTACCTTTTGAATTTCTTTAATTAAATCTACAGAGAAAGAATCAATCCTTATAGACGGTAAAGATACTCCAACTTTTTCTCCTTCATATTTTTTTACTAAAGAGAAAATAAGGTTTTGTATATCCGAATAATCACAAATACTTAAAGATGATAAAGATACTTCTTCATATCCTGTATTATTTATTAAACCTTCTACTTGATTTAAAAGCTTATCTGTTTTCTTTTCTCTAACTGGTCTATATATCATGCCAGCTTGGCAAAATCTACAGCCTCTTGTGCATCCTCTAAAGGTCTCAAGAACAACTCTATCATGAACTATTTCTGTGTATGGAACTATTAGCTTGTCTGGAAATATATTTTCATTAAAATTACTTATAATTCTCTTTTTAACTTTAGCTGGCACATCTTCAAATTTAGGTTCAAATGCCTTAATCGTTCCATCTTCGTTATAGCTTACTTCATAAAGACTAGGAATATATATTCCTTGAATTTTAGAAATTGCTCTAAGATACTCAGCTTTAGGCTTATTCTTCATTTCCTTAAACTTATCAAGAATCTCATGAATAACTTCTTCTGCTTCACCAATAACTACAATATCTGCAATATCGTATAATGGTTCAGGATTATATGAACAAGGACCTCCCAACATTACAATAGGATGTTTTTCACTTCGTTGTGAAGCTCTTAGAGGAATATCTGCCATATTTAGCATATTTAAAATATTTGTATAACTCATTTCATATTGAAGTGTAAATCCTAAAAAGTCAAATTCTGCTAAAGAATCTTTACTTTCAAGAGCATAAAGTGATGTATTATTTTCTCTTAAAAGCTTCTCCATATCTGGCCATGGTGCAAAACTTCTTTCACAAAAAGTATCTTCCCTCTCATTTAGAGTGTAATATAATATTTTAGTTCCAAGATGAGACATTCCCACTTCATATACATCTGGAAAACAAAAAGCATATCTAATGTCTACTTTATTTTTATCTTTATTATAAGAGTTGAATTCTCCACCAATATATCTAGCAGGTTTTTCAACTTTATAAAGTATATCGTCAGAAATTGTATTCATAAAAATTCCTCCTTAAGTTAATTCAATTACTTATTTTATCACAAGGTGGTAATATTGCAAGAAATTTACCATTATATAAAAGTTAGAAGTTAAAATAGTTTATTCTTCTGTGTTGCTTTGTATATTAAGTTATTATACTTTGAGTCTACCTATATTCTAAGCTATATAATATAAGTTTAATCCTACTAGTTAGAGTTATTTTCATATATTAATTCTTCTAAAGTTATATTTCCTGATGACTTTAGGCTATTTAGAATATCTTCTTCATATAGTATATCCACCACATTCATATCTTCATCAAGAACGGTGAATACATTATACTTATTTTTATCCACAAGTTCTAGCAGCTGTAATAAGGATAGCTTATAATACACTGAAATAGTTTTATTTTCAATATAACCACGTTTTATAAATTTTTCCTTTTTCTTTATAATATAGCCCATAATTATATACGCTATCCTCCTTTTTTCCTTATAGGAAACGCTCAAAATAAAAATAGCTATCAAGGCCAAGTTAATATTAGATATACCCATAAGCACGGATGCAAAAAAACCTAGTAGAAAAATATATCCTATAATTATACTTATTCTTAATGCTATTTCATTAGCTTTTTTATATATTAATCTAGTAGCCAATATACTTCTTAAAACCCTTCCTCCATCTAATGGAAATACAGGAATTAGATTAAATATTCCTATAACTAAATTATATTTCATTATATGGTTTATAAAATCGCTTTTACAAAAATAATTAATACCGAAACAGAGTAAACCAATAACAAAATTCCCAACTGGCCCACTTATTGAGATTATTAAGTCCTCTTTAGGGGTTGCCTCTTCTAAATCCTTTAATTTAAGAACCGTCCCAATAGGATAAATTTCTACTGTAAATCCTGAAAACCCCAAATATCTTGCTACTATTAAATGCACACATTCATGAATTAAAACTATTATAAATCCCATAAAAAGTTCTGATTTAAATCCAATAATTAAAATGATTATTATATAAGGAATTAGGTATTTGCTAATTCTAAACAATTATTTCCTCCTATAAAAATTGCTATATAACTAAGTAGTCTGTTACCTTTTGCCTTTCTCCCATATATAATAATTCAAAATAAAAGGTTTTAAAATTAGGAAAATCCGGCTTTATTTTTCCAATAACTTGACCCTTTTCAACCTCATCCCCTACTTTTACCGTAACTTCTGTAAGATTATTATATTTTGTTTCTATTCCTTTGCCATGATCTATAACAATATAAGTGCCAAAACTTCCATCGCTATCAATTTTTTTTATTTTCCCTTTTTGACAGGAGTTTATATCACTCTCATTATCCAACTTAATCCACAGCATATTTTCCTTATTTACGCCCTGTATTAATAATGAAGTGCTATCTTCTCCATTAGAATTATTCATTGATACTGGTAGCGCATAATCTGTTTTTACTTCATCTTGTAGTGTTTCCCCACCAGTAATGGTGCTCCTTATTTTTTCAATAAACATGATACTTTTAGTTTCAACTTCTTCAAAATTAAACTGTTTTACTTTGTCTAACATTGTGTTAATGTTGTAACTTTTTTCTATAACTTCTTTACTAAAGTCATATATATCCCTAGTATAAACATTATTAAAGGTCTTACAACTTAAAAGAACAATCATAAGAAATAGTACAACTGTTAACTGAATTATGAATCTACTCCCAAAATTCTGGAATCGATTTAAAATAAAATTACCTTTTCTTCTGCTTAATTTATACGAATTCATATTGCTTGTACTAATTTTTTTGTTCATATTTTGTCTGGAAGTTTGTCTTGGAATTGAGGAGTAGTATCTTTGATAATAATCATTATAGTTACCCATTCTTTTCACCTACACTAATAAGATTTTCATTAATAAATATATTACACTAGTTAAACTTTATGATTAAAAAATAAATTTTAACTAAGTTTAAGAAAAACAAACTTTCTCAAACCTATGATTAACCCCAATATTATTTCTTGTAAATTTGCATTTAATTAAAATTTCCACTCTAAGTTCACATGAATTTAAGATAGTTCAATAAATAAAAGAAGCATTGGAGGATTTTTCATTCCAATGCTTCTTTTTTAATTAAAGTATTCATGTTAATTTTTAAAGATTTATATTATGTCTACAATTGACCTGTGTAAATATTTCTGAATTAAATTTATTCTCTATTCTTTAACGCTTTAATCACTACTTCAGCAGTACCTAGATTGGTTGCTAGTGGTATGCAGTGAACATCACAAAGTCTTATTAATGCGGTGACATCAGGTTCATGGGGTTGTGCTGTTAATGGATCTCGCAAAAAAATTATAACATCCATCTCACCTTGAGCAAGTCTTGCTCCAATTTGTTGATCTCCACCTAAAGGTCCAGATAAAAATCTATTTACTGTAAGCCCTACAAATTCACTTATAAGCTTTCCAGTAGTTCCCGTTGCATATAACTCATGCTCACTTAATACATCCTTATATCTTTTTGCAAAGTCAATCATATCATCTTTCTTTTTATCATGAGCAATTAACGCTATTCTCAAAAAAATTCCTCCCTAAAATTAAATTTTACCTATTATATTAAAAATACAATTATTATAAAGATCAACACTAGAATAAATTTATATTTTTAGATCTTTAATCTTATATTTTGTACTTCATATTTACTAAATGTTGCTTCTATTCAAAGAAAATTAAGTTCCTTTTATAAATGTAGATTTCCTATGTTTAATTACTTTAAAAGTTAATCTTATTCCTTCGCATACCAACATTTAATACAAGAGCTAAGGAAATAAAATTAGTGAGCATTGAACTACCTCCATAACTTACAAAGGGTAGTGTAATTCCTGTAATAGGCATAATTCCAATAGTCATACCCATATTTTGAATTACAGAAAATAATAATGATGCTATTACTCCTATACATATAATACTTCCACTTAAATCCTTAGAAGTTTTTGCAATGGTTATTAACTTATAAAGTAATATTCCATATAGAGTTAAAAGAAATATAGCCCCTAAAAATCCCCATTCCTCATTTATAACAGCAAAAATGAAATCTGTGTGATTTTCTGGTATAAATTTATACTGTTTTCCATTTAAAAATCCTAAACCAAAGATTCCACCAGATCCTATGGCAATTCTCGATTGCAATAGCTGAAATCCATAAGTTAGCTCAAACTTCTCAGGATTTAAAAAGGATAACAATCTGCCCTTCCAATAAACTGGCATTAATGGAGAGTTCCAAAGACCTACTACTATGACCAATACAGTTGATAGCCCACCTACAATAACTCTCCAATCAAGATTTGCAACAATTAAAATCCCTAATACAATAAAAAAAGACACCATTGTAAGTCCCATATCTGGCTGGATTACAATTAATAACATAGGTATAGCTGCATACATAAGTACCTTTGATAAATTTTTTATTGTATTAATGTTGCCCTCTAAATCTTGTATTACCCTTGCAATCATTAATATCATACCTATTTTAGCAAACTCACCTGGTTGTATAGCTCTTTGCCCTATTTTTATCCATGCATTAGCACCATTTACACTTTGACTGAATATATCATTTATCAACAATAGTGTTACTGAACTCCAATAGATTATTGGTGCGTAATTTAATATCTGAACGTAATCTACAGTTAATATAAAGTAAGTTGCTACTAACCCAATAATAAGCCAAAAGAATTGAAGCCTAGCGTAGTAAAATCCTCCTGAGCCGTATATGTTTATTATACTAAATAATACTATCATGCATATAGTACCAATTATACCAAAATCTATATGTTTTATTAGTTTATCATTTATCTTAAAGTTTTTTATCATTAACATCCCTCCAACATAAGTATGATTATATCACAACAATAAAAAAAATAAAGCTATGTACAAACATAGCTTTACTTTTTTTATCTTGATTTTATTTTTTTTATTGGAATACTAGCAATAAGTGCTGGACAATGTCCTTCAAATTCCTCTGTTCTTGTTAATTTAACTTCCACTTCACCATCATCTATTTCTGCATAGTTAGAAATAACTTTTAGTAGGTCTCCCTTAATCATCTCTAAAAAGTCTGGTGAAAAATCAGCTCTATCATGTATAAGTATCAATTTCAACCTATCAGTAGCTATATCTTTTGAAGCTATTTTATTTGAAAAAATCTTAAAAATATCCATGCTTACCTCCTATTTGCCACCAAAAAATTTTTTAAGTGTTGCAAGAAATCCGTTTTGAGAATTTAATGCATTGAAGTCAATAAACGGTACTTCTTCTCCTACAATTCTTTTAGCAATGTTTTTAAATGCTTGTCCAGCAAGTGCTGTTGTATCTAAAACTATAGGTTCACCTCTGTTAGTTGATACTGTTACTTTTCTATCATCAGGAACTACACCTATAACCTTAATAGCTAAGCAATCTTTTATATCCTCTATATTAAGCATATCCCCATTTTTAGTCATTTCAAAATTAATTCTATTTACTACTAACTCGTGCCTTTCTAGTCCTTTAGCATCTAATTTTCCAATTACTCTATCAGCGTCTCTTACAGATGTTATTTCAGGATTTACAACAATAATTGCCCAGTCTGCACCAACTACTGCATTTTCAAAACCTTGCTCTATTCCTGCAGGGCAATCAATGATTACGTAGTCAAACTCTAGCTTAAGTTCGTTTACGATTTTAAGCATCTCGTTAATCTCTACGTCATTCTTATCTCTAGTTTGGGCAGTAGGAAGTAAAAACAAGTTATTAAACCTCTTATCCTTAATTAATGCTTGTTTAAGCCTACATCTGCCTTCTATTACGTCTAAAAGAGTAAATACCACTCTATTTTCGAGTCCCATTAATACATCTAAATTTCTTAAACCAGTGTCTCCATCTATAACAACTACTTTCTTGTCCATTGCTGCAAGGGCAGTCCCAATATTTGCAGTAGTAGTAGTTTTTCCAACTCCACCTTTTCCAGATGTTATTACTATAGCTTCTCCCATTTCATACTCCCTCCATTAAATATACTTATTTACTAAGTATGGTTCAACAATAATACTTCCATTTTTAATTCTTGCAAGTTCAGGATATTGCGGCCTTATATTGTCTTCTGGTGATCTTGTTATTACTCCTGCAATCTCAATTATCTGAGGTTGCAGAGAAAAAGCTGCTACGAAAGCCTTCTCATTTCCATTGCTTCCTGCATGTACAGCTCCCTTAATACTCCCTAATACAATAATATTTCCTGCTGCATAAACCTCTGCACCAGGATTTATATCACCTACTAGCACCAGATTTCCTGAGTATTCAAACTTTTGCCCACTTCTAATAGTTTTTCTTACAAATTTAGTTCTACCTTCATTAACTCCAGTAAATATCTTATTTTCACGTTCGCCGGAATCATGATAAATACAATCCCTTATCATAAACTCATCGAATAAAATATCCTTAATTTTAATTAAGTCTCTTTCATCCATTTGTTTAGTATCCATGGTAATATGTACAGTGGCTCCCCTATAGAACCTTCTTGTAAAAGATAATTTTTTTATAAGGCTACTAATTATTTCCTCAGTATTTTTAAATTTATTAACATCAATTACTACATTTAGCCCCTCTTTATTTCCTTTAAACACTATTCTGTTATCTTGCATATGTAACCTCCACATACTGAGATACTTCTATTATTTCAACGAAATCTTTGAAATTCCTTCTAATTATTACACAAAAATCAATATAATTTAAAAATATTATGATAATTTTAAAATTTTGGGGTTATAAACTTACTAATTAAGAAAAAATACAAAAATAACAAGTGTAAATACCACTTGTTATTTTTGTATTTTACTTATTAAAAATCACTTCACTTATCTTCCTTCATTTAAAGTTTCATTTCCTGGAGTCTGATTTGTGGTATTTTCACCATTAGTGCTTTCTCCATTCTTACTTTCTTCTATAACAGTTCCTGCATTTCCTGCTTGTTCTTCTCTACTATACATAAACTTATATCCTGGATATTGTGAAGTTATTTGGTCTCTGAAATATTCTTCATAAATAGCCCTTGCAATTGGTGCCCCATATCCACCACTACCTCCATCAAATATTACAACGCAAGTAACAATCTCTGGATCATCATAAGGTGCAAATCCTAAATACGTACCATAAGCTGTTCTTCCAATTGCATCTTCAATATTCTCATTTACGTTAGCAGAACCAGTTTTACCACCATTAGCTATTGGAAAGCCTTTAAATGCATTTACAGCTGTACCTTGCTCTCCTGCTGTAACGTCTCTCATACCTTTTTTAATTGCATCTAAATACTGAGCTTTTATATCTACATGATCTATAAGTTTTGGTTTGAATTCTGTAGCTTCGCCTGTTACAGGATCAACAATCTTGTTAACTAGTTGAAGTTCATATCTGTTACCACCATTTACTAATGTAGCCATATAGCTTGCTAGTTGTAATGGAGTAAAATAATTCATTCCCTGGCCTATAGATGCATCATAAGCATTTGCTGCAGAATTAATATATGAGTTAGCATCATTAATTGAATAAATTATAGCTAACATAATACCCTCAATATCATCTTCTGTATAACCCAATGCTTTAATCTCAGCATTTGAATTTATAACATCTTTAATTAAAGGTTCCATTACTTCTTTAACTTTTGCTTCAGTATTTTTATTTTCTTTCGCCATTTCACCTTTAATAGCTTCTATTAAATTATTCTTCTTCTCATTAATTTTCTTAATCTCTTCGATTTCTTTATTTGTACCAGCTTCTTTAGCTTTGATTATATTAAAAGGCTTATATTGGTTTAACTTTGTATTTAATGAATTAGAACCTTTATTTAAAAACTCAGCCAATTGATTTATGTATACACTTGACTGTCTATTTCTACTAGATTCATAGTTATAAACTTGGCCGAAATTCTCAGCGATTTCAATTCCTGTACTAGGTTCTAAGTCACTATTAGGTGGCACACCCAATCCAAAGCCCCAAGCATATTTAGCAATCATATCTAATGCAGCTGGACTTTCTCCATATTTATCATACAATCTATCAGCTACATCAAAGAAAAAGTAGTTGCAAGAAACCTCTAGTGCTTTTGCTACGTCAATAGCACCATGTGAACTATGTCTTTGATTATATATCCAGCAGGCACCTTTATAGTCTGCATATCTCTTATTATATGGTCCATTATCAACGATTTTTGTAGTTACATCTATAACTTCCTCAGTAAGTCCTGCCAGCGCAGTTACAGGTTTGAAAATAGAACCTGGAGGTATTAGTGCTAAAGATGCATAGTTATAAAAAGGTTTAGGAAAAATATCATACAAGTCTTGTCTTATAGTTGTATTTCCCTCTATTGTTGTATCGATTGGAAACATCCTATCTAAAAGAATTTTAGCTCTTTCTGCCGCTGGTAGATTCATTTCCTTTTCTGTCAATAGTCCTCTTTTATTTATTAGTCCTTTTTTAGCAATATATTCCTTACCCATTTGTTCTAAATTAGGATTAAAGTAACGTTCTGATAATTCTGGCGTCAATAGCCCTGGAACTGTAAATATGCTTGGGTCATATCCTGGTTTGCTTGCCAATGCTAAAACCTGACCTGTCTTAGCATTTAAAACTATAGCAGCTCCTCTAGTAGCATTACTTACATTACTTGTTCCCATAACACCTTTTTTCTGCATCTCTTTCATAGTGTCATCTAAAGCTTTTTCAGCTGCTTGCTGTATGTTTTTATCTATATTAAGTTGGATTGTTTTTCCTGGATACGAATCCGCTTCCACTATGGTTTTAACTTTTCTACCCTGCTTATTTACCTCAATAATTTCTTGACCTTTTGTACCCTTTAAATAAGTTTCAAAAGCTGCTTCTAACCCTGCTTTCCCTACATTATCTGTGCTTACGTCATATCCTTTTTCCTCAAACTTTTCACTTTCCCAAGGATTTATTTTTGAAATATATCCTAAGAATGCTGAACCCAAATCACCATTAGGATAATGCCTTATAGGCTGAGTTTCTACAATAATCCCAGACATACTCGCCTTACGTTGCTCAAATTCAAATGCTGCTTCCTTACTAAGATTATTAGCAATAACTACAGGTTTATATCCTGAAAAACTCTGCATTTTAATGCTATCCTTAACAATCATATATCTTCTTTGCACTTCAAGGCTGTACGACTTATCAATACCGTAATCTTCCAAAAGCTTATCATAAACTTCTTGAACAGGAACCTTTAAAAGTTCTTCATCTAAAAGTTTTTGATCTTCCGGGGTCAGTTCTTCCTTCTTCTTATCCTTGAAAATAGCTTTCATTACTACATCGTCGAAGCCTCTATCTTTTTTAAATCTTATCTCTAACCATCTTTTACTTTCTTCATCAGTGGATTTGAATTTAAATGCTAATTGTCCATTTTCTATTACAATAGGGAACTCATCCACCATATAAATGTTGTTTTTATCAAGCACTTGAAAAACTTCATCCATGGTTTCAAAAAACATTTCTTTACTTTCTTCTGTTTCAGTAAACATTAATATATAACTCTGTTTACTAGTGGCTAAAAGTTCACCTTTTAAGTCTACAATATCTCCTCTTGCTGCTACCTTAGGAACATTTTTACTCGACTTTTTATTAGCTTCTTCTCTATATTCTTCCACCATAATTACTTGAAGGTAGAGTAATCTGCCTATTATAGTAGCAAAAATCAATCCCATAGCAATGAAGAATATATTGAACCTGGAAAAACCTGATTTATCCTTTTTTTTATTCACCATACGCTCTTTAGAATCTCCATTCCTTTCTCATAGTTTTTGTTTCACTTAACTTGAAAACAAGCTTATATAAGAAAATTGATACTATCATATCATATAGAGCCTTGTATAAGATTACAGAAATGCTGGAACTCTTAATGTTCAGCAACAACAAAATTCCTAATACAAATAGCCCCTTTAAAAAACTTAAAAAGAAAGCTGAAACTATAGGTACAATTGACTTATCTTTAAATATGCCTTTACCAATTTGCGATGCTAATAAACAAACTAGCATATTGCTGAGCATATTTATACCTACACCATGGAAAAAATACAAATCTTGAAAAGCTCCTGAAAAAATTCCAAGTAATATTCCTTCTATTGGACCATTTATAATTGAATATGAAATAATAAAAACTAATAACAGACTTGGAAAAATATAATTTATAGAAAAAAAAGTTACTAAGGTATTATCTAAAATTAGGAGAAACAAGGTTATTAACAGTAGATACATTATCTTCTTCATATAGTCACCTAATATTTAACTTCTCTAGTTTCTTTAGGTACTACAATTAAAAGCTGTTCTAGCTTATTGAAGTCCACACTAGGTTTAATTATCGCATTTTTCACCACTGATGCCTTGTCTTCTTCTACTTCTATAACTTCCCCTATTTTAATACCTTTAGGATAAATTCCGCCAAGTCCAGAGGTTAATATAGTATCTCCTTTTGCAATTTGAGATTTTATTGATAACCCTGTAATTTGTGCTAGAAATCTATCTTCATTTCCCTTATACCCTTTAACTATTCCGTCACTTTCTTGAGTAGTTGAAATATAACCAGCTACAGCAATATTTTCATTAGAGATAGATTGTACTATTGACCAGTTAGTTCCTACTGAAGTGACCTGTCCAACTAAGCCATCTCCAGTAATGGCAACCATCCCTTTTCCAATCCCTGAATTAGTACCCTTATTAATTATATATCCATCTAAAAAATTTGCACCACTGATACCTACAATATCACTACCAACATAATTATATTCATTTCTTAAATCAGTAAAGTTAAGCATAGCTCTTAATCTTTGATTTTCTTGTTCAAGAATTACATTTTGTGTAGCTTTATATTCTAAATTTTCATTTTCGCTTTTAAGCTTTTCATTTTCCTTTTTTATGTCATTAATATTCAAAAGGAAGCCAAGTGAGCCTTTGACTTCATTTCCAATTTTATATATTACCCCTTGAATAGAATTTAAGGTAAAACCTACTCCATTTCCCACAAAAGACATTTTCTCTCTTTGTACTGAGTATCCTATTAAAAACAAAAAGCATACTGACAGTATAACTACTATAACTGCCAGTTTGTTTCTTATATTCTTCATAACTATCTTCTCTTACTCATAATGTCTATATTATCTAATGCCTTACCAGCTCCTATAGCAACACAATCAAGTGGTATCTCTGCTATATGAACAGGCATATGTGTTTCGTGGTGAATTAAACGGTCTAGCCCTTTCAGTGCTGCTCCTCCACCAGTAAGCATTATACCTTTATCCATAATATCTGCTGCTAACTCTGGTGGTGTTTTTTCAAGGGTAGTTTTAATTGAATCAATAATTGCTGCTACAGGTTCCTTTAGTGCTTCTCTTACTTCTGACTCTGCTATTTCAACAACTTTTGGTAGTCCTGTAACTAAATCTCTACCTCTTATTTCCATAGTTCTATCTGGGTCTCCTAAATCAAAAGCTGATCCTAAATCAATTTTTATAGTTTCTGCTGTTCTTTCACCTATCATTAAATTATATTGCTTCTTAATATAAGCAATAATTGCTACATCCAATTCATCTCCAGCTACTCGAAGAGATTTACTAGTAACTATACCTCCTAGTGAAATAATAGCAACTTCAGTTGTTCCTCCACCAATATCTACTACCATGCTTCCAGTGGGTTCGTTTACTGGAAGTCCAGCTCCAATTGCGGCAGCCATTGGTTCTTCCATCAAATAAGCCTCTCTAGCTCCAGCACTTTTTGTAGCTTCTTCTATAGCTCTTTTTTCTACTTCTGTGACTCCAGAAGGGAAACATACTACGATTCTAGGACTCTTAAAGGCATTTTTTGCTCCTACCTTATCTATAAAATGTCTTAGCATTTTTTCAGTTACATCAAAATCAGCTATAACCCCATCTTTCATTGGTCTAATAGCAACAATATTACCTGGTGTTCTTCCTATCATTTGTTTAGCTTCATTTCCTACTGCTAAAACCTTACCTGTATTTTTATTAATAGCAACTACTGAAGGTTCCCTCAATACTATACCTTTTCCTTTAACATAAACTAACGTATTAGCAGTTCCTAAATCTATTCCCATATCTCTTGATTTTGCAAAAAATCCCATAAACAATCTCCTCTCTATTTATAAAAATCCTTTTTCTTTTAAGCTAGTATAGGTGCCATTACCAATTATAATATGATCTAAAACTTCTATACCTAATAATTTTCCACACTCTTTTAACCTACTCGTAATATTAATGTCCTCCTTACTAGGCGTTGGATCACCTGAAGGGTGATTATGACAAATTATAATTGAAGCACTACTACATTTAATGGCCTCAACAAATACTTCCCTTGGATGGACTATTGAACTATTTAAACTTCCCATAGAAACATCCGTAACCTTTATGACTATATTTTTAGTATTTAACATAATAATCTTTAAATATTCCTTTTTTAAATGCCGCATATCCTCCATAATATATTCTGCAACATTTTGCGGCTCCGTAATCTTAATTTCCTCGCCGGATCTAAAGGATTTAAAACGCTTTGAAAGTTCAGAAAGGGCCATAAGTTGAGTGGCTTTAGCTTCCCCAATCCCCTTTAATTCTTGTAAAGTTTCAAAACCGGAACTTAAAAGACCGTTTATTCCCCCACATTGGCAAAGTATTCTATTACTTAAATTTAAAATATTTTCTGATTTACTACCTGTTCTTAAGATTATGGCTAAAAGTTCACCGTTAGACAGGCTTTCAGCTCCATACCTTAGAAGCTTTTCTCTGGGTCGTTCATTTTTAGGTAAATCTGTAAGTTTAATTTTTTCTTCCATTATAAAACTCCTTTAAAGATTTACCCCCATCTCCTCAAACATTGAATATAATCTATTAATTGAAAGTCCTACCACATTATAGTAGCATCCCTTTATGCTTTCCACAAAAATAGCACCATTATCCTGAATACCATAAGCCCCTGCCTTGTCAAAAGGTTCTCTTGAGCCTATATATTTATTTATCATGTCATCTGTAAGGTGCATAAACTTCACTTCTGTACATACACAAGTTTTCTTTATTTCCTTACTACTTGAGTCTATTAATACTATAGCCGAATAAACATAATGAGTATTGCCACTTAGCATTTTAAGCATAGAATAAGCATGCTCTTCATCTATAGGCTTTCCCAAAATGTTCCCTTTATAAAAAACGATGGTATCACAGCCAATTATTAATGAATGTTCTTGCACTTCCCTTAATATATCTTCTGCTTTTTTTTGTGCTAATGTACAAACATATTCACAAACATCTCCATCATATTTTATACTATCTTCATCAAAGTTACTCGCTATAATTTTAAAGTTTGTTGTCAATCTCTGTAAAAGTTCTTTTCTTCTAGGTGATGCCGATGCAAGTACTATGTTCATAAAATCACTCCTATAGTTTTCTAAATAGTATTATTGCCAAAATCACACCTATAATAGACATTAAATTAACATTAAACCCAAAACCAAAAGCTAATTCTATAACCTTTAGATCTAGTAAAAGTGGATTCCTTAATCCTATGGAGTAGGCTTTTCCTAAAAAGTTTAATACAGTAAAATTATTGGCCAAAATTTCTCCGATAAAACTACCTGATATGGCACCTAACAATACAACAAAAACATACTCTTTAGTCTTCATATCTCCACTTTTCATTAACATATCCCCCATTTTAAAACTAAAATTTCATATACTTTTTTATCTTATATAGTTTAACACTTAATATATGGTTACACAAGGCTATAACATATTTTTTAAAAATATTTTATAATTTTGTTATTTATTAGAATATAATGTTATTGCTATGTAATATTATACCTAATTTTGTAAGATTATTGTTCTATATTTCACAAAAATAAAGAAGAGTGTTAAAAAACTTTTAACACTCTTCTAATTTCACATTCTAATATTATTTTTTCAATAATTTTAACTTATTATAAGTTACACCAATCATCTCAGCAGCTTTAGTTTTATTTATTTCCTCAGGAAGATTTTGAATATAGGTTTTTAGCTCCATTACATCTTTATAGTGCTCCATTCCCTCTTCAAGAGGCTGAAGTGAATTAGCCCAACTTTTTAGTTCAGTACTTTTTATAGATTTTATATTTGGCTCTGACGCCTTATTTATTATTTTAAAATTAGCTTCGATTATTTGACAAAGCTCACCTGTAGATAAATCTTCATAATATACATCTAATGTAGATTTACTATAATTAATTCCCTTCTCCTTAAGGATGTTAGCAGCACTTTCCCATTGATCCTTAGAATATACACCAAAATACACCCTAAATAAATCGCCTTCCTCAACTATAAATGGATTTCCTATATTTTCAGCACTCTTTCTTAATGTCTCTGCATTTTCTTTTACTTTGAATACTCCACACTGTAAAAAATAGAAGCTATGATTAGGTTGTCCACTGTTAGCTTTTTTACCTTCCTCATTATTAATATTTTCTTTATTATCTGTAACTTTTGTAGGTGATTCTTCCCCGTTTTCACCCTGGTGAAACAAAAATGATAATCCTGTACCAAGTGTCAATGCTATCATTAAAGTAACAATAAGGTACATGATAAAATTATTTTTATTCTTATTCTTTTGTTTAATATTATATCTTGTGTATTTCATTTTATCACCCCAGTCATTTATTATAGAAATTCATATACTTAATAATGCCTTTACCTCATTATAGTGAGATACTGAACACACTTAATCAAATTGTAGTATATTGCAATTCTATAATAATCTTTATTAATCATATCTATTTAATATGATAAAAAAAAATCGACAAATATTGTCGATTTAAAAAATTCTTCTTGCTCCTGCATACCTAACTGTATAATATGAACTATCCAAATCACTTATCATCACTTTTCCACTAGACGCTGCATGAATAAACTTACTGCCTCCTGTATAAATTCCTACATGTGATATTGCTCCATCTGTATTAAAAAACACTAGATCTCCAGGTGATAATTTATCCCTTGATATGGATGTTCCCATTCTAATTTGAGAATGAGTGTAGTGCGGTAAATCAAATCCAAAATTTTCATACACAAATTTTGTAAAACCTGAACAGTCAAAAGCATTAGGACCTTCTGCTGCCCAAACATACGGTTTTCCAAGATGTTGTTTTGCATACTGAACAACTTCATAAGCCTCTTCTGGAACATTTAAGTTTCCACCTCTAGAGTAGCTATTTCTTTCAGCTTCTCTATCAGGAACCTTTATAGTTTTTCCAGTTGATAAGTTTACTGTTTTTACAATCACTTCAGTATTTACCTTCACCACAACATCTGCTTTAACTTCATCTGCATTACTAGTGCCAATTATTATAAAAGTGAAAATTAAGGTTGTAAAAAAAGTTTTTATTAGCTTTTTGTTAGACATTGATTCTCCCCCCTAGTTTCCGAAGTTAGCTGTCGGGTCGGACGGTGGTTGTCCTACTAATTTAATTATTAGATTAACCCCCAAATTTGGTTCCTCCGTACTTATAATTCAACATTATAAGATTCAACTATATATTTTATTATATTATATTAATTATAATTTATTCCATTATTTTTCGTCAACTTTTTTCGTGTTTTAAATTTCTACAATAAATACATTATATAAAATTCAGCAGAGAACTCTTCTCTGCTGAAGAAGTGCCTTATTCGAAATACATTAAACTAAGCCTGGCTATTCGTCTTACAAGCTTTCTTGCTCTTTCATATTTTATACCATTCATTTCTAAAAATCTATATATGCCTGGATTATTTTTTTCAATTTTTTCTACAATCCTATCTAATCTACTATAATTACTATTGTAATATTCTAACCCTTTATATTTAGGTAAGGATCTTTTTTCTTCATAATTAGAATCTCTTTCCTCAATCATTGCATTGACATCTGTGTATATATTGTCTTCTTTCCAAATGCTGTGATCTTCTATTACACTAGTGGTTTTTCCCACAAATGGCGTAATTCCTCCTAAAGAAAAACTTCTTTCCATTGGATTGATTAAGTTATTCATAGGCATCATACCCATCATACAGCACATAGACATAAATTCTTTCATCTCTTCTGGAATACTAGAATTATCCATTGGAGCCATTGGCACAAATTCATATTCTTCGTAAGTGACTTCGTCTCTATCCTGTTGAAAACCCATAACATACCTCCATTTTATTCATATAATAAAATGTATGCATATAAATTTAAATACATTCTAGTTTATTTATAAATTGATTTATTATATTTATAATAAATCAATAATATCACCTGCATTGTCTTTAAGTTTATCAATTGAATGAATATATCTATTGGTGGTAGATATATTTTTGTGTGCAGCAAATTCTCTAACTTTTTCAATTGTAACACCCTTTGTTATAGCAATAGTTATAGCTGTATGTCTTGTGGAATGCACCCTTAAGTTTTTATCGATATTTGCACTTTTACACGCTTTTTTGATCATGTAATTTAAAGTACTTGCATCTAGTTTTTCTTTATTATGCTTGTTTAATGAATGACCTATAAATAAATATGCATCTTCATTTTTTTGAAAAGATCTTCCACTTTCAATAACATAAGCATATATAAGTTCTTTCACTTTAGGTTGTAACTTTACCATATCTAACTTATTACCTTTTCTAGTAACCTTTATTACATCATAATCTCCATATTTAACAATATCCTTTAACTTTATATTTATAATTTCCGATTTTCTTAATGCAGTAGTTAAAGCTAAAGATAAAAGTGCTTTATTTCTTAAGCCTAAAATAGTCGATGTATCTATACTATTTAACAAAACTTTGCACTCTTCCTCTGTTAAAAATGCTGTTTCTTCATTATTTATTGTTGGTTTCTCCTCCTTCAAATTACTAAAAGGATTAAATTTAATTATTTGAAAACCACTATTATTATCTACATACTTCATAATCCACTTATATAATGCACTTAAAGAAGATATTTTTCTATTTATTGTGGCTGATGATAGACCTTTACTTTCTAGCTCCAAAATAAAATTCTGAGCATGAAAAATATTCACTTTTATAATATCATCTAAAGTAATTTCCTCCACTTTATTTACTTTGAAAAAATCCTTTATATCTCTTTCATAACCTAAACTAGTGTGTTTACTTTTCAAGCCTCTAATATCTAAAAAATATTGAATAAAATGCTTTTTCTTTAAAATATCAATCTCATTAAACTGATCTGCAATTTTAACCATTTCTTTATCCATGTTATCACCTTTAAAACTTTATATTACCTAACCTTTTACGATTTATCCATATCTAGTCACTGAATTTAATATTATTGAAATTATATATTTTTCTGTTATTGTTAACTTATTTTTAGAAGTTTTTATATACTAAATTTGTTTATGTTCATGTGAAAAAAACTGCTACAATTGTAGCAGTTTAATTTATTATTCAAAGCTTTCTAATAAGGTAATAATCTCTTTTAGTGCCATATTTTCATCAATACCTTTTGTACTAATGATTATTGTAGCTCCCATGCTTATGCCAAGTGATAGTATACCAATCAAACTTTTCGCATTAGCACTTTTCCCATTATACTCAACTTTTACATCGCTTTTAAAACGAGTTGCTTTCTGCACTACTAAAGTTGCCGGCCTTGCATGAAGTCCCTGAACGTTATTAATTTGTATTTCTTTTGATACCATATGTATCACCTCATTCTTTTAGAACATTGTTACTTTATTTCACTTACAAATTTTTCTATTCTGTCTAAACCATTTTTTATATTTTCCATAGAAGTAGCATAAGAAAGTCTTATAAAATTATCAACACCAAATGCAATTCCTGGTATTACTGCAACTTTCTCTTTTTCTAATAATAATTCCCCAAAAACTAAAGAATCTTTTATTATTTTTCCATCTATTTCTTTGCTTAACAGCTTTGATATATTTACCATTACATAGAAAGCACCCTGTGGTTTTACACAAGAAAGATTGTTTATAGAATTAATTCTATCTACCATAAAATCTCTTCTAGATTTAAACTCTTTTTTCATATTTTCAACTTCTCTTTGATCACCATTTAAAGCTTCTACTGATGCATATTGAGAAATTGAGCATGGGTTTGATGTTGTATGACTTTGTATATTAGACATTAATGCTGTAATTTTTTCACTAGCAGCAGCATATCCAATTCTCCAGCCAGTCATAGCATAAGCTTTTGATACTCCATTAATTACAATAGTTCTATTATAAGCATCATCACTTAAACTTGCAATTGAAACATGACCTTCTTCTCCATATAATAACTTCTCATATATTTCATCTGAAATTATTAATAAATCTTTTTCTTTTGCAAAATTTGCTAATGACTCAAGTTCATCTCTTGTGTAAACAGTTCCTGTTGGATTGTTTGGACTGTTTATAATTATTGCTTTTGTTTTTTCTGTTACTGATTTCTCTAATGCTTCAACAGTGAATTTAAATGCATTCTGTTCCTCAGACTGAACAAAAACAGGAACTCCATCCGCAAGTTGAATTAACTCAGGATAACTTACCCAGTATGGAACTCCAACTATAACCTCATCACCAGGATTTAGTATTGCTTGAAAAACATTTGCTAAGCTTTGCTTTGCTCCTGTAGAAATAATAATTTGAGAAGTTTTATAAGTTAAATTGTTGTCTTCCTTAAACTTCTTAACAATAGCTTCCTTTAACTCAATTATACCTGATGCTGCAGTATATCTTGTTAGTCCTTGCTCAATAGCTTTTATTGCTGCATCTTGAATATTTTTTGGAGTATTGAAGTCTGGTTCTCCAGCCCCAAATCCAATAACGTCTATTCCTTCTGCTCTCATCTTTTTAGCTTTTGCAGTAATTGCTAAAGTTAGTGATGGTGAAATTTGTGTAGCTTTTTTTGATAATATCATATTATGTACCCCCAAATTTAATTCTTCTTTTTTAATTTAAATTTTTAATCAATAACTTATATAACTATTCTTCATTAAAATTCTAAATTTTATTACTATAAAATCATAATTATAGAGAGAATTAATTTTTGAATTGTAACCTTCATTTTATAATAAAATGAAAGATAAACATCATAATAATAATATAGCATTTATTAACAATAGTGTAAACCTTTAAAATCACTTTATATAATTTATTTATCAATTAATATGTTTTCTTACAATTTTAAAAACACACTAACCACTTCCACAAGTATATTATCACAATAAAATGTATTTTAGAATAACTTATCTTCTTTAAGACTCTTGTATAATTCTTAGCAAGTGTCTCATCTTTTAAAAATCATTATTGAATAATAATAAAAAAGTAAAGAATTCAAAGGAATTCTCTACTTTATATAAATATATAATAACTATTTAGGCTGAACAATTAATCTAATTGCTGTTCTTTCTTCCCCATCAATTTCGATATCTGTAAATGCAGGTATACATACTAGGTCTACTCCACTTGGAGCAACAAAACCTCTTGCAATAGCTACTGCTTTAATTGCCTGATTAATAGCGCCTGCTCCTATTGCTTGAATTTCCGCTCCTCCTTTTTCTCTTAAAACTCCTGCTAATGCCCCTGCTACAGAATTTGGACTTGATTTTGCTGAAACTTTTAATACCTCCATAATAAACCTCCTAAGTTAAACTTTATTGTTGTATTATATTAATTCTACAGATATTACAAAATTCCTTTAAAATCATTAATATTTAATTTTGAAAATTTAATCACTTCTATATTTTGTAATAGCTATAAAAATTTCATTTACTAATAGGAAATATTTTAATTTACTCAAAAGAGCTTGGTAAATTAAAATATTACTCCTAAAATTAAGTTCTAAACTATTACTTTACGTATTTTGATTAAGCATTATATAGCCTTTCTATATAAGTTACAACATTACTTCTACATTACAAAAACACCACAAACAATTTATAAATAAAGAGGGTTCAAAACACAAATAGATATTTCTACAGTTCCACTATTTCCTTGTGACATTCTGTATATTTAAAAAAATCTTCTTAAATTAGAACATTAATTGTTCAAATTTAAGAAGATTTGTTGTCTACAAAGTTATTATTTTCTATTTGGCATATTCTATTGATCGTGTTTCTCTAATTACATTTACTTTGATTTGACCAGGATATTCTAGTTCACTTTCTATCTTTTTAACAATATCTCTAGCCACTTCAACAGCGCCTGCATCATTAATTTCTTCTGGTTTAATCATAATTCTAATTTCTCTTCCAGCCTGAATGGCATATGACTTTTCAACGCCCTCATATGAATTTGCAATTTCTTCAAGTTTTTCTAGTCTCTTAATATATGCTTCTAAAGTTTCTCTTCTAGCACCTGGTCTTGCAGCAGAAATAGCATCAGCTGCTTGAACTAAGATTGCTTCTAAGGATTGCATTTCTACATCACCATGGTGAGCTGCTATAGCATTTACTACTATAGGGGATTCATGATATTTTTTAGCAATCTCTGCACCAATTAGTGCATGTGGCCCTTCGACCTCATGATCAATTGCTTTTCCTATATCATGTAATAACCCTGCTCGTTTTGCCAACGTAGGATCAATTCCAAGTTCAGATGCCATAAGTCCTGCTAGGTAAGATACTTCAATGGAGTGTTTCAATACATTTTGACCATAACTGGTTCTGTATTTAAGTCTACCTAAAAGTCTAATTATTTCTCCATGTAATCCATGTATTCCTGTTTCAAAGGTAGCCTGTTCTCCCTCTTCCCTAATATCGTTTTCAACATCTTTCTTAGCCTTTTCAACCATTTCTTCAATTCTTGCTGGATGTATTCTTCCATCAACTATAAGTTTTTCTAAAGCTATTCTTGCAACTTCTCTTCTAATAGGATCAAATCCTGAGAGAATAACTGCTTCTGGTGTATCATCAATTATTAAGTCTACTCCAGTTAAGGTTTCAAGAGCTCTAATATTTCTACCTTCTCTTCCTATGATTCTTCCCTTCATTTCATCATTTGGAAGTGAAACAACATGCACTGTAGACTCTGCAACATGGTCTGCTGCACATCTTTGAATAGCATATGTTATGATTTCTCTAGCCTTTTTATCAGCCTCTTCTTTAGCTTTTGACTCTAAATCCTTAATCATAATTGCAGTTTCATGTTTAATTTCTTTTCTTACTTCATCTAATAAAACCTGTTTTGCTTCCTCAGATGTAAGTCCTGATAATCTTTCTAATTCTTCTCTTTGTTTTGTATACAAATCTTGTATACTTGACTCTAATATTTCAACTTCCTGTTGCTTTTTATTTAGATTCTCTTCTTTTTTCTCAAGAACTGCGCTCTTTTTATCTAAAGATTCTTCTCTTTGAATTATTCTTCTTTCAAGCCTTTGGATTTCATTTCTTCTTTCCCTTAACTCCTTTTCAGAGTCAGTTCTTAGTCTATGAACCTCTTCCTTAGCTTCAAGAATTGCCTCTTTCTTCTTTGACTCTGCTTCTTTTTTAGATTCATCTATAATTCTTTTTGCCTCTTCTTCAGACTTTACTATATTCGCTTGAGATATATTTTTTCTTGTATAAATAACAACAAAAATTCCAATTAAAATAACAATGAAAAGTACTCCTACTAATAAAATAGTTGTATTTATTTCCATTTAACTAACACCTCCTTTGCTTATTTTAGGATATCTATTTGTAATAAATTGAAAGCTAGAAAAGGTGTCATATTTATTCAATTGGTAGCAATTACATTATGCTAAACCAGTATTTGTATATATTTTATATTAATTTTACACTAATGTCAAGGTTATTGCCAAATAGTACACATAACTCGCATAATGTTCTACATTAATTCTTCACAATATTTACAATATTTATACTTACATTCCAAATTTGTAATTATTTTTTATTATAACTTGAAAAAGTAATAGGTAAGCTACTCTTACTTACCTATTACTTTAATCAAACTTTTTATTCTTTAATTTTTTCTTCTACTTTAGCTACTGGTTCTTTATATAAAGGTAAATTATATTTTTCTCTAATTTTATTCTCAATTTCTAATCTTACTTGTGGATTTTCTTTAAAGAAATTTTTAGCATTTTCTCTTCCTTGACCAAGTCTAACATCTCCGTAAGCAAACCATGCCCCACTTTTTTGTACTATCTCTTCTTTAACCGCTATATCAAGAACATCTCCTTCTTTAGAAATTCCTTGACCATACATTATGTCAAATTCAGCTTGTTTAAATGGTGGTGCTACTTTGTTTTTTGTAATCTTAACCTTAGTTCTGTTTCCAAGGAACTCGTCTCCTTGTTTTATAGTATCAACTTTTCTTACATCCATTCTTACTGATGCATAAAATTTAAGAGCTCTTCCTCCTGGAGTTGTCTCTGGACTTCCAAACATTACTCCAACCTTTTCTCTTAGTTGATTAATAAACACAGTAACACACTTAGATTTATTAATAGCACCTGCAAGTTTTCTTAATGCTTGTGACATTAACCTAGCTTGAAGTCCTATATGAGAATCACCCATTTCTCCCTCAATCTCAGCTTTTGGAACTAGGGCAGCAACAGAGTCTACTATTATTACATCTATTGCACCTGAACGAACTAATGCTTCAGCAATTTCAAGTCCTTGCTCCCCTGTATCTGGCTGAGATACAATTAGATTATCTATGTCAACTCCCAATGCTTTTGCATATACTGGGTCTAGCGCATGTTCTGCATCTACAAATGCCGCAGTTCCACCAGCTTTTTGAGCCTCTGCTACAATATGCAGTGCCACTGTTGTCTTACCTGAGGACTCTGGTCCAAATATCTCTATAATTCTACCTTTAGGAACTCCCCCTATTCCTAATCCTATATCTAAGCCTAAACAACCTGTAGAAATAGCATCTAAATTCATAACACTATTTTCTCCAAGTTTCATTATTGATCCTTTTCCAAATTGCTTCTCTATTTGACCCATTGCGGCTTCTAATGCTTTTAATTTTTCATTATTCATATATTTTCCCCTTAGGGTTCACCATCCTTTCAAGTATCGAACATTCGTTCTGTTATTATTATATAATAAAATTTCTTATAGGTCAACTATATAATATAATAAGAAGTTCCTACATTTTATTAGCAGGAACCTCTTATAATATTTACCATTCTGTTTACTTTTAAACACTACTTATCCATTCTTATGGCATTTTTATTTTTCACAAAATAGTCTACTCCAGAGATTATTGTTATAATCACAGAAATCACCATGGAAACTAATGTAAATATATTTATCCACTGAAGAGGATAACTTAAATAAATTAATCCTGATATTATAGCAACGATTTGAACAACAGTTTTTGCCTTTCCCCAGTTACTAGCAGCAATAACTAATCCTTCAGATGCTGCTAAGGTTCTTAATCCTGATACGGCAAATTCCCTTGCAATAATGATCATAGCTACCCAACCAAAAATAACTCCTCTTTCTACTAGAGCTATTAAGGCAGAGGTAACCAATAGTTTATCTGCTAATGGGTCCATAAACTTCCCAAAGTTAGTAATTTGATTTCTAGATCTAGCAATATATCCATCCAACTTATCTGTTATTGAAGCAACTATAAATATAACAGTGGCAATGAGGGTTCCCATCGCAGAGTTTAATGATATAAAGATTAAAAATATAGGTACTAATATAATTCGTAATACGGTAAGCTTGTTAGCAAGATTCATTATACACATCTCCTACTTCCACTTTAATACTTAACTATCTAACAACATTGAGGAATTAAATTAAACATCCTGAACTTTATTAGGCATTAATCTTCATCCGCAAGTTTTAATTAAACAGAAATTGTTATTATTTAATAGGACTATCAACAATTTTTCCAATTAAATCGTATTCTAATGCATCTACGATTTTAACATTTATAAATTGTCCCATATTAATAATATTATCACACTTTATGAAAATTTCACCATCAACTTCAGGTGCCATTTCATAACTTCTGCAAACATATTCTCCATCTTGTTTATCTTCTACTATAACTTCGTAGATATTACCTATTTTTTCCTTGTTAATCTGCTTTGATATTCTTTGTTGAATACTCATTAACTTATGATATCTTTCTTCTTTTAAACTATCTTCTATCTGATTATCCATTTCAGCAGCTGCTGTACCCTCTTCTTGTGAATACATGAACACTCCAAGCTTATCAAATTTCACAGTTTCCACAAATTCTAAAAGCTCATTAAAATTTTCTTCTGTCTCCCCCGGAAAACCTACGATAATAGAAGTTCTTAGTGTTACATTAGGAATGGACTTTCTTAGCTTATTAATATTTTCTAAAATTGCCTTTTTTCTTCCTCTTCTTTTCATTGCTTTAAGAATGTCATCACTAATATGTTGTACAGGTATGTCTACATAATTACACACCTTATCATTGGTGGCAAACTCATTAATAATATCATCAGTTAACTCTTCAGCATAACAGTACAATACTCTAATCCATTTGATGCTTTTAATCTTTGTAAGTTCCTGTAACAACAAATGAAGCTTTTGTCCACCATAGATATCTATACCATAATTTGTAGTATCCTGTGCTACTAAAATTAATTCTTTATACCCATTAATTGCAAGTTCCTTAGCTTCTACTAGGATATCTTCAATAGTTCTGCTTCTATATTTTCCTCTAATTTTCGGAATTGCACAATAAGCACATTGATAGTTACATCCTTCTGAAATTCTTATATAAGCAGTAGTACCACCAGTTGTTACAACTCTTTTTCCGATATTTATATTTGAATCACTATAATTCGTAAAACAACTTTTTTCACCTTTACTTAAGGCTTTATGTATAGCTTCATTTAATTTATCATAATCATTAACCCCTAGAATTATATCTAATTCAGGGATAAGTTCTAAAAGTTCATTTCCATATCTTTGAGTTAAACAACCGGTAGCAACTAATACCTTACAGTTATTTTCCTTTTTGTATTTAGCCATTTCTAGTATAGTATCAATTGATTCCTGTTTTGAGGTTTCGATGAATCCACAGGTATTTATCAATATAATGTCTGCATCTTCTGGTTCATTTATAACTTCATAATTTGTCTTTAAATTTCCTATTATAATCTCAGAATCAATTCTATTTTTATCACAACCTAAATTAACTACTCCAACTTTTAACTTTTCCACTAGTTTTCCTCCTGTTTTATACATTATCCTTCGTAATCATTATCCCTTATAAGCACTTGTCTTGGCTTACTTCCATTTCTACCTGAAATTACACCTTGTTGCTCTAATTGATCAATAATTCTTGCCGCTCTATTATATCCTATCTTCAACTTACGTTGCAATAGCGATGTGGATGCCTGATCAGTTTCTAAAACTACTTTAATTGCTTCATCTAAAAGATCATCTACATCATCTTCTTTACCACTAGCATTTACTTCTATTTGATCAATTATTTCTTTTTTATATTCTAACTCTTGTACACCATTTTTTACAAACTCTACAACTCTTTCTACTTCTTCTTCTGAAACAAAAGCTCCCTGTATTCTAATTGGCTTAGCTTCACCAACTGGATAGAATAGCATATCTCCTTTACCCAAGAGTTTTTCTGCTCCAGAAGAATCCAGAATTGTTCTAGAATCAATTTGACTAGATACAGCAAAGGAGATTCTTGATGGAATATTAGCTTTTATTACTCCAGTAATTACATCTACGGAAGGTCTTTGTGTTGCTATAACTAAGTGCATACCCGCAGCTCTTGCCATTTGAGCAAGTCTTCCTATATAATCTTCAATATCATTAGGACAAACCATCATTAAATCAGCAAGCTCATCAATAATCATTACAATCCAAGGCAACTTTTCTTCAATTATTCCTTTATTGGCCAGTTCATTATATCCTTCTATATTTCTCACATTATTATCTGCAAAAACCTTATATCTACGTGTCATTTCATTTACAGCCCAATTTAAAGCACCTGCTGCTTTTTTGGGTTCGGTGACAACTGGTATTAAAAGATGAGGTATTCCATTATATATATTAAGTTCAACAACCTTAGGATCAATTAATAATAGCTTTACATCTTCAGGAGAATATTTATATAGTAAACTTATTAAAAGTGTATTTATACACACACTCTTTCCTGAACCTGTAGCACCTGCTATCAATAGGTGAGGCATTTTAGTTAAATCTGATACAATACAATTTCCGCCTATATCCTTCCCAAGTGAGAATGCTAAGTTTTTGTTTGACTTACTAAACTCATCTGACTCAATAACCTCTCTTAAAAATACAGGGGATAAGTCTTTATTTGGAACCTCTATACCTACTGCTGCTTTTCCTGGGATAGGTGCTTCAATTCTTACTCCCGAAGAAGCCAAATTCAAAGCAATATCATCTGCTAAATTTACAATCTTACTGACCTTAACTCCCACATTAGGCTGTAACTCATATCTAGTAACAGAAGGTCCTTTAGTTACTTGAATTACTTTAGCTTCTACTCCAAAACTCAATAGAGTTTCTTGTAATTTATTTGCACTATTAAGAAGATCTTTCTTATCTCCTTTTTTCATATTTAAAGCTTCATTTTTTGATAATAGCTCAATAGAGGGATGCTCATATTCATAATTAATATCATTAGATGAACTATTGATTTGAATTTCCTCTTCTACTTGGGATTTAATTATCTCATTGAATTTTTTATCTTCTGCTATAATTGTTCTTTTTTCATAAACTGATTCTTCTTTTTCTTTATGTTCTTCCTCACTTTGTTCCATAGATTTCATAAAATCAATTATTTTTATTTTGTTATTTGAAATTTGAGAATAATCATCTTTAGCAAGATTTTCTTCTTTAAATTCTTCAACTACCAATTCATTACCGATTTTTATTTTATCGTTCTTTTTGTTCTTTTCCTTCCCCTTATCTTTACCCTTTAAAAATAATTCCTTACCATCATTGATTAAATCCTTTAAGGTTATTTCATTAATCAATGTTACAGAAATAATATATAAGGCAAACAATATTACATAAGTTCCACCTGTACCAAACAATCTAAAAAGAGGTACAGTTAATAATAACGAAATAACGCCTCCATGAAAAGCACTTTCCTGGTCAAATTGTGCAACTATAGCATCTGATAAGTATCCTTTTACGTAGAATTCAGATAACATAGTTATTTCCATTAATAAAAGGGTAGTACATAGAAATAAAACTATTCCATAAAATCGTTTATTAAACTTAAGCCTACCATCTGTAGCAATATAATTTAAACCTATAAATATAAAGAATACTGGTAATACATAGGCTCCTACACCAAACATTCCTGTAAAGAACTTATTAAAAAATATTCCCATAGTTCCTGATAATGATGTTGGATCAGAAAACAAGGTTGAAAAAAGACTTAATAAGATTAGCACACCTACAGTAATTAGCAAAATTCCTGTAAAATCAAAACTTTTTTCTCTTTTATTTTCTGTATCGGCACCTACTTTTGTGGCCTTTGTACGACTTTTTTTACTACTTTGACTATTTTTTGCGTCTAGCTCTTTTGTTTTTTTTGCCACAATATCACCTCCACCTTAAATATTTCTACACTATAACTGAATTTCCTTTATTTTATCATGGTTCCATTAAATTCATACTATAATTATAGTCCAAAATCAAATATTTAGGCTATATATTTAATTTTCTTAAATGCACATTAATAACTTCAAAGGTTAAATTATTAATTTTCCACGTAAACTTTTAATTATAGCTGTAGAAAAAAATGTTTTTAATTCTATGATCTTAAGTTACCTTTGGAGCATTAATTTAATAATATAATTCCTTGTTCGTTAATCTACATAATAAAACTAGCAAGAAAATTAAAATTTTCTTGCTAGTTTTATCTTAAAATAAATTTAGATTTTACAATTCACTCTTAGCTTTTACCAATTTAAAAATATAGCACTGATTTCCCATTACTTATGAAAATTTTATTAATCTCCTATTAATTCATTTAACTTATCAAGTGCTTGCCTTATTCCCCCAACTTCATCAATTAATCCACACTCTACCGCCTGCTTACCTATTAGAATAGTTCCTATATCATTTAAAAGTTCATCTGTTTGACTCATTAAATTTCTAAAACTTTCACTATCAATTTTAGAAGTTCTTACAACAAACTCAACTATTCTTTCCTGCATTTTTTTAAAGTATTCAAAGGTTTGATTTACTCCAATAACAAATCCGTTCATTCTAATTGGATGCACAATCATAGTGGCAGTTGGAGAGATAAACGAATAACTAGATGATGTAGCTAATGGTACCCCAATAGAATGTCCTCCACCAATGACAATTGAGACTGTAGGCTTACTTAAGCTAGCAATCATCTCCGCAATAGCGAGTCCTGCTTCTACATCTCCTCCAATAGTATTTAATACTACTAAAATTCCCTTAACCTTATCATCTCGCTCCATAGCTATAAGCTGAGGAATGACATGTTCATATTTAGTTGTTTTAGTCTGTGGATTTGATATATTATGACCTTCTATTTGACCTATAATGGGTAATATTTGAATTCTCTCGTCAGGATGAGCAACAGTCATTACCCCAACTTCTTTAAGATTGGACACTTCTTCACTTGGTCCGTTTTTAAGCTCTTCCTTCTTCACTTCTTCTTTTTCACTATTAATTTTTTTATCCAGCTTTTTTTTCTCCATTTTTGACATAACTCATTCCTCCTAATTCACATTTATTGTGTGCATTAGGAGGAAATAATATACTTATAATATACTCCTGATATAAATCATAAAAAGATACATTAACCTTAAATACATATAAAAGAGTCATAAACTTTTTATAATTAAAATTACAGAATTGCTCCTACTAACTTATAGTAACTCCTAAGCCATGAAGATAACTATCATTTATTATAATTCTTGTAAAAAATCTTCTCATACTAGCCTAAGTTAAATTCCTTATGAAGAGCATTAATAGCTTTATCAGTATGCTTAGATTCTACCAAACACCAAATGGTCATATGTGAGTCCGCAGTTTGTAATACTTCTATCTTTTCTCTCGTTAATGCCTTTAGTATTTTAGCCATTACTCCTGGTATACCCCTCATTTTAGAGCCAATGATAGCAATTTTGCTGCAATTTTCTACATAAGAACAAGGTAAATTAATTTGCTGAGCTATTTGCACAAATTTATCTAAGTCATAATTAGTTATGGTAAATATTTTTTCTTTCGGGAAAACATTTATTAAATCTATACTAATATTTTCTTCTGCTAGAATATCAAATAGATTGTAATAAGCTTCCTCATTATTATCACTAACTCTAATTTGAACTCTATTATTCATATGAGTTATTCCAGTAATTATATTTTCTTTATCCTCAACAAAATTACTAATTATAGTGCCTTCACAATCTGTTAAAGTATTCTTTATCACAAGAGGAATGTTATATTTTCTTGAAATTTCAACTGCTCTTGGATGTATAACTTTAGCTCCTTGATCTGCAAACTGAAATACTTCATCATAACTAATATTTTGAATCAATGTTGCATCAGATACTATTCTTGGATCCGCTGTCATTATGCCATCTACATCTGTATAAATCTGAACTTCTTCTGCCTTTAATGCAGCCCCTAGTATAGCACCAGTAACATCACTACCACCTCTACCCAAAGTAGTTATAAATCCATCCTCGCTAATTCCTTGAAATCCAGCAACCACTGGAATTTTACCCTCTTGTATTATCTTATATATCTCATCTGGCTTTACTTCTAAAATTGTAGCATTATTATAGACATTGTTAGTTTTAATACCTGCTTGACCACCAGTTAACGGTACTGCTAGGATATCTTCCTTATATAAATCATCACATATTATAACTGTACTTAGTATTTCTCCACAAGCCATCAATATATCTATTGCCTGTGGATTATTTCTTTTAAAGTTATCTTCCACTAGGGAAAGTAATGTGTCTGTAGCATAAGGTGCACCCGTTCTCCCCATTGCAGATACAACTACAACAGGAGTATAACCTTGCTGCATAGCATTCTTTATTTTTTTTACTACAAGTTTTCTGTTTTCCTCGCTAGATACTGAAGTTCCACCAAATTTTTGTACTAGGATTTTCATTGCTAAACCTCCAAATTTATATATGAGATCTCCTTAGGGTTTCACCATCAATGTCTATTATTATGGTTCTAGAACCAATTTTTTTAACATATTCCCATGGTACTTCAAGTACATCATTGTTCCGGAATAAGGTAAAACTGCCTTTGGATTCAGTTAATAATAAAAGTTTAAACTCACCATTTTCATCTATTACTATATCATTATTACCTAGAAAACTGTATTTGTCACCATCATTAATATTTATAATCTCATACCTTTCCATTTCACTAAGATATTTTATATTATCTTCCATAAATAATCACCTCACAATAATTCTCATAGATTACTATGAGAATTATTGTGAATATATACCTATTTTTTATCTACTTTAATCTCTATTAGGCTATCTTTATAAATTTCTTTTAACAAATTCATGTCTTTTCCTACAAAGGCGCTATTGTAAATGCCTTTTCTAAAAGTCATATCCATAACATTATTTATTTTTTCATAATTAATATTATCAATTTTATTTATAACATCAGTAGGAGTGTTTATTTTGTTTTTGAACAATACCGATTTTCCATTACTAAACATTCTACTACTGGTACTTTCTAACCCTAAAATATAACTTCCTTTTAGCTGTTCCTTTGCTTTATGCAACCTATTGTTTGAAATTTCATTAACAGAAAACTTTTTAAGCTCATGATTTATAGTTTCCATAGCTTCCTTGATATACTGTGGGTTTAGTCCTCCATATATATTTACAGAGCCTGTATTTATATGAGAGGTGATAAATAAATATATAGAGTAGCATATTCCTAATTCTTCTCTTATTTTTTGAAATAAAATTGAAGATGCTCCTCCTCCTAGCATATTAGAAAGTAATATAAGGGTATATATATCCTCGTGACCAATTTCTAGTCCTGGTATTCCTAGGGTAACATGCAATTGTTCAATATCTTTTTTTCTAAAAAAATTGTTCCTTTCAATGATTGGAGAATTGTATTTAGTTATACTTTTATTTTCACAACACCAATCTCCAAAATATTTTTCTACTAATTTTTCAATCTGTGACATGTTTACATTACCACAGATGGATATAACACAGTTTTCAGGTATGTAATAACGATGTAAATAATCAATTAATAATTCTTTACTAAAACTTCTTACAGTATGTTCATAACCTAGTATAGGCCTAGATATTGAATCCTTCTCCCAAACTGCTTTAGAATGTAATTCCATCAGTACATCCTCAGGAGAATCTTCGCTCATATTTATTTCTTCTATTACTACTCCCTTTTCCTTCTCAATGTCTTCTTCATTAAACTTACTATTGAAAAGCATATCTGATAATATTTCTAACCCAAGTTCTAGATAATTATCAAGTAACTTTACATAATAACAAGTGGCTTCTTTACCTGTAAAAGCATTGATTTGGCCACCAACATCTTCAATAGCTTCAGCTATCTCCTTTGAAGTTCTATTTTCTGTACCTTTGAAGAGCATATGTTCTATAAAATGAGAAATCCCATTATTTATATGATTTTCATTTCTCGACCCATTTTCAACCCATAATCCTACTGAAACTGAATTGAATTGTTCAATGTTTTCTACCACAACTCTTAGTCCATTATTAAGTTTAAATATATTATACATGCATTTAATCCCCTTTACATATTATGATAAAAAGGTCTTTTTCTATAGTATTTAGTTTAAACTAATACTATGTATAGTATGCCAAATACTATCATTTTGTCATAGTTAAAAATAAAAATCGAAAAACTTTATTGAAGCAAAACAATTAGTTCATCTATTTAACTTATGCATAATTTATGTTGTTTTATCACTTAGGCGTTAACTTCTAAATGTTTCTAAATTCTAAGCTTCATATTACTTTGTTTACATCAAAAATTTGTGTACTAACTTTAGATTATACCTTAGCTTTATCAATATTTCATCATAATATAAAACAAAAAAATAAAAAGGCATACGCCCTTTTATTCTTCTGTTTTATTTTCTTCACTATCTTTTATAGCATCTTTTCTTGATAAGTTAACTCTGCCCTGTGAATCTATTTCAGTAACTTTAACTAATATTTCATCACCAACTGAAACTATATCTTCAACTTTATTTACTCTTGCAGTATCTAATTTAGAAATATGAACTAAACCTTCTTTTCCTGGCATAATTTCAACGAATGCACCAAAAGTTGCAATCTTAGTAACTTTACCAAGATAGATTTCTCCTACTTCTACCTCTTTAACGATATCTTTTATAATTTTCAATGCTAAGTTAGCACTTACACTATCATTAGACATAATAACAACTTTTCCATCATCATTAGTATCTATTTTAACTCCAGTATCAGCTATTATCTTCTTAATAACTTTTCCACCAGGTCCAATTATATCTCTAATCTTATCTGGTTTAACCTGAATAACATACATTCTTGGTGCATATGGAGAAATTTCTGCTTTTGGCTCTGCTATACACTCTTTAATCTTATCTAAAATATATAATCTAGCTTTTCTAGCGTCTTCGATAGAAGTTCTTATGCAGTATTCTGATAATCCTTTAATTTTAGTATCAACTTGAATAGATGTTATTCCTTTTTCTGTACCTGCTACTTTAAAGTCCATATCTCCAAAGAAATCTTCTATTCCTTGGATATCAGTTAAAACTTCTTCGCTAGTTAAATCTTCATTTGTAATTAATCCCATAGCTATTCCTGCTGCTGGTCTCTTAAGTGGAACTCCAGCATCTAATAACGCTAATGTGCTTCCGCATACACTAGCTTGAGATGTAGATCCATTTGAGCTTAGCACTTCAGATACAAGTCTTATTGTGTATGGGAACTCTTCTTCAGAAGGAATTAGTGGTTCAAGTGCTCTTTCTGCTAAAGCTCCATGTCCTATTTCTCTTCTTCCTGGTCCACGTAATGGTTTAACCTCACCTACACTGTATGCAGGGAAATTATAGTGATGCATATATCTCTTAGTCTCTTCTTCTCCAAGACCATCTAATATTTGAACTTCTCCTAATGCTCCCAATGTAGCTACAGTCATAACCTGAGTTAACCCTCTAGTAAATAGACCTGTACCATGGGTTCTTGGAAGCAATGAAGTTTCACAGCTTATAGGTCTTATTTCATCAAACGCTCTGCCATCTGGTCTTTTTTTGTCTACTAACATCATATGTCTTACAATCTCTTTTTGAAGATTATAAACTACTTCAGCTACGTCTGACATTTTGCCTTCATATTTTTCTGCAAACTCTTCGTTGATTTTTTCTTTTATTTCATCAACTTTAATATTTCTATCACCTTTGCTAGTAGTGTACATTGCATCTTTTAACATATCAAATGCAAAATTTCTTACATCATTTTCTATTTCTTCATCAATTTTATGTAACTCTGGAACTATTTTTTCTTTACCAAATTTAGCTCTTGCTTCTTCTTGGAAAGCAACAATTTTTTGGCATTCTTGGAATCCGAAGTTAATAGCATTAATCATTATTTCTTCTGGTATTTCATCTCCACCAGCCTCAATCATCATTACTCTTTCCTTTGTTGCACATACAGTTAAAGACATAGAACTTAGTTCTCTCTCTTTAGCAGTTGGATTAACAACAAAGTTACCATCGATTAAGCCTATTGATACAGTACCTACTGGATCTACAAATGGAATACTAGATATATATAATGCCATTGATGCTGCATTCATTGCTAATATGTCAGGAGCATTATCTTGATCTACAGACACAACTGTACAAACAACTTGCACATCATTTCTATATCCTTTTGGGAATAGCGGTCTTATTGGTCTATCTATAGCCCTCCCGTTAAGAATTGCCTTTTCTGATGGTCTACCCTCTCTCTTTATAAATCCTCCTGGAATCTTACCAACAGCATATAATCTTTCCTCATACTCAACACTTAATGGAAAAAAGTCTATACCTGATCTTGGCTTTTCTGAAGCATTTACGTTAACAAGTATTACTGTATCTCCATAATTCATGAAGATAGCACAGTCTGATAGCGCTCCAACTCTTCCAAATTCAACTTTCATTTGTCTGCCAGCTATAGTAGTATCAATTGTATTTATCATATATTGGCCTCCTTTCGCCTTCTAATAATATTATTGTCAAATATTTATAATTTATAAATAGTTAAAATAATAGAGCGGCTTTGCCGCTCTTACTATTTTCTGATTCCTAATTGAGCAATTATAGTACGATATCTCTCTATATCTTGCTTCTTAACATAGCTTAAAAGTCCTTTTCTTTGACCAACCATCATTAAAAGACCTCTTCTAGAATGGTGATCTTTTTTGTGAACTCTTAAGTGATCAGTTAATTCTTTAATTCTTGCAGTTAATAATGCTATTTGCACTTCTGGAGAACCTGTATCTCCTTCATGTCTTGCATATTTAACCATTATTTCTTGTTTTGTTGCCTTATCCATCGTAAACACCTCCGAAAGTAAATCGCCAGATGCCATGTATTCCGTCGGCAATTCAGGAAACATAGCATAAGGTTCCTTTAGAATTATATCAAACAATTCTTCTTTTGTAAATTATAATTTATTATATTTACTAAATTGTAATAGTTTATCTTTATATTGAGCATTTTTCCTGGCTATTAGCAAAATTTTTATCTTTATCTAATTGTGTTTTTAAATCGTCAAGACATTGAAATTTCTTTTCATCTCTTATTTTAGTCATAAAACAAATTTTAACTTCCTCATTGTATATGTATTTATTAAAATTCAAAACATGAGTCTCTATGCTTAGTTTTTTACCTTCTACTGTAGGGTTATATCCTACATTAGTAATTCCTTTGTAAATCTCATTCTTATATAATACACAAGTATAATACACTCCACCTTGAGGAATTATAAATTTTTTATTATAATCTAAGTTAATAGTTGGAAACCCAATCGTTCTTCCAAGTTGTCTTCCCTTTATAACTTTTCCAGTAAGCATAAGAGGCCTTGTTAAAAATTTATTAGCTCTTTGAAGGTTTCCTTCTTGTATATGATGTCTTATAGCTGAACTACTCACAACTTCTTCATCTACAATAACAGGTTCTACAATTGTTAGTTTGAACCTTAAAGTGTCACTGAATTCCTTCAATAATTCTGTATCACCAAGATTTTTATATCCAAATCTATAATTAAACCCTACAATAATGCCTTCAGCGTTATAGCATTTTTTAAGATTTAATATAAAATCTTCTGGAGTAATTTTCATGAATTCCTTATTAAAATCCATAAGGTTAACCATGTCCACTCCTAGGTTTTCTAATACCTGTATCTTTTGTTCATTATCCATTATTAATTTTGGAACTAAATCTTTATTTATAATAGCAAGTGGATGATTTTTAAAAGTACATACCATTACTTTTGCTCTTAAATCTTCATTTCTTACAACTTCATTATACTCTCTTGCTTGATGTATAGCATTTTCAATGAGCGCTTTATGGCCTTGATGAATTCCATCAAAACTACCTAGCACAATAAAGGTAGGATTTTTTACTTGACTCTTAAAATTATCTCTAAGTATTTCCATAATTATTCACTTATGCAAAAATCTTTAATAATTTCAAACCTAATTCATTTTTATATGCTATACCAATAAGAGTATTATTTTTATTGTAAACTATATAATGATTCATATCTTTCAAGTTGGCGGTAATACTTTTATCCATAACCGCTACCCCATTTAATAATAGCTTTTCAAACTTTTCATCCACATCTATTTTATCATAATTATTAAAAGCACTATCAATTGGTAGTACATATTCCTTTATATTCATCTCATTTAACTCATTAATATTAATGCTATTCTCTTTGGTAAAGCTTCCTGTAGCATGCCTTTCTAGGCTCCACATCATAGCACCACAACCCAGAGTTCTTCCTATGTCATAGCATAAGCTTCTTATATAAGTTCCTTTAGAGCACTTTATAAGTATCTTTACAATTGGAATATTTATATCTAGTATCTGTATATTGTAAATAGTGATTTTTCTTCCTTGTCTTTCAACTTCTATACCTGCTCTTGCTAATTCATAGAGTTTTTTCCCATTATGTTTAAGAGCAGAATACATGGGTGGAATTTGCTCTATTTCTCCAACATATGAATACACTGCTTCTTTTACTTGATTTTCTGTAACGTCTACACTATGCTCCTCGATAACAGTTCCTTCTCTATCATAGGTATCGGTAACTACACCAAGCTTTAATTCTGCTTCGTAGACTTTATAGTCTTCCATAATAAACTCGATGGATTTAGTTGCCCTTCCAATGCATACTGGGAGAACTCCACTTGCTTCAGGGTCAAGAGTACCACAATGTCCAACTTTTTTATTGTTAGCTATTTTTTTTATTTTTCTAACTACATCAAAAGATGTCATACCCGTTGGCTTGTAAACATTTATAATTCCACATAACTCTTTAGGTATGTCATTACATTTTTTATCCAAAATCATTATATCAACTCTTTTTCTAATATTTCCATAAGTTGCTTTTTAATAGTATTAATATTTCCATTAAAAGCGAATCCTGCTGCTCTTATATGTCCTCCACCATTAAACTGTTCTGCAATACTTCTTACATCTATCTTGTTTTTGGATCTTAGACTAACCTTAACACCTTCATCACTTTCCTTAATTAAGGCTACTACTTCTGCTCCTTGGATCATAGTACCATATGTAATTACATCTGAAGTGTCTGAGTTTTCAAGCCCTAAATCTTCTATCATACCTTTTGTTATATACATAAACACTACATTCTCATTTAATTCTAATGACATAGAGTCAATAACTTTACCAAAAAGTTTTACCCTATGAAACTTTTTATTATCAAAGATTGTTCTGTGAATTTCACTAAAGTCTAATCCAGTGTTAATTATATCTCCAGCAATATTATGAGTCACAGAGGTAGTATTAGAATGTCTGAAAGATCCTGTATCTGTTAGTAATGAAGTATATAATGAGGTTCCTATTTCTTTATTTAGCTTTATGCCTAATAGTTGAAGCATTTGATAAATAATTTCTCCTACAGCAGAAGAATTAGTATCAACAAAATTATAGTCTCCATATAATTCATTGGAAAGATGGTGATCTATATTAATTAAAGTATACTCTCTATTTTCTTTTTCTATCTCTGCATTAATTCTTTTAAAGTCTCCACAATCTAATACTATTACTAACTCTGTACCTTCTTCTACCTTAAATCTTTCTCCAGTTATTTCATCACTAAATGGCAAATATCGAAAAACTTCAGGTATAGTTTCTTTGGATAATATATAGCAATTCTTATTTAGTGCCCTAAGCCCTTGTAAAAGGGCTGTAGCACTTCCTAAAGAATCACCATCTGGTGAAGTATGAAAAGTTATAGCAATGCTTTTACTATCCTTAATAGCCTTAAAGATATTATTCATTATCATTGCTATCTTTCTCCTTTATAGCTTGAAATAATGTGTTAAGTCGTTGTGCTTTATCTAGAGTTGCATCAAGCTCAATTAGCACTTGAGGAACATGTCTTAGCTTAACATTTTTACCTATTTCTTTTCTCATAAAACCTGTTGAGCTTTTTAAGGCTTCTAATGTGCCTTGCTTTTCCTCTTCATTTCCAAAAATACTAACAAATACTTTTGCATAGCTTAAGTCTTTACTTACATCAACATCAGTTACGCTTACCATAGCAGTTAATCTAGGATCTTTAATTTTATTTTGTATTGTATTACTTACTTCTTTTTTTATTTCCTCATTAATTCTACCGCCTCTATAATTTCCCACGTAACTCAACTCCTTACATTATATTTGTTTAGGTTTAATTTCTTCCATGATGAATGATTCAATTATATCGCCTTCTTTAATGTCATTAAATTTTTCTACGCTTAAACCACACTCATATCCTGCAGCAGCTTCTTTAACATCATCTTTAAATCTCTTTAAAGATGCTAAAGTAGATTCAAACACTACAATACCTTGTCTGATAACTCTTACACTACTATTTCTTGTAATCTTACCATTTAATACATATCCACCTGCTATAGTACCAACATTAGAGATTTTATAAACCGCTCTAACTTCACATCTTCCTTGAACAACTTCTTTATATTCTGGCTCAAGCATACCCATCATTGCAGATTTAATATCATCTAAAGCATCATAGATGATTCTATAAGTTTTTATATCTACATTATCTTTTTCTGCTACAGTAATAGCATTATTATCAGGTCTTACGTTAAATCCAATTATTATAGCATTTGAAGCATATGCTAACGACACGTCAGTTTCAGTAATAGCTCCAACTCCGCCATGAATAACTCTCACTTTAACATTGTCTGTAGAAAGTTTTTCTATAGACTGTCTTATAGCTTCTACAGAACCTTGTACGTCTGCTTTAACTATAACACCAAGTTCTTTAACTTTACCTTCTTGAATTTGGCTATATAAGTTCTCCATAGAAACCCTGTTAGAAGCTTGAAAATTATCTTGTCTATTTTTCTCTTTTCTTGCTTCTGCCATATTTCTAGCTGTTTTTTCATCTTTAACTACAATAAATCTATCTCCAGCTGCTGGCACTTCGGAAAGACCTAAAATTTCTACTGGAATAGATGGTCCTGCTGATTTAAGTTTTTTACCTTTATCATCAAGCATCGCTCTTATTCTTCCATAAGTAGTACCAACGATTATAGAATCTCCAGTAGTTAACGTACCATTTTGAACTAATAGCGTAGCTAGTGGCCCTCTTCCCTTATCAAGTTTAGCTTCAATTACTGTACCTTTAGCATTCCTGTCTGGGTTTGCAGTAAGTTCTAACATTTGAGAAGTTATTACTACCATTTCTAATAAAGTGTCTAATCCTTCTTTAGTATGTGCAGACACTGGTACAACAATTGTATCTCCACCCCAATCCTCTGAAAGAAGCCCGTGTTCAGTTAACTCTTGCTTAACTCTATCAGGATTTGCTGATGGTCTATCCATTTTATTTATAGCTACGATCATAGGAACTTTAGCTGCTTTACAGTGATTTATAGCCTCTACAGTTTGTGGCATTATACCGTCATCTGCAGCAACAACTAAAATAACTATATCCGTAATTTGTGCTCCTCTAGCTCTCATAGCTGTGAAGGCTTCGTGTCCTGGTGTATCTAAAAACGTTATTCTCTCATCATTAACGTCTACAGTGTAAGCACCTATATGTTGAGTTATTCCACCAGCTTCAGTATCAGTGACTTTTGAATGCTTTATAGCATCCAATAATGACGTTTTACCATGGTCAACGTGTCCCATTACTGTTACAATTGGTGGTCTCTTCATTTCAGTATCTTCTGTTTCTTCTATAGTCTCTTCATATACTTCTTCTTCAGCAAGTTTTCCTGCTTCTTCTTCTTTAAGCACTGCCATAGATCCAAACTTTTCTATAACTTTTTCAGCTATATTAAAGTCAATCTCTTGGTTCATATTTGCCATAACACCTTCAAAAATAAGCGTTCTTATTACTTCTACTGGTGGTTTTTTTAACTTTTCAGCTAGATCTTTAACAATAATTGTTTTTCCAAGTTCTATTACTTCATCTACTGAACCATCGTTACCTGAACCTGCTTCTCTCTTTTCAGTTATGCCTTTTCTACCCTTACTATTTTTTCTCTCTTGTTTGTTAATGTCTTCATTTACTAACTCTTCATACTCTTCAATGATTTCTTTCTTTCCTTCATTTAAGTCTTGTTGTTCTGAGTACAGCTCTTTTATAAGTTCAGCATCCTCATCATCTATGACACTCATATGATTTTTTGCCTCAATACCAAACTCATCCATTAAAACTGTTATAAGTTCTTTACTTGATACTTCTAATTCCTTAGCTATTTCATATATTCTTACTTTTGACAAAACTTTCACCCCCGAATTTACGCTTGTTTGTTTTCATTCCATAACTGTAATAACTTTTCACTCATGTTTTTGTCTTTTACACATAACACGTTAATCTCTTCCCTACCTAGGCAATGTCCCAATTCATTTTTAGAAACACTTTCTATGGTAGGTATATTTCTGTCACTACAATATTTTTTAAATTTATTTTTAGTATTCTCAGCACATTCCAAGGATAAAACTGCTAAATTAACCTGACCTTTTTTTATGATCTCTTCGCACTTATTATATCCCTCTACTAGGTTACCTGATTTTTTGGTAAGTCCTAAGAATTGAAAAAACTTATTCTGCATTCTCTATCTCTTCTTTCAGCTTAGCATAAATCTCTTCGCTAATCTTACTTTCTAAATTTCTCTCTAGTCGCCTTGTTTTAACGGCCTTTTCAAGGCACTCTGTACTTCTACAGATGTATGCTCCTCTACCAGGTTTCTTTCCATGTAAATCAATAGAAATCTCATTTTCCTTGTTTTTTACAACTCTTATGAGCTCTTTCTTACATTTCATCTCCATGCAACCTGTGCACATTCTTTGTGGTATCTTCTTAGTCTTCATAAGATATCACCTACTCCTCAGAATTATTTACTTCTTCAGCAACAGTGGAAACCTCTGCAAGTTCAACTTTTTCTGCTTGTGATTTACTTTTTATGTCTATTTTCCATCCTGTTAACCTCGCAGCTAGTCTTACATTTTGACCTTCCTTACCAATAGCTAAAGAAAGTTGATTGTCATCTACTACTACTTTTGCACTTTTGCTATCTTCATTTACTGTCACACTAAGTATTCTTGCCGGACTTAATGCATTTGCAATATATTCTTCTGGTAATTTATTCCATTTTATGATATCTATCTTTTCATTTCTAAGTTCATTTACTATGTTTTGAACCCTTATACCCTTTGGTCCAACACATGCACCCATAGCATCTACATTCTCATCTTTTGAGTGTACAGCTATTTTAGTCCTAGATCCAGCTTCCCTAGATATACTTTTTATCTCTACAACGCCACTATATATCTCAGGAACTTCAAGTTCAAAAAGCCTTTTAACTAAACCAGGGTGAGTTCTAGATACTACTATTTGTGGTCCCTTTGGTGTCTTTTTCACTTCTACAATATAAAGTTTTAACTTTTCATTGAATTTATATTCTTCCCCGGGCATTTGTTCATTAGGTCCTAATACCGCCTCAAGTTTTCCTAAATCAATAAACACGTTTCCTCTATCTTTTCTTAACACTGTTCCAGTAATAATATCATATTCCTTTGTTATAAACTCATCATATATTATAGTTCTCTCTGCTTCTTTGATTCTCTGTATTACTACTTGCTTTGCTGCTTGAGCTGCAACTCTACCAAAGTCTCTTGGAGTTACTTCAATTTCTGCAATATCCTCTAAAGAGTATCTTGGGCTAATTTCCTTAGCATCCTCCAGAGATATTTCTATTACATCATCATATACTTCTTCAACTACTTCTTTTAAAGAAAAAACATGAGTTTCTCCTGTTTGTCTGTTCATTACAACTCTTACATTTTGATCTTTAGTTTGTGATTTTGCGAAGTTTTTCTTGTATGCAGCTACTAGTGCATCTTCTATAGTACTAAATAACAATTCTTCACTAATGCCTTTTTCAGCAACCAATTGTTTTATGGCATCAATAAACTCATCTTTGAATCCGTCTCTCATTATTACTTCCTCCTTATAAAGATGGATTTAAACTCACTGTAGAAACCTTTGACCTTGGTATAGTAACATCATTGCTTTCAACAGATAAAACTAAATTCTCTTCATCAAAACTCTTCAGTATTCCATCGTATTTTTTCTTTCCATCAACTAACCCTTTTAGGTTAACTAGTACATTATTATTTATATATCTATTAAAGTGTTCTTCAGAGTATAGTGTCCTAAATACTCCTGGAGAAGAAACTTCTAAATTATATTCTTCTGATATTGGGTCTTCAACATCTAACACTTCACTTATAGCTTTGCTTACTTTTACACAGTTATCTAATGCAATACCATTATCACTATCTATGTAAACTCTAAAAATATTCTCTCCAGCTTCCTTCACATATTCTAGATGATAAAGTTCAAATCCATTAGCTTCCACTATAGGCAAAGTTAATTTATTAAGCTTTTCTATTAATCCATTATTTTTCATGGCAATTACCTCCTTTTTAATATTTTCCTTCATTTATACTAATATTAAACCTATAATTATAATTAAAACGCAACTTTTAGGTTGCGTTTTAATAAAGAGAGAGTAGGAAAAAAACGTCCTACTCTCTGAAGCAAAAATATCTTAACTTACTAAACTAAATATTATTATAACATAACACAACTTGCAATACAAGGAAAAACTTTTCCATAAATGTTTAACCTATTTAAAATAAGGAAAGTTGATTAGTTTCTGGTAAGTCTCCAAGAGCGCCATGATTACTTAGTGCTTCTATCACAGTTTTTGTTGCCTTACTTCTATTTCGTAGATCTTCTTTAGAGATAAACTCTCCATTATTACGCACTTCTGCAATAGCCTTTGCTGCATTTACTCCAACACCTTGAAGTCCACTTAAAGAAATTCTTATAAAGTCACCTTCTACAGTAAACTTTGTTGCCTCTGATTTATATATGTCCACTGGTAAGAATTTTATACCTCTTTTATACATTTCATAGGCTAATTCCAAAATAGTAAGTAACCCCTTCTCCTTTGTACCCATATTATTTCCCAGGGCATTAATTTCATCCATTTTATCTTTAATGGCTTCTTCACCTTTGATTACAATATCTCCATCAAAATCATCAGCTCTTACAGTAAAGTAAGTAGCATAGTAAGCTTTTGGATAATAAACTTTAAAATACGCTATTCTTACTGCCATCATAACATACGCAACAGCATGTCCTTTAGGAAACATATATTTAATTTTTTTACAAGATCCTATATACCAATCTGGAACATTATGCTCTCTCATTATAGCCTCATGATCCTCTGATAGTCCCTTGCCCTTTCTAACCTTCTCCATAATATTAAAGGCAGTTTTTGGAGGAAGTCCTTTATAGATTAGATAAACCATAATATCGTCCCTTGTTGATATACAATCCTTTAGCGTGGTAAATCCTTCTTTTATATAATACTGAGCATTATTAAGCCATACATCTGTACCATGAGATAACCCTGAAATTCTCACTAAATCTGCAAAAGATTTAGGCTGGGTATCAATTAACATTTGTCTTACAAACTTTGTACCAAACTCAGGAATTCCGTAACTTCCAACCTCACATCCTAATTCTGCTGGTGTCAATCCTAATGCATCAGTAGAAGTAAATATACTTATAACCTTTGGATCAGATAATGGTACAGTTTTAGGATCAATTCCAGTGATGTCTTGAAGCATTCTAAGCACTGTAGGATCATCATGCCCGAGAATATCTAACTTAAGCAACCTACCACTAATAGAATGATAATCAAAATGAGTTGTAACAATATCCGAATTTGGATCATCTGCTGGTCGTTGAATCGGACAAAAGTTAAATATTTCATTATCACTTGGTACAACCATTATTCCACCAGGGTGTTGACCTGTTGTTCTCTTGACACCTGTGCATCCTAAAGTTAATCTTTCTATCTCAGCAATATTTGTATTTACTCCTCTTTCATCAAGATACTTTTTCACATATCCATAAGCAGTTTTCTCAGCTATGGTACCAATAGTACCTGCTTTAAAGGTATATCCCTTACCAAAGAGCACCTCTGTATACTTATGAATATCACCCTGATTATCTCCTGAAAAGTTTAAGTCTATATCCGGCTCCTTATCTCCTTCGAAACCTAAGAAGGTTTCGAAAGGTATATCATGGCCATCCTTTATATATAAAGACCCACATTTCTCACAATTCTTATCTGGCAAATCTACTCCAGAACCAACAGAACCATCCATAAAAAACTCACTATGCTTACAATTTGGACAAACATAATGTGGTGGCAATCCATTAACTTCTGTAATATCCGTCATAGTGGCAACGAAGGATGAACCTACCGATCCCCTTGAACCAACCAAATATCCATCAGAAATGGACTTAGCTACTAATTTATGAGCAATAAGATAAAGTACTGCATATCCATTACCAATAATAGAGTTAAGTTCTTTATCCAACCTTTTTTGAATAACCTCTGGTAAATCCTCTCCATAGATAGCCTTAACTTTTTCCATAGTCATATTTCTTATATCATCTTCGGCTCCAGGGATCTTAGGAGGATAAGTTTCATCAGGAATTGGCTTAATAATTTCTATAGATTCAGAAATATTTCTTGGGTTTGTTATAACTACCTCTCTTGCCTTTTTATCACCTAGATAGGAAAATTCTCTTAGCATTTCTGTAGTTGTCTTCAAATACAATGGTGGTTGATTATCCGCATCATCAAATCCTTTACCTGCCATTAAAATCCTTCTAAAAGCTTCATCTGTAGGATCTAAAAAATGCACATCACCTGTAGCTACCACAGGCTTATTGTAATAAGTACCTAATTCGCATATTCTTCTATTCAATTCCCTTAAAGCTTCTTCATCTTTAACTGAATTCTTCTTAATTAAAAAATCATTATTTCCTATAGGTTGGATTTCTAAATAGTCATAAAAATTAACTACATGCTCTAGATCTTGAAAGTTTTTACCACTCAAAATCCCCTTAAATACCTGCCCAGCCTCACATGCAGAGCCAATAATTAAGCCATCTCTATGTTCCTCTATTAAACTCTTAGGCATCCTTGGCCTTCTATGAAAATGATTTAAATTAGAGTAGGATATTAACTTATATAAATTTTTTAACCCCTGTTGAGTTTTAGATAATATTATTACATGATATGTAGGAGCTTTTTTTATATCAAAAGTTTTTAAATATTCTCTATTAAGACTATCTATATCTGTAATTTCTTGATCTTCTAACAATTTAAAGGATCTTAACAATATTTCTCCAGTGGCTGCAGCATCATCTACAGCTCTATGATGGTTTTCTAAGGAAATATCTAAGTGATCACAGATAACGTTTAGTTTATGTTTCTTTAACTCCGGGAATAAAAATCTTGCTAAGGGTAATGTATCTAAAATTCCATTACTAAATTCTACGCCTATCCTTCTACAATTAACTTTAATAAAACCAGTATCAAACTCCGCATTATGAGCAACTACAATGCTATCGTTTATAAAGTTCAAAAATTTAGGCAGAACTACTTCAATTGAGTCTGCATCTTTTACCATATCGTTATTTATCCCTGTAAGTTCTGTGATTTTATATGGTATTGATCTGTTAGGATTGACAAAATAGTTAAAGCTATCAATGACCTTACCATTATGAATTTTTACTGCCCCTATCTCAATAATTCTATCATTTTCACTCGAAAATCCTGTAGTTTCGATATCAAACACTACAAAAGTATCATTAAAGGTTTTACCTCTAGAATTTATGGCTATAGGTACTCCATCATCTACAAGATAACCTTCTATTCCATAAATAAGCTTTATATTATGTTTTTTACCTGCTTCCATCGCCTCAGGAAAAGCCTGTGCTACCCCATGATCCGTAATGGCAATGGCACTATGTCCCCATTTAGCTGCTCTGGCTACAAGCTTTCCAGCACTTGTTAATCCATCCATAGAACTCATGGTTGTATGAGCATGAAGCTCAACTCTTTTCTCTTCAGCAGTATCCATTCTTTCTATTTTTTTCAGTTTTACTATACTCCTTGCTGTAATTACAAGTTCTCTAGTAAATCTATCAATTTCTACTTCTCCATAAACTTTGCAATGAAGCCCCTCTTTAAGTTCTCCTAAAATTTTATCCAAATCATCATTTGCTCTAGGATATATTTTTACAGTTATTGAACTTGAGTAGTCTGTTATAAATGCAGATGGAAATACCCTTCCACTTTTGCTTTCAAATATATTTACTTTAAATATATCTCCAGTAATTGCTACCTTTCCGGAACTAATATCTAGCTCTTTGATAGCCACAGCTTCTTCGTTTATATTTCTTCCAAATATAACATTCTCATCAAGTGGTTCTTGACTCTTCTTATATTTAACGTAATCCTTAGCCTTTTCTTTATTTGCAAATGGTTTATCAGCATTTTCTTTTTTATCTTGAGGTTTATCAGAAGATACTTTTATATTTGATAATGCTTCCTTGATAATAGTTGTGTTTTCTAATTCTTTTTCATCAAAGTAGTTCTCACCTTTAACACTATTATCAACCACCATATTCACAGAAATATTTAGTCCAAACATATCCCTAACTGTCTTTTTAACGAGGCTTTCTATATTTTTATTTTTTAATACGTTGCACATAAAAACATTGGGTAAATACAGTACAACGATATTTTCACTTATCTTTTTTTCAGCTTTCAACAATATACTCTTTATAGACGGAAAAGATGAGGCCACAGAATTTACTACATCTATCCAGTATTCTCCTGCTACCTCATCAATAGAAACATTATCAATATCCCTATACCAAAGAACTTCAATATTCGAAAAACTATTTAGTCTTTTGCAAATTAAGCTAATTAATAAATTTTTCTTTTCTTCACCTAAATCATATTTATATTTTAAAGCTACCCTTAACTTCTCACTTTTTTTAAGGTATTGAATCCTGAGTATTTTAATATCTTCATCAATATTATATTTATGTTCATCTATATCTGCCTTTAGTAATTCAACTAGGCTTGCATTCATGAAATTACCTCCTAGTTTTAAAGTTTATCAATTTCTTTTAAAAGTTCTTCCACTAAATCTTCTTCTTTCACTTTTTTAATGACTTCACCTTTTTTAAAAATTAATCCCTCACCATTTCCACCAGCGATACCAATATCTGCCTCTCTAGCTTCACCTGGTCCATTTACAACGCAACCCATAACTGCCACTTTAATATTCTTATTTAAGGCAGCTAATCTACTTTCAACTTCCTCCGCAATTTTTATCAAATTTATCTGCGTTCTTCCACATGTAGGGCAAGACACAAACTCTACCCCTTCTTTATGATATCCTAAGGATTTTAAAATTTCTTTTCCTACCCTAATTTCTTCTGTGACTTCTCCTGTAAGGGAAACTCTAATTGTATCTCCAATACCTTGTGAAATAAGAGTTCCTATTCCCACACTAGATTTTATCGTTCCTCTCCAAATAGTGCCTGCCTCTGTAACCCCCACATGAAGAGGATAATTCACTTTTTGGGAAATCATTCTATAACTTTCTATCATTTGCACTACATCAGAAGATTTGATAGATATTATTATATCATAAAACCCTACAGTTTCTAATATTTTGACATGGTTTAATGCACTCTCTACTAGTGCTTCTGGGCAAACTTTCCCATACTTTTTCAACAATTCTTTTTCTAATGATCCAGAATTTACACCAATCCTAATAGGAATATTTTTTGCCTTAGCGGCTTCTGCAACAACCTTCACTCTTTCAATACTACCTATATTACCTGGATTGATTCTTAGCTTAGAAATGCCATTTTCTATTGCCTTAAGTGCAAGTCTATAATCAAAATGAATATCCGCAACTAAGGGTATATGAATTTCCTTAACTATATCTTTTATAGCCTCTGCTGCCTCCATATCCGGAATAGCGCATCTTACTATATCACATCCTGCTTCTTCTAATTTTAAAATTTGATTTATTGTACTTTTTACATCCCTAGTGTCTGTATTAGTCATAGATTGTATTGCAATCTTCGAATCTCCACCAATATATATATTTCCGACTTTTATCTTTTTTGTAACTTTTCTTATCATTTTATCACTCCTAGAATTGTATAGGATTTATAATATCCTTAAGTAACACTAATACCATTAAGGCCATTAAGGCTAAAAATCCATAATAATTAACAGTAGCAACCTTTTGTTTGTCTACTTCTTTCCCTGTTATGATTTGAAATAATAGTAGTAATATCCATCCACCATCCAAGGCAGGAAAAGGAATAACATTAAATATTGCAAGCTGAACACTTAAATAAGCGGTGAAAAATAGTAAGGTTCCAATCCCAGCTTTAGCTGCTTGCCCAGATACTTTAATTATGGTAATAGGTCCTCCTACATCATTAGCACCTACATTACCTTTAAATAACTGTCCAAAAAAGCCTAAAGTTTGTCTACCCATACTAACTGTTTGATTAAATCCATGAGATATAGATTGAATAAAATTAGGTTTCACTACTTGTGTTTTTATTCCAATTATATATTTATTCTGAGCCTCATCTATTATTGGCTTTATATTAAAATCTAGTTTTTCACCATTTCTTTCAACCTTCATTTGCAAGGGCTTTCCTTCACCAGTTAAAACTTCATTTAAAAAATCTTCCCATGTAGTAACTAACTTGCCGTTAGCTTCAATAATCTTATCTCCAGCCTTAACTCCTGCCATCATAGCTGGAGCATCCTTAGAAACCTCTGCTATTATATTAGTGCTATGACCTTGAATTCCACCTGCTGCTGCAAATAGAACTATAGCTAAAATAATATTCATTATTGCACCAGCTGAAACAATTGTAAGCTTTTGAAAGGAAGTTTTAGAACCGAAGGCTCTTGGATCTGTTACTGTTACATCCTCATCTTCACCATACATCCTCACATATCCACCAACCGGAAATAACTTTATGAGATATTCTGTTTCTTTACCTTTTATTCCAAAGAGCTTTGGTCCCATACCTAAAGAAAACTCTAAAACCTTCACTCCATTTATCTTAGCTAAGATAAAGTGACCGAATTCATGACCTATGATTAATAAACTAAAGGCCAACAATGCCATAATTGCATAAGGTATATTTGATATTATAGTTTGCAATGCTTATCTCCCCTTTTATATACTATATTTATTTAAAACATATTCCCTAACTCTTTTATCTATGTCTATAATTTCTTCTAACCCCGGACTATCTATGAATTCAAAAATATCCATAGCTTCACTTATTATCTCTTCAATTTGTAGATATCTAATTTTACCATCCAAAAACAATTCTACAGCTATTTCATTAGCACCATTAAAAATCGCAGGCATATTTCCACCAATGTTCCCTGCTTTATAAGCTAGACTTAAACATCTAAATGTATCCATATCTGGTCTTTGGAAGTTTAAGGACGTTAAATTATAAAAATCCAGCTTTTCAGCAATTGCTTGTTGTCTTTTAGGATAGTTTAATGCATATTGAATTGGTAATCTCATATCAGTACTTCCTAATTGAGCAATCACACTTCCATCAATATATTCTACCATGGAATGAATAATGCTTTCTGGATGAATAACAACTTGAATATCGCTATAAGGCACTCCAAATAAGAAATGAGCCTCTATAACCTCAAGTCCTTTATTTACTAATGTTGAAGAATCGATAGAAATTTTTTGCCCCATGTTCCACTTTGGGTGCTTCAATGCTTGTTCTGGTGTTATATTCTCTAATTCTTCTCTTTTTTTACCTCTAAATGGCCCCCCTGAAGCTGTTAAAATTATTTTATTTACCTCTTTAGGATTATTTCCTAATAAACTTTGAAAAACTGCACCGTGCTCTGAGTCAACCGGTAGTATATTAACTCCATTTTCCTTAGCTTCCTTCATTACAATTTCTCCCGCCACTACTAAAGTTTCCTTATTGGCAAGAGCTATATGTTTTTTCGCTCTTATAGCGTTTATTGTTGGAACTAACCCTATCATTCCTACCACAGAGGTTACAACAATTTCTATTTCTTTCAAAGTAGCAATATCATTTAAACCTTCAAGTCCTTGTAGAACTTTAATATTTCTATTTTTTTCCTCACAATACTTCTTAACTTCTTCATAGCTTTTATTATCCATCATTGCCACGTACTTTGGATTAAATTCTTCAATTATATCTATAATTTTTTCATAATTCTTATTTGCAGATATGCCTATTAGTTTAATTTCATTATTGCTATTTCTTATTACATCTAAAGTTTGTGTTCCAATAGATCCTGTTACCCCTAATATACTTATATTCTTCAATTGCATCTCTCCTAACTATCTTTTATATACAAATTTCAATAACATTTAATCAATGTACATAAAATAAACTAAATATTATCGGCATGATTTTCCTCATTAGTTTCCTAAATCTTTTTTCACATCACTGAAGTTTATAATCACAAAAATTACTTATGTTTTATTTGTTTTTACAGAGTTGAATAAAAGCTCATTCACTGTAACCACATATATTACAGCCATAATTATCCCCACAAATCCAGACACTTTCATTCCAACATAAATTGCTACTATCATTGGTAATGGATGAATATCTAAATTATCACTCATAAACTTAGTCTCAATGATTTTAGCATAAAAAATTAATAAAATATATAAGAGCAAAAGTCCTACTGCAATTACATATGCGCCTTTAGAAACATTATACAATATTAATGGTCCAAAGACAAAAACAGTTCCTATAACTGGAATTATATCTAATATCCCACAAACTATTCCTAGCATTAATGCATTATCAACTTGTAAAATATAAAATCCGCAGATTGTAATTATGGTGTTCATAATTACTACCATTAAGATTACTTTAAAAACTTTATCAATTGCCTTTGCTCTTTTTATGATAAAATCCATATTTTCCTCGGTTATTATCTTTGCCCCCACATTTAACACAGCATCTTTATCCTTTATCAAAAAATAAGCAGCTATATTACCTATAAAATATGTTAAAATTCCATCGGTAGTATATACTGCTCCTTTTGTTAAAAAATCTATATTATTTATAGATTTAGAAGTTATATTAAATAAAGTTTCCTTTAATGTTACAGGTGTTATTTTTTCTGTAAATATAAAGCTATTCCAAATATCAACTACATAATCTATAAAACCATTATATTGATTTTCAATGAAATAAAAAATTTTATTATAAGTAAAACTTCCTATGAAAATTAATAAAATAATAAGCAAAGTGTTGATAAATAATAACGATATAAAAGCGCTTACCCTAGGTGAAAATATATTTCTTTTACTTAAGAATTGATAAATTGGACTTGTAGAATAAATTAATACAAAAATTATTATAATTGGTTCCAAATAACTATTCATAACTCGAGTCAATAATAAAAATATTACCAATAAAATTATTACATAAATTAAGTTTTTATATCTTTCAATCACCTATATCCCCACAAAAATTGTTATATAATAGTATACTACTACTGATACGAAAAGTATGCTATCAAATCTATCTAAAATCCCACCATGTCCTGGAATGAGATTGGAGTAATCTTTAACTTTAGCATATCTTTTAACAGAAGAAGCAACTAAATCCCCAAACTGACCAAATATGCCTCCTAATATTCCTATTACCACATAGTGATATAGCTCTATGCTTACGCCATATCTTCCTATAACATATCCAAATATAGTACATCCTACAATACTTCCAAGTAGACCACCTATTGAGCCTTCTATAGTTTTTTTAGGACTTACTTTAGGAATAAGCTTATGTTTACCAAAATATCTTCCAAAATAATATGCTAAGGTGTCGCATCCCCAAGATGAAATAAATATTAACCACACCAAAAAATTACCGTATGACTTCAAATTAACTAGGACTATAAAACTAAAAAATATAGCTACATATAAATACCCTAAAATAGTAAGGGATATATCAATAAAATTATATTTAGTATTCAAAACAGGTATTATCATCAATATAAATATTGCTCCTATCAATGTAAAACTTTGATAGGTTATATTAAAATTAGGCCCTAAGTTTATATAATAAAATATACATAACCCATATCCCATTATTGAAATTGGATTAAATCCACATTCTCTACTAGTTTTATAAAATTCATATATTCCGAAAATAGATAAAATTAATATTAGAAACTTTAAATAATACCCACCTAAAAATAAAAATATTAGCAATGGAGCTAATGTCATCGCCCCAATATACCTCTTATTCATTAAATTCACTCCTTATAAACTATACGCCACCAAATCTTCTATCTCTATTTTGGTAATCAATAATAGCACGTTGCAGATCTTCTTCTCTAAAATCTGGCCAATTTATGTTTGAGAACCAAAATTCAGAGTATGCACTTTGCCAAAGCAGATAATTACTTAATCTTAATTCTCCACTTGGTCTAATAATTATATCTGGATCGGGCATTCCTCGAGTATAGAGATGGTTTGAAATTACATCTGTATTTATATCACTAATCTTAAGTGTACCTTTGACAACTTCTTCTGCTATTTCCTTAATCCCAGCAACAATTTCATCTCTTCCGCCATAATTTAATGCAATATTTAAGGTTAGCCCATTATTATTTTTTGTTTTTTCACTAGCAACCTTAATAGATTGCTGACAAGATTCAGGTAACTTACTTATATCTCCAATCACATTAAAAACAACTTTATTTCTATGCAATTCCTCTATCTCTTTTGCTATATACTCCACAACCAACTTCATTAATGCCGAAACTTCCTCTTCCGGCCTCTTCCAGTTTTCAGTGGAGAATGCATAAAGGGTAAGATATCTCACTCCTAGTCTACTACATTCTTTTACAATACGTCTTATAGTATCCATTCCAGCTCTATGCCCAAAAGTGCGTGGTAAGTTTCTTTCTTTTGCCCATCTTCCATTGCCATCCATTATTATTGCAATATGAAGAGGAATTCTATTTTTATCTAAAAACATATCTCTAGATTCTTTTTTTCTTTTTTTATTAAAAAACAATCCCAAGTACTCTCTCTCCGTTTCATATATTAAAATTATATTATTAATTCTTATCAACTTAACAATATAATCTAATTTCAAAATTAGTTAGGAAAAATAACTTTTTATTTCTCCGTGCTATTGCTCTTTTTATATAAGCTACAATAATTTTGTTTAGCTTAAACATCTTCACTCAAATTTACTTTTTCAAGGTATGGTAAATATTTTTCAGCACCAATATGTCTATCGAAAAATCTACCCCTGAAACTTGTTGTTAAATACCTGATTTTAACAATAAAACCTGCAATATTGCAGGTTTTATTATTAATATTACACAGCCATAATTTCTTTTTCTTTGATTTCAATCATTTTATCTATTTCTTTTATAAATTTATCTGTTTCCTTTTGAATATTCTCTTCTGCTTTTTTTGCTTCATCTTCAGTAATCGTACTATCTTTTTTTAATGCTTTAATTTTATCATTCGCATCTCTTCTAATAGATCTTATAGCAACTTTAGCTTCTTCACCAGTTTTCTTTATAGTCTTAACCAGATTTCTTCTTGTTTCTTCTGTCAGTTCAGGAATTATTAATCTAATAGCTGAACCATCATTGGTAGGATTTAATCCTAAATCTGATTTTAAAATTGCCTTTTCAATATCCTTTAAAGAGCTTTTATCCCACGGCTGAATTAACAACACTCTTGGTTCTGGAGCCGAAACTCCTCCTAGTTGATTAATTGGCATCATGCTACCATAGCACTCTACTTGAATTCTATCTAGCATTGTTGGATTTGCTCTTCCTGCTTTCATTGTCGCATATTCAGTTTTCAATACTGAAATGGTTTTATTCATTTTTTCATCAGTATTTTTAATAATATCCTTTACCATAGAATTACCTCCATCTATTTATTGCATTTGCATGTATGAGATGATACTAGTGTACCAATATCCTCACCTTTTATAGCTCTGATAATATTCTCAGGTTTATCTAATCCAAATACAAGTATTGGAATATTATTATCCATACAAAGCGAAGTGGCTGTGGAATCCATAACCTGTAAGCCCTTTTCTAGCACTTCTATATAGGATAATTTTTCATACTTAATAGCATCATTATATTTATATGGATCTTTGTCATAAACACCATCCACTTTTTTAGCAAGTAATATAACTTCTGCTTCAATTTCAGCAGCTCTTAATGCTGCAGTTGTGTCTGTGGAGAAATATGGATTTCCTGTACCTGCTGCAAATATTACAACTCTTCCTTTTTCAAGATGTCTCATGGCTCTTCTTCTAATATAAGGCTCTGCAATTTCTCTCATTTCTATCGCTGTCTGCACCCTAGTATTAACTCCAATAGCTTCTAAAGAATCTTGTAGCGCAAGTGCATTTATACAAGTAGCTAACATTCCCATGTAATCTGCAGTGGTTCTATCCATTCCTTCACCACTTCTACCACGCCAAATATTGCCACCGCCAACAACTGCTCCAACTTCAACTCCCATTTCCACTAAATTCTTAATTTGCACAGCAATCGAATGTGCTACGTCAAAGTCAATTCCGTATCCTTTTTCCGCAGCTAATGCTTCGCCTGAAAGTTTAAGCATAACTCTTTTGTATTTTGCAGCTTCCATATATATTATACCTCC
>NZ_JAVWDJ010000004.1:0-66202 GCF_036642255.1 Clostridium sp. | reverse complement strand
TCTTTTAATTATTTTCCTTGCATTTTTTGTACTTCTTCTGCAAAGTTATCTTCTTTCTTCTCTATTCCTTCGCCTCTTTCAAATCTAGCAAATCTTGTGATTGATATTTCAGCACCGATTTTCTTAGATTCTTCTTGAAGATATTTAGAAATAGTATAATCACCATTCTTAACCCAAACTTGTTCAACTAAGCAAACTTCTTTATAGTATTTACTTACTCTTCCCATAACCATTTTTTCAACTATGTTTGCTGGTTTGCCTTCATTTAAAGCTTGAACTCTATATATTTCTTTTTCTTTTTCTAAAGATTCATTATCAACTTGCTCTTTATTTAAGAATAATGGGTTAGCTGCTGCGATTTGCATTGCTATGTCCTTACCAATTGTTGCTAATACTGGATCTTGTTTTTCACAAGCTAACTCAACAAGAACTCCAATTTTTCCATGTCCATGGATATAGCTTTGGATTATTCCATTTTCAATGTTAAATCTTTCAAATCTTCTTACAGACATATTTTCGCCTATTTTAGCGATTAATGCTGTAACAACTTCTTGTACTGTAGCACTTTCATCAGCTATGTATTTTTGTGCAACTAATTCTTCTACTGTACTAACATTTGATAATGCAACCATTCTTGCCACGTTTTCAGTAAGAGTTTTAAATTCTTCATTTGCAGCAACGAAGTCAGTTTCACAGTTTACTTCTACTACTGCTCCTAATTTCATGTCTTCTGAAATGTATGTAGTTACAATACCTTCAGCAGCAATTCTTCCTGCTTTTTTAGCAGCTGCCGCTAATCCTTTTTCTCTTAACACTTCAATTGCTTTTTCAATATCTCCATTAGTCTCACCTAGAGCCTTTTTACAGTCCATCATTCCTGCGCCTGTTCTTTCTCTAAGTTCTTTAACCATTCCTGCAGTTATCATCTTTATTCCTCCTCTTTATAACTAATTTAAAAGGTAAATGAAAGAATTTTTTCTCCCATCTACCTTATAAATTTATTTTCTCTTCACAACCATAGATGAGGCTGTCATTTATTAATTCATTAATATGTTATTACTATACTAATTACTCAGCTAATTGCTCGCCTTGTCTCGCTTCAATTATAGCATCAGCTAATCTCTCAGTGATTAATTTAACTGCTCTAATTGCATCATCGTTTCCAGGAATTACATAATCAACTTCATCTGGATCACAGTTAGTATCAACTATTGCAATAACAGGTATTCCTAATATTTTAGCTTCTGATATAGCATTTTTTTCTTTTCTTGGATCAACAACAAATAATGCTCCAATTTTGCTAGCATCCATGTTTCTGATTCCACCAAGATTTTTCTCTAATTTTTCTCTTTCGTTTTTAAGTTGTGAAACTTCTTTCTTAGGAAGAACATCAAATATTCCATCTTCTTCCATTTTATCTAATTCTTCAAGTCTACCAATTCTTGCTTTGATAGTTCTGAAGTTAGTTAACATTCCACCTAACCATCTGTTGTTAACAAAATGCATGCTTGATCTTATAGCTTCTTCTTGGATAGCTTCTTGAGCTTGCTTTTTTGTACCAACAAATAATATATCTTTTCCTTCTTCAGATACAGATTTTATGAAATCATATGCTTCATCAATTTTCTTAACTGTTTTTTGTAAGTCGATGATATAAATTCCATTTCTTTCTGTGAAAATGTACCTAGCCATTTTAGGATTCCATCTTCTTGTTTGATGTCCGAAATGAACACCTGCTTCTAGTAATTGTTTCATTGATATTACTGCCATTTTAATATACCTCCTTGGTTTTACCTCCATTGCTTTCATTTCCATTGAAAACCTTATTACAAGGCACCTTTCAACAAATAGAGCAATGTGCGTATTTTCTTACCTTGAGTAGTATAACATAATTATAAATACTATTCAATAAAAATTTTACAAACATATAACTTTCTGCATAACATTTATTAATTTACACATATTTCTTTTTTTTATACTTATAAAGTTTATTTTATGATATTTATTAAAAGATTAATTTATCAAAATCACTTTCACATTGTTAAGTGTTAATTTAAATTCCATTATAATAATTTTAAAAAACCTTTTCCCCCTTAGATCTCCATAATTCATTTTACAAAAATATTTCATATAAAAATGTCTCTTCTTAAAATATTAATTTTTCAAAAAATAAATAAGCAAGGGATTCCCCTTGCTTATAAGTATTATTTCAACTTGTTTAACTCTTCTATTAACTTATCGTTTAAAATCTTAATATGAGTACCCTTCATACCTAATGATCTAGATTCTATGACTCCTGCACTTTCAAATTTTCTTAATGCATTTACAATAACAGATCTTGTTATACCAACTTTATCTGCTATTTTAGATGCAACTAAAAGTCCTTCGCTTCCTTCTAGTTCATTAAATATATGCTCCACTGCTTCAAGTTCTGAATATGAAAGCGTTCCAATAGCTAACTGTACGATAGCTTTTTTTCTAGCTTCTTCTTCAATTACGTCATTTTTAGATCTTAAAATTTCTAGTCCTACTATGGTTGCACTATATTCTGCTAGTACTAAATCTTCCTCTGTAAACGGACTTCCAAATCTTGAAAGTAATAAAGTTCCTAGTCTTTCTCTATTACCATTGATAGGAACTACAGTAGTTAATTTATCATCTAACCCACAGTCCTTACCATTTTCAAAAACACAAACACCTTTACTAGGTAAATTAGCTCTAGTTTCTTCAGTATTTAGTAATTTAGCGTTATAATCTTCAGGAAATCTCATACCATTTAAAACTTCATTTTTAACTTCATCACATTCATAACCGCCTGAAAAATTATACCCTAAAACCTTACCTCTTCTACTAGCTACATAAACATTACATTCTAAAACATCACTTAATAGTTTGCAAATGTCATCAAATACTACTGGTTCTGTACCAGATTTTTGCAGTATCTTGTTTAGTTTTCTTGTTTTATTTAATAGTGACACTTAAATTCCTCCTACTCCGTATTTGGGTCATATTTATTTTATTAGTTATTCTCAACAACTATTATTATGCCCTATAAACAATTCAAAACATTTATTTAATTTAAAATCTTTAGAATTGAACTTTCCTTAACATAGGATACCATAGTATACTTACTATTTCAACAAAATTCATACAAATTTTCGACATAATACGTCATCTTTTCGGGGAAATTCAATAAATTTATAGTTTTGTAATTATTAATTAACCATTTGTTAATTTTTTATGCTTACATTCTTTATTTGCACATTCCAAATAATCACCTTTTGCCTTAGAGTATCTCTTTAGTAAGATATCATTGCACTCTGGGCACTTCTCTTTTGTTGGCTCATGCCAACTAACAAAATCGCATTGTGGATAATTTTCACACCCAAAAAATGTTTTGCCTTTTTTGCTTCTCTTTTCTAAAATTGTGCCTCCGCACTTAGGGCAAGGAGCTTCAATCTCTCGAGTTATTGCTTTAGTATTTTTACATTCCGGATATCCTGGGCAAGCCAAGAAATCTCCAAATCTACCCTGCTTAATAACCATAAATCGCCCACATTTATCGCATTTCACATCAGATATTTTGTCTTCAATTGTAATTTTAGAAATTTCTTTCTCTGCAATATCAATGGATTTTTTTAAAGGTGTAAAGAAAGTGTCAACTATTGCTTTCCACTGTTCTTTTCCTTCTTCAACTCTATCTAGTTTATCTTCCATTTCTGCGGTAAATTCAATATCTACAATTTCCTTAAAATAATCACTCATCAAATTATTTACTATAAAACCTAGTTCCGTTGGTTCTAAAACCTTTTTATTTCTTTCTATATACTTTCTATCAAGTAAAGTTGAAATTGTTGGTGAATAGGTACTAGGTCTTCCTATTCCATTTTCCTCTAAAGTCTTTACTAAAGATGCCTCTGAAAACTTTGGTGGTGGTTGAGTAAAATGCTGCTTGCCCTCAATAGATTTTTTGATTAGCATTTCACCTTCTTCTAATTTAGGTAGCTTATTTACTTCTCCATCTTCTTCGTTATCAGTATTATAAACTTTAGTAAATCCATCAAATTTTACTTTGTAACCCGTTGTTCTAAAATCGTATATTCCATTTTCTATTTCAATTGAAGTAGAATCAATAATTGATGACGCCATTTGACTTGCTACAAATCTATTCCATATAAGCGTATAAAGTTTATATTGATCATTGCTTAAGCTAGTCTTTGCTACCTCTGGAGTAATTTCAAAGTGAGTAGGTCTTATTGCCTCATGAGCATCTTGTGCATTCTTTTTACCTTTATATACTCTTTTGCTTATTGGTAAGTATTTGTCCCCAAAAGCACTTTTTATGAATTCTCCTACAGAAACTTGAGCCTCGTCAGATACTCTAACAGAGTCTGTTCTCATGTATGTTATTAAGCCCACTGTACCAAAACCTTTTACCTCAATTCCTTCATACAATTGCTGTGCAGTTGACATGGTTTTTTTAGTAGAAAAGTTTATCTTTCTATATGCATCCTGCTGCATTGTGCTTGTTGTGAATGGAGGAAGTGGATTTTTGGTTTTTTCTGTAACCTTTATAGATTTTACAATAAAATCATTGTTCTGTAGCTCCTTTATTATGATATCACTTTCTTCTTTAGTGTTTATCTCAAGCTTTTTACCATTTTTACTATGTAATTTAGTTGAAAAGTTACTGACTTCACCTTTTTTAAATACATTGCTTTCTATTGTCCAATACTCTTTAGCTACAAAATCTAATATTTCTTTTTCTCTATCACAAATTATCCTTAAAGCTACAGATTGTACTCTTCCTGCGCTTAATCCCCATTTAATTTTTCTCCAAAGAATTGGACTTATTTCATATCCAACAAGTCTATCCAGAACTCTTCTTGCTTGTTGTGCATTAAATACGTTTTCGTTAATTGTTCTTGGACTTTTTATGGCGTTTTTTACAGCATTTTTAGTAATTTCATTAAATTCTATCCTACATTTTTCTGTTTCATCGATTTTTAAAATCTTAGCTAAGTGCCATGAGATTGCTTCCCCTTCTCTATCAGGGTCAGTGGCTAAATAAACTTTTTCACTTTTCTTTGCCTCTTTTTTTAGTTTATCTAGTAATTCTCCTTTTCCCCTAATAGTGATGTACTTTGGCTCATAATTATTTTCCACATCTACCCCTAATTGACTTTTAGGTAAATCTCTTAGGTGACCCATAGATGCCTCAACTACATAATTTTTGCCTAAATACTTCTTTATTGTTTTTGCCTTAGCTGGCGACTCAACTATTACTAGCTTTTGACCCATATTATCCCCTCCAGCATGTTCAGTTTATTTTTCCTACATTATAAATTTTCAAAGCTATATAATTTTATTAACTCTCACATAAAAACTACCATTTAAGCACAATATTTCATCTTTTAGTTGCATTTCAAATAATAACTCATATATTTGCTTTATGTCAATATTAGTTAACCTTATAATGTCATCTATATGTATAGGATTGTTATCAATAATTCTGTATATGTCCTCACAAACACTTCCTTTATTATTATCATTAATGATTTTATTATTTTTATTCCTATCTATTCCTAATAAATAAAAAACATCATTAATATTTGTAAAAACATGAGCTCCTTCTTTTATAAGTTTATTTGTTCCTTTGCTCTCTTCTGAGAATATTGATCCAGGAATTGCCATAACTTCTTTTCCTTGTTCCAATGCTTTTGTAGCAGTAATCAATGATCCGCTTTTTTCTCCTGCCTCTGCTACAATTACTAAATCACTTAGCCCACTTATTATTCTATTTCTAATTGGAAAATTCATAGATAGTGGCCTTGTTTCTGGGGCAAATTCGCTAATGACACAACCACCTGAAGAAATTATTTCATTATATAGCTTTAAGTTCTCCTTGGGATAAACCACATCTACGCCACTTCCCAAAATAGCAACTGTATATCCCTTATTAATTACAGCGGTTTTATGCACTATTGTATCTATCCCTCTTGCCATTCCGCTGATAATGTTTAAGTTATTTTGGACTAGCTCTTCAGTAATTAACTTTGTGATATCTGCACCATACCTAGTACATGTTCTTGAACCTACAATTGAAATACTTCTCTCCTGATTAATATTTGAAATATTGCCCTTATAGAAAAGTGCGAAAGGTGCATCATCAAATAATTTCAACTTTTCAGGATACTGTCCCTCTTTAATAGTTATGAAACCAATTTGTTCCTTTTCAAGCTTTTCCATGATTCTATAAAGTTTTTGTAAGTCATAAGCTTTTATTAATTTATCAATTAACTTATTATCTAAAGCTGTAGAACTTTTATGCATTGTCATGAAATCTCTTATATTTTCTAAGCTACCAAACTCTGTCAAAATTTTTAACTTAATATTACTAGAAATTTCAACTAATGCAAACCAAAGTTTTAAAATATCCATATTTACGTCTCCATCTTCAATTATTTACACATTTGTAATATTCGCGAATAAGTTCACACCGCAATAAATCATTATCATTTTATATTGCATTTTCATCTATAAATTTTCTGTACTGAAGTGCTTCAATTAAATCTTTTTCATCTATATTCTCTTTGTCGCTTAAATCCGCAATAGTTCTTGCCACCTTAAGTATTCTACTATAAGCTCTGGTACTTAAGGATAATTTATCATAGGCAATTTTCAATATTTTATTGGACTTTTCATTTAAATTACAATACTTTTTTAGATGTTTTTCTTTCATTTCAGAATTACAATTTATATTATCCCCTTTAAATCTTTCCTTTTGAATTTCTCTTGCTTTCTCAACTCTTTTTTTTATATCTAAGGAACTTTCACCTTTAGATTCTCCATTAATCTCATCATAAGAGATAGGATTTACTGATGAAAATATATCTACTCTATCTAATAGTGGTCCAGATATCCTTCCTAGGTATCGTTTTATCTCATACTCTGTACACTTACATCTTTTTACATTAGTTCCAAAGTATCCACAAGGACAAGGATTCAAGGCTCCTATAAGCATAAAGTTTGCTGGATATTTTATTGTTCCATTAATTCTAGATAGTTTGACCTCTCGTTCTTCTAAAGGTTGCCTTAAAACCTGTAGAGAATTTTTATTAAATTCTAAAATTTCATCCAAAAACAACACACCATTGTGAGCTAAAGATGCTTCTCCTGGCGCTGGATTTCTTCCACCTCCTATCAACGCAATACTTGTTATTGTGTGATGTGGATTTCTAAACGGTCTCGTAGTAATTAACCTGTCTTTTCCAATCCCACCACTAACACTATAGATTCTTGTAACCTCTAAAGACTCTTCGTATGTTAATGAAGGCAAAATAGAAATTATTCTTTGGGCTAGCATAGTTTTTCCTGATCCCGGAGAACCATGAAAAATTATGTTATGGTTGCCGGCAGCTGCAACCTCTAAAGCTCTCTTTGCAGCTTCTTGCCCTATTACTTCATTCAAATCTAGACTATTATTATTCATATAAGTATTTGCTATTTCGCAATTTTTATATGGTAGCATATCCTTATATCTTAAAAAATTTATTGTTTGTTCCAAATTTTCCATTGGATATATATCTGTATTCTTTATAATACTACATTCTTCTGCATTATCTATGGGAATAATGTATTTACTAACTCCTTGCTTAGCACCTTCAATTACTATGGGCAACGCACCCTTAACTCTCTTTAAATAACCATTTAAAGAAAGTTCACCAATAAATAAATATCCTTCTATTTCTGACGGTGAAATTTGGTTTGTTGCAGCTAATATTCCTATGGCTATTGGTAAATCAAAATGTGATCCTTCTTTTTTTAAATCTGCAGGTGCTAAATTTATAGTTATTCTACTTACAGGAAACTCAAATCCCGAATTAATAATGGCTGACCTTACTCTTTCTTTTGATTCCTTAACTGCTGCATCTCCTAGTCCAACAATATTAAAAGAAGGAAGTCCATAAGACGTATCAATCTCTACATTAACTATTATTCCTTCAACACCATAAAAAGTAGCACACAATATTTGTATGGCCATATTATCACCCTTACCTTTATTTATAGATTAATTATTGACAAATATATGCACTATAAACAAATATGTAAATATATATAACTAAAACTTAATTCACTTTTATACATTATTTGTAAGTTATCCTTGATATTTACACGTTAATAGTTTAATATTAAATTACTAATAAATTTGTAACCATAGGAGAGGATGGTTCAATGGGCGTATTAAATAAAAGCATAGGTTCCCATGGAGAAGATATCGCTGAAACATATTTAAAAGAGATGGGTTACACCATTTTGGAAAGAAATTTCAAATGTAAAATAGGAGAAATTGATTTAATAGCAAAGGATGACAAATATATTTGTTTTGTTGAGGTTAAAAGTAGATATGGTAGCCTTTACGGAAGTCCTGGAGAAAGCGTAACTAAACTAAAACAATATAAAATTTATAGAACTGCCCAAAGTTACATTTTGAAAAAAAAACTTTATAAATTTAATTTTAGATTTGATGTTATTGAAATAATATTAAATAATAAAGACGATAACTACTCTATTAAATTAATAAAGGACGCCTTCCAAATATAGAAAAACTCTTATAATATTATTATTTAATAAAGGGATTAATTGCAAGGAAGCGCAATTAATCCCTAATTTTAATGATATTTTCGACATATAAGGCATACCAATTTAATGCGGGTATGCCTATTAAACATAACATTATTTCATATTTACTAAATTTTCTTTCAGAAATCATTGAAAAAACTTTCCTAAATTGTCTAACTATCCTTTTTCAAGAATGTTGGTTAAGAAAGATTTTCTGTGTATATCAGTAACTCCATGGTTAATAATAGCCGATATGTGTTCCTTACTACCATAACCCACATTATTCTCAAAGCCATAATCAGGGTAGATAGTTGCTAATTCTTTCATGACCTTATCTCTGTATACCTTAGCTAAAATTGATGCACAGGCTATTGATGCACTTTTTGTATCACCTTTTATAACAAATTCGTTTCTTAAGGAAAAATTTTTTATTGGATACCCATCAGTTAATACTAATTCAGGCTTTACCTTTAAATCACTGATAGCCATTCTAAAAACCTCATTATTACAATAACCGATACCCCTTTTATCTATTTCCTCATTACTAAGCAGTGATATACTGAAACTTATAGCCTTTTCTTTAATAATTTCACTTAGTTTTTCCCTTAGCTCACTATTTATTTTTTTCGAATCATTTATGTATAAGATCGGATCTACAGAATTTAAATCCAAAACTACTGCGGCAGAAACAATTGGTCCTGCTAAAGGTCCCCTACCAACTTCATCTACACCTGCCACTATATTAACTCCATAACTTTTATCAAAATCATAAAGCTCTTGAACCCGTGACACCTCTTTCTTATATGATTCTATATGTTTTTTCATCATATTACCAAGCGCATTTACATTTTTTCTTTTATCATAATTTAATGTATCTACAATATCTAAATATTCTTTTTCCTGATATTTTAATGAATTAACTGACATAAATTCTTTAACAAAAGTCTTTATATGGTTATATTTTATTTTCTCTATATTCTCTAAACTACTCAACTTCATTGTGTTTCACTTCATCGTCTTTCATTATCTCTTCTTTCATCTCTTCCTGAAAATTTGGTCCTTCAAGAGAAATTGGTCCTAATTTACCGCCCCTAAATTCATCTAGGAACATTACAGCTACTCTGTTATAATCTATATTCCCTCCAGAGACTACAGCACCTCTTTTTTTTCCTATGTTATCCATGTTTTCTAGTGGATCTTCACTTATTTCTGTTAATTTGTATCTATTTATAAGTCTTTGTGGGTGAGAATGTTGTAACTGTTCTATGAGCTTCAGTGTAAGTCCTTCCACGTCCATAATCTCATCTTTGATAGCACCTGTAAATGCTAAATTTAGTCCCACTTTTTCATCTTCAAATTTAGGCCATAAAACTCCTGGAGTATCCATAAGCTCAATTCCTATTTTTGTTTTTATCCATTGCTTACTTTTTGTAACTCCTGGTCTATCCCCTGTTTTTGCAATATTATTCTTTGCCATCTTATTTATAAAAGTAGACTTACCCACATTGGGAATACCCACAACCATAACTCTTGTAATTATATTCACAACACCTTTATTTTTCATTCTATCATGCTTTTCTTTAAGCATTTCATCTAGAGTTGGTTTTATTTTATTCAATCCCATCCCTGTTAAGCAATTTACCGATAAAACCTTTGTATAGCTATTTGAAAGCTTTTTTATCCAAAGCTTAGTTACACTATCTTCACTTAAATCACTTTTATTAAACAGTATTATTCTTGGCTTATCTTTACATATCTCTTCTATCTGAGGGTTTGAGCTTGAATATGCTATTCTTGCATCTCTAATTTCAATTACTGCATCTACAAGTTTTAAATTTTCTTTTATTTCTCTACGGGTCTTCGCCATATGCCCCGGAAACCAATTTATACTCATTTATTTCATCACTCCTAGGTGTTTTATCTATATATTATTTACAACATTTTGTTTTATAATTATGCTTAATAAAAAAAGGGACTTAAAAGTCCCATTTCTTTAGATTAATTCTTTAACTTTAGCAGCTTTACCTACTCTGTTTCTTAAGTAGAATAATTTAGCTCTTCTTACTTTACCTCTTCTTATAACTTCAACCTTTTCAATAACTGGTGAGTTAACTGGGAAAGTTTTTTCTACTCCAACATTGTAAGCAACTCTTCTTACAGTGAAAGTTTCTCTAACTCCACCATTTTGTCTCTTAAGAACAGTTCCTTCGAAAACCTGAACTCTTTCTTTGTTTCCTTCTTTGATTCTGATATGTACTTTTACAGAATCTCCTACATTGAATTGTGGTAAATCATTTCTTAAATGTTCAGCTTCTATAGCTCTTATTATATCTAACATGTGCATTCCCTCCTAAAATTTTATTTTGACGTTCTTAATCATACTTTATGACAGAGGAACGCCCGTACTAGCACAAAGTACATTTTATCACAATACTTCTGCATAAGCAACATTATCTTTTAATTATAATAACTTCAAGGAGTGTATTCCTTGAGCCTTCAAAAGAACATTATTATAAATTCTAAATTTTATAAAAGACAAAACTTCTTTAAAGATTCATTTAGTAATGTCGCTTATACTTATTTATAATATTTCTCTAATAATTTTTTATCCTCTTTGGTAAGTTGAATTTTTTGATATAAATCAATTCTTCTTTCTTTCGTGATTAAAAGAGATTGGAGCCTTCTCCATTTTCTTACATTATCGTGATGTCCAGAAAGTAATACCTCCGGGACTTCTTCTCCTTGAAAATTCGCAGGTCTAGTGTACTGTGGATATTCTAATAATCCACTATAGAAGGATTCCTCACTAAAGCTTTCCTCGCTAGATAAAACTCCTGGGATTAACCTGCTAATACTATCAATTATAGGTATACAAGCCATCTCCCCTCCTGTTAAAACAAAATCTCCAAGGGAAAATTCCATATCTATGTACTTGTATACCCTTTCATCTATTCCTTCATAATGACCACACAGAAAAATCAACTCTTCTTCTTTGCTCATTTCCTTCGCTAAGTCTTGGTCAAAGGTTTTACCCCTAGGTCCTAAAAATATTACTTTTCCTTTATTGCTTTTTTTCAAATCTATTATTGCATCTACGATAGGTTGGGCCATCATAACCATACCGGCACCACCACCATATGGATAATCATCTACCTTCTTATGTTTACTTAAGGTGAAATCTCTTATATTTATTGTATTTACTTTTAATATGCCTTTTTCCTGTGCTCTTCCAATTATACTGTGGTTAAATATTTGAAACATTTCTGGAAATAAAGTTAATACATCTATTTTCATTCTGACCAAACATTAACCGGTTTTATTAAAATTTCACTACTATTAATGTCTATATTAACCACTATATCCTTTAAAACCGGAATTAATACTTCCGCTTTACCTTCACCTTTAACCCAATATACATCGTTACTTCCAGTCTGAATAACATCATAAATCTTCCCTAAGTTTTTTCCATCTGTATCTAATACTGTGCACCCAATTAGATCCGCTACATAATATGTATCTTCTGGTAAATCCTTTGCGTCCTCTCTTTTAATCATAAGATATTTATTTCTATATCTTTCTGCTGCTTCAACAGTATCTATTCCTTCTATTTTAAGAATTGCTCTGTCCTTTTGTAACTTAACTTCAGTAATTTTTATTCTTTTTTCATCTATAAATACTTCATCTAATTCTCTAAAGTCCTCTAAGCTATCCATAAGTGATATAACTTTTACTTCACCTCTAATTCCATGAGGTTTCGAAATTTGTCCAACGCTCATAAACTCTTTCATAATAAAATTCTCCTTGTTATTATGTTTATTAAATTTTTTGGAATTTTTATCCTTTATTAATTTACTTTGATTATAATAAAATACATATTTATTATAGCCTATTTAATATAACTTAAAACTCTGCATTATTCAACTAATAAATCATCGCCTATAATACATTTTATAACAAACTTTAAATAAAATATTTTCATATCCCTTACATCTTACATAGCAAGATTCTACTTCTAAACTCAATTAGGTACTGTGTTAAGAATTAAAAGTAAATATAGGATTATGTATTTAAAATTTAACCTGTACCTTGCTTCAGAGGATTATAGTTATTCAACCTAATTAATGAGTAAAATAAGTTTCATGTTGAAAACCATATAATACTTATATATTTATAATAAAATCAAAAGTAGCAAGAATAATACTCTTGCTACTTTTAATTAAAACTAAAATAAAATTTCACATTTTAATTTTAAGCAAAATTAACAAAGTGATTCACCTTGCTAATCTACATTATAAATAAGAGTTAGGTCTCCCTAACTCTTATATTATCTCCACAACAACTCTTTTATTTTCTTTAATAGCCGCTGCTTTAACAACAGTTCTAATAGCTTTAGCTATTCTTCCCTGTTTTCCAATTACTTTACCCATATCCTCTTGAGCAACCTTTAATTCTAAAATTATAGAATGCTCACCAGTAATTTCATTTACTTGAACAGAATCTGGATTATCGACTAAAGATTTAGCAATAATTTCAAGTAATTCTCTCATGGAATGCGCCTCCAATCAATTTAACTTTCCTATTTTATACCTGCGTTATTGAAAAGTCTCTTAACTGTGTCTGTAGGTTGTGCACCATTTTTTATCCATTGAGCTGCTTTTTCTTCATCGATTTTAACAGTAACTGGCTCAGTAGTTGGATTGTAATATCCAATTTCCTCAACAAATCTTCCATCTCTTGGAGATCTTGAATCAGCTACAACTATTCTGTAGAAAGGAGCTTTTTTAGCACCCATTCTTCTTAATCTTATTTTTACTGCCATGTTTTTTCACCTCCTTCAAAGGATAATATTGTCATATAATTTCTGAACAAAATCAACAAATTGGTTTTGTTAAATTACTCTAGAAAAAATTCAACTCTTTCCAAAGTTTAATATATATGATGTAAACTCCTAGCTTAAATTTATTTAAAAATCATAGAAATAGGAGACTTAACCTTAGAAATTCTAGCTAAAAAGGTAATTTTCCAAATAAGCCTTTCTTACCTGGCTTAGCCATACCCTTCATTTGCTTCATCATCTTCCTCATATTTTCAAAATCTTTAAGAATTTTATTTACTGCTTGAATAGTAGTACCTGATCCATTAGCAATTCTTTTCTTTCTTGAAGGTGAAGAAGATATTAAATTAGGATTTTTTCTTTCAGCATATGTCATTGATTTTATAATAGCTTCAATTTTAGCCATTTCCTTTTCACTTTGTGAAAGATCTACACCTTTAAGTTCCTTTGAGTTAAAACCAGGAATCATTTCCATAATTTTTCCTAAAGGTCCTAAGTTCTTCATCTGATTAAGAGTTTCAAGAAAATCCTCAAAGTTAAAATCTTGATTTAACATTTTGTTTCCTAATTCTTGAGCCTTCTTTTCATCAATAGCTGATTGTGCTTTTTCAATAAGTGAAAGCACATCACCCATACCTAATATTCTAGAAGCCATTCTTTCAGGATGGAACACCTCAAAATCTGTCATTTTTTCTCCTACACCAGCATATTTTATCGGTTTGCCAGTAATAGATTTGATAGAAAGGGCAGCTCCCCCTCTTGTGTCACCATCAAGTTTAGTTAAAATAACTCCTGTAATATCTAAAGAACTATTGAAGCTCTCTGCTACATTAACAGCATCTTGACCTGTCATGGAATCAACTACTAAAAGAATTTCAATGGGATTTACAGCCGCTTTAATATTCTTAAGTTCATCCATAAGTGTTTCATCTATATGAAGTCTTCCTGCTGTATCTATAATAACCACATTGTAGTTATTGCTTTTTGCATCTTCGATAGATGCTTTTGCTATATCTACAGGGTTTGTTTTATCTCCTAAAGTAAACACTGGTACATCTATAGATTTTCCTACTACTTGAAGCTGCTTAATAGCTGCTGGTCTATAAATGTCACAAGCTACCAAAAGAGGTTTTTTATTATTTTTTCTAAGACTTAGCGCAAGCTTTCCAGCCATAGTTGTTTTACCTGCACCTTGCAATCCTGCAAGCATAATTACAGTAATACCATTATGAACAAATTCTAATTTACTTTCTGTGCTCCCCATAAGAGTGGTTAATTCATCATTAACAATCTTTATAACCTGTTGTCCTGGAGTTAAACTTTCCATAACTTCATTTCCAAGACACTTCTCACCGACAACTTTTACAAAGTCTTTAACAACCTTGTAGTTAACATCAGCTTCTAACAGTGCTAATTTAACTTCTCTCATAGCTTCCTTAATATCTTTTTCAGAAAGCTTTCCTTTGCCCTTTAACTTTTTTATGGTTTCCTGTAACTTAGAAGATAATCCTTCAAAAGCCATAATAAACCTCCTATATACTCTCCACGATATCCTTTATAATATCAGTGATTATTTCTTTATTATCTTCTCTATCTAATTTATTCTTTAGTTCTTCTAATCTATTAATAATCCTATCTTTGGAGTTTTCTAGAGTTAAGGCTTTTTCCATCAAGTGAAGTTTATCTTCGTACTCTATTAAAAGATTATCGCATCTTTTTATCAAATCGTGAATTGCTTGCCTACTAGCATTTGCTAACTCTGCTATTTCAGAAAGAGATAAGTCTTTGTTAAAATACAAATCCATTACATCTCTTTGTTTTTCTGTAAGCAATGGGTTATAAAAATCTAGTAGTAATGATATCTCTAATCTTTTTTCCATACTATCACCTAACTTACAAAAGTTATATTAACAGATTGACTTTGTAGTGTCAAGTACTTTTACTTAACAGCAAAATAAATTAATAAAGATTAAAATAATGCCTCAACAAATTCTTTTGATTTAAATTCCTGCAAATCATCTATACCTTCTCCAACACCAATATATTTTACTGGTATGTTTAAAGTATTTTTTATAGATATAACAACTCCACCTTTAGCCGTTCCATCAAGCTTTGTTAGAATTATCCCATCAATAGGACATACTTCCATAAATTGTTTAGCTTGAATAATAGCATTTTGTCCTGTGGTTGCATCAAGAACTAATAAAGTTTCCTTTTCTGCTTCTTTAAATTCTCTGTCTATAATTCTATTAATTTTTCCAAGTTCATCCATAAGATTTTTCTTGTTATGGAGTCTTCCTGCAGTATCACATATTAAAACATCTGTCTTCCTAGCCTTTGCTGCTTGAACCGCATCATAGACTACTGCTGCTGGGTCTGCCCCTTCTTGATGTTTGATTAAATCTACTCCTGCCCTTTTACTCCACACTTCAAGTTGATCTATTGCTGCTGCTCTAAAGGTATCTCCCGCTGCAATTAGTACTTTATAGTTGTTATTTTTTATTCTTGCTGCAATTTTACCTATAGAAGTCGTTTTTCCTACACCATTAACTCCAATTATAAGTTTTACATGAGGAATTTTTTCTGGAATTATTGAGTTTTCATAATCACCAAGAATATCAATGATTACTTCCTTCATAGCAGGAAGTATTTGTGCTGGGTCTTTTATCTTTTCCGCTTTAACTTTAACTCTTAGTCTTTCAATAATTTCAACTGAAGTATCTACTCCAATATCACTTGTTATTAGTATTTCCTCTAATTCTTCATAAAGATCCTCATCAATTGTAACCGCAAGCTTTAAAACCTGTGTAACTGCATCACTGATGCTATTTCTAGTCTTTGAAAGTCCGGCTTTAAGTTTTTCAAAAAAACCTCCAAACATTTTATTTCCTCCTTCATAGTTATCTAGTCAAATTTACTGAAACTATCTTGGATACACCTTTTTCCTCCATAGTTACTCCATATAGCATATCGCAAGCTTCCATTGTGCCTTTTCTGTGAGTTATAACAATGAATTGTATATTACTTGAAAATTTCCTTAAGAATTCAGCATATCTTATTACATTGGCATCATCAAGAGCAGCTTCAATTTCATCTAAAATACAAAATGGAGTCGGTTTCATCTTCAGAATAGCAAACAATAATGCTATAGCTGATAGAACCTTTTCCCCTCCTGACATCAAGTTAATATTTTGTAGCTTCTTTCCTGGTGGCTCCACATTTATCTCAATCTTAGAAGTTAATTCATCTCCTTCTTGCAGAATTAAATCAGCACTACCACCTTTGAATAATTCTTTGAAGGTCTCATTAAAATTAATTCTAAGTTTCTCAAAATTCTCCTTAAAAACACCTTTCATTTTATCTGTCATTTCGTCAATAACTTTTATTAATTCTTCTTTAGCATTTACTAAATCATCTTTTTGTCCATTCATAAAGGTAAACTTCTCTTTTACCTCTTTAAATTCCTCAATAGCACCAACGTTTACAACTCCAAGATAAGAAACTTCCTTTTTCAGTCTTTGTACTTCATCCTTAAGTTCAATAATATCTATAACCTCGTGCTGATATTTTAAAGCTTCAGCATAAGTAAGTTCATATTCTTCATTTAATTTTGTCATTAATCCTTGCTCTTCAGTTTCAATTTTTACTAAAGCCACTTGAAACTTATGGTATTCCTTCTCTACCTTTTCAAACTCAAGGTTCAGGTCTTCAATTTGAAAATTAATTAAGTTTATTTTATCTTTAAATTTAATTCTTTCAATTTCGCTACCTCTAAACTTCTTTTCTAAGCTCTCTAATAAAACATTGATTTTCGCTATTTCACTATTATTTTCACTTAGGCTTTCAAGGTAAATTTTCTTTGTTTCCTCACAGTTTTTAATTTCATAGGTTAATTCATCAATCTTATCATTATAACCTTTAATCTCATTTTTTAATCTACTAATCTCCATGAATTTGTTACTAAGGACTTCATCAATTTTAGCTTTATTAATTTTAAAGTCCATTAAATTATTCTTCGATAATTCAATATTATTTAAACCTTCCTTAACCCCATAATCTAACGCTTTGAAATCCTCTTCTATTCTTGTAATATCATTATTTATTATTTCTAGTGCACTAACATATTGAGCTAACTTTAAATTCAGATTCTCATGCTTATTATTTAATTCTTTTAACTGATCAATTCCCTTTTCTAAGTCCTTATTAAGTTTTAAAGTATCTTCATCAATAGAGTTAACCTTTTCATTTATTTTAGTTAACTCGATGCTTTCAAAATGTATTTCATCTCTTAAATTTAAGTTTTTTTCATCCAATGATTTTATTTCTTCATTATACTTTTTAACTGTTTCGCTTAGAATAGAAATGCTACTAGTAGCTTCTTCAACCTTCACTTTTAACTCTTCTATTTCCCTTTTTCTCCCAATAATATTACCTGACTTAGAATATATACTTCCTCCCGTTAGAGCTCCACCTGGATTTAAAACTTCACCTTCCAAAGTTACAATCTTATGTTTATATCCTATGCTCTTTGCAATAGCTAGTCCATCATCCATATTTGTGCAAATAATCGTTTTTCCAAGTACATAATCAATTATACCCCTAAATCTATCTTCAAAATCTAAAAGTTCACTAGCTATACCAATGTATCCAGGTTTGTTTTTTATACTGTTTTCTAGTTGTAGCATCTTTCCTTTTACAATGTTTATTGGTAGGAAAGTAGCTCTACCTAAGTTATGACCCTTAAGATAATTAATTAAAAGCTTTGCACTTTCTTCTTCTTCAGTAATAATATTAGAAATTGCTCCACCAATAGCTATTTCTATAGCTGTTTCGAACTTCTTATCTACCTTAATAATTTCACCTAGTACATAACAATTTCCTTTTACATTTTTAATACTTCCATTATTAAAATGTTGCATAAGGTTTTTAACTGATTTATTATAGCCCTCATATTGATTTTCCAAATTAATTAAGGCATTTAAATTCGCTTCAAATCTATTTGCAGATATATTTAAATCTTTTAACTTCTTTTCATCTAAAGTCAAACTATGCTTTAATCTTGAAATTACCTTTTTACTTTCTGCTATTCTCTCTTCATAAGATAAAATTTTCTTTTGAACATTTTCACCCTGAATTACTAAAGAAGTTTTTGTCCCCTTATTTATTGCTAATGAATTGTTAAAACTTTCTATATTCACTTTTAAGTCTTCTAGAGCTATCTTTGAAACATCAATATTATTATTAATTATATTAATATCATTAATATAGGTATTTTTATCACGGTTAAGCTCTTCTCTTTTATTTCCTAAATTCTTCAATTTTGAGTTTTCTGTAGAGATTGATAAAGTTATATTATCAATGTTCTTTTCTTCTAAGAAAATTTTCTCATTAATATTTTTTTGTTCTTCTTTTAATGAATAAAGCTGTAATTCAATACTGTCTATTTTTTCATTTTCATCTTTTATTTTTCCAGAAAAATCATTGATATCATGCTTTAATCTTTCTATTGTTTTTTCTAAAACCTCACTTCTTTCATCTAGCAACTTAATTTCTGATAGAATATCCTGATGTTTGGTTTTATTATCATAATAAAATTGTTTATCTTCTGATTTTTTCTTATCAAATTCCTCCAGGTCAAAGTTCCACTTATTCAAATCTTTCTTTAAATTTTCTTTTTCCTTTAACCTACTTTCAATATTAGCACTTGCATTTTTTATTTTTAAATTTAAATCACTAATATTACTCTTAGTTTTTTGAATAAAATCAATAATTACATTTATTTCCTTTATTTTTAATTCCTCTGAGATTTTTAGAAACTTCTTTGCTTTCTCACTTTCTTTTTCTAATGGTTCAAGTCGTTCCTCATAAGTATGTAGTATATCATTTATTCTAACTAGATTTTCTTCCGTATTATCTAGCTTCTTTTCAGCTTCTTCCTTACGAGTTTTATATTTTACTATACCAGCTGCCTCTTCAAGAAGTTTTCTTCTTTCTTCAGGCTTGCCGCTTAAGATTGCATCAATTTTCCCCTGTCCAATAATTGAATATCCTTCTTTTCCTATACCCGTATCCATAAACAATGCTTGTACATCTTTCAATCTACAAATAGTGTTATTTATAAGATATTCACTTTCTCCAGAACGATATAATCTTCTTGATATAGTAACATTAGAGTAATCTATATTCAGTTCAGAATCTGAGTTATCTAAGGTAAGAGACACCTGGGCTAACCCTACAGGTTTTCTGTACTGTGTTCCAGCAAAGATAACATCCTCCATCTTATCTCCTCTTAAACTTCTTACACTTTGTTCTCCTAAAACCCATCTAACCGCATCAGAAATATTACTTTTACCACTACCATTAGGCCCAACAACAGCAGTTACTCCCTGCTGAAAACCAAGCTCTGTTTTATCTGCAAATGACTTAAACCCTCTTATTTCAATAGATTTTAAGAACATTACTTCACTCTCCTAAGCACCCAATATTACTGGTAATAAAGCACCTAAAATCATAGCTAAGCTAATAACAACAGCTAATATCCTTGCAATTTTAAGCCTTTTTTTACTCTTCATAAAAACACCTCATTATTATTTTATTCTTTTATTATACATAGTTTAAATTATTTACTTAAAAATATCAAATGGACTTACTATAAGCGTCTAATAAGTATTGAACTTGAGTAACATTTTCTATATTACTATTGTTTTTAAATCCTAAAGTACCTCTTCCAATCCCAGCACTTTGAATTACTTTTAAATTTATATGTTCAAATTCCTTTGAAATTCTTTCAAAGTATTCTTTTTTATTTGCATAAAGTTTCGAAATATCCTTAGGATTTATGTGAACCTCATTACAATCTTTATTAACTCTTATATATTCTTTTATCATATCACAGTATATACTACCTTCTACTAGCTCCCTAAAGGCTGGATGGAAGGGTCCCTCTATTATATCTCCTCCGTAGTTAATCTCCTCTGTTGGTTGCAGTCCAATTCTTATTACCGTAATGTTATTGCAAGTAAGCATTGCATATACTCTCTTAGAAATCTCTACTGCTTCTTCAAGGCTGTAAGGCTTATAAATACCTTCCTTAAACATTTTCTCCATAGGAGTATCCTTGATAACTAATGATGGATATATTCTACAAATATCAGGGTTTAAATCTATTACTTTTTTAGTAGTTTCAATATCTTTTAGCTTTGTGTCTCCTGGAAGTCCTAACATTATCTGATGTCCTAAGGTAAATCCATACTCCTTAATGAGATTAGAAGCCGTGTATACATCCTCACTGCTATGTCCTCTGCCAGATTTAATTAAAACCTCATTATCTAAAGATTGAACTCCAAGTTCAATGATATCTACTTCATAATCTTTTAGATTACTTAAGATTTCATCATTAATATAATCTGGCCTGGTAGATAATCTTATATAATTGATTTTCTTTGCATCCTTATACTCTTTAGCTACAGCTAACAGTTCTTTTTGTTTCACAATATTTATAGCAGTAAAGGTTCCACCAAAGAAAGATACTTCAATTATTAAATTGTCACCTTTTATGGTGTCTAAGTATTGTTCAATTGTTTGTCTTACAAAATCTCCATCTATGCTAAAACAGCTCCCAGTTATACTATCCTGATTACAAAACACACAAGTATGAGGACAACCTTCATGCGGAACAAAAATTGGTATAATGTAATGCCTTTTACTCATTTAACTCACCTCTAGAAATTAATAGTGCTTTTGCTGCATTCTGTTCCGCTTCTTTCTTGCTGAAACCAACTCCGTTACCACTAGAAATACCATTTACTGATACCTCAACAAAAAACTCTCTTCTATGGGGTGGCCCCTCAAATTTTACTAAATTATAAACTATGGAGATTTCCCCTTGTCTTTGAAGAATCTCTTGCAATCTTGTTTTATAATCTATTATAATTTGATTTTTAAGAGCTTTATAAATAATAGTTTCAAAGTTTACTAAAATAAAGTCTCTAACTATATCATAACCTAAATCAAGATATATAGCTGCAATAACAGCCTCCACCGCATCTGCTAAAATGGATACTCTAATTCTTCCTCCAGTAAGTTCTTCTCCCTTACTCATATTAATATATTTTCCTAAGTCCCAATTCTTTGCAACTTGAAAAAGTGAGTTTTCACACACAATAAGTGATCTCATTCGCGTAAGATACCCTTCTGTCTCATTTTTATTGTTAGCAAACAAATATTCTGAGATTACTAGTTGTAATACTGAGTCTCCTAAAAACTCCAATCTTTCATTAAACTCTACTTTTCTCTCATTAGCATAGGAACTATGAGTAATAGCAACTTCTAAAAGCTTTAGGTTATTAAAACTTACTTTTATTTTTTTTTGCAAATCTAGTGTATTCTTCCCAATGTGCATTCTTCTACTCCTTCTCAGAAGTTTATTCTTCAACCTACTAAATGCGTATAAGTATCTACAAAAACCATACTCATTACTAAACCTTATCTCATCAATCTTTTAATAAATTCAAGAATAAACTTAAAAATAAGGTTCCGCAAAACTACGGAACCTACAATTAATCTTCTACACGTGCTTTTATGTATTCAACTACATCGCCTACAGTTGATATTTTTTCAGCATCTTCATCTGGTATTTCCATATCGAATTCTTCTTCTAAAGCCATTATAAGTTCAACTATGTCTAGTGAATCTGCACCTAAATCGTCAGCAAAAGATGAATCCATTCTAATCTCATCTTCATCTAAACTTAATTGATCCGCTATTCTTTTTCTAATTTTTTCAAACATATTAATCTTCCTCCTAATTTATGCATTACTCTTTTAATATAATAGCTAATCCATTACTTATCAACTATTTTTTATTAATACTCTAATATAATATACTAATATTGCTATTTTTTATACTACGTTTTATTAAATTTTTTCTTCTACACTTTGAAATACCTGCTGCATTTTTTCAACAACTTTATTTTCATGAAAAATTTTTGCTTGTCTTATTGCATTTTTAAATGCTTTTCCGTCAGAACTACCGTGTGCTTTTATACAAATACCATTTACTCCCAAAAATGCTGCTCCACCATATTCTTTATAATCATATTGTTTTTTAAAAGCTTTAAATACAGGCTTCAGTAATAAACCTCCTATTTTAGTTCTTGTTGAGCTCATAATTTTACTCTTTAGTTCATCAAGAATAGTTGAAGAAACACCTTCATACATCTTTAAAACAGTATTCCCTACAAAACCATCACAAACTAAAACATTAACTTCACCTTTTGGAATATCACGTGGTTCTACGTTTCCCACAAAATTAAAGTTTTCATTTTTTAAAAGCTTATGAGCTTCTTTTGTTAACTCATTTCCTTTTTCTTCTTCAGCGCCAATATTTATTAATCCTACACTTGGATTATTTATTCCCAAGACATTCTCAAAATATACTTTTCCCATATGAGCAAATTGAACTAAATAATGTGGTTTGCAATCTGCATTGGCACCCACATCCACAATCATAAACGCTCCATTTTTTCCTGGCATTATTGGTGCAAGGGCTGGTCTGTCAATTCCTTTAATTCTTTTTACTATTAAGGTGCAACCTGCTAAGAATGCTCCTGTGCTCCCTGCAGAGATTATAGCATCTGCTTCCCCGTTTTTAACCATTTCTAGGGCTTTAACCAAAGAAGAGTTTTTTTTCATTTTAAGTGCCTTTACCGGTGCTTCATTAGGACTTATTACCTCTTCAGCATTTAAAATTGTAATTTTTTTCTTGTCATAATCATACTTTTGTAATTCCTTAGCTATGGATTCCTGTGGTCCTGAAATTACAATATCTATATTATACTCTTTTTGTGCCAAAACACACCCTTCAACTACCGCATGAGGAGAAAAATCTCCCCCCATTCCATCAACAACTACTTTCATACAAAATCCTCGCATCTTACATTAATTTATTTTTTATCTCACCTAATTTTACAACCTACTTAAATGAAAATCTTATAGCTATATTATATATTAAACTTCAGTTTAATTTCCACTAAAAAATAAAACTAGTAAGAATTAAAATTCTCACTAGTTTTATTTAAGCGACAATATAATTTAGTTTAAAATGCATTCAAACTAAATCATTTATTATCTATATAACATAAAAATAACTCACACATCATTAAGATATAATACTCTCAAAGTGGTTAAAATAAAAGAAAGTCATATGACTTTCTTTCTATTTCTCAGTTGAAACAACTTCTCTATTTTTGTAGTAACCACAGTTTTTGCAAACTCTATGAGCAAGTTTCATTTCGTGGCACTGAGGGCATTCAACTATTCCTGGTAAACCAAGTTTGAATGTTTGAGCTCTTCTTGAGTCTCTTCTTGCTTTTGAAAATCTTCTAGCAGGATTTCCCATTGTTACACCTCCTTATGCTTTAGAAAACATATCTTTTAACTTTGCCAACCTTGGATCTACTTCTAAATTATCACATGAGCATTCTCCATGATTTAGGTCCGTTCCACATTGTTGGCATAATCCTTTACAGCTTTCACTACATAATCTTTGAATAGGCAGCTGCATAACAAGATTGCTTTCGATTATTTGGTAAATGTCTATCTTATCATTTTTAATTGAGATAACTTCAATATCTTCATTACTTGCACTAGTAGATAATTTTTCTTCTATATCCATCACAACAACATATGGAAACTTTTTAAGACATCTTGAGCATGTAAGTAATATTTCTGAAGTTGCACTTCCATTTAGTTCAAAAATATCTTCAACTAAATTTATAACTCCACAAAAATTTATTGGTTTTGAAAATTCCACAGTTTCATAGCCATCAAAAAAACTTTGTTTTTCAATTACTACATTTATATTTGTCCTAGAATTTTTTTTTCCTTTTAGTTCTGAAACATCTATGTTCATATTAAATGCTCTGAAAAAACATCAAAACTATGCTTTTCCTCATATAACCATAAGGTCACATATTATGCAAATAATTGCATAGCTTGAGCAAAGCTCCAACGTCCCTCCTTAATTTCAATATAAGATATCTACTATTCAAACATAAATTATTATATAAAGTATGTAGATAAAAGTCAAGTTTTATTTATTTTCAAAACACTTTAAATAAAATATATCTTCATAAAAAATAATAGCTTTTTAAGATAATTTTCCAGTTAAGCAAATTAAAATACTTAACTGGAAAATATCATTAAGTCTTAAAATTAATATAAACTAAGGTTTTTTATTTTTGAGTTAATTCTTGAGTGTCTCTAGCAATAACTAATTCTTCATTTGTTGGAATTACAAATACTTTTACTGTAGCATCTGCAGCACTTACATCTACTGATTTTCCTCTTACGTTATTCTTTTCAGCATCAACTTTTATTCCTAAGAACTCTAAACCTTTGCAAATATCCATTCTTGTCTCAGGAGCGTTTTCACCAAGGCCAGCTGTAAATACTACAGCATCTACTCCGCCCATAGCAGCAGCATAAGCTCCAATTAATTGTCTTACTTTATAGTTATAAACCTCTAAAGCAAGTTTAGCTCTTTCATTTCCCTCTTTAACTGCATTTTCTATATCTCTAAAGTCACTACTAACTCCTGAAAGTCCTAAAACTCCGGATTTTTTATTCATTAAATCATTTACAGCATCAACTGACATATTTTCTTCTTTCATTAAGAAAGTAACTATAGCTGGGTCAATGTTTCCACATCTTGTTCCCATAGCAATTCCTTCAAGTGGTGTGAATCCCATACTTGTTTCAACAGATTTTCCACCCTTAACTGCTGTTAAGCTTGCGCCATTTCCTAAGTGACAAGTTATTATTTTAAGATCTTCTATATTTTTTCCCATCATCTCAGCACATTGAGCTGATACAAATTTGTGTGATGTTCCGTGGAATCCATACTTTCTTATACCATGTTTAGTATATAACTCATATGGTAGAGCGTACATATACGCCTCTTGTGGCATTGTTTGATGGAAAGCAGTATCAAATACAGCTACCATTGGAGTAGTTGGCATTAAGCTCTTACATGCGTTTATACCTATTATGTTAGCTGGATTATGAAGTGGTGCAAGTTTAACACACTCTTCTAAACTAGCCATTACATCATCATTGATTACTACAGAAGCAGCATATTTCTCTCCACCATGAACAACTCTGTGTCCAACTGCAGCTATTTCATCCATTGATTTTATTACACCATGAGTAGCATCAATAAGTGCATCTAAAACTAATTTTATTGCATCTGTATGATCTTTCATTGGTTGTGTTATTATGTACTTATCTTTTCCTGGTACCTTTTGAGTTAGAATTGAACCTTCAATTCCAATTCTTTCTACCAATCCTTGAGCTAATGATTCTTCATTTTCCATATTGATTAACTGATATTTTAAAGAAGAACTCCCACAGTTAATTACTAATATTTTCATTCTTTTTCCTCCTCTATAAAGTAAACTTTTATATTCTATAAAATTTAATATTACGATTTTATTAAAATCCTAATATTATATATTAATATACTAAATTGTAATTTAAAAAACAATTATTATTTTTTGTTATTTTGTGCCTGAACTGCGGTAATAGCTACTACGTTAACTATATCATCAACACTGCATCCCCTTGATAAGTCATTTATTGGTCTCGCAAAACCTTGACATACTGGACCAATAGCCTCTGCATTGGCAAATCTTTGAACTAATTTATATCCAATGTTTCCAGCTTGCAAATCTGGAAAAACTAATACATTTGCATTTCCTGCAACATTACTATTAGGTGCCTTTAACTTAGCAACACTTCCAACTATTGCTGCATCAAGTTGCAATTCTCCATCTATTTCCAAATCTGGTCTCTCAGCTTTAGCTATTTTTGTTGCTTCAACAACCTTATCAACATTTTCATGTTTTGCACTTCCCATAGTTGAGAAAGAAAGCATTGCAACTTTCGGCTCCATTCCGCATAATGCTTTAGCATTTTCTGCAGTGCTTATAGCGATTGATGCTAATTCTGTAGCATTTGGATTTGGATTAACTGCACAATCTGCAAATAATAACGTTCCTTCATGTCCATAAAGACTATTCGGAATCTCCATAACAAAGAAGCTTGATACAACCTTTATTCCTGGAGCAGTTTTAATTATTTGAAGACCTGGACGCAATAAATCTCCCGTGCTATGTATTGCTCCTGAAACTAATCCCTCTACATCATTCATTTTAACCATCATAGTTCCAAAATAAACAGGATCTTTTACGGTTTCCAATGCCTTTTCAAGGGTCATTCCTTTATTCTTTCTCAATTCATAAAATTCATTTGCATATATGTTTGTTTTGTCAGAAGTTTCTGGGTTTACTATTTCTATTCCTGAAATATCGGCGCCAAACTTTTCTGCATTAGCTATAACTGTTTCGGTAGAACCTACCAAAACTACTTCTGCAATTTTATTTTTGTTTATTATTTCAGCCGCCTTTAAATTTCTTTCTTCTTCGCCTTCTGGAAGAACTATTCTTCTCACATCAGACTGGGCTAATTTCCATATTTTCTCTGTGAAGCTCATCTGAATTACTCCTTTCAGTAAAAAACTACTAAATATCCCTTATTTAATATACCCCTTTTTATATATAATTTTCAACCTTAAATGCTAAATTATTTTATTCTCTTTAATATTATTAATTAATATGTACAAATTTGACAATATTATATATTATGAGATATGAATTATCTATAAAATTGGAGTGAATTAAATGAATGTAGCAGGAATTGTAGTGGAGTATAATCCACTTCATAATGGTCATGTATATCATATACAAAAAACCAGAGAATTAACAAATTGTGATGTTCTAATTGCAGTAATGAGTGGGAACTTTAACCAAAGGGGGATACCTTCTGTAATTGACAAATGGAATAAGACTCTTACAGCTCTTCATAATGGTGTAGATTTAGTTATAGAACTTCCAGTTGTATACAGCTTGTCCTCTGCAGAATTTTTTTCCTTCGGGGCAATCAGTCTATTAAATAATCTTGGTGTAGTTAATTCATTATGCTTTGGTAGCGAGTATGGTGAAATTAACTTACTCGACGAAGTTGCTGAAGTTTTGACCGATGAGCCTTTAGAATTTAAACTCATGTTGAAATCTAGGTTAGATGAAGGTTTGAGTTATCCAAGAGCACGAACCCTTGCACTTCTGCAATATATTGAAAATTCTCCCAAAAAAAATATGTTTTTTTCAAATAATGATCTTAAACTAGATAGTCATTTGAATTCTTCAAATAATATTTTGGGAATTGAATACATAAAGAGCTTAAAGAAACTTAAAAGTAACATTAACCCGATGACAATAACGAGGCAAGGTTCCGATTATAATTGTGAAGAACTTACAAATACTTTTTCTAGTGCTACCTCTATCAGAAAATTTTTAAAAAAATCTTCTGACCCTAAGGAACTTAATGCTCATGTACCAATCTATGTATATGAGCTTCTTGAAAAACTAAATAACTCCAACTACTCCTTTGCCTTTGATGATGCTATATTTCCATATGTGAAATATAAAAGCTTTATAAACGGTAATGGCATTAAACACATCCCTGATGCATCTGAAGGCCTTCATAGCAAGTTACTAAACGCTTTGAGTCACTGCTCCTCACTAAGTAGTACTATTGAAGAGGCTAAGAGTAAACGGTATACCTATACACGGATTAATAGAATACTTTGTCAATATTTTGTTGGTTTTGATACCTATGACACAGAAATTTTAAGAAAAGAGCATTGTCCTTATGCAAAAGTTCTCGGCTTTAATGAAAGAGGGAAATCAATTTTAAAATCTATAAAACAAAATAGTAGTATTCCCTTGTATACAAAAGTTCCTAAGGATCTTAATGATACATTAAAGTTAGATATTCAAGCTACAAAAGCCTATAGTTTAATTAATAGAAACATAAATTATAATGATGATTACTTAATTAGCCCTTTAATAATTAAATAATTTCTTGCATATGAAATTTAACCATAATTTTAAGAAAGGGCTGTATGAAAATCAACTTTCACAGAAAGATTTATCGTTAAAGGTTCAAATATAAAGAGCACATTTGGCATTGCATAAATCAATGATGCCAATTGTGCTCTTATTTTATTTAATGTAAATTATATTGTTAGTTCAAAGCAAATTTTATATTAACTTTATATTTGAATCAACGTCTTTTGGGTTTGTAAAAATATCCACATCTTATTCTTCAATCCACTATTTCCAAACACATTCTCCATAATTTATCATAACTAAACTTTCAAAACAATATATTTTATTATAACACTATGAGAAAGAAGGTTTCTAATTGAATCTGTTATTAATATTAACTCTATTACTTATTTTTTATTTAATATACATACTTTTAAAAAGCTATGATATAAATACGTTACTTACATTTCTCTGTTCTATTTTGATATTATACATTGTTCTAAATCCAAAAGAATGCATTGCTTTTACTATTGCAGGAGCAAAACTCTTTTTTTATGCGGTATTTCCTTCTCTATTTCCCTTTTTAGTAATAGTTAACTTGATAATCTCTTTTGGTGGAATTGAAATCTATTCAAAATTATTAGGAAACTTGATCTGCAAACCTTTAGGCTTACCTAAACAGTGTAGTCTAGTACTCCTGGTTAGCGTGTTTTGTGGTTATCCTCTTGGTGCAAGGTATGCAGCTGAATTATATGATCAAAATTTGATAGACAATAAAACTTTTCAAAGACTGTTAAATATAGCTACTAACGGTAGTCCTTTATTTATTATTGGTACAGTAGGCACTGCAATGCTTGGTCATCCAACCCTAGGTTATATTCTAATAGTATCTAATATTTTATCTTGTGTTGCTATTGGCATACTTTTACCTGGGCGATATAAAATCAAAGATAACAAGTTGATAAATAAATCTTACGTACCTAAGAACATAAACCTAGGAGTTGCCATGAAAATCGCCTTAGAAGATGCTGTGAAAACCTGCATGTCCATAGGAAGCTTCGTGATAATCTTTTCAGTATTAATAAATATAATAAAGAGCAATGGGTATTTCCACACTGCTCTAATGTTTGTTTCTAACTATACTTTTATTCCCTTTGAAATACTTCAAGGCTTAATTTTAGGAGTATTAGAAGTAACTAATGGTTGTAATTTAATAGCAAGCTCATCAATTTCTTTTGACTATAAACTCATTATAACTAGCTTTCTAATTGCTTTCAGTGGACTTTCAATTACTTCACAAGTACACTCTTTAGTTTATAAGCATGGTATATCCATGAAAAAATATATATCCTTAAAAGTACTTCAAGGAATAATTTCCTGCGTAATCACTTTTTTAATATGCAACATGCCTTTTGTAAATTTAACAAAAGAAACCTTTGTAAACAACTTTGAAAGTTTCGTTCCATCGCCTTACTTTTTTGCAATCATAATATGTATAATAACTCTCCCTATACTTATAAATAAATTTAGGAGCTTCATTAATATTTCTAAGGTTAATTAGAATTTCCTAGTTCCTTAATATTTTCTCTTACTTCAGAGGTGGTATTTGTTATTTGCTTATGGATATTTATAAGCATAGCTTCCACTTCTTTTTTTATATTGATTAGAGATTGTTCTCCAACTAAATCTATTTCCTTTTGCAAATTGCTTAAAGTTTCATCAGCATAGTTCATAACTCCATATCGTATTTCTTTAGCTTGCTTCGATGCTTCAGATTTAACTTCCTTAGCTTCTTTTTGAGCTGATCCAATTATTTCACTGGCACCTTCCCGTGCTGCTCTTAGTATATCAGAATTTTCATATTCCTCTTGAGCTCTTCTTCTTGAGTTTTGGATAATCTCCTCAGCTTCTCTCTTAGCCTCATTTATAATTCTATCTTTTTTGTCTACAATATTTTTTGCCTCTTCAAACTCGTCTGGTAAATAGATTCTTATTTCAGCAATAGTATCTAAAAACTCTTTTTTATTTATCGAAACTTTTCCCATCAAATTCTTTGATGCCATTTGAACTGATTGCTCAAGATAGTCTAATAAATCTAGTACCTCCATTTATAACTCCCCCTCAAATTGTTTTGATTTCGCTCTAATCTCTTCTTCTAGTTCCTCTGGGATCAATCCATCAAGGCATCCGCCAAATAAAGCTACTTGTTTAACCGCAGTTGAACTTAAGTAAGAGTATTTTGAATTAGTCATCATAAACACTGTTTCCTTAGCATTATCTAACTTCTTATTCATCAGTGCCATTTGGAACTCATAATCAAAGTCAGACATAGACCTTAACCCCTTAACAATAACACTTATATCTTCTCTATTCATAAAATCTACAAGTAGACCACTAAAACTTAACACTTTTACATTCTTAAGTTTTGATACTACCTTTTGAATTTGTTCTACTCTCTCATCAGTATCAAACCATCCTTTTTTATTAGGATTAATTAATACTGCTACAATAACCTCATCAAATACATGTGAACATCTTTTAATGATATCTAAATGTCCATTAGTTATTGGGTCAAAACTCCCAGGATATACTGCTCTTATCATTTTATATCTCCTTATGCTCGTATAAACATACAGTGGTGTTTCCATATTTTCTTTTATCTATTAGATTTATATTTCCGTCACCTTCATATATTTCTTCACCAGAGTCTATTTTTGTAACGATTAATCCTTCTTTATGGAGCAAGCCATATTTTGTTATAAGTTCTATGGATGGAGGTATCATTTCCTTCGCATAAGGTGGATCAATAAAAATAAGACTAAAGACTTTTCCTGCCTTTCCAAACTCCTCTAAATATCTATAGCAATCACCTTTATAACAAGTACATTTATCCTGAAACTTTAAATTAACTATATTTTGTTTTAGAAAATTAAAAGTCGCATCTCCTTTATCAATAAGATGACATTCCTTTGCACCTCTACTTACTGCCTCTAACCCCAAGCTCCCTGTTCCAGCGAATTGATCTAGAACTACGGAATCCATTAGCCTATTTTGAATAATACTAAAAATCGACTCTTTAACTCTATCTAAAGTAGGTCTTGTTCCCATCCCTTCAGGGGATAATAATTTCTTACCTTTAGCTATTCCAGCTATTACTCTCATATTTCTTCCTCCTAAGTTTTATCAATTAAAACAAATATACTTTGAACTCTTCTCTAAGCTTTTCATTATCTCATTAATAACTTTCTCTTCTTCAAGTCCCTTTTGGCTCAAAAGTGCTTTTGCTTCTAAATTTGCTATTTTAAAGAGTTGAAAATCTGTAGACAAATCTGCTAGTATTAACCCATTTTCACCTGATTGCCTAACTCCAAAAATCTCTCCACTTCCTCTTATTTTTAGATCTTCCTCAGCAATATAAAAACCATCACTACTATTTTTCATTGTCTCCATTCTACGTTTAGTAGTTTCACTCTTAATATCTGCCACTAATATGCAATAAGATTTATAGCTTCCCCTGCCTACTCTTCCTCTAAGCTGATGTAGTTGAGAAAGTCCGAACCTTTCTGCATTTTCAATAATCATAATAGTTGCATTTGGGACATTTACCCCTACCTCAATTACTGTTGTTGCAATAAGTACTTTTATTTCTCCTTGTTTAAATCTTTCCATTATGTAATTCTTATCTTTATTTGACATCTTTCCATGAAGAATACTTATTTCTGTATTCTTAAAGTATTTCTCTTTTAGTTCATCATAGAGAGCTGTTACTGAAGTTAATTTCATCTCTTCATTATCTTCAACTAAAGGACAGACTACATAAACTTGTCTTCCTTGTTCTATTTCGTTTAATGCAAAATTATACACTCTACTACTCTCATTTTTATTTATGTAATAAGTATCAATTGGTTTTCGTCCCGGTGGTAATGAATCCACTATAGATACGTCCAAGTCTCCATATAGATATAAATATAATGTTCTTGGTATTGGAGTTGCACTCATAACGAGGACATCTATATTTTTACCTTTATTGCTCAGTCTGGTTCTTTGATTAACTCCAAATCTATGCTGTTCATCGGTAACTATCATACCCAAATTTTTAAACACTACATTTTCTTCTATTAGTGCATGAGTACCAATGAGTAAGTCCACTTCTCCATTACTTAACTCTTCTTTAATTAAATCCTTATTTTTTCCTGTTGTACTACCTGTCAACAATCTTATATTAATTCCAAAACCCTTATATATTCGTTCAGCTTCAATATGATGTTGTTTTGCAAGAATTTCAGTAGGAGCCATCATAGCTACTTGATATCCATTTTTTATCACATTAAACATAGTTATCAAAGCGATAATTGTTTTTCCACTACCTACATCTCCTTGAACTAAACGATTCATAGGAGCTTCTCTTTTCCCATCTAAAAGAATTTCTCTAACAACCCTATTTTGTGCTTCTGTTAGCTGAAATGGAAGTTTTTCCTTCAGCTCCGTCAACTCTTTAGCAATCTTAAAAGATATTCCCTTCACGGTACTATTCATTTCTTTTAAAAGTAATACTTTTAAAGAGTATGTAAATAATTCCTGAAACTTTAATCTTCTTTTTGCTTCGTAGAGTGTATTATTATCTTTAGGACTGTGTATACTCCTAACTGCTTCATCTAAAGATATAAATTTATACTTTTCTAATAATGTTTTAGGCAGATTTTCTATAATATCTATATGTGAGAGTGCTTCTGTAATAATTTTATTTAAAAAATTATTATTTAAATCATCCTTCAAAGAGTATTTTGCCATGATTTTATTATCATCTAATGTTATATTCCTCATAATCTTAGGATTGCATAGAGTGATTTCTTTGCCATATCTTTCAACTTTACCACTTAACACATACTTGCCCTTTATCCTAAAACTATTTTTAGCATAAGGCTGATTAAACCACGTACCCTTGAATCTAGTATCTCCAGAATTAAATATCACTGTAGATAAAACTTTTCCTGTTTTTGTTCTAGTATCCTTTAATATTGCTTCCACCACAGCCTCAATAATTATTTTATCTTTATCATTAAATTCATCTACACTTTGTGTCATGGTGATAATTTCATAATCTCTAGGAAAGTATAACAATAGATCCAGTATTGTGTATATTCCGCACTTATTAAGTTTTTCAGCCATTTTAGGCCCTACTCCCTTTAAATAGCTAACATCATCATAAATATTCACAATATCACTCCAAATTAAACATTTAACTCATTGATTCATCCTTATTATTTTGAAAGTTGATTAGACTTTATAAACCTATATTTGAAAAAGAATATTCTGCTTTATGATTCTTTGTGCATTTCTTTCCACAATATGGCTAAAATAATATAGAAAAAAGCCCGAAGGCTTTTATTCTACAGATGTAATAAAATAATATAGTGGTTGCTTTCCATTAAAATATTGAACATCCATGTCTGGATATTTTTCTTCTAAAGAGGCAACTAACTCTTCCACTTTTTCTTCCTCACAGTCTTCACCATAGAATATGGTGATAAGTTCACTATGTTCACTTACCATATTGACTATAAGTTTTTCACATATCTCGTATTTATCTGTACCAATTTCATTAATCTTTCCCTCTAAAAGCCCTAAAATATTACCTTCTTTTATTGTTCTTCCATTATCTTCCGTATCTTTAACAGCGTAAGTTACTGAACCAGAAGTCACATTAGCTAAGCTATCGTTCATAGTGGTTTCATTTTCAGTAACACTTCCATCAACATTAAACATAGTTATAGCTGTAATCCCTTGAGGTATAGTTTTAGTTGGTATAACTACTACTTTTTTATTCTCTACTATATCCACTGCTTGTGATGCTGACATTATAATATTTTTATTATTAGGCAGTACAAATACTACTTCAGCATTAATTTTATTTATGCAGTCTACAATATCTTGTGTGCTAGGATTCATTGTTTGACCGCCTTCAATGACTTCATCCACACCTAAATCTTCAAAAATGTCTTTTATACCTTCACCTCTTGCAACAGTAACAAATCCATACTTTTTAGGTGGTTCAGAAAAACCTTCACTTGCCGTTTCATCAATTGCCTTCCCAGAATCTGCCTCTTCTACTACTAGTGTTCTATGTTGCTCTCTCATATTATCAATCTTAATCTTTGATAATTCACCCATTTTTACTGACATAGAAAGAACTTCACCAGGATCATTAGTATGGATATGAACCTTTACAATATCCTCTAATCCAACTACTACTATTGAATCTCCACGCTTTTCAAGTTCATCCTTTAAATATGGGATATCTACAGTTTCGCTCAATATTAAAAATTCCGTACAATATCCAAATTTAATATCTGCAGGATCAATATTAGCTTCTACTATTTGAGAAGTACTACCACTATCTTTAACCTGTCCTTCTCCAAATAATTCTACATTTAAATCATTGCTTAAAGCTTCTAACATTCCATTTAAAAGAATTAAAAGTCCCATACCTCCAGCATCAACAACCTTTGCTTGTTTCAACTGTGGAAGCATTTCAGGGGTTTTATCTAACATAACTTTGCTATGTTTACAGATATCCTGAAACAATGAAATTATATCTTCACTACCGCTGCTCATTGCTGCTTCTCCAGCAGCTCTTATGATAGTAAGGATAGTCCCTTCTGTAGGGCGCATAACCGCTTTATAAGCAAAGTTTGCTCCTTCTACCATGCTAGCTTTTATATCATCAATGTTCGCTTCAGTCTTACCTTCTAATCCCTTAGCTATTCCTCTAAAGATTTGAGAAAGTATAACACCAGAGTTACCCCTAGCACCCATTAATGCACCTTTAGCCAGTTTTTTTGAAACTTCACCTATGGTATTGCTATCTAATCCTTCAAGGTCAGTTACTGCAGCTTTAAAGGTTAATGACATATTGGTTCCAGTATCTCCATCTGGTACCGGAAACACATTTAATGAGTTTACATATTCTTTTTGCTCTTCTAACTTATTAGACGCGCTTCTCACCATGTTGCAAAAATCATGTCCGTTTATTTTTAAGTATTTCAATGTTGTTACCTCCTAGACTCTGACACCTTGAACATTTACTGTAACCTGTGATACCTTAATACCTGTAAAGTTTTCAACACTGTATCTAACTTTTTGTATTATATTATTTGCAATTACAGAGATTTTTGTTCCGTATTCTACTATTATATATAATTCAATAGCTATTGATTCACCCTTTGAAATAATTTTAACACCCTTGCCTAAGTTCTCTGCCTTCAATAACTCCCATAAGCCATCTTTCGCATTCTTTGAAGCCATACCAACAACACCATAGCATTCCATAGTTGATATTCCAGCTATGTTAGCTAAAACTTCTTCAGAATAATATACATTGCCGATTTCAGTGGTTATGCTAGCTTTCATATAAAAATTCCTCCTTAATTACACCTTATCCTTATTTTATATTAAATTGCCAATTAATTCAACAAAATATGTACATAATAGTATTACTGCCATATTAATATTTTACATTATACTTGCAAGAATTATAACACTTGTGTTAAAATAGTTTATGTTTGATTTAGAACAATATTCTTGGTGACTTTAAGGAGGTGTTTTAAATGTCAAGAAGATGTGATATATGTGATAAAGGTGTAGTTGCAGGAGCACAGTTCAGCCACTCACACCGCCAATCTAAGAGAACTTTTGCTCCAAACCTAAAAAAGGTTAAAGCAATAGTAAAAGGTTCACCTAAAACTATACATGTTTGTACAAGATGCTTACGTTCTGGTAAAGTACAACGTGCCGTTTAATTATAAAAAAATGCAACCCTAAAGAGTTGCATTTTTTTATTTTATTATGTTTCTAGTTATGTTTTCTCATGAATAATTTTACTATTTTTGATAAAAACTTAGGCAGTTTAATAACTTTAATTGTCATATTTCACCTCCATAAACGCTTTTCACTAACTGTCCATTATCTTCCATCCCAATATAATAATTACACCACCCATGGCCATTATCCATCCCCAAAATGGAATAATCATGGATAATACAATTCCAAGTCCTACTGCTGCTATCCCAGCTCCAATCTTTCTCTTGGTTCTCCTCCCACAAAATCTTGACATATATATTCCCCCATGAATCTTTTATTAACAATATATGATATTTTTCCATATTTGCTACAATTTTTAAAATTAGTGTCTTATGTTTTTCTCTTAAGGCATATCTTACCATCTAAAATCGAATCTATATTCAATATCCTTTATTTTTATGAAATTTTACTAACCAACAATAATAACATTTTTGCATAATTCCACTGCCCTTTATTTATTTCTCCACAGACAAATGAAATGGCTTTTATTATTAAATTATATAAAAAAAGTGTAGTTTTTTACACTACACTTTATCCTTACACAGCATTACTAGTAATACTCCACTTTTAAAATCTATATTTACTTTTTCATCATTAAATTGATTTGATATAGTTAAACTATTTTCCACATTTAAATCGTAATTACTCAAAGGATATTTTGCACCTGTTATAGTTAACCCTTTTACATCCTTAAAGTAACTCAAAATAGAAAATGTCTCACCTTTTGTCCCTTGCAATAAAACAGACTTATCAGTTAGATACAGTACATTATAGTCGTCCACAATATATGCTTTAACTTTACTTTTTAAGGCTCTATAAAGTACACATATATTACCTAAAAAATGATCTATTCGCTTCCCTGTGCAACCAAGAAAAATAACTTCTGAAGCTCCAACTTCAATAGCTTTGTCCAAAGCTAGATCACTATCAGTATAATCTTTTTCAATTGGAAATCTTACTACGCCGCATGTATCCTGCATTTCCTTTAGCACATGAGAATTTATAGAATCAAAATCTCCTAATAAATAATTAGGCTTGATGTTATAACTATAAAGTATATTAGCTCCGCTGTCTGCTGCAATAATTATAGTATCCTGAACTAAGTAGCTTAATATTAACTCTTTGCTTGGAGCGTCTCCACCACCTATTACAAGAGCTCTCATATTAAATTCCCTCTTTTAATGCCTTTATATTTTCTTCTATGGTATTATTTTTAAATACTGCTGAGCCTGCTACAATAACATTAGCACCCCGATTTACCACAGTTGAAATATTCCCCTTATCAATACCTCCATCTACTTCAATAAGCAAATTCTTATTATACATATCTGCTAATTCTTTTACTTCTGCAATCTTATCTCCACAGTATGAAATATATTTTTGTCCTCCGAAGCCTGGATTTACTGACATTATTAAAACCATATCTACATTTTCAATTAAATGCTTAATAGATGCTACTGGTGTTGCTGGGTTTAGTGCAATTCCCGCTTTAATACCAAAACTTTTTATATAGTTTATAGTTCTATCTAGATGTTTATCAGCTTCATAATGAACTGTTATAATATCTGCTCCTGCATCAACAAAATCTTTTATAAATCTTGATGGTTCTTCAATCATTAAATGGACATCAAAAACAAGATTTGTTAATTTTCTTATTGACTTAATTACAGGAATACCAAAAGATATATTAGGAACAAACATTCCGTCCATTACATCTATGTGAATCAAATCAGCTCCGTATTTTTCTAAGTTAACTATGTCCTGTCCTAGGTTTGAAAAATCTGCTGATAATATTGATGGTGAAATTTTAATCATTTCCAGTTCCCCCTACTTAATGTTTCTTCTAAAGTTTTTATATAAAATTCATATCTGCTGATATGAATTTTATTTTTTTCTACAGCTGTTTTTACTCCACAACTAGGTTCCTTATGATGAAGGCAATTTTTAAACTTACATTGACCTCTATACTCTTCAAATTCTGGAAAACAATATTGGATCTCATCTTTATCTATGAAATCTAGTTCTAAGGATGAAAATCCTGGAGTATCAACTAAAAACCCTTCGTCTGTATCAATTAACTCACTATGTCTAGTAGTGTGTTTACCTCTTTTAAGTTTATCGCTTATGTCACCAGTTTTCATCGCTTCCCTGCCAATAAACTTATTTAAAAGAGTGGATTTCCCAACTCCTGAAGGGCCGCAAAATACACTTATATTATCTTTTATTCTTTCCTTTAGTTGGCGTACTCCAATATCATGTTTTGCTTGAATATATAAAACTTCATATCCTGCTTTTTCTAAAACCTTACCAATCTCAGTTTGCTCAACAGATACTAGATCCATCTTATTGAAGCATATAACTATTCTTAAGTTATTATACTCACAGAGTACTAAGAACTTGTATAGTAGGTCCAAGTTCAAGTCTGGTTGTCTAAATGCAAAGACTACAAAAGCCTGCGTAACATTTGCTACTACTGGTCGAATGAGTTCTGTGGTTCGTGGCAGTATTTCATTAATAACACCAGTCCCGTCTTCTTCATTTACCTCAATAATTGCATGATCCCCTATCATAGGGGTAAGCCCACTATGTCTAAACTTACCTCTTGCCTTGCACGAATATACAGTTTTATTTACATCTACATAATATAATCCACCAATTCCTTTGACAATTACACCTTCCATATTTCCTCCAACTTTAAGGTTCAATGTTTTTTTAATCTGCTCCACCTTCGCTCTTTTTAGGTGTTGTAGTTAAGTTTATAGTAGTCCCTCTCTCCACCTTAGTATTTGCAGGCTTATCTTGATTTTCTACTATGCCCTTATCATCTCCATTAATCTGCAGATTTAATCCTAATTTTTTTGCTGTCTCTTCTGCATCCTTTACAGTTTTACCAATGAAATTTGGAACTGTAATTTTTCCTACATCTGGATCTTCATATTTATAATAATTCACTGAAATTACTTGTTGTTCTTGAACCTTAGTGTTAGGAGCAATACTTTGATTGAATATTTTCCCATCCTTAGATTTATCATCAGTTAACACAGAAGTTGCATCCCCAAGTTTTAAATTTGAAACTGATAAAACTTGATTCGCGTCCGATATGTTAATATTGGTTAAGTCAGGAACATTAGTATATTTTACAGAAGAGCCTTTGCTTATAACTAAATTAACTACATCTCCCTCTTTAACCTTAGTCTTAGGCTGAGGATCACTTTTAATTACAGCTCCTTGCATAATATCCTCTGAATTCTCTTCAGTTATTTTTCCAACCTTTAATCCTAAATTAACAATGTAATCTTGGGCTACATTTTTATCTAATGCTGTGAGATCTGGTAATTCTAGTTCTTCTGGGCCACTACTTACTCTAACTCTAACTTCACTATTCTTTTTAACTATGCTACCTTCATTCGGGAATACCTGAATGATTGTATCCTTAGGTTTATCACTTTTATCTTCACTTAATATCACGAATTTTAACTCTAAATCCTCTACAGCCTTTTGAGCTTCGCCTTTAGCAGTTCCCATGATAGTTGGAACTTTAACTTCATCGCTTGAACCAGAATTTGTCACTAAAGAGTTAAAAAACTTTCCTGCAAATAATCCTAATACAATAGCAAGAATAACAACTACAGATGCAATTATCCACTTCCTCTTTCCACTGTCTATCCTAGCTTTTTTCTTTGAGCTAACTGGACTTTCTTCATCTTCATTTGGCTCTTCATTATAATTTGAAGCAGCAGCTTTACTATCAATTGGGTCCATAACTCTAGTAAATTCATTTTCATTCTTGGAATTAATTATTGTGTAAGCATAATTACTTTGAATTTTCTTCAAATCATTAAGTATATCTGTAGCAGTTTGATATCTTCTTATTGGATCCTTTTCAGTAGCCTTAATAATTAAATTATTTAAGCTTTCTGGAATATTGCTGATAATTAGCTTTGGTGATATTAAAGGCTCTTGGATATGTTTTAATGCCACAGATACTGCGCTATCTCCATCAAAAGGAACCTTACCTGTCACCATTTCATACAAAACTATACCTAAAGAGTATATATCAGTTCTATAATCAACTATTTTTCCTTTAGCTTGTTCTGGAGAAAAGTAATGTGCTGAGCCAATAACCTTACTTGTATGTGTTATTGTATCAGAGGATGCTGCTTTTGCTATACCAAAATCTGTAACCTTAACTGTTCCATCCTCGGTTACTAAAATATTATGTGGCTTAATATCTCTATGAATAATGTTGTTTTTGTGAGCACATTCTAAAGCCTTTGCAATTTGGATTCCTATACTTAAGGTATCCTCTACGCTAAGTCTCCCTCGCTCTTGAATTACTTCCTTCAGGGTTTTTCCATTAACAAGCTCCATAACAATGTAATTTATATTATTATCACTACCTACATCGTATATATTAACAATACTGCTTGAAGAAAAGCTTGCCGCCGCCGCTGCTTCTTTTCTAAATTTATTCATGAACTCAAAGTTGTTAGAATACTCTTCTTTAAGAATCTTAACAGCCACATATCTATTTAAAAGAAGGCACTTAGCTTTAAAAACTACTGCCATACCACCTTCTCCTATTTTTTCAATTAACTGATATCTACTACCCAATATAGTTCCAATCATCTGCACACTCTCCTTTAAAAATGATAACAGAAATATTATCTCTGCCACCCTTTTCCTTGCTAAGTTCAATCAACGCTCTACAACTATTGTTATCATTATCAGTTATAACCTGTAGAATTTCCTTTTCACTAACTTCATTAGTCAATCCATCAGAACATAAAACAACCTTTGCAACCTCATTTAAATCGAAAGAATAGTAGTCAGCCTTAACAGCTATTTTTGTACCTACAGCTCTTGTAATTATGTTTTTATTAGGATGATTTATTGCTTCTTCCTCTGTAATTGTTTTACTATCTAGTAGCTCTTGAACTAAAGAATGATCTTTTGTTACTTTTATAAGCTTACCTTGTGAAAGAATGTAACATCTACTATCTCCAACGTTACCTACTATAAGTTTTCCTCCTCTTACATAAGCAACAGTGACAGTAGTTCCCATTCCGCTACAATTTTCATTTAAAATGGCATATTTATAAACATTTTTATTCGCCTCATCAATGGACTCTTGGAGAACTTTCTCCATTTTTTCATCAGTGCTATGATCTTTAATATAGTTTATTATACTTTCCAAAGCAATTTTACTAGCTACTTCACCAGCATTATGACCTCCCATACCATCTGCAACCAGAAATATGCCTATATCATCATCTTCATAAAAACCAACAGCATCTTCATTGAGAGTTCTTTTATTTCCAATGTCAGTATTTATACCTATTAATCTCCCCATAAACTATGACTCCTTTTTTTCTATATAACTTCTTCTAAGTTGTCCACATGCTGCATTTATATCTAGTCCCATTTCCCTCCTAACAGTGGTTTCAATCCCATTTTTAACTAAGATCTCTTTGAATTTTTCGATTTCTTCCATATTAGATTTTTTAAGATTGCTTTCATCTATCTCATTAATAGGAATTAAATTTACGTGACAAAGCATTCCTTTTAAAATCTTAGAAAGTTCTTCTGCATCTTCCTTTTTATCATTAAAACCTTTTACCAAAGCATATTCAAAAGTAATTCTCCTGTTTGTCTTATGAATATAATATCTACAAGTATCTAAAAGCTCTTCTATTGTATACGCTTTTGCAATTGGCATAGTTTGTTTACGTATTTCATCATTAGGTGCATGAAGCGAAATTGCTAAAGTAATTTGTAAGTTTAAATCAGCAAGTTCTTTTATCTTTGGAACTATTCCACAAGTGGACAGCGTAATGTGTCTTTGCCCAATATTTAATCCATATTCTGCATTTACATTATATATAAATTTTAACACATTTTCAAAATTATCCAATGGTTCTCCACTTCCCATGAGCACAATATTTGAAATTCTTTCTTTAAGATCACTTTGAGCTTTAATTATTTGTCCTAGAATTTCACCACTGGTTAAGTCTCTAACAACTCCTCCAATAGTAGATGCACAAAACTTGCATCCCATTTTGCACCCAATTTGAGTAGATACACAAATTGAATTACCATGGTTATACTTCATAACCACAGCCTCAATTACGTTTCCATCTTCAAGAAGAAAGAGATGTTTTTTAGTATCACCTTTCTTGGAACTATAAGTTTCTATTATCTTTGGAATTCCTACATAAAAGTTTTCTTTGAGCTTTTCTACTGTACTTTTAGGAATATTTTTCATATCCCCAAACTCCCAGACCTCTTTGTAAATCCAATCAATTACTTGCTTTGCCCTAAATTCCTTTTCATTGTTTTCTTTCATCCAATTTTTTAATTCTGATAAGGTTATATCTAAAATGTTTCTCATTTGTTCACCTACTTATTTTTACGAATTTTAGCAATAAAAAATCCATCCATGTGTGAATTAGGCAATATAGTTACATATCCTTCTTCATGATATATTATATTTTCTGCCTCACCAAAGTATAATGGTTCAATACTAAAGTTGGGATATTCTTTTAGAAACCATTTTATATTTTCTTCATTTTCATCTTTATTCAGTGTACAAGTAGAATATATGACTTTTCCATTCAACTTCACATATTCCTTTGCATTTTTCATAATTTCCCTTTGAATTTTAGTTATTGTTTTTAGTTCTTTAAGATTTTTATTATACTTTATCTCAGGTTTTTTCCTTATAATTCCAAGCCCTGAACAAGGAACATCTATTAGAACTCTATCGGCTTTTTCATATAACTCTTCTTGATATTTAGTTGCATCTAATAAATTTAAAGTTATATTAGTTAGTCCTAACCTATTAGTATTATCCTTTATTAACTCTAGCTTATGGTCATATATATCAAAGGCCAAAATTTCTCCAGTATTATTCATGAGTTCTCCTATATGAGTAGTTTTTCCTCCTGGAGCGCTGCATAAATCTAATACTGTAATGTCCTCCTCAATATCCATTGAAGGAGCTACTAACATTGCGCTCTCATCTTGAACGGTGATAAGCCCTTGTTTAAATAATGGATTCTCTTCAATATTTCTACCTTTAACTATCTTAATGGCTTCTGGACACACTGCTCCTTCTTCTATTGTATATCCATTAGCTTCAAGGCTTTCTAGAACTTCCTCATAATCTTTTTGCATAGAATTTACTCTTACAGTGACACTGGGTCTTTCATTTAACCCTACTAGAATTTTTTCGCCAAATTCGCTTCCATATTGATCTAGGAATAACTTTACTAACCATTGAGGATACGAATGCTTGAAAGCCAATTCTTCAAAAACATTTCCCTCACTACAATAGTTAGATTCTTTATTTCTAAGATAATTTCTGAGTACTCCATTAGCAACCTTTGATGCTCCCAGGGATAGTTTTTTCTTTGTCAAATTAACTGCTTCATTAACTGCTGCAAAATCTGGAACCTTATCTAAGTACCTAATTTGATAAATTGTAATTCTTAAAACGTTAAGCAAAAACTTATCAACTTTGTCAAAATTTTTCTCTAAAAATTTTTTTAAAATTTTATCTATGGAATATTTATACTTTATTGTACCATAAACAATTTCTGTCACAAAGGCTTTGTCCTTGTCACTAAGATTACTATTGTTTAGTTCATGTCCTAATACAATATTTGAGTAGGCTTTATTATAAAACACTTGATATAAAACCTTTGTAGCTATTTCTCTAGCATTATCCATTATTCTACCTCAACTTTATCTTTCTCTGTTACTTAATGCAATTAATCTTAGTAATTGTGCAATAGCAGTTAAAGCTGCTGCAACATAGGTTAACGCAGCTGCTCTTAGAACCTTTTTTGTACCTTTTAATTCATCCTCAAAAAGGATATTTCTAGTCCTTAGTATATTCACTGCTCTACTTGATGCATTAAACTCTACAGGCAATGTTACTATTTGAAATAATACAACTACTGTAAATAATAAAATACCTAGATTTATTAGCATTGGCATTGAAAGAATAAATCCAAGTATAAAAAGCATCCATGAAGCGTTAGATCCAAGATTAGCTACTGGTACTAAGGCCATTCTGATTTTAATTGGACCGTAGGCTTCCTTATGTTGAATAGCGTGACCCACTTCATGGGCAGCGATGCCAATAGACGCAAGAGAATTTCCATAATACACTTCTTGTGAAAGCCTTACTATATTTTGCACTGGGTCATAGTGATCTGTTAATTTTCCACTAGTTACAACTACAGGTACTTCAAAAAGTCCATAAGCATCTAGTATCATTCTTGCAACTGTGCTACCATTATAACCATTTTTACTATAAACTTTGGAATATACTGAATAACTTCTTTGTATATTGAACTGTGCCCACATTGCAATTATAAGAGCTGGTAGTAAAATTAGCATGGTGGAGTCAAAATACATACAAATCCCTCCTTAAATATCAACAAGTCAACTTTATTTAGCAATAACGCTCCCTATGAAAAAGTTTAGACTTAAAATAATATTTATTTACTTATATAAATTCACAATATAATTCTCTAATATTTCTACTCTCAAAACTTCTCTATTTATGTAATAACTCTTTCTCATTAATATTATTTCCTTTAATATACTCACCTACTTTTAAAGGTTTTTTATTTGGAAATTGCACCTCAGTAATCAATAATATCTTATCTTTAGTTGAAACTCTTATTCCTTCACTATTAACCTTAATAATTGTCCCAGGAATCTCTTTTGAATGTTCTTTTAGGACTTTTGTCTTAATAATCTTCATTGGCTTATCTTGATAAAAAGTATATGCCATTGGAAATGGATTTAATCCTCTTATAAAGTTATGAACTTCTATAGCATTATTATCCCAATTAATATTTGCCATTTCCTTATTTAGCATACTAGCATAACAGCTATTCGTCTCACCTTGCTTTATTGGTGTAATATTTCCACCATGCACTCCTTTAATAGTTTCCACTAAAAGACTGCTTCCATTACACATTAATATGTCATGCAGTTCTCCTGCAGTCATATCTTCTGAAATTTCTACTTCCTGCTTTAAAAGCATATCTCCTGTATCAAGTCCTATATCCATAAGCATAGTAGTGTTACCACTTACTTTTTCACCTTGCATGATTGCGAAATTAATTGGAGCAGCACCTCTATACTTAGGAAGGAGAGATGCATGTAAATTGATGCAACCATACTTTGGTATATCTAAAACTTCTTTTGGTAGAATTTGTCCAAAGGCTACTACAATTATAAAATCTAATTCCATTGATTTTAAGTTTTTTATTAGTTCCCTATCACTTCTTAATCTTTCAGGTTGATAAACAGGAATGTTATATTTCAATGCAGACTCTTTAACAGGGGACATTGATAAAGCTTTTCCTCGTCCTTTTGGTCTGTCAGGTTGTGTAAGTACTGCTTTAACTCCGAACTCACTAACAATAGCCTCAAAGGAGGGTACCGCAAAATCTGGAGTTCCCATAAAAACTATATTCATATTAATTTAAACTCCTTTTCATTGACAACATTTTTATTAAATTCTTTATTGGATTTTCTTTTAAACTTATCTAGTTCAAGATTTTAATATAAAAGTTTATCACCTTCATATATATTAACTTCACTTCTTAAATCGCTTAATACTATTGAATCTATTTATTTTTCAATTAGTTTATCTGTATATAGTATTCCATCTAAGTGATCTATTTCATGGCAAAATGCCCTTGCAAGCATTCCTTCTCCCTCTATTTCAAATGATTCTCCATTTTCTTTTTGTGCCTTTACCCTCACATATTGAGGTCTTCTTACAGTTCCCTGTTCTCCTGGAATACTTAAACACCCTTCTAAATCTTCAACTGCACCTCTTGACTTTATTATTTCAGGATTAATCAATACTAAAGGTCCCTGACCAACATCTATAACTACAATCCTTTTAAGTATTCCTATTTGTGGTGCTGCAAGGCCCACTCCATTTGCCTCATACATAGTATCTAGCATATCCTTAATTAAAGTTATAGTTCTACTATCAATCTTTGATACTATTTTACTCTTTTTTCTTAATACTTCATCTTCCTTGGTTCTAATCTTTCTTAATGCCATGTTTATTCCTCCTGCATATAAAAATCAACTTGAGATACAACCTTACAATTATATCCACTTACTTTTCTTGACACTTTATAATATGTATAATTAATAATTAAAACTTATAGTAAATTATTTGGATTCACATCTATACCTATTCTAATACTGCTATAAACTGAATTCAGCTCGTTATACACCATATTTTTAATATCTTCTAATATTTCTGTGCTTAAATCCCCTTTTATAATGATTTGCCATCTAAACAAGTTCTTAATTTTGGAAACTCCACAGGGACAAGGTCCTAACATTTGAATTTTATCGTTTATATCTAATTTTAAATGTAATTTATTTCCCAAGTTCTGTATACTCTTTATTAACAAGCTTTCATCTTCGCTACTTAAATTAATAGCTAATATCTTAGAGAATGGTGGATAATTCATACTCCTTCTGATTTCTATTTCTTCTTTATAAAAGCTTAAATAGTCATTCTCAACTGCATATCTTATACTAAAACTATCTGGACTATAGGTTTGCACTACCACTGTTCCTGACTTCTTACCTCTTCCAGCTCTTCCTGAAACTTGAGTAATAAGTTGAAAGGTTCTTTCGTTAGCTCTATAGTCAGGTAAATTCAAAGATAAATCTGCCGCAATAACGCCAACTAAAGTTACATCTGGAAAATCTAATCCCTTTGCTACCATTTGGGTCCCAATTAAAATATTTGCTTTACCACTTCTGAATCTGTTATATATATTTTCATAGGCATTTTTCTGCCTAGTAGTATCAAAATCCATTCTTAATGTTTTCGACTGAGGAAACACCTTTTTAACTTGCTCCTCTAATTGTTCTGTACCTACCCCGAAGTATTTTACATATTTGCTTTTACACCTTGGACATGTGTTTACAACTTGTTGTTTTGCCCCACAATAATGACATGTCAAATTTGAAGAATAATTGTGATAAGTTAATGAAATATCACAGTTTCTACACTTAAAAACATATCCACACTTTCTACAGGATACAAAAGTGGAAAATCCTCTTCTATTTAAAAATAGAATTGCCTGTTCATTATTATTCAAAGTATGATTTAAGGCTTCATAAAGACTATTACTAAAAATAGACTTGTTATTACTCATAAGCTCCTCTCTCATATCCACTAACTTAACAAAAGGCAGCTTTGCACCATCTGCTCTTTCATTTAATGTTATAAGAGTATACTGTCCTCTATTAGCATTATAATATGTCTCAATGGATGGAGTTGCAGAGCCAAGAACTATTTTACAACCTTCAATGTCACTCTTAAGTTCCCCTATATCTCTTGCATTATATTTAGGATCACTATCTGATTTATAACTTCCTTCATGTTCCTCATCAATTATAATGAGCCCTAGATTTGAAAATGGTAAAAAAATTGCAGATCTTGCTCCAATTGCTACTTTAACCTTACCCATTTTTACTCTCATCCACTCATCGAAACGTTCTCCATCACTAAGTTTACTATGAAAGATCGCTACATCTTTCCCAAATCGTCCTTTAAACCGTTCTACCATTTGTGGTGTTAAGGAAATCTCAGGTATTAGGATTATGGAATCTTTGCTTTCTTTCATCATAGATTTAACTAAATTCATATATATTTCAGTTTTACCACTACCTGTTACCCCATGAATTAAGAATTTCTTCTTATTAGAATTTATTATGGTGTTCACGGCTTCTTGTTGTTTGTGGTTTAATATCTTTTCCTCGTAATTTTTATAAATTCTATCATTATACCTATTTACAACTTCTTCTTCTGATATTAAAAATTCATACTTAATTAAAGTATTTAGTGAAGATAATGAGAAGTTAAATTCTTTATTTAATTGTGTTTTGCTAAATTTGCCCTGATTTTGCTTAATAAAGCTTATTATTTTATTGTAGGGCTCTCTTTCATATTTATCTGTGATGGGTTTTCCTAGAGAAATTACATTTTTAGTTTTAAACTTCATCCCCTTTATGAGTCCACTAGGTATAAACACCTTAATACACTCCAAGTATGTGCAAAGATATTTGCTTCTCATAATGCTTATAAGTTCAATATCTTTTTGTTTAATAACTTGAAAATCGTCACTTATTTCTATAATTGGCTTTAGTTTACTTATACTTTTAGGATCTAATTCTACAAACTCATATAATTGTACGATAAATCCATCTATTTTTTTATTGCCCATACCAAAAGGCACCTTAACTCTCTGTCCTAGATTTATTTTCTTCTTTAATCCTTCTGGTATCTTATAAGTAAAGATTTTATCAACCTTTACTGCATCATTATTTACAATAATTCCAGCATAGTTATACATTGTTTTCCCTTCTTTCATAAGGAAAATTTACTATATTATTATATTTATTTTTTACACAAAGTATATTTTATATTAGCAATAATTAGGAAAAGTAAAAACTTATAAGAAAAAAAGCGACATTGTCGCTTTTAATTAACTTTTAAGGTCATCTAACACTATATTAAATAGCTCACGACCCACTAATCTTTTTGACATGGTATCAAGATGAATAGCTTCACCATTTTTCTTAATTACAGTTACTTTGTTACTATCCTTTCCGAACCCAGTATCCTTACTAGTAATATCATTAGCTACTATGTAATCTAAATTTTTCTTTTCAAGCTTTTCTATGGCATTTGTTAAAATGTCATTACTTTCTGCTGCAAATCCTACTAAAATTTGATTTTTTTTCAACTCACCAAGCTTCTTTAGGATGTCATTGTCTCTAGTAAATTCTAAAATCAAATCTCCTTCACCTTTTTTTATCTTTTGCGTAGAATAAGATTTTGCTTTATAATCCGCCACAGCAGCAGATTTAATTACTATATTAGAATCTTCATATTCTCCTAGAACTGCATTTAGCATTTCTTCATTAGTATTCACAGCAATTGTTTTTATTCCTAAAATAGGTTTCAAACTTGATGGCCCTGTTACAAGAACTACTTCTGCACCTCTATCCCTTGCTTCTTCAGCAATGGCATTACCCATTTTTCCAGTAGATCTGTTTGTAATAAATCTTACAGGATCAATAGGTGAAATAGTTGGACCTGCAGTTACTAACACTTTAAGCCCAGTCAAATCCTTAGGTTCATACAGACGAGAAATTATCCTTTCAGCAATAGTCTCTGTGTCAGCAAGCTTTCCATCCCCTACATCACCACAAGCCAATCGTCCACTTTCAGGCTCAATAAAGGTATAACCAAAAGTTTTTAACTTATCTATATTTCCTTGTACTATAGGATTATTATACATATTTGTATTCATTGCAGGAGCAAAGATTACAGGAGCTTTTGTTGCCATAATGGTAGTAGATAGCATATCATCTGCTATACCATTGGCAACTTTTCCTATAATATTAGCTGTAGCTGGTACTATAACAACTAAGTCTGCTTTTTTAGCTAAGGATATATGTTGTATTTCCCAAGCCTTTGGTTCATCAAACATATTATGGGTAACCATATTTTGACTCAAGGATTGGAAACTAAGGGGTGTAACAAACTCTGTGGCAGATTTAGTCATTATTACATGTACATTTATGTCTGCTTTTCTCAATCTACTTATTACATCTAGAGCCTTGTAAACCGCAACTCCACCGGTAACTCCTAGAACCACAGTCTTTTGTTCCATCATTTTACTATATGCCTTCCTTCGTCATTTCTGCTTCAATTGCGCCTTCATTGATTTCATTTATTGCCACTGTTAAAGGTTTAGTTGATTTTATATTTATAAATGGCTTTTCACCTTCTATTAATTGTCTTGCTCTTTTTGAAGTAGCAACCACAAGAGAATATCTATTATCAACTTTTTCTAATAATTTCACTATTGATGGGTTAATCATTGCATTACTCATAACTATAACCTCCTAATAATTCATCTTTAATTTTAAATACCCTGCACTTTTCAGCAGTGATAATACTTTCAATCTTTCTTACAGCTTCATCTACCTTATCATTAACAACAGCATAATCATACTTAGATGCAAAGCTTATTTCATCATAAGCTGACTCTAATCTTGTCTTTAATGATTCCGGAGTTTCACTTCCCCTATTTGTAATTCTAGTTCTTAACTCCTCCATAGAAGGTGGAAGTATGAATATAAATATGCCTTCTGGATAGGCAGACTTAATTTTCAAAGCACCTTGTATATCAATTTCCAAAATTACGTTTTTTCCTTGTTCTAACATTTGAAAAACCTTTGACTTTGGCGTACCATAAAAGTTTCCATAAACTTCAGCATACTCTAAGAAGTCATCACTATCAATACTCTTTAAAAATTCCTCTTTAGTAATAAAAAAGTAATTAACTCCTTCTACCTCGCCTGATCTAGGTAAACGAGTAGTGGCAGAAACTGATATCCAAATATCATTTTGTTCTAATAAAGCTTTACATACCGTACCCTTACCTGCGCCCGATGGACCCGATATTACTAATAATTGCCCTTTACTAGTCATTTTTATTCATCAACCTCTTCTATATGTTCTTCATCCTTAGATGAAAGTCTATGCGCTACTGTTTCTGGTTGAACTGCTGATAAAATAACATGGTCACTATCTGTAATAACTACGGCTCTTGTTCTTCTTCCATAGGTTGCATCTATAAGCATACCCCTATCTCTTGCTTCTTGAATAATCCTCTTAATTGGTGCAGATTCTGGACTAACTATCGCAACAATTCTATTTGCTGAAACAATATTTCCAAACCCTATGTTTATAAGTTTTATACCCATCAGTTGCCTCCTACTATTCTATGTTTTGAACTTGTTCTCTTATTTTTTCAATTTCGCTCTTAATATCTAAGGCTAAATTAGTGAGTTCCAAATCATTTACTTTAGATGCTATTGTATTTGTTTCTCTATTCATCTCTTGTACAATAAAATCTAATTTTCTTCCTATTGGTTCTTGTACTTTTAAAGTTTGTTGCATTTGATTAATATGGCTTTTTAACCTTACTATTTCCTCATCTACACCAGTTTTATCAGCTTGGAGAACCACTTCCATGGCAATTCGATTTTCATCAAACTGTGAATCTTCGATAAGTTCCCTAACCTTTTTAGTAAGCTTTTCTCTATACTCCTTGGAAACCTGTGGCACTCTCTCACTTATTTTCTCAAGGTGACTTAGGATTAATTCACATTTCTCATTAATATCCTTAAAAAGCTTTATTCCCTCTTCTTCTCGCATTCTTACTAAATTATCCACTGCTTCATTAAGAGGGTTTACTAAAATGTTCCAAATTTCATCTACATCATCTTCTTTTTGTTTTAAAGTAAGCACCTCTGGGAATCTAGCCAGGTTTGTAACAGAAATATCATCCCTAAGGGAATACTTATTAACAATAACTTTTAAACAGCTCATATAGCTATCCATTAAGTTTTCATTTAGAACTGCTTCCACATTATCTCTATTAAAAAGATTTTGAGTTACAAAAACATCAACTTTTCCTCTTTTAATCTTTTCATTAAGGATTTTTCTAATATTATCCTCTAATGAAATCAATGCTCTTGGCATTCTTACATTAAGCTCAAAGTATCTATGGTTAACAGTTTTGATTTCCACTACATAATTTGAGTCTACTTGTTCACTAGAACTTCTGCCAAATCCGGTCATACTCTTTATCATATACAACGCTTCCTTCCGAACACTTCCTGAATTCTTAGTCTATTATACATAAATTATATCCCTAATTTCAAGTTAAAAATACAAGTATTCGCAAGAAAAATGAAAGATTTATTAGGAAACTTAAGAAATATGCACATAATCAGAATTTTTTAGACTTTACATTAATAATTATACCTTATATATCTTGGATAATAAACAAATTAACTTTATTATTCACTATTATAAGTAGATTTCATATTTTAGTGATGTAAAAAAGAGTTGTTGTAACTTTGATGTTGATGAATTACTTGTATTTTCTAAATATGAATAAAACATAATTATATTGTTTCATTAAACTAAAGCATAAATAAAAAAGTTATAACAATTACTTTTCTATTTTGTCCTATTTGGAAATCTAAAAATGCATTAAAAAATAAGTATACGGTTTACCTATGTAAAAATCAACATTATTTTCAGTAGCTTAAAAATAAAAGTAATAGAGATAAGAAAATACCTCTATTACTTTTAGCTTTAAACATTATACTTATCTAACTTTGAAAGACCTTCTTTTATCACGTTAGCATCACTAGTTAATGCAATTCTAAAAAAATCGTATCCTAATGTTCCAAAACATGAACCTGGTGTTACTACTACTCCATGCTTTTGTAAAATGTCAGAGCAAAATTCATTAGTAGTGTACCCTTTGGGAGTTTTACACCAAATATAGAATGTACTATCACTATGAAAAAACTCGATATTTTTTTCAGTGAGAATCTTTTCTGCAGTTGCTTTTCTTTGTGCATATATTTCTCTGATTTTTTCACCATAAACTTCATTTAGTTTTAGTGCTTCACAAGCTGCTATTTGAATTGGTATAAATTGACCTGAGTCTAAGTTACTCTTAACTTTAAGAAGTGAAGAAATAACTTCTTTATTACCAACAGCATAGCCTATTCTAAAGCCAGTCATATTATATAGCTTAGAAAAAGTACCAAACTCAATAGAATGTTTACTTTCATCAAATTGCAATATACTTATAGGTGTTTCACCTGGTGATATAATCTCATTATATGCTGCATCATTACATAATACTATGTTATTTTCCTTGCAAAACTCTATAATTGTGCTAAAGAATTTTGGATTTCCCTTTGCACCTGTAGGATTGTTAGGATAATTAATAAATATTAATTTAGCAACAGAAACAACATCATCAGGAATTTCACTTACATCCATTAAATAGTTATTACTCTCCTTAATAGGCACAGTATAGGTTAAACATCCCCAAAGCTTTGCACAAGTAGAGTAAACAGGATACCCTGGCTGAGGAACTATAACTATATCTCCAACATCACAAACTGCAGGAATTACATTACTTATTCCTTCTTTTGAACCAATTAATATAACAACTTCATCTAAATCTAAAGAAACACCGAACCTATTATAATAATAATTTATTACTGCACATTTTAGTTCATTAATTCCATCATAAGGTGGATACTTATTAAAATCCTCATGTTCAAAGCCCTTAACTAAGCCTTGTAAAATTGAATCATCTACATTTAAATCAGGATCACCAATGCTTAAATCGATTATTCTTTTTCCTTCTCTTTTTAGCTTAGCTTTAATGTCATCAATTGTCTTAAAATGGTACACTCCTATACTATCTAATCTGTTGTTTATTTTCATATTATCACCTTGAATTAATGTTATAAAATATGTTATTCATGATATTATGAAGTTGTTACAACTTATTATATAGTGGGAGTATTAGTTTATTTTCTGTAGTAATGATCTTTTTCAAAAATTTCTCTTATCTCATTTATATCATTTGTTTTGCCTAAAGCTAACATTAACTTTATTCTTGCCTTTTGACCTGGCAGACTTTCTCCAAAAATAGCCCCTGCATTTCTTAATCCTTTACCACCGCCTGGGTATCCATAACTATCTAAAACTCTTCCCTTATAACATCTTGAAACTATTACTACTGCCACATCTTTTTTTATGGCTCTTTCTACAGCTTCAGCCATTTTAGGTGGAATATTTCCTCTTCCCATTGCTTCTATTACTAGTCCCTTTGCTCCTTCATTAACACAAAAATCTATTAGTTTACCATCCATGCCCGCACATGCCTTTATTAAATCCACACTGTTTTCTACTTTTTTTGTATCAATATGTTCCTTATTTAAGCTATTTCTATAAAAAATCGCTTCATTATTGTCTACAATACCAATAGGACCAAACTCAGGACTTTTGAAAGTATTTAAGTGCATTGAATGAGATTTTGTTACTTCACTAGCACAATTTAATTCATCGTTTAAGCACACCAATACTCCTCTATTTCTCGATGCCTTTGAGGTAGCTGTACAAATCGCTGCCGCTAAATTTGCTGGTCCGTCATAGCCAAGTTCTGAACTATTTCTCATGGAACCAGTTACTACTACAGGCTTTTCACTTTTTATAGTTAAATCTAGGAAATAAGCTGTTTCTTCTAAGCTATCTGTGCCATGAGTAACCACTATTCCCTCAACATCTTCCCTATCTAAAAATCCTTTAACATAATTAGACAATTCTAACATAAGGTCTGGTGTCATATGTGGTCCTGGTAAACTAGAAAAAGTATAGGACTCCACCTCAGCATATGCTTCTATACCTGTAACCATAGACATAATTTCTTCCCCGGTTAAAGTAGGAACCGCTGCTTGAATTTTAGGATCTACTTTCATTGATATAGTTCCACCATTAAATATTACTACTACCTTATTCACCTTTATTATACCTCCTAGAAATAAAAAACTTGTATAATTAATTCATATATATTCTACACTAATATTCTAATATTTACATTAAAAATATAAACATTATTTAATCAGAGTAAATTATCCCACTAAAGTATTCAATAGTGTATTTTAGAATTAAAATTGCATAAATATTCGACAAATTAAAAGTGAGTACCTAAAGTACTCACTTTTCTAACTTGATTTATCTTTAATACTCTTTATAGTTAAATAAGGCGAATAAACTATTCTAAATTTTCTGTCAACTATCCTTGTATTCCTTTCTTCTCCATATAATGAAATAGTTCTTTTTCTATCTCATCTGTGCAATTATCGTCAAGCGTAAAGGTCTTAATAAATCCATCTAAGGCTCTCATTTCAATTTTACATATCTGATCTCCCGACCTCAAATCCTTGTCTCTTTCAAACTTATTAATAGTATACCCTTCATCAATATAATCCCTTATTTTTTTCATTTTAAACTCCTCCTTAGATAAGAATTATTTTATTTATTAAATCTTTTATTTAATCATTTTATAATTTATATTATTATTATTGACTATTTCTATTATGATATCCTATGACATTTTATATAATTTAGTTAGTACTTTTCTTCTTTTCTATTTTTTATTAAATAATCAACAAATTATCAATGTTTCACTAATATTGATATAGATTTAATTTATTTATAATACCGATTTGTTTTCAATTTCCAAGAAAACTTAAGTCAAAATACATTAAGTGTTTATCTTGTAATTACAAATCCATTTTATTATATCTATAGTTTTATTTTTGCTTTAAACTATATTATTATTCAGTTAGATTATATTAAATAAAACTATTAACATTTAATTTACAACTCATCCTTTATCTTCATATTTTTAACATACATAGAATAATCATTTTTTATTTTTGCCTTATTGCTTCTAAATCAAAATGAACCTTTCTAATTTTCTTCTTATTATCACTTTTAGTAAAATTCTAAGTCTAATATAAAGTTCTGCTAAAACATATCAAAAAAAAATAAAAACCACTGAAAAATAAAATTTTCAACGGTTCTATGTTGTATGGTCTGAGTGACAGGACTTGAACCTGCGACCCCAAGCCCCCCAGACTTGTGCGCTACCATCTGCGCTACACCCAGATATTAATTAAATTAATATGTTTAAATCTAGTGTTAACTTCACAACTTAATTATAGCAAAGTTTTAAGAACTTTAAAATACTCTATATTTATAAGTTTGTTAATTTTTTCAGATGAAGTTCTCTATACAATGACATACTTTATGATTTTACTTATACATCAAAGCGTAAAATATCTATGGTTAGTGCTTACTAAGTATGATTATATCTAATAACTCTATAATTGAACATTTAGTTTTAGATATAGTTTTGAGTTATAGAATCATTTCTATAACTCAAAACTAATTTTTATTTTATTAAGATTATACCAAAATTAATATATTATGCATAGTAGGTTGCCATTACCTTCATTTACAATTTTCTGAAGAGATTTTTGAAGCTTAACTTGAACCTCTTCTGGCATCTTATAAAGTTTATTTTGTAAACCTTCTTTAACTAGCTCTTCCAAAGACTTACCAAACATATTACTTTGCCAAATTTGTGCTGGATCATTATCAAATTGATCTATAATAGCGTTGTAGAATTCTTGACTTTGCTTCTTATCACCAGTAATTGGTGTAACTTCTGTCTCAATATCTGCTTTTATTATGTGTAGAGACGGTGCAGATGCTTTAAGTTTTACAATTCCATTTTTCTTATCTATATTTGGTTCTTCAAATTTTATTTCACTAAGTTGTGGAGCAACCAATCCGTACCCAGTCTCATTAACATCTTTTAACGCTTGAGCTATCTTATCATATTCAGTTTTAGCCTTATGATAAGTTCCCATTAGGTTTAATAAATCATTTTCATTTTTTATTTCTGTGTCACATACTTCGCCAAGAATCTTATAGAATAATTCATGCTTAGGGTTAATATCTACACAAGAAGTTCCATCACCCATATTCATCTCTTTAACATTTATGTTTGATAAGAACTCAATTCCCTTAAATGCATCAAGGCATCTCTTTATGTCTCTAACCTTAAAAATATCCTTACACATTGCTTTTAGTATTGTCATCACATTTACTTTCAACCAATGTTTAGCATTTAAGCTTTCTATCCACTCAGGCATGTCTATGCTAATTTCTTTAACAGGGAATTCCTTAAGGACATTTTCAAATATGTTGCCAATATCATTTTCATCCATGTTCATGATATCCATGATAGTAACTGGAACATCATATTTTTCTTCTAACTCTTTTTGAAGCTCTACAGTTTCTTCTGATTTTGGGCTCAAACTGTTAAGAAGAATTATAAATGGTTTATTTATAGCCTTTAACTCATTAACAACTCTCTCTTCGGCTTCTACATAATCTCCCCTGTTTAATCCGGTTATAGACCCATCAGTGGTAACTAATATTCCAATAGTTGAATGATCTGTAATAACTTTTTTAGTTCCAATTTCAGCAGCCTGTTCAAAAGGTATTTCATAATCAAACCATGGAGTTGTCACCATTTTAGGAGCATTCTCTTCATTATACCCTAATGAATTTTTAACTACATATCCAACACAATCCACCATTCTAACCTTAAATTTTGTTCCACTTTCAAAGCGAATTTCCACAGCTTCATTTGGAACAAACTTTGGTTCAGTGGTGTGGATAGATTTTCCTGATCCACTTTGTGGAAGTTCATCTTTAGCTCTCTCTTTCTTATGAAGATTCTCAATATTAGGAATTACCATAAGTTCCATAAATCTCTTTATGAATGTAGATTTCCCTGTCCTAACAGGACCTACAACCCCTACATATATGTCCCCTTGAGTTCTTTCTGCAATATCTTTGTATATATCAAAGTTTTCCAAGGTCCACCCTCCCATAACTACATATTAACAATATATATATATTGTATGAAAAAATAAAATATTACTATTTTATTCAGATAAACAAGCTCTAAATTAAATTTATTCTTCAATTGGAAGTCAGCTTATTAGTGTGAGCAATCTTTCAACTAATTTACTGTGTAGTTTTCCTAGGTAATATTCAACTTATGAGGATAAATTTAGAATTAAATTTGTTTCTCTATAATAAAAGACAGTAAGAAAGTTTTATTTTCCTTACTGTCTATATATATTATAATATTTGCAGTTTTATGCTAAACCTCAATAAATGAATGTTCATCTTTCTTTTCTCTTGACATTAATTCATAAACTGCTTCTTTGGTATCCTTACCTTGGAATAAAACCTTATAAAGAGCATCTGTAATAGGCATAATAACTCCGTCTCTTTCTTTAAGTTCGTAAAAGGCTTTTGTAGCTTCAACACCCTCCACAACCATACCTACTTCTTTGCACGCTTCCTCCATAGTTTTACCTTGACCAATAAGAATTCCTGCTCTTCTATTTCTACTATGCATACTTGTGCAAGTAACTATTAAGTCCCCCATGCCTGTTAAGCCATAGAAAGTCTCTTGTCTTCCACCTAGTTTTGTTCCAATTCTCACAATTTCATGCATACCACGGGTCATAAGTGCAGCTTTTGCATTATCTCCATAACCAACACCATCAGTAATACCTGCAGCAAGAGCTATTATATTCTTGCAAGCTCCCCCAATTTGAACACCAATTAAGTCATCATTAGTATAAACTCTAAAGGTTTTGCAACTAAAGATATCTTGAATCATCTTAGCAGCTTCCATATCCTTGGAAGAAACCGTTACAGTAGTAGGAATTCCTCTTGATACTTCTTCTGCATGACTTGGTCCAGATAAAATAACTATTGGCCGTTCAGATATTTCTTCTTCAATGATTTCAGACATGGTTTTTAAAGTACCTTTTTCTATTCCCTTAGCTACAGTAACAACAATCTGTTCTTTTGTTACTAATGATGCTACTTGCTTTGATACAGTTCTGATAACCTGAGAAGGTACAGATAGAACTATTACATTACTATTCTTTACAGCTTCATTTAGATCACTATAAGCGGTAACGTTATGTGGAATTGCAACTCCTGGTAAGTACTTAGTATTTTCTCTTTTTGTATTAATGTCTTCTACACCAGTTTCATCAATAGTCCAAATAGTTGTTTCAATCCCCTTATTGCCAAGCATTACGGCTAAAGCTGTCCCAAAGCTTCCTCCTCCTAAAAATGCAACCTTCAACATGATACCCCTTTCTTTCCCTAAATTTATTTTTCTTTTCTTTCTCTGAAAATTAGCTTTATTCCCGTTCCACTAAAGTCAAAGCTTTGTCTAAGTTGATTTTCTAAATATCTCTCATAAGAGAAATGTAGTAGATTTGGGTCATTTACGAAAAAGATGAATGTAGGTGGTTTTGTATCCACTTGAGTAACATAAAAAATCTTTAATCTTTTTAATGCAACTATCGGCGGTTCTTTCATTAGTATTGCTTTACTTATAACATCATTTAAAACTCCAGTAGCCATACGTTTGCTATAATTATCATAGCATTTTCTTGCCATTGAAAGTACCTTATTAACTCTTTGACCAGTTAAAGCAGAAATGAACAGGTATGAAGCATAAGGCATAAATTTTAGCCCCTGAGCTATTTCATTTGTGTACTTATTCATAGTCTTATCATCTTTATCAATTAAATCCCATTTGTTAACTATAATTAATATAGCTTTTCCAAGTTCATGAGCATATCCAATAATTTTCTCATCTTGATCGCTTAAATTATCTGTAGCATCAATCATAAGAATGCATACATCTGCTCTTTCGATGGCTGCTAAAGTTCTTATTACGCTATATCTTTCTATTTCTTCTTTAACTTTACTTTTCCTTCTCAGTCCAGCTGTATCTATTAAAATAAATTTACCTTCTTCTGTTTCTATCTTACTATCTATAGCATCTCTAGTAGTACCTGGTATGTCACTTACAATATTTCTTTCTTCCCCCAAAATTTTATTAATTAATGAAGATTTACCTACATTAGGCTTACCAACCATGGCAATCTTAATGTATTCGTCTTCACCCTCAGGAGCAACTATATTATCAAAATGACTAACTACTTCATCCAGCATATCTCCAAGACCTAATCCTTGAGATGCAGATATTGCTATTGGAGTTCCAATACCTAAATTATAAAACTCAAAGGCATTATCTTCAAGTTCAATTCTATCAATTTTGTTAACTACTAAAATAATAGGTTTCTTTGATTTTCTAAGCATTTGAGATACTTCGAAATCTGAAGGATGGAGTCCCTGCTTACCATCTACAATAAATACAATAACATCCGCAGTCTCGATAGCAATATTTGCTTGCCTTCTCATCTGTGCCATTATTATATCTTCATTTGTTGGTTCAATTCCACCAGTATCGATGATTGTAAAATTATGGCGTAACCACTCAGCCTCTGCATATATTCTGTCTCTTGTAACTCCTGGTGTATCCTCAACTATTGCTATTCTCTTTCCTGCTAGTTTATTAAAAAGTGTAGATTTACCTACATTAGGTCTTCCCACGATTGCAACTATTGGTTTTCCCATTTTAATCCTCCTCTGTGTATTGATTTATAAGGTCAATTAAGTCTTCTCCTGTATAATCACATACAATTATTTCTTTATTTAATATTTTTTTCAAATCAGCCACTGTATAATCATCTAGTAAAATTAATTCTTCCGTATTTCCAAGCTCGTAACCTCTTCTTAATACATTACTTGGTATAATTATATATTCTCCCAATTCTCTGTTTTTTAGTGCTTCAATTATATCTTTTCCAGTTAAAAGTCCTGCTACTGTAATGGTTTTGCCGAAAAAATCATTTTCAACCTTCACTACATCTATGTTAATCTTAGGATTAACCTTCATAATCTTTGAAGCAACTTCATGGATAATTGGGTAGGCTGAAGTTCCTGTTACCATAGTAAAGGAACCTTTATTTTCACTTTGTAAAAATGAAAGGCTATCTTCTATAGTTGACAATAAAAGTCTTATCATACCTATACCGTCTTCTAACTGTTCATATCCTTCATAGTGATCTTCCTCAGGTATCTCTACATCAGCTACAATATAAAATTCGTCTGATAACCTTGCAAAGGGCGTACCAACTTCCTTTTTGTACTTTTCTTGAAGCTTTGACACAAGTTCTATTTGCATTTTAGCACTTTCCTTATGAAATAACTGAAGCAGTGGCAAATTATCTCTATGTTTAGTTACTCCTAGTGGAACAATTGCTACATTTTCAACACTAGGATAGAGTTTATATAAATCTTCCACAGTTTTGACTAATTCTTCATTATCATTTAATCCTGGACAGCATACAATTTGTGTGTTTATCTTAATATGTGCTTCAGCAAGTTTTTTTAGTATGTCATAGATGTTCCCAGCGAATCTGTTGTTAAGCATTTTTATCCTAAGCTGAGGATTTGTAGTATGTACGGAAACATTAATAGGACTTATTCTATATTTTATTATTCTATTAATATCATCTTCACTCATATTTGTTAAAGTTAGGAAGTTTCCTTGTAAAAATGATAGTCTAGAATCATCATCCTTAAAATAAAGGGTTTCTCTCATACCTTCCGGTAATTGGTCAATAAAACAAAATACACATTTATTATGACAGCTTCTTGGCTTATCTAAAATTGCTTCTCTAAATACTATCCCTAAATCTTCGTCATAATCTTTTTCTATTTCTATTTCCCAAATCTCTCCATCCTTTTTTTCCACTTCTATTAATAGAGTTTCATCAGTAATAAGAAACTTATAATCAATTATATCCTTTACTTCATTTTCATTTATACTTACAAGCTTATCTCCAATTTCTATTCCAACTTCTTCTGCTATACTATAGGGCATAACTTTAGCAATTTCATTTTTCATACATCTATCTCCTTCATTGTACCATAAGTCTAACACCTTACTATGATTATGTCCGCTATTATGATATATTATATCAATTGTTAGTAATAGTCAATGTTTTACAACCCCATTGAACTCATTTCTCATACAAAAAACATAGCACAGGAAGGCAATGTTTTATTTATTCTTATTTAAAACTTGTCATAAAATTTTCCTAATGCAATTAATTAAAATTATTCTCATTTTCAAATGAATTAAAAAACTCGATAAAATAAAAAACCTCCACAAGGAGGTGCTTTCTAATCATTTAAATCCACTTTTTCACCAGTAATTAAATAAATTGTCCATTCACAAATGTTAGTGGTGTGATCAGCCATTCTCTCAAGGAACTTACATACAAATAAAAACCTCGTGGCTTGATGAATAACCTTTGGATCTCCTAACATTATTACTAACAGTTCACTAAATACTTGTTTATATATTGCATCCACAGAATCATCTTTTTTGCACACAGCATAAGCTAAATCTACATCTCTATCCATATAGGTTTGTAAGCATCCATCTATCATTTCTTCTACAATTGAAGCCATTCTTGGTATATCAATTAATTCCTTAATGTATTTTTCTCCTTGAAGCTGTTTTGCTATCTTTGCAATATCCACTGCATGATCTGCAATTCTCTCCAAATCTGTGACAATCTTACTCATAGTAAAAACACTTCTTAAATCAATGGCTAAAGGTTGACGAGTTGCTATAAGCTTAATGCATTTATCTTCAATTTCCTTTTCCAAGTCATCAACTAAATCATCTTTATTAATTATTTCATCTGCCAAGGCCATATCTTGTGAAACTAAAGCCTTAACCGAATCGCTAATTTGTGACTTTACTATATTTCCCATTTTTCTAAGTTCTTCATGTAAATGGACTAATTCTGTATCAAAATTTTTTCTTGACATAGTTACACCACCTTAACTTATTCTTCCTGTAATATAATCTTGAGTTCTATTATCTTCAGGTCTATAGAATATTTGCTCCGTTTCTCCAAATTCAATTATTTCACCATTAAAGAAAAAAGCAGTAAAATCCGAAATACGAGCAGCTTGTTGCATATTATGAGTTACAATTACAACAGTGTATTTTTCCTTTAAGGTATCCATAAGTTCTTCAATCTTTAGTGTAGATATAGGGTCTAAGGCTGAAGTTGGCTCATCCATAAGAATTACCTCTGGTTCGATAGCAATAGTTCTTGCTATGCACAATCTCTGCTGCTGTCCCCCTGATAGAGCTAAAGCACTTTTATGCAGTCTATCTTTAACTTCATCCCAAAGGGCTACTGCTTTTAAGCTATTTTCCACAATTTCATCTAAAACTTTTTTATTATAAACTCCATGAATTTTAGGACCATAGGCAATATTTTCATATATAGACATGGGGAATGGATTTGGTTTTTGAAATACCATACCCACATGTTTACGTAGCTCCATTACTTCATATTTTTTATATATGTCAATATTGTTGTAAATTACATCCCCTTGAATCTTAACACCTTCAATTAAATCATTCATTCTGTTTAGTGTTCTTAAAAATGTTGATTTTCCACAACCTGAAGGTCCTATAAGCGCCGTAACACTATTTTTTTTTATGCTCATACTTACACTCTTTAAAGCTTGCATAGTACCATAATATAGACTGAGGTTATTAACCTTTATAATCTCCATACTAAATCCTCCACTATTATAATTTATATATTAACCAAATCTACCAGAAATATAATCCTCTGTTTTCTTACTTTTAGGATTATAGAAGATATCCTCAGTATTATTGAATTCTATTAATTCACCATTAAGGAAAAATCCAGTGAAATCTGATACCCTTCCAGCTTGCTCCATATTATGAGTCACAATAACCACTGTATATTGCTTTTTGAGCTCATGAATTAAGTCCTCTACTTTTAAAGTAGAAATAGGATCTAGAGCAGAAGTTGGCTCATCCATTAAAATTATATCTGGCTTTGCAGCAAGGGTTCTTGCAATACATAGCCTTTGTTGTTGCCCACCTGATAAATCAAAAGCTGATTTATTAAGCTTATCCTTTACCTCATCCCATAGAGCCGCTCCTTTTAAGCTTTTCTCTACTAATTCATCTAGAACCCCTTTATTTTTTATCCCATATCTTTTAGGACCATAGATTACATTTTCGTAAATAGACTTTGGAAATGGATTTGCCTTTTGAAATACCATACCAACTTTTTTTCTAAGTTCTATTAAATTTATATCTTTATCTAAAACATTTTGATTCTCTATGATTATTTTTCCTTCATATCTTGTATTATCAATAATATCATTCATTCTATTTAAAGTTCTCAAAAATGTGGATTTACCACAGCCAGAAGGTCCTATTAATGCTGTTACCTTCTTAGTTTGTATTTCCATGTTTATTTTCTTCAAAGCTTGATTATCACCATAATAAAAATTTAAATCCTGTACTTTTATTCCTAATTCCATAACAATCTCTCCCCCACTAATCTAGTCTTTTTTGATACTTGTTTCTTAGGATTATAGCTATGGTATTAGCACCTAATAAAAACACCAATAACACTATTATCCCTGTAGCTGCAAGTTGTTGAAATTCTGCTTGTGGTCTAGAAGTCCAGTTATATATTTGAAGGGGTAACGCTGTGTAGGCTGAAAATAAATCCTTTGGTAAAAACGTTACATAGCTTGCAGCTCCCACCATAATAAGTGGAGCTGATTCTCCAAGTGCTCTTGAAATTGAAAGAATAGTTCCTGTTAAAATTCCTGGCAGTGCGAAAGGTAGTACCACTCCTGTGATACTTTGCCATTTTGAAACCCCTAGTGCATAAGAACCCTCTCTCAGAGATTTTGGTACATTTCTTATAGCCTCTTGGGAAGTAATAATAATTGTTGGAAGTATTAATAAAGATAATGTTAGAGCCGCTGCAACAATTCCTCTTCCAAACATAAAGGTTTGAACAAACACTGCAAGACCAAGGATTCCATAGACTATAGAAGGCACTCCTGATAAGTTTGATATATTAAGTTCTAAAATTTCTCTAAATTTATTTTTAGACATATATTCTTCTATATAAATTGCTGTTCCAATTCCTACTGGGAATGCAATAAGTGTTGTAAGACCTATAACGTAACCACTTCCTACAATAGCTGGTAGCACTCCAGCTTTGGATGCGATTCGGGAAGGGGACCCAGTTAAAAAATCTAAACTTAAATACTTTAACCCATCTTTTAAAACAGATCCAATTAGCACTATGAGTATTACAATACCAAAGGCAGTACAAAGGAAAAATAAAGTTTTTAATATATCATTTTTTCTTTGCCTACTTTTTAAATTGTCCTTTGCGTTATCTTTAAACAAGTTCTTACTCATTACATTTTCACCTGCCCTTTTTTTACAATTCTTTTAGCAATAAGGTTTAATCCAAAGGTTATTAAAAACAGCAAAGCTCCAACTGCAAAGATGGTTTGATACTCTACAGAGCCGTGGCTGATATCTCCCATGGCAACAGAAACCATATATCCAGTCATAGTTTGAATTGAGTTCAATGGATTTAATGTAAGTTGTGGCTTTGCTCCTGCTGCAATAGCAACTATCATAGTTTCTCCAACTGCTCTTGATATTGCTAAAATAAAAGATGAAACAATTCCTGAAAGAGCTCCAGGTATAACAATTTTTGTTGTAACTTCTAATTTTGTTGCACCTAATGCGTAGGCTCCATTTCTAACAGAGTTTGGAATAGCACTCATGGCATCTTCACTTAAAGAGGATACAAGGGGAATTACCATAATTCCCACTGCTATACTAGCACTTAATGCATTAAATATTTGAATATTAGGTATGAAAGTTTTTAAAGCTGGGGTTATTACTGTAAGTGCAAAATATCCATATACTATAGATGGTATTCCTGCAAGTATCTCTAAAATAGGTTTAAGTATATTTCTCACTTTTTTAGAAGCATACTCACTTAAATAAATAGCTGCCCCAAGTCCAACTGGAATAGCAATAACACTGGCCCCTGCTGCAATTAAGAATGTGCCATTTAATAAAGGTAACACTCCAAAATTCTGTGGTTTCATAAGTGGTGACCACCTAGAACTAGTAAAAAACTCCTTTATACTTACTGCATTAAAAAACACAGCGCTTTCTCTTATCAAAATAAATATTATAGTCATAGTAGTTATAATTGATACAATTGCAAATAATGACAAAAACTTTTCAATAATAAATTCTTTTTTGCTACCCTTAAAATTCTTTTTAAGCTCCATAAATACCCTCCTATATAAATAAAACAATATGTGCTTCAATTAATCTTTATATCTATATATTATTCCCCCTTTGTTAAGTCTGTTATGTAATTTGTTAAGGAGAAGTTAAGTGGAAGTTATGTTTTAAATCTTAACCATAAAAAAGCACTGAGATAAAATCCTCAGTGCTTGATGGGGGCTCTAAATTATATTTTGCTATATTTATTTTTGCTTTTTATCCTATGTTACTTATTTTATCTTGTTAAGTTGTTCTTTATATTCAGCTTCT